>CAJFOI010000033.1 GCA_904396155.1 Candidatus Avispirillum faecium | reverse complement strand
TGGTGGGAACAATAGGGCTCGAACCTATGACCCTCTGCTTGTAAGGCAGATGCTCTCCCAGCTGAGCTATGCTCCCTCTTGCCGACTCTCACGCGGCTTTTACATTATAGCAAAGCTCTATTTCAATGTCAATACCTTTTTCTATTTTTTTAGAAAAATATTCACACTAAAAAACAGCCCCAAGCATCACTTATCCCTCTGCTTTCACCCCCTGCTTCAATTCGCCTCCCTTCCTTCTGGCAGCAATATACCAACGGTACGCCTCTTCTAAATCTTTCTCCATTGCAAAACCGGTATAAATACCTTCTACAGAAAATCCTGTACGCTCCAGAGACTGTGTCAGCTTCTTGCGACTATAGCACCGCTCCCGCTGTTCCGTATCCGCACGCCTCCAGGTCCCGTCTATATTTTTCTCAAATACGGACAGGGAAAACGTGCATATTTGCCGGTGAGGGTTATATTCATTCTGCCAGCAGCACAAAACGCCGTCATCCTCCAGTATGTAATCGTTGTTTGCGTAAAACTCCCGAAATTTTCGGGGCGTGTTCACGTCAAACACAAAAAGCCCGCCTGGTTCCAAGTAGTTGTGTACCAAGGAAAGACACCGGTCCAGATCTCCCGGCCCGGTGAGATGATTGATGCCGTCCAGACAGCACACCACAGCACTGACCGTTCCGTATAATTCAAAGGCACGCATATCCTGACACAGCCACAGAATATCCTCCGCCCCGCACGCATCCGCTTTGTCTCTGGCACAGGCGAGCATCTCCGGACTGATATCCACAGCCGTCATGTCGTATCCCCGCTTGCGAAGCGCCAGCGTCATACTCCCCGTTCCGCAGGCCAGGTCCAGTACACTGGTCACAGGGATCGCACTGTGCCGCGCAAAAAGAGCGCACAGAAAGTCCGCCCATCCTTCATAATCCGTCTCCGCGTTCAGCTGGTCATAGCTGGCTCCCAGCGCCGCATACAACGACTCACGCATCGCATTCGTCCTCTTTTCCGAAGGGCTGCATATCGGCGGCATCCAGACGCTGCAGCGCCGTGGTATACCCGTCGCTGCCGTATTTCAGGCAGCGGTTCACCCGGCTGATGGTAGCAGTGGAAAGCCCCGTTTTTTCCATAACCTCCGCGTACGTGCAGTTGTCCGACAACATTTTTGCCGCCGCCATTCGATTGGACATTTCGATCACCTCCACCACCGTACACAAATCCTCGAAAAAGCGGCCGCACTCCTCCACCGTTTTCAGAGAAAGAATTCCTTCAAACAAATACCGCATCTTAGCGTCCATCTCTTTTTTTGCCATTTTACAGTGCCTCTCCCGTTTTTTTGCCTAAAATCAGCTCCGCTATCTGTCCCCTGGTACTTCCATGTATATAATCCGCACATTCCGCAAGAGCAGCCGTCAGCGCCGCCTCCTCCAGCCGACAGCCGATAAGCCGGTCTGCCAGTCGCTCCGTGTCTTTTATTCCAAAATAGTCTCCTCCGAAAGTGATCTGACGGATCACTCCCTTGTCCGCATTCAGGGACACAGACACCGTTCCAAAGGCAAACCGCCGCTCTCTTGTAACAGAGTAAGCTCCGGATTTGCCAAAGATCCAGTCCCAGGTGCTGTATTTTTTATCTGCAAGCTCTTGTATCGCTGCCGCCTCCTTTGGGGTATATCCCCGGGGGGCACCATACCGCACAGCGGCCGCTTCGGTCAGCGCATCCAGAAATCCTTCCACTGTATCCGGTCCCCGGTACTGAGGAAGATCCCGTATGTTCGCCACACGGCTCTCCACACTTTGAATTCCCTTGCTCTCCATCTTTTCCCGGTCCACGTGGAGTGCACCGCCAAGGCAGGACAAATCCGCCGAAAACAAAAGCGTCCCGTGATGGAGCAGCCGCTGCCGCCCATCCCCTGCAGGATAGACGCACTGGGCATTTCCGGATATTTTGCGCCCGTCCGCCAGCAGATCGTTTCTGCCGTCCAAAACTGCCGGGACACCCAGCTTCTGCAACACCTCTGCAATGGGCACGGCAAACCGTTCAAAATCGATTTCCCGCCGCGTCGGCGCATCGGTAATAAAAGTAAAATTCACATTCCCCAGATCGTGAAATACTGCGCCGCCCCCGGTAAGGCGCCGCGCCGCCAGGATTCCATGGTTTTCCATGAAGGAAAGGTTGAGCTGTGCATAGGCATTCTGGTTTTTGCCGATAATGACAGACGGTCTGTTCTGCCAAAGCAGAAAAATGTCTCCCGTACCACACTCCAGGAGATATTCTTCCGCCGCCAGATTGAAATAGGGATTCGTCTCCCGCCCGCTTATAAAAACCATTGTATTCCCTTTACCTATTTTCCCACAGAATCCATACTATTTTTATTATAGAAGAAACCCAGCTTTTTTGCAATACAAAACGGGAAATTGCAAACAGCTTTTGCATCCAATCCCAAAATAGCGGCAGACGGGAGCAGCAGTTTTCTACCTTATAAAATATTTTCCGTTTATTCACCAGAAATTTCATAAAAGTATGGAAATTGGCAGAAATATATGGTATACTGTTGGTTGCGACATAGACTCCGGCGGCGATAGCCGTTTCCTTGGAGTTGTCTGTTTCCACTGTAAATATTTAGGAAATCAATATTTTGGAGGATGTTTTAATGGGCAAGAAGTATGTTTATCTCTTCTCCGAGGGAAACGCCAACATGCGCGAGCTTCTCGGCGGCAAGGGAGCGAATCTGGCAGAAATGACCAATATCGGTCTTCCTGTTCCCCAGGGGTTCACCATCACTACAGAGGCGTGCACCCAGTATTATGAAGACGGCCGTCAGATCAACGACGAGATCCAGGCGCAGATCAACGAGTACGTGGGAAAGATGGAGGAGATCACCGGCAAGAAATTCGGTGACAGAGAAAACCCGCTTCTCGTTTCCGTCCGCTCCGGCGCAAGAGCTTCCATGCCCGGTATGATGGACACCATCCTCAATCTGGGACTCAACGAGGACGTGGTACTTGCAATCGCTGAAAAATCAGGCAACCCCAGATGGGCTTGGGATTGCTACAGAAGATTTATCCAGATGTATTCCGATGTTGTCATGGAAGTCGGCAAGAAATACTTTGAAGAGCTGATCGACAAGATGAAGGAAAAGAAGGGCGTCACCCAGGATGTCGATCTGGACGCCGACGACCTGAAGGAACTGGCTTCACAGTTCAAAGCCGAATACAAAGCAAAGATCGGCCAGGATTTTCCCGCCGATCCCAAGGAGCAGCTGATGGGCGCCATCAAGGCGGTATTCCGTTCCTGGGACAACCCCCGTGCAAATGTCTACCGCCGCGACAATGATATCCCCTATTCCTGGGGTACGGCAGTAAATGTACAGTCCATGGCATTCGGCAATATGGGCGACGACTGCGGTACCGGTGTTGCCTTCACACGAAATCCCGCCACAGGGGAAAAGAAGCTCTTTGGCGAGTTCCTCACAAATGCTCAGGGCGAAGACGTTGTTGCAGGTATCCGCACGCCCATGCACATCTCTGAAATGGAACAGAAATTCCCTGAGGCATTTGCGCAGTTTACAAAAGTCTGCGAAACACTGGAAAATCACTACAGAGACATGCAGGATATGGAGTTCACCGTAGAGCACGGCAAGCTCTATATGCTGCAGACCAGAAGCGGTAAGAGAACAGCCCAGGCATCCCTGCAGATCGCCTGCGACCTTGTAGACGAAGGTATGCGGACACCCAAAGAAGCAGTGGCAATGATCGAGCCCAGGATTCTGGACACGCTTCTCCACCCGCAGTTTGACGCAAACGCGCTGAAGGCTGCAACTCCTGCCGGGAAGGGTTTGGGCGCATCCCCCGGAGCTGCCTGCGGCAAGGTGGTATTCACCGCTGAAGACGCCGTAGAGTGGAACAAAAGAGGAGAAAAGGTTGTCCTTGTTCGTCTGGAGACCTCTCCCGAGGATATCACCGGTATGAAGGCCGCACAGGGAATCCTTACCGTCCGCGGTGGAATGACCTCCCACGCTGCCGTTGTTGCCAGAGGAATGGGAACCTGCTGCGTCTCCGGCTGCGGCGACATCAAAATGGATGAAGCAAACAAGAAATTCACCCTTGCAGGGGAAGAATACCACGAAGGTGATTTCATTTCTATCGACGGATCCACCGGCAACATCTACAAAGGCATCATCCCCACGGTGGATGCTACCATCGCCGGCACCTTCGGCAGGATCATGAAATGGGCGGATGAATTCAGAACGCTGAAGGTACGCACCAATGCCGACACGCCCGCCGACGCCATCAAAGCGCGTGAGCTGGGTGCCGAAGGAATCGGTCTGTGCCGCACGGAGCACATGTTCTTTGAAGCGGACCGAATCGCTGCATTCCGTGAAATGATCTGCGCCGATACCGTAGAACAGAGAGAGGCCGCACTGGCAAAGATCCTGCCCTATCAGCAGGGAGACTTTGAAAAACTGTACGAAGCGCTGGAAGGCAATCCTGTGACCATTCGTTTCCTGGATCCCCCGCTTCACGAGTTTGTACCCACAGAGGAAGCAGACATCGAAGCACTGGCAAAGGCACAGGGAAAGACCGTAGAGGACATCAAAGCACTCATCGCTTCTCTCCATGAATTCAACCCCATGATGGGTCATCGCGGTTGTCGCCTTGCCGTCACCTATCCGGAAATTGCAAAAATGCAGACCACCGCCGTGATTCGCGCCGCGATCAATGTCTCGAAGGCACATCCCGACTGGAAGATCGTGCCGGAGATCATGATCCCGCTGGTAGGCGATATAAAAGAGCTGAAGTTTGTAAAGGATATCGTCGTTGCCACGGCAGATGAGGAGATCTCCGCCGCAGGCGCCAATCTCAAGTACGAAGTAGGCACGATGATTGAAATCCCCAGAGCTGCCCTCACTGCCGACGAGATTGCAAAGGAAGCGGAATTCTTCTGCTTCGGTACCAACGACCTGACGCAGATGACCTTTGGTTTCAGCCGCGACGATGCCGGCAAGTTCCTGGACGCCTATTATGACAGAAAGATCTACGAAAACGATCCTTTTGCAAAGCTGGATCAGGTAGGCGTAGGCAAACTGATGGAAATGGCCGTAAAACTGGGCAAGAGCACACGTCCTACTCTGCACTGCGGGATCTGTGGTGAGCACGGCGGAGATCCCTCCTCCGTGGAATTTTGCCACAAGATCGGTTTGGATTACGTGTCCTGCTCACCCTTCCGTGTTCCGATCGCACGTCTGGCTGCAGCACAGGCGGCAATCAAGGAAAGCGAAAAGGCAAACTAACATCCACCCAAAATGCGAGTACAAGAACAAAAAAGACCTTGCGGGAATCTTTCCTGCAAGGTCTTTTGATTAAAACCTTTTTCCCAGCGATACTAAAAGACCGGGCCGTAATATGCGGCCCGGTCTTTCTTTTTCTGTAGTTGCAGTTTTTCCTCGCCTATACAGGCCGCTTACGCCGCGCGGCGCTTTCTGTAGAGCAACACACCGGCAACGCCTATCAGTGCCGCTGCACATATACAGGCTGCGTATCTGCCCGCGTCACTGGTCTGGGGAGACGTGGGCTTTTCCCCATTCGACTCACCGGTGGTTTCGGTTCCACCTATGGTTTCGTTGGTAATAGCAGGCTCCGTCGTTTCGATGTCCCCTGCAGGAACGGTCGTTTCGTCTGGAATAGTTGTTTCATCTGTGGTATCATCATAAGGAGGTTCTGGCACATCATAAACCGCTATGCCATAGTCGAATCCGATGCTGGCAATCTCAAGCCGCCTGCACAGCTTTTCCATCGCATCCTCCAGGGTAGCCCGCCCCGGCGTGTTGAAGGTCAGCGTCAAGGTTACAGAAGGATTTGCTGGATCTTTATCACGAACGTGTGTTTCCACATCCTTCAAATCCTCCAGCTCCGGAAAATCCTCCTTGTCCCATGTACGATAGATAGATGCATATTTTAGATCCACATCTACTTTCAATGCGTCTTCACGAAAATAAAGCTTAGAATCAGTACGATACTCCTCATAATCATCCCAGTTTTGTGTCTCCACTTCCTTTTCCACAAGAGAAACATATACGGAAACTTCATCCACATTTTCTTCGTCTGGGTCTATGCTAAACAGCCAATACCACACTTCCGGTTCTGTCACAATCAAATGAGCAAAGCTGATCAACTCATGGCGAGTGATCGGCCAATCATATGTTATTTGATATATGGCGCCACAAATGTATGTATCATCTTGCTGCAGTTCAGGTGGCAGATCATCTGGAGAGTAAGGCTTTTGTGCTATTTTGCACTGTAAGAGCTTTCTCGTATCCAACGCATCCTGAAGATCAATAAATGGACCATCGGTATAATCGGTAAACGGATCCTCCAAAGGGCCCAAGGGGCCATCCGCAAAAGGTGTTGTAGTTGTTACAATTCCTACCTGAATGATCGGCAAGTACGCTTTGGAATCATCATACTGGAAATCCCAATCAACAACGGGAACACTGGGATCTATACCCACAAAATCCTCAGCAGACACATACACAAGCATCCCGGAAATCAGCAGCATGCACGCCAGCAGGCACACTATCACTCGTTTCATATGCAATAACCTCCTTTTTGATATGTGTTCTCACTCAATAATCTCCGTATAGGGTATGCAGCAGAAATAAAAGATATATACTATATGATACTATTTTTATACTATCACGCCATATCTTTGTTGTCAACCTCTTCCAGAGAAAAAACAACAAAAAAATACAAAAAAGACCGGGCCGTAATATGCGGCCCGGTCTTTCTTTTTCTGTAGTTGCAGTTTTTCTTCACCTATACAGGCCGCTTATGCCGCGCGGCGCTTTCTGTAGAGCACCACACCGGCAACGCCTATCAGTGCCGCTGCACATATACAGGCTGCGTATCTGCCCGCGTCACCGGTCTGGGGAGACGTGGGCTGATTGCCTTCCGGCACATTGGTGGTTTCATCGGTAATAGCAGGCTCCGTCGTTTCGATGTCCCCTACAGGAACGGTCGTTTCGTCTGTAGTAACGGTAGGAGGATCTATTGGCACATCGATAACCGCTATGCCATAGTCGAAATGAACAAAGTCAAACTCATATCGCTTTCCCAGCTTCTGCATCGCGTCCTCCAAAGTCTCACGTCCAGGGGTGTTAAAGGTCAGTGTCAGCTCTACATAAGGATCTGGAACGTATGGGTTGTTTTCTTTGTATATGTACACATCTACATCCTTCAAATCCTCCAGCTCCGGAAAATCCTCCTTGCTCCACGAGTAATATCTGGGAACATATGTGAGATCTACACCCACACGCAGTGTGTCCTCGTGGAAATAGAGCTGCGAATCGGTACGGAACTCCTCGAAATCATCCCAGTTTTGTGTCTCCACTTCCTTTTCTACAAGAGAAACATATACGGAATATTCGTCTGCTTCTTCCGGGTCTATACCAAACACGTACATCCACATCAGCGGTTCTGTTACGAGGTAATGAGCTATGCTGATTAAGTCATGTTGAGTGACTGGCCAAGACCAGTTGTCAAATGTTATTTGATATAGACCACTAAGACAATAAATAGTGTCGTCCAGCTGCAACTCCGGCGGCAGTTTCTCGCTATCATAGGGTAAATTTGTTACTTCAAATACCCGATTCATATATTCTTCAAGATCAACGAAAGGACCACCGCTATAACTGGCAAACGGATCGTCTATGGGTCCAAGTTGCACGGTTCCCGGCTGATATGTGGATATAATTCCCACCTGTATCACCAGCGGGTATACCTTGGAATCATCATACTGGAAATCCCAGTCAAAGTCAAAGATAATGTCTGGATCAACTGGAGCAAAATTCTCAGCAGACACATACACAAGCATCCCGGAAATCAGCAGCATGCACGCCAGCAGGCACACCATCACTCGTTTCATATGCAATAACCTCCTTTTTGATATGTGTTCTCACTCAATAATCTCCGTATAGGGTATGCAGCAGGAAGCATAATCCTCTCCAAGGAAATAAGTGAAAAATTCCTCGTCGCTGCACGTCATCAGCCATTCATAGTCTATGTCGTCCAAGGAAGAGAGGTTCATGGCCGCTGCCACTGGTTCTTCTTCATCTTCATCGGTCACCTGCATTTCTCCGGCAAGCACCTTTGTGAGAACAAGCGCATCCATCGCCGTCACAACACCATTGTCATCCGCATCGGCTGCGTATTCCTGCTCAGCGTTTAAGGTCAAACTCCCGGCAAGATATTGACGCAGCGCAGCCGTATCTCTTATGGTAATGCGGCCGTCCTGAACGATATCCCACTTTGTGATAAACCGATATTTCTGAGCAGCTGTATTGGCAAAGGGTTCCGCAGATGCCTGCGTACCGGCCAGGGTGATACAATGCCCGGTAGCCGCATTTATGTAGGTGTGCGTTCCATCCGTATGGGGCAGCACAATCCACTTTTGAGCCTTGGACGCACTACTATACTGATTTAATACTACCACAGATGCACCGTCGTTGTCAACCTCTTCCAGCACCAAAGTGGATTGGGCATCCCGGATTTTGCAAAAACCGTTGTCATCGTAAAGCAGCTTGAAGGTACGGCGGCGGTTTCCCTCTGCTCCCCAGGCAGAACGCTCCAGGGGCGCACCTTCGGAAACGGACCCGTCCGCTTCCGTCTGGGGTGCAGCGTCGTAGTCGGCATCTGCAGACAAAACGATGTCCCCCATCACATTGTATTTTTGCGGCGTTGTGCTTTTCAGCACAAAGGATTGCGCATCCCTTCCATCCGCCGGCAGCATATCGATCTCTCCGCTCTGGCCCGACGAGACAGTCATACAGTTCAGGGTAAGGTACGAGCGGATGAGAATGTTTTCCGTGGGATCGCCATTTTCGTCCAGTTCATATTTGATCTGCCAGAGCTGAGCCGGATCATTGCTGTCAATGGCCCCCTGCCGGATACTTCCATCTTCGTCCAGATACAGGGCATTCCCCGATTCATAATCCACCAGCATGTAGCTGCTGTAAATTTTGACAGGCACAAAGTACTGAGCCGACGCGCTCGCCTGGAGGGAGAGACTGCCGTCCGCAGCGGCTCCAAGTGCCTGGGTGTCGTCACCGGCAGGGGCAATGTGATAGAATCCCGGAGCCACTTCATCTGTCACAGGAACAAAGGCAAACTGCTGGAGTGTACTGCCGGTATATTCGTCCACATACATTTTTTGCGTCCCCTGCTGCAGGGTCCACCACAAACCTCTCACGTCGTAATCTTGGACAGTATAAAGACCATCCGATTGAGGATGTGGCATCCAGTAATGATAATTGGGGTACCCTCTTTCAAACGTCAAGGCAAATTCATTATTAGTACTACTAAGTGTATCGATGCAATAGTTGGGATGATACAAGCTTTCAAAGATGTAAGAACCCTTGGAAGTGTCAAATGTCGCATAAAACACTTGCGCTGACTCGCCTGTGTAATCCTGAAATTGAAGAGCATACCGGCTACTCACCATCTGCGCATCTGCTTCCAATGTCTGATTCGACACGTCTTTGGGGCGAATGATATACTGTCCGTCGGCAAAGGGCCGGACGTTCAAATAAAACTGATATGTACTGTTTCCCGCCACAAATACACTGTCAGAAGAAATACTCCACTGGCCTGCTGATTCACTCCACTTCAAGTAACGGCGGGTGTCTGCATTCTGCAAGGTGTACTCCGTTTTGGAAGAACCATTTTTCAGGATCCAATGTTGTGTATCTGCGCCTGTGTAATTACTAAAAGACAAGTCACCGCTACTTGACATAGTAAGCACCTGTCCGGAAGCTTTGTCCCGGATCACATACAGGCCTGCGTCTTCCACATATTCAAAGGTAAAGGGATACAGCACATCGCCGTTCGTATACGGGACAGCGGCTGGTCCCGTTGCAGATGCACACAAAACTGCTACATTGCTTGAATTCCGCAGCATTGTTATTTCGTATTCCAGCGATTCGTCTATGCGATCCGTCACAGGTTCTATACGGAATCGCTGAGCGGCGGTACCATTGGGTGTATAGGTCCAAATATTCGTACCAGCGGTGAACAGACCGCTGTAACAATCCATACATGAGCCTGTGGCCGCCGATATAAAACGAACGGTTCCATCCCCATTGTACCGAATCTGCCACTGCTGATACAGTGCATTGGTATCTGTGGCAAACACAAGATTTGCATCTGAAGCAGTGCTTCCATTTTCCAGAGTGAGTACTTTTCCGGTTTCATTGTCTACGATCTTGTATCCGGAGGATCCCGACGCAAGACGCAGCTCCGTACCCGAGCCCTGCAACTCTGCATTGTTTCCCACATTTGTAACATAGGTTTTGGTCTCGTTTGTATTGGATCTTATTCTAAACAGGGCACCTTCCTCAAGATCCGGGTTATCGCCCTCTCTAAAAAAGACAAACCCTTGATTTCGATTGGTGGTATTTGTAGCATAATCGGAGTGCCATGTATAGAGCTGCACAGGATTGTTGTCGGCGATGCTCCACGTCTTACAGTCCATCACAAAGAACGCTTCCTTATTCATAATATAATATGTAGGCGTTCCTTCATCAAAGAAGTTTATGGGATATTTAATGATAACCCACTTTTGGTTTTCTTCTCCCGTCCATACATTCTGCCGGATTCTGGATTGATAGGAAGCATCCCTGTCTGCCGTTTCCAGATACAGGCCGGACTTGACGTTTTGGATGGTGTAATAGCCGTTGCCGTCACTGTGATACTGAACGTTAAATTTCTGTTCATCGGATCCGTTGGCCGCGTAGGTCTCCAGCTCAGCCCCCACTGCCGTACTGCCGCCGTCGATGCTCAGCACCTGGAAGGCGTTCTGCTGGGCGGCGATCACATATGTACCTCCTGTAACTTCCGTTCGTTCCACCCGCAAATTTGCGTGATCCTGAAGGAGATTGATGGCGCCGATGATATTGAGCATTTTCCCACTATCACATTTCCCCTCCAGACTATCCAGGGGTGTCCCTCCGTCCATAAGGGCATATTTGATCTGCACAGGAGACAGATATGGGAAACAGAGCCAAAGCAGCGCCGCCGCGCCGGTCACCATCGGTGCTGCTTGTGACGTACCATTTCTACGGATATATCCTTCGGATGTATAAAAACATATATTGGTTCCCGGCGCAAAAATGTCTACACAATCCTCTCCGTAATTTGAGCCACCTGAGCTTAGACCCCAGTCGGTGTTTGTGGCTGGTGCATTACAGGCTTCATTGAGCGCACCCACAGAAATAATATTGTCTTCTTCATAGCAAGCTGGCGTGTAATAAACTCCAGGGTCAGAATCGGTTCCATAATGCAATTCTATTCCTTCGTTTCCTGCAGCAGCAACAATTAATCCGGAATAGTCCCTGATATAACTGGGTGTGCTCAATCCGTATTCTTGTATGGAGCCCAAGCTGCAGTTCAAGATGGGAATATGCTGCTCCTCTGCATACAGGAAAGCGTCCTTTATCGCTTTATCACTAAGTTTTCCATATTTTTCATCACCTTCCTCTGCATCTGAAATCAGTGCCTGCAGGGGGATCAACTCGATATTCCAGCAAAGACCGGCTATACCCACACTATTATTTCCAAGGGCGCCGATGCTCTGAGCCACCCTTGTTCCATGTCCGATAATATCGTCATCGGTAATAGTAGGATCTGTAGAATTCGAATAAAAATCTCTTCCCTCACCAAGATTTGCACCCAAATCTATATCGTTGATCCCAGTATCTATCACACCGATCTTGAGTGTCCTGCTCCCTGTAGTATACCACCACGCCTCCGGTGCACCGATCTTCTCCAGATATGATGACTGCATACTGTATCCCGGATCGTTGGGAACAGCCCGCCCGGTCCAGGCGGCAGCGGCGGCAGTAACTTCTTCTACCATCTCTTCGATGGCCTCCGTGGTGCTTTCCACCACTTCCTCCGTGATGGGGTCCACCTCCACCACATGGCACAGGCTGACCTCGCGGAATTCCTCCCGCAGTGCCATCTGCTCGATGGCGTATGTCAAACTTTCCCTACCGCCGGTTTTTAGAATGGGGTATATGGAATAGCCGTTGTCGAAGACATCCTCCAGTTCCAGCTCGGGGAAATCCTCCACCGTCCATTCATAGTCCTCCGGAACCACATCTTCGTCCTCCCGCAGACAAATGCGGGTGTCGATCACGTTGTCCCAATCGACTGTGGACAGATCCTCCACATACCGGTCTTCAGCAGACTCTGCTGTTTCGTTCGATGTACCGGCATCCGCAGGCTGCTTTTCCGCGCTCCCGCTTTCCGCCAGTGCCGCAGGTTCCATGGCACCGGCCAGGGGCACTGACTGGATCGCCAGCGCCAGAAGCAGAAAGATTGCCAGTACTGTTTTGCGTACTTGCTTCATCGTTTGTCCTCCTTCTATCAACAAAAAATAATCGAAAAGCAAATCCATAGAAATAAAAACAAAGCACTTCAAAGAAGCATTATAAATTTTCCAAAACAAATTTTTATATTCTATGTAATTTATATATACCACAAATAGAAAGCAATAACCAAATTTTGGGATATTTTGATATAAAAAGGGATAAACGGTTTTTCACGCCTGTTTATCCCAAAATTTTTACGTTTATCCCTAATTTTGTTTATTTATGACAAAAAACGGTATAATAAATAACAAAAATGGCATACATATATTTTTCTGTAGAATCTATTCATACAGAATTGCATCAAAAATACATAGCATTGTTTTTTCTTCGACAAAAAATGCGTGCAATTCTACATTTTTCCTGTTAGCATATCATCAGAAACCCAGTAATTAAACAAACCTTTTTATTCCGCAGCAATGTTTAACGTATCATGGAGGAACAAAATGCTTACCATCGCTGTTTGTGATGACGATCCCGCCTTTGCATATACATTGACCCAAAAACTTCGAGAGTTATGTGCACATTATGTACCAGACCACATTGACTGTCAGATCCTGCCAGAATTTACATCCGCCACTGAAGTACTTCGATACTTATCTAAATATTCCATTGATATTTTGTTTTTGGATATTGTCATGCCGCAAACAAATGGCTTTCAGCTTGCAGGAGTGCTCATGGAAAGATATCCAAATACTCTGATCCTATTCGTATCCGCACACGACGATTTTGTCTACAAATCTTTTGCATTTAATCCCTTTCGGTTTCTGCGCAAAGAGCACCTCGCAAAAGAACTGCCTTATGCCCTGCAAAAAGCTGTTGAAAAATGTATGGCGGAAAACGAAATTCTCTCTTTGCAGACGACGGAAGGAAAGATCGTTGTCCGTATCCAGGATATCCTTTATTTCTTAAGCGAAAAAAACTATTATTCCGTACATTGTGCTTCCGGTGCCGTATATCGCTGCAGGGGCACCATCTCCTCCGTTGAACAGGAAACCCAAAAATACGATTTCTTTAGAATACGCCCTGCTTGTTTGATCAATAAAACACATATAAAGCACGTAGACGACAAAAATGCAGCAGTACATATGAAAGACGGGGCTGTTATCTCTATCAGCCGCAGCAAAATTTCCGAATTCATAAACAGCTATGCAAAAAGTACCCATAACGCGAAATAATCCACGTCCTGCACAGCGTATAGATGTATAATTTTTATTTTTCCCTCTTGACAAGCTTTCCCAGCTGTGCTATCCTGAAATCGTGGCCGGGGGAGACACCCATAGAAAAAAACGGCAGGTACACAATAGAATCATGTCGCAAGGGGGAGGACACCCATGGAAAAAAACGTAATTGTGACAGACGCAAACGGAAATCAAATCGGCACCACCTACCCAAAGCGGGCCAGGGGGCTGGTAAAAAGCGGTCGGGCAGAGTTTGCCGGCGACTGCAAGATCCGTCTGCTGCAGGCTCTGTCTCCGACTGTAATATCAAATATTACGGAGGAACAAGCCATGAGCAAGATTATAAATTTTTATCCGAGAGATTTTCGGTTCGATCCGGACTGCGTCAGCAATGCTGGTCAGCGGATCATGATCTCTACCGACGACGGAACCATAGAGATGTTTGAGATCGGGGACTGGAATTGGAACTGGACCCAGATTATCCGGGACATCGATGTAGAGCCCCATACGGACTACATATTCCGCTTTGCCATGAACGGCGGGCACAATGACTCCAAGGACGAAATATGTCAGGTAATGCTCTTTCCTGAAGGGGGATGGGAAGACCGGTATGTATTCCCCCTGGAAAAAAGCCGATTCAAGCCGGTGCTCAGCAAAAAGCTGGACGAATCTGAGGCAGGGTGTGACACGTTTTTGCGTATCTACGACATTCCTTTTTCTACGGAGGAACACACCCGCTTCCGCATCATGCTGGTCGCACAGCACTGTGTGGCACGGTTCTATCCGGCGAAAGACCTGACCGCCTATGCAGATATGGAAGACCAAACCTGGGAAGAGTGGTATCACGCCAGAATGGAGCGGCTGCATGGTAAGAAAAACAAAAAAGGCAAGGACAACTTCGAAAATGTAATGGAAAGCACTGTGCTGGCCAAGGTGGATGACATACTACAGGACGTAGTCGAAGATGTTTTGCAGGACATTGTGGAAGATGTACTACAGGGTTCCCGCAGCGCTGTTTCCGACAGTATCTCCGCGAATGCGGGCAACAAAAAAGTCCCTGACACAAACGACACCGGAAACGGAGAAACCGGAGAAATACAAGATTGACTGCAATCCCGCTTTTTACAAAAAGCCCTGCTGCCACATGGCAGCAGGGCTTTCCTTATTTTCAAATTCCCTTCATGGTAAGTCCGATGCGTTTCTTTGCCACGTCCACCGATTTGATCTTCACCGTGACGATGTCCCCCACAGACAGTACCTCAGAGGGGTGCCGTATAAATTTGTCACAAATCTCGGATATATGCACAAGCCCGTCCTGATGCACCCCAATATCGACAAAAGCACCGAAGTCGATCACATTGCGCACAGTACCGGTCATGATCATTCCCGGCTCCAGATCAGAGATCTCGATCACCCGTTCCCGCAGCTGCGGTCCGGGAAGACTGTCCCGGATGTCCCGTCCCGGTTTTTCCAACTCAGACACAATGTCCATCAGCGTAGGCTCTCCGATCCCCAGCTGTTCGGCCAGGGAAGCCGCACCACAGTCTGTCACCTGCCGGCGCAGATTCTGCAGCTTTCCGTCCCGCACATCTGCGTCCGCATACCCAAAGCGAGCCAGCAGGGCCTTCGCCGGCGGATACGACTCCGGATGGACCCCCGTATTGTCCAAAATTTCCTCTGCCTCCGGCACACGCAAAAATCCGGCGCATTGCTCATATGCCTTCGCACCGATCCGCGGCACCTTCGTCAACTGTCTGCGGGAAGTGAATTCCCCGTTTTCATCCCGGTATTTTACAATATTTTTGGCAGCTGTAAAATTTATGCCGGAAATATAGGAAAGCAGAGAATAGGAAGCGGTGTTTACATCTACGCCCACGCTGTTCACGCAGTCCTCTACTACGCCCCGGAGCGCTTCGTCCAGCCGCGCCTCCTTCATATCGTGCTGATACTGTCCCACTCCAATGGACTTTGGATCGATCTTCACCAGTTCCGCCAGAGGGTCCTGGAGCCGACGCGCAATGGACACCGCAGAACGCTGGGTGACGTCAAAATCCGGAAACTCTTCCGCGCCCTGTTTGGAAGCAGAATACACAGAAGCGCCAGCCTCGCTGACAATGATATATTTTGTATCGCCGCCCAGTTCTCGCAATAGGTCTGCGATAAACATCTCACTTTCGGCAGATGCCGTTCCATTTCCAATGGCAATCACATCCACATGATATTTTTGAATCAGGCTGGAGACAATCCGCCGGCTGCCCGCAATATCTTCCCTGGGTTTCGTGGGGTAGATCACCGCCGTATCCAGCACCATGCCCGTTTTATCCACCACCGCCAGCTTGCAGCCGGTACGATATCCGGGATCGTATCCCAGTACCGTTTTCCCCTTGAGGGGGGCTTGCATCAAGAGGTTTTTCAAATTCTCCGAAAAGACATGGATCGCCCCTTCACTGGCCGTGTCAAACAAATCGCCGCGGATCTCCCGCTCAATAGACGGCGCGATCAGCCGGTCATAGCCATCGCACACAGCAGCCGCCACGTGTCTAAAAGCGGGGGACTTCGCATCCGTCACCACCTGGTAAAACAAATCATTTAACACGATGTCCGCATCCACCGCCACGGAAACCTTTAGTACCTCCTCCCGCTCTCCGCGATTGATCGCAAGGATCCTGTGCCCCGGAAGCGATTTCAGCGGTTCGCTGAAATCATAGTAATTTTCATAAACGCCGTTTTCATCTGCAGCATCGGGCTGTTTTTTGGAAGATATGGTTCCATAGTCCATGGTGAGCTGCCGGATCCGCTTTCGATACTCCGCATTGTCGGACACGATCTCCGCGATAATATCCCTTGCCCCCTGAAATGCCGCATCCCGGTCCGGCACACCGTTTTCTTCGGAAATATATTCTTCCGCCGCCGTGTCCAGGTCCGGTGTGTATACGGAACGCTGCTCCAGGAGCAGCTGTGCCAGCAGCTCCAATCCCCGTTCCCGCGCCACCGACGCCCGGGTCTTTCGCTTGGGACGGTACGGGCGGTAAATATCGTCTACTTCCGTGATCGTGGCAGCCGCCGCAATGGCCGCATCGATCTCCGGCGTCATCACGCCCAACCCCTCGATGAGCCCCCGAACCTCTTCCTTCCGCTGCTCCAGAGAGCGCAGATAGGCAAGCTTGTCCGTCAGGGTTCGCAGTATGGTATCGTCCAGGCCGCCGGTCACTTCCTTGCGGTACCGGGCAATAAAGGGAACCGTGTTTCCCTCGTCCAAAAGTGCCACCGTGTTCTCGATCTGCTTCACAGGGATCTGCATCTCCTGCGCCAGTTTTTCTACAATATTCATAGATGTCCCGCCTTATTCTGATAGATTTTGCATATACGGCAAAGATGCAATTTCTGCATCTGTCAAATATCTCCAAGTTCCTTCTGCCAACGATGGATCCAGTACAAGGGGGCCAAACTGCTCCCGCTTCAAAAACACGATCTTGCTGCCCACCGCCGCAAACATCCGCTTGATCTGATGGTATTTACCCTCGGTGACAGCAATCCTGCCTCTGTCCGGCGACTGTGCTTCTACCCGAGCCGGTTTTGTAAGATATCCATCTATATCCACCCCCGCCTCCAATTGCGAAAGCTGCCGGTGGGTAATGGGAGGATCACATATATAAGTGTAAACTTTTTCCACATGATGTCTGGGAGAAAGAAGTGCATGGGCCAGCGGACCGTCGTTGGTAATCAGCAAAAGCCCTACGGTATCCGCATCCAGCCGACCGCAGGGAAACATTCCCCTCCGGGCAAATTCCGGCGGCAAAAGGCGCATGACGGAACGGGGCGTGTCCTCAGTCGTACAAACCACGCCTGCCGGTTTGTGAAGCATGACATATGTATATCGTCTCCACAAAACTGTCTTTCCACAAAAAACTACTTCCGCGCTGTTTTCATCGATATGCGCGGAGACATCCCGCACGGCAATTCCATTTACCAAAATCAATCCTGCCCTGGCGGCTCTGGCACATTCCTTACGGCTGGCTGTGCCCGTTTGTGAAATATATTTATCAAGCCGCATGTTCCCCTCCCGGCACCGCCCTGCAGAATGTAGGCTTTTTTATTATATTACCATATTTTTGATAAAAAGTAAAGAAATGTATCAGGCATTTTATTGTAAACTATATTTTTATTTTAGTTGACAATTTAGAAAATATCCTGTAAAATAAGGAAAAGGCAGGTGGTAAACATGCGCAAAAAAATCTTAAACCTTACCTATATTGCAATCGGTGCTGCATTGATGACCATATGTGCGTGGATAACGATCCCCATAGGTCCCGTGCCGTTTACCATGCAAACTTTTGCGGTCCTGACAGTGGCAGGAATTTTCGGATGGAAACGGGCTGTCCTTTCTGTTTTGGTATACATGGCCCTGGGTGCGATCGGCGCGCCTGTGTTCTCCGGATTTGGCAGCGGCATCGGTGTGCTTGCCGGAGTGACCGGAGGATATATCGTCGGATTCGTTTTAACTGCATGGACCGTAGGATGGGCAGCAGATCGGTCCCGCAGGACGCTGCCGCTGGCACTCAGCATGGTCGCGGGGATTTTTCTCTGCTATGTTTTTGGAACCATATGGTATTTGTGGATATACACCCGCTCCACCGGTGCCGTCGGAATGCTCAGCGTCCTTTCTGTGTGTGTATTTCCCTATATTCTGCCGGATCTGCTCAAAGCTGTTCTGGCGCTATTTTTGACAAAGCGCCTAAGAAAATATATAAAATAGCTCTTGCAATGCTTCGCCTCCATGTGGTATAATACTATCGCTGTCATATGAACAGAATCCGGAGAGGTATCGAAGTGGTCATAACGGGGCTGATTCGAAATCAGTTTGGGAGCAATCCTACGAGGGTTCGAATCCCTCCCTCTCCGCCAGAAGAAAGCCGCATAAACATCAAGTTTATGCGGCTTTTTTATATCTGTATGTTTTATAAGCAAACTAATTTCCCATGTGCGTCTTTCACAGAGCAGTCCCCTTCTTCGGGACAAACAGAGCGTGCGTATCTGCTTTTTCCAAAGCCAACAGCGCCGCCTTCTTCGCAATGCCGCCCGCATAACCCGTCAGACTTCCGTCCGTCCCTACAACACGGTGACAGGGAACAAGGATGGAAATCCCATTGCGTCCTACCGCGCCGCCCGCCGCCTGTGCTGACATATGGGAAAAACCCCTTTTTATGGCAATCTGTTTTGCGATTTCCCCATAGGTCGCAGTCTGACCATAGGGAATGGTACAAAGAATCTCCCACACCTCTCTTTGAAACGCAGTTCCGAAAAAGTGAAGGGGAACGGTAAAATCCGGTTTTCTTCCTGAAAAATAAATATCCAGCCAGCCTTTTGCCATTTCAAACAAAGGAATTTCTTTCTCTTCCCGCTCTGCATCCAAGCTGCGGGCATAATACTTCTGCCCTGCAAACCACAGACCAGTGAGTCCAATGGAATCTGCGGCCAGAAGAAGATCGCCTAAGGGAGACGCATAATAACTGATGTACTGCACAGCCTATTTTCTCCCATCTTGATTCCTTCCTTATTTTATAGGATTTTATCACAAAATACGGTCCCATACAATCCCACACTGCACAAAGTTTTGTCCCACCTGTTTACAATTTTCTTTTCCTTGTTTTTCCACATGAAATAGGTTATAATGGTGGTCACTGAGAATTTACCAAATTGGAAATACACAAGGATGCTTTCCCCATGAAAAACACCCCATCTCTCGTCAGGCTTGCATGCTATATGTCCAACGCCTCCATGGCCGCCGTGGCATGTATTTCTCCCCTGCTGTTTGTCACCTTTCACAATCTGTACGGGATTTCCTACGCTCTGTTGGGCTCTCTTGTACTGATCAATTTCTGTACCCAGCTTTGCATCGACTTGATCTTTTCCTTTTGCTCCCATCGATTCAACATTCAGCTGACGGTGCGCATCATGCCGGTGCTGACCGTGCTTGGACTGGCAGTCTATGGGATCCTGCCTCCCCTTTTCCCCAAGCAGGCTTACATATTCCTGGTCCTGGGTACGGTGATCTTCTCCGCCGCTGCCGGCCTTGCGGAAGTGCTGATCAGCCCTGTGATCGCCGCGCTGCCCTCGGATGATCCGGAGCGGGACATGAGCCGCGCGCATTCCGTGTACGCCTGGGGCGTTGCTGTGGTCGTTTTGCTCAGCACGCTTTATCTGCAGTTGTTCGGAAGAGAAAACTGGCATATTCTGGTACTGTTTTGGACCTGTATCCCCCTGACCGCCTTCCTTCTCTTCCTGTGTGCCCCCATTCCCCCGCTGTATACCCAAAAGAGCAGCGCCGACACCGCAAACCTTTTCAAAAATCCCATACTTGTCCTGTGCGTAGCGTGTATATTCCTGGGCGGCGCCAGTGAGGGAACCATGACCCAGTGGTGCTCCAGCTTTTTGGAGGTGGCGCTGGGGATCCCCAAGGTATGGGGCGATGTGCTGGGTGTCGCCGCTTTTGCCGTTATGCTGGGACTTGGAAGGACGCTCTACGCGAGGTTTGGAAAGCATATATCCCGATGCCTGCTTCTCGGATTTCTGGGGGCGTGTGTCTGCTATCTTGCCGCCGCGCTGTCCCCCAATGCAATTGTGGGGCTGATCGCCTGCATCTGCACCGGATTTTGCGTGTCCATGCTCTGGCCGGGGACACTGATCTATACTACACAAATAACGCCCCAGGCGGGGGTAGCAGTCTACGCGCTTCTCGCAGCGGGAGGGGATTTAGGCAGTTCCATCGCCCCACAGCTCATGGGCAGTATTACCGACGGCGTGGCGGCAGGAAATCTCCCCTCCATTTTTGCAGGCGACGTCTCTCCCGAGCAGGCAGGATTTAAGACCGGAATGCTTATCGCCGCTGTATTTCCCCTGCTGGGCGCCGGAATCGTTGCTCTTTTGCGAAAAAGAACGTCCGTATTTCAACAGCACCGATAAGGTCACGTTATTTTGTTGCCATAGCCGAAAATTTGTACAAAATGCAGTATTCTTTTGTACAATTATTATGGAAAATCCCATTGACTATTTCCGCCCGGTTGTGATAGAATGGGCTGGATGTGGAGGAGCTTGATAGAAAAGGCTCTCTTCGCAAATTTTTCCAGTACCAGAAAAATACAGTAAGGGTTCTTATGTTTGACGATTCACTGAAAAAAAAGCTTCCCCATTTGTCCGCCTCGCAGACGCTTTTGGTGGGATTTGCAGCAATGATTCTTGCGGGCGCGCTGCTGCTGAATCTGCCCATCGCCAGCAAATCCGGCGAAAGTGTGGGCTTCATCAACGCATTGTTCACCGCAACTTCCGCAAACTGCGTGACAGGGCTGGTGGTGGTCAACACCATGGCGCACTGGACGCTCTTCGGGAAAATTGTCATACTGGCACTCATTCAGATGGGCGGACTGGGCTTTATGACACTGGTAACGCTGGCCATGCTTGCCACACGCCGGCAGCTCTCCCTGCGAAGCCGCCAGACCATTCAAACTTCCTTCAATCAGGATGATATCGGCGGAATGGTTCGTCTGGTAAAGCGGGTGACTTTTGTGACTTTGTTTTTCGAACTTTTAGGTGCCGTTTTTTTGACGATCACCTTTGCCGCCGAAGGCACCATGAGCCTGCCCAAAGCCATCTGGCAGGGGATCTTTCATTCCATCTCCGCTTTCTGCAATGCCGGATTTGACAACATCGGTCCGGAAAGCCTTGTTCCCTATCAGGCCAGTATTCCCATAAACTTCATCATTATGGCACTTATTGTAGCCGGAGGCATCGGATTTACCGTGTGGGGAGAAATGGCACGGTTGATCAAAAATCGGGAAAAACGCTCTCTGCGTTCCCGTTTGCACCGTCTCAGTCTGCACAGCAAGGTTGTCTTTACTGTCACTGCAATTTTGATTTTCGGAGGCGCCCTCTTTTTCTTAGTTGTAGAGTGGGCCAATCCTCTCACCCTGGGAGAGATGCCCGTGTGGGAAAAAATTCAGGCATCTCTTTTCCAATCTGTCACGCTGCGTACCGCCGGGTACAACACAATTCCTCAGGATGGGCTTACAGAAATATCGCAATTCTTTTCCTGCATTCTCATGATCATCGGCGGCTCCCCCGCCGGCACGGCAGGCGGTTTCAAAACAGTCACTTTGGGTGTTATCATCATTTCCATGGTTTCCATTCTCCGGGGGAAAAATCGCTTGGAAGCTTTTGGCCGCTCCCTTCCTTTGGATATTTTGCAAAAGGCGCTGAGCGCAGCTGGCGTGATGCTGATTGTCGTGTTCGTTTCTACCACGCTTTTGCACTTTACGGAGTTGAACAATCCCTATCCCCACACTTTTCTGGATCTGCTTTTTGAAACCTGTTCCGCCGCAGGCACCGTGGGAGTGACCACAGGCATTACACCCCATTTGTCCGATCCGGGAAAAATCGTTCTGATCATCTGCATGTATATGGGACGTGTGGGCCCGGTCACGGTAGTTATGGCACTAAACAGAAAACTGCGCGCCGGCGACGAAAGCATCGGCCTTCCCACCGAACGCGTGATTATTGGATAAAGATAAGAGGGTACATAGCATGGCAAACAAACAAATCAACAAAAATTTTGCAGTTTTGGGGCTTGGGCATTTCGGGATGAGCGTCATTCAAACCCTTTCTGAATATGATGTAGATATCATGGCCTGCGACCGCGACGAGGCAAAGCTGCAGTTTGCAACCGATTACGCCACCCATGTAGTCCGTGCGGATATCGCAGATGAAAATGCACTGGTGCGCCTGGGGCTGGGCAACTTTGACGTGATCATCCTGGCGGTGGGAGAGGATTTTGAAGCCTCCCAAATCGCCACCATGATCGCAAAGGAGCATGGAGCAAAGTATGTCATTGTCAAAGCCCGCAACCTGCGCCAGAAAAAGATTTTGGAAAGCATCGGGGCAAACGAAGTGATCCTGCCGGAGCATGAAATCGGCGCAAAACTGGCCCGCCGGCTGGCCAGCCCCAACATCATGGATATTCTGGACGACTCTGAGTTTTACACCATTACGGAAATGCATCCCCTGGACGAATGGATCGGACAGACCATTCAAAAGTCCGATATTCGCCATAAGCACAACATCAATATTCTGGCGATCCGCAGAGGCAGTCAGTTTGTCATTCCCGTTTCCCCTACCGATGTGCTGACAGAATCCGACGTGCTCATCGTCCTCAGTGAGAAAAAACCGAAGCAATAAGCAAGAGCCGCGCTTGTGCGGTATAGGGAGCAAGTATGAGCGAAAAGACACCAAAGCTCCAGGATTTTTTCCCGTTTTGGAAGGAACTGGAGCCGGAGCAGCAGACAGCGCTGCAACAGCATTGCCAGGCGCGGCACTTTTCAAAGGGAGACCGCATCGACACCGGAGAAAAGCAATGCATGGGGCTGCTGCTGATTCAAGAGGGGCAAATGCGGGCGCTGATCCTGTCCGACGGCGGTCGGGAAATCACTTTGTACCGCCTGTACGAACGGGATATCTGTCTTTTTTCTGCGTCCTGTATCATGCGCAACATCCAGTTTGACATGCAAATCGAGGTAGAAGAGGACACAGACGCTCTTGTCGTCCCTCCTGTGCTCCTGGACCAATTGATGCACCAGTCCGCGCCCATGGCCAGTTACATCAACGAACTGATGGCCTCCCGCTTTTCCAATGTGATGTGGACGCTGGAACAGATCCTGTTCAAAAGCATGGACAGCCGCCTGGCAGGTGCTTTGCTGGAGCGGGCGGCAGCAGAAGGCACATCCACACTTCACGTGACCCATGAATGGCTCGCCAAGGATTTGGGAAGCGCCCGGGAAGTGGTGACGCGTATGTTAAAATATTTCCGCGACGAAGGTTGGATCGCACTCTCTCGGGGATGCATCCAGCTGCTGGATGAAAAAATGCTGCGAAAGCTGGCAGATACGTAACATTTCTGTGACATTGTCACAGAGCAGGAAACAAACGAAGTGCTACAATAGGTTGAACAAAAGCTGCAAATTCAGATAAAGGAGAAGAAAAAATGGATAAAAAAGTCAAAGACCTGCTCAACGAACAGATTATGAAGGAATTCTACTCTGCATATCTGTACCTGGATATGGCAAATTACTACGGGGACGAAGGGCTGGAAGGATTCCAGAACTGGTTTGAAATTCAGGCGCAGGAGGAACGGGATCACGCGATGCTTATGCGCACGTACCTGATGAACAACGACGAGTCCGTCACGCTTCTGCCCATCGAAGCCCCTGCGGAAAACTACACATCCTTTGATGCGCCCTTGAAAAAAACACTGGAGCACGAGAAGACCGTGACGGCATCCATCCACACAATTTTCGCTGCGGCCAGCGCCGTGCAGGATTACCGGGCGATGGAGTTCCTCAACTGGTTTGTAAAAGAGCAGGCCGAGGAAGAAAAGAACGCCAGCGATCTGATCAAAAAATTCGGGTTGTTCGGAACCGACGCCAAGGGACTCTATCAGCTGGATCAAGAATTGAAGGCGCGCGTATATGCGGCGCCCTCTCTCACATTGGACTAAACACATTTTTGTAAAAAGCCTCCCGGGGAGGCTTTTTTCTTTGTAAAAATTCCTTTTTATCTTTCCGTAAATTTATTCATAAATCTGTTGCAATTTAATCATAAATGTAGTATGCTATACATAGAACAAATGTACATTTTCCCTGCGGGGATTTTGTAATACGATTTTGAGAAAGGAGTGTACAAATGAAAAAAGGATTCGTATTGTCGCTGGCGCTGCTCCTTTGTGTTTTGTGCGCATTTGCAGGTTGTTCCGGAGGGGACAACAGCGAACTGGTCGCATATGCGGAAAAGCAGCAGGACGCGGCAGAAGCCATGAGCATGACAGGCTTTGACCTGGACTTCGCCGCCGAGGGAGATTCCCTTGTCTGCACGTACAAATACGGAACAGGTCTGCTGACGGAAGAGCTTGCGGAAATCACTCTGAATGCAGTGGGAGCTTCTTCCGATACGATGCTGGAATCCGTCAAGGAAGAAGTGCCTTCCTGTGAATCTGTTATCTTCAAGATCGCCGACAGCGACGGCAAAATCCTGGCAGAAAAAGAATTCAAGTAAAACAAAAAAATGCGGGGCGCTGCCCCGCATTTTTTGTTTTTCGATTATCCGCGCTCCTCTAAAATTTTTTGCAGCGGCGCCAGTATCTTCTCGTCTGCCTCCGGGATCTCTCGCAGTGGAAAAGGGATTTTCAAATTGTCATATTTCTCCAGACAGAGCTTGCGAAAAGGCAAAAGCTCGATCTTTTCCAAATTGGAAAACTGTCCTGCCATTTCCCGCAAAGCCGCCACCTGTGCCGGTGTGTCGTTTATAGTGGGCACGATCACCTGGCGGATCCACAGAGGAAGGCCCATTTTTTCCGTAAGATGCAGAAAATCCAGCACCCTATCCAGTTTTCCGCCGCAATACCTTGCGTAGTCTTCGTCGGCTGTAAATTTCAAATCTGCAATCACCAGATCCGTGTGCGCCAGCACCCGGCGGGCACTTTCCAAATCGGCAGTGCCGGCAGTACAAATGGCCGTATGGATTCCCTGCTCCCCGGCCTCCCGGAGCAGCGCTGCCGCAAAAGCACTTTGCAGCAGCGGCTCTCCGCCAGACAGCGTGATCCCGCCGGTATCACCGAAATACGGGCGGCAGCGCATTGCTTTTGCAATCACTTCTTCAACAGTATAAACAGTTCCTCCCTGAACGTCCCAGGTCTCCGGATTGTGACAGTAGGCGCACCGCAAGGGGCATCCCTGAAAGAAAACCACAAAGCGGATCCCCGGCCCCTCCAACGTCCCCAGCGTTTGAAACGCACTGATACGTCCCTGTAAAGTATCCATCGTCCTCTCCTGTGCTGTTACACTGCGCTGTGGAACGTGCGGCGAAGCACCTCGCGCTGCTGCTCCCGGCTCAGCTTGTGGAAGTTGACCGCATAGCCGGAAACGCGGATGGTCAGGTTGGGATATTTCTCCGGATCATTGTACGCTTCCTCCAGCATCTCCCGGTTCATGATATTCACATTGAGATGATGGGCACCCTGGCTGAAGTATCCATCCAGCAGCGCACAAAGATTTGCCACCCGCTCCTCTTTTTTCTTTCCCAACGCGTCGGGCAGAATGGAAAAGGTATTGGAAATCCCGTCCCGGCAGCAGTCGTAGGGAAGCTTTGCCACAGAATTCAGCGCGGCGACCGCTCCGTTTTTCTCCCGGCCGTGCATGGGATTTGCTCCCGGCGCAAAAGGCTCACCAGCTTTTCTGCCATCTGGCGTGGAGCCCGTTTTTTTGCCATACACCACGTTGGAGGTAATGGTGAGCACAGACAAAGTATGCTCTGCATTTCTGTACAGAAGATGGCGGCACAGGGCATGATAAAACTGCTCGATCTGGTCCACTGCAATGCTGTCTACACGATCATCGTCATTGCCGTATGCCGGGTATTCTCCCTCTACCACAAAATCACGGATCAGCCCGGTGGCACTGTCCCGCACGCACTTGACCCGGGCATATTTAATGGCAGAAAGGGAATCCGCCAGCACGCTGAGCCCAGCAGCACCAAAGGCCATATATCGATGGACATCTGTGTCGTGCAAAGCCATTTGGGTTTTCTCATATGCGTACTTGTCGTGCATATAATGGATCACGTTCATGGTATTCGCGTAGATTTTCGCAAGCCAGTCCCGGTAAACATCCAGCCGGCTGCAAACCTTGTCATAATCCAAAACCGCATCCGGATACGGCTCCATCTCGGGCCCCAGTTGAATATTCTTGATCTCGTCCCGTCCGCCGTTGAGCGCCAGAAGCAAAAGCTTTGCCAGATTTGCCCGTGCACCAAAAAACTGCATATCCTTGCCCACCCGCATAGCGGATACACAGCAGGCAATGGCGTAATCATCCCCGTAAACGGGACGCATCAAATCGTCGTTTTCATACTGGATGGCGCAGGTATCTGCCGACACGGCAGCACAATACTCCTTGAAGGCGCGGGGCAGCCGCTCCGACCACAAAACTGTGAGATTGGGTTCCGGTGCGGGACCCAAATTGTAAAGCGTGTGCAAAAACCGGAAGGAAGTCTTTGTCACCAGCGGACGTCCATCCTCTCCCATACCGCCCACCGCTTCGGTAATCCACATGGGATCCCCGCCGAAAAGTTCATTATATGCGGGTGTACGCAAGTGACGGGCCATGCGCAGTTTCATCACAAACTGATCGATCAGCTCCTGCGCACCTGCCTCGGTAAGTATCCCTGCAGCAAGATCCCGTTCGATGTAAATGTCCAGGAAAGTAGATACCCGGCCGAGGCTCATGGCCGCTCCATTCTGCTCCTTGATCGCCCCCAGATATCCAAAATACACCCACTGGACCGCCTCCCTGGCGTTTTGTGCCGGAGCGGAGATGTCGCAGCCGTACATGGCCGCCATTTCCTTCAGATATCCCAAAAAGCGGATCTGCTGATACAGTTCTTCACTGAGCCGGATCGTGTCTACATTCATCTCGCCTGCACCGACCGCCCGCTTGTCCTTTTCCTTCTCCTCAATGAGCCGGTCGATCCCGTAAAGTGCCACGCGCCTGTAATCGCCAATGATCCTGCCTCTGCCATAGGCGTCCGGAAGGCCGGTGATAATGCCGCAGCGTCTGGCGTTGCGCATTTCCTCCGTATATACCCGATACACGCCGTCATTGTGGGTGGTACGGTATTGAAACTCGTCCTCTACTTTTTGGGACAGCGTATAGTCGTAGGCCGCGCAGGCTTCTCTGGCCATACGGATTCCGCCAAAGGGATTGACGCCCCGTCGCAGGGGCGCATCCGTCTGCAGACCCACGATCAGCTCATCCTCCCGGTCCAAATACCCGGGCGCATAGTTGAGAAGAGAGGACACGGTCTGCGTCTCCACATCCAGCACACCGCCCCGCGCACGCTCCACTGCGAGCAGATCGTCCAGTTTGCCCTTCAGGCGGCGCGTTTGTTCGGTGGGGCCGGCCAGAAAGGAGCCGCCCCCCGTATAGGGCGTATAGTTTTTCTGAATGAAATCCCGCACATCGATCCCCGCGCTCCAAGTACCTTCTTTGAAATCTGCTGACATTTTGACCCTCCTGTGTATTCATCCAAAATCGACAAATGTAAAACAATAAAAAAGTACATCCGCTTTGCGCTCCCTGCCGGCGGTCTGATACAAAAAGGGCAGTCCTCTTTCAGGACTGCCCAGACGGTCGGCAAAGCGCTTTTTACTTCATGTGGTAAACTCCACCAGCGGCAACGCCGCTGCCCGTCAGTAATAAAAAGCGTCGAATCTTACTGTATACAGCTTACCGGAAAATCTTTCGTTTGTCAATAGGCCATTTCCATAAGAAATGATCAAAATTCCTTTCTGCTTTTATACCTTCCGTATGGTATAGACAGCGTACTCGAAGTCAGAAAAAATGTGCGGCACCAAAATTTCAATCTGCAGACGCTCCTTGCCCGCCGTAACAGATGCGGGAATGTAGAAGTCGTGATCCGCAAAGGCCGTGTCCGTGTTGTGGCCGGGGTTGTACCAGTCGCCTGCCGGCACGCCGTCCACATAGACCAACCCTCCCTGGGGAGACAGAGACTGATCATACAAACGGCGCAGGCATACGCCGCTGTTCTCCGGCTGGATCGCCACCTGGAACCGAATGCTTCCCTCTTTGTGCAAAAAGCCTTCTTTTTCCAGTACAGGGGCCTTGCGCTCCGCTTCCACCTTAGCCGCAAGGAAGGTAGCGTCCGCATTTTCCGAAGTATAGGCGTGCTGGACGCGGGACACCTCGCTCCCCACATAGATAAAATCTGTCTGTGTAAAAAGGCCGTCTGGCAGACGATAAGACAAACAGAGACTGGAATAGTCTGAATAAGTCTGACCCACAGCACCGTGCTGGATCGCCAGACGGATTCCATCTACAAAGCCGATGGGCATATCGTGCAAAAACCGATAATACCCGGCGGGATATTTGAAGGATCCCTTTACGGTGGAATCATTCATCAAATACACGTCGTTGACACAGCCAGCGCAGGGAGAATCGTATTTCAAATTCGGCCAGTAACAGCCCAGATAAAAATCTTCCGTGCCCGTTCCGTTGATCTGGGGCGTGCGTGCCCCGTTCATATAAAAGTGCTCGTTTCCCTCGCAGTACTGCCCACCGTGGCAGGTCTGCACAATTCCTACAACATGCCCGCGGCCGAAAAACTCCCCGATCAGCCAGTCGTCAAACAGCTCCGTGAGTCCCTGCCGATAGTCTGCATGAAAATATCCCGTCTCCTGCTGCAAATACGTATTTTCCTCCACCGTCAGCTGCACCGTCAGCTCGATGGGATCGTCAGACATGTTTACAAGTGTAATACCCGCAGATTTCCAAAAGGGCATGGGCAGATACAGAGACATGACCGTCTGCCCGTCTGCTGTATACGTGTCCACAGCAAGCGTGTGAACCTTTGTAAAGCCAAAGGGCTGCGCAAACATATAAAGCAGGGGCGCCGCAACCTGAGAGATCAGCTCTCCGTCCCAGGAGATGTCCAGACGCACATCTTCCAGCTTCGTCCCTTCCGCCGCTATAACCGTAAATTGGGTGATCACGCCCGGCGCATCCAGCTGGAAGGCACTGGTATACATGGAAGTGAGCGTCAGCTTCTTTTCCAGCACATTGCCCTCCGGCGCCGGCCGCTCCCCGGCAAATGCCTGATAAAACGCCCCGCTCCTGCCGCCGACTGTTGTCATATCCACATCATCCGTATATTTCTCATACATGATGTGATAATAAAAATCCAATTTTCCCCTGGCGGTGATTTTCAAACCGGCCGTATACGGAATGGGGATAAAACAGTTGCCCGCACGGCAGTCCGCTTCGTCGTAATGTCCCCGCTCGTCAAGACTGTTGCCCGCGCCGGACAGTTCCGGCACCGCGCCGGTGAACAAGCCCATGAGAGTTGTCGTATACCGGGGGCTGTCGCTGCCGTCAAAATAAAAGGAGAGGATTGTCTCCTCTGTCACAATTGCAGACCAAATACTCCGGATACATCCCTTGCCCCGCTCGTCAAACAGCACCATGGAACCATCTGCATCCTGATACAAGAACTGGCCAAAGTCCCCGTTGTCCGCTTTTCGGTCAAAGCTGGACACCTGAAGCGTACGTCTGTCCGGCTCCAGGACGGGAAGATTTCTCAGATCGAAATAATCGCGCATACCCGCTCTCCCAATCCATTGATTTTTGTCCTTCCTATTATATGGGAGCGGTAGGGGAAAGTCAATATTTCCCCATTATTTTATATAAAAAGTTTGCG
>CAJFOI010000032.1 GCA_904396155.1 Candidatus Avispirillum faecium | reverse complement strand
GCTCCAGCCTGCAAATCGGTATCCCCAGTCTCCCTCCGTATAGGCGGGTGCCGCATCCAGCGTCACCTCCTGTCCGGGCGCGTAGGTGCAGACCGCTCCGTTGATCGTTGCCAGACAAGTTTGCGCTTCCTCTGTCAGAGAAATCTCCACCTGCATTGTCTCATTTACTTTTCCAATATAACAGTCCAATGTAATGGACTCTGGCTTTTCTATAAATGTTATGATACCAGTATTCAAATTAAAATTTCCCTCAGATACGCTGTCGATCCTGGATAAGCTGTCCTTCGACATCAGCAAACTTAAATCTGCAGTCCAGACATCGCCGCTTTGCACGATGGGTAGTGTAGCTGTCTGGGGAGACACCTGCAGTTCATAAAAAAATCCGTCATAGCTGTTGATATACAGTTCCGTTATATGATTGTTGGAGCAATTGAATACATTCAAGTATAAGCTGCTGCTTACATCCAGTTTTGTAAGTTCGTTATTGAAACAGTATACCCAAATCAAATCGGTGTGACGGCTTAAATCCAAACAATCTATTTGATTGTTGTTACATTCCAAGTAATTCAAAAAGAGGTTGTTGCTCACATCCAAAGCCGTCAGCCGATTCAGACCACAGCCCAAATCACTCAATGCTATATTGTTGCTGACGTTCAATTCGGTTATCTGATTATCCGTACAGAACAAAGTTTCCAAAGCAAGATTATGGCTTACATCCAACTTTTCCAGTTGGTTATGCGCACAACGTAATGTCTGTAAGGCACTGTTATTGCTTATATCCAATTTAGATAAGGAATTGCTTTGACAATCCAATTCCAACAAAGCTGTGTTATTGCTCAAATCCAGTTCTGTCAGCTTATTGCCGCTGCAGTGCAGTTCGATGAGTGCGCGATTGCAGCGCACATTCAACTTCGACAGTTGCGAGCTATCACACTCCAATATTTCCAAATCAATATTTCGACTTAAATCTAACGCTTTAATCTGATTTCCAATGCAATTCAGGTTTTTCAACATCACATTGTTATCTACATTCAAAGCTGTTATATCATTCCAAATACAACGCAAATAGGTAATGCTTGTAAAAAATTCTATGCCTTGTAATGACGCAATACCGTGATTGTTTACATCTACCGATAGAATCCCCTCACATTCCTGTGCGGAAAAATATCCGTCTTCTGCGCCCGTCAAACCAAATACATACGCCCTGAAATGCTCGTCCGGAAAATTGTTTTTGCAGATGTGCAGTTCTCCGTCCCCATTCACACAGGCAGGCACGCCACTGAAAGTACCCAACATATGTCCGGCACAAGCCTTTGATGCACCCAGAGAAGCTTGTTCACTGTCCTCCGTCGCTGCTACGCCTCCTACCAAGGTACCAAGCAACATAAAAAGTGCCATGACCAGGGCTAACGTGCGCTTCTGTATTTGCTTCATAACGAACCTCCAATTTGTAAAAACAAAACATATATTGACAATATTTTACTATATAATTTGATACACGTCAACAAGAAAAACAAATGTTTTTCTTGTAATAAAAAACCGGCAGGCCCAGGCCTGCCGGTTTTAATTTTTCACTGTTCACAGATCTCTGAAAGGGCAACCACTCTGCCCCCTTCTTCCCGGCTGCGCAGGCCGGCAATGATGATTTTCATCAATTCGATCGTCTGTGCAAAGGGATATGGTTCCTCTCCCGTCCGCAGCCAGTGTACAAACAGATCCAGCTGCTTTTTGAAGCTGTAGTAGGAATCTTTGCAGTCGATGTATACATAATCCTCTGTCCCCACAAGCTGCATGCCGGCACCGGCCATATCGATCCCCTGGGGAATATCCACCCGGCACCCGCACTCGTGGATCAGATGCACCTGGGCCTGCTCATAGGTGCCAGTATTCTGTACGGAAACAAATCCCGGTCCCAGGAGGGGATATACCGCCTCAGCGGCATGGATCCCATAGGTCTCCCACTTTTTGGACATGGGACAGCAGATATACATCAGCCGTCCAAGATCATACGGCGCTGCATAGTAGGGCTCCAGCTCCTTGCTGTAGCGCATACTGGAGGAAGAGAGAAAGCGCTTCCCTTCTTTTCTCCACCGAACGAAGGTCTGCAAGTCTTTCTCCGTATTTACCAGCGGCTTGTCGATAAACATGGGGAGCCCCGCATCCAGAAAGGGGCGGCACCGCTCGATATGCTCGTCTCCAACATCCGTGGCACAGATCACCGCATCTACCTGTCCCAGCATCTCCAGTGGATCATCCACAACATGGGGGATGTTTGCAGCCTTTGCCACATGCTCCGCCGCCTCACGCTGCGCATACCCGGTGCAACAGATATGCGTAACATGTGCGCCGGGGATGCCGATGGTATGGGCAGGCTGCTTTTTCAAATACGCCGGGATCACCGGGAAGGGACACTCCGCCATATAGCGCATGTCAAATCCGTTGAACATGGCGCTCCAGGAATACGGATGGCCGTTTCCTTCCGTCATTCCAAGAATGCCGATTTTCAGTTCCTTGTCTCCAAGAGGAAAATTGTGCATAATACACTCCCATCCTGCCGCAGCGGGCGGCATAAAATTAACTGATAAATCCTTAGGACTTCGGCCGGGACAACACCTTCATGATCTCCGGGATATTTACATCCGCAAAAGCAGCCTCTATCCGGTGCCGCGTTTCTTCACGAACGGGCGGCACATCAAAATACTGCAGGTTTTCCGCCACCTGCTCCTTTGTATCCGCCCCCAGCACAAGACTGGTGATCCCAGGCACATCCCGCATATAAGCGATGGCAAGCTGGGCGATGCTCATGTTTTCTTCTTCGGCAAATTCCCGCAGCTGCAAGATCTTGGGCTTTGCATATTCCAAAAGCAGGGGATCCGTCATTTTTTCCGGATCCAGGAAGAAAAGTCCCTGCAAAAATACACTGCGCACAAAGGTTACAACTTTCCGTTCCCGCAAAGCCGCAATCGTCCCGGAAGCGATCAGGCGCTGATCGAAAATGCTCATGGGCACCTGCGTCGCTGTATATACAGGATACCGAAGCATCTCTGCCACCTCTTCTCCCGTATACACAGATGCGCCGATCAAATCGGTATACCCCCGCTGGATCAGCCCTTCCATGCACCTTGCTGTCACCTGTGCCTTTTTATATAGATTGGAAGGATGGTGCAGCAGGATGCAGTTTACCCGCTTTACGCCCAGTTTTTCCAAAGAGGTTTCTACGCTTTCTACAATGTGGGCTTCAATATCCCGGTCATTGTCCAGATCAAACTGTGGTACCTTTGTAGTAAGAAAAGGCATCGGACCCGAATAGGTCTTAAAAAATGCACCCAGCACGTCCTCCGCTTCTCCATACGCCCGCGCGGTATCCAAGCTGGTTATACCTCCGCAGAGCGCCGCGGAGAGCATGGAAAAGCTTTGCTCCAAATCCGGCTGTCCCCCATCGTTGGCAATGCCATAGTCCATACCCAGCTGGACCGTCCCCAGCGACATACCGGAGATTTTTGCCCCTGCAACCTCTGTATATTTCATATCTGCAAAATCTTCCTTCCGCTGATATTTCGGGTAATATTTTGATAATATATGGCAAGCCCATCCACATCGGCGCCGCAGGAAAGGAACGTATAGCCCATCTGGACGTAGTCGTCAAAGGTTGCGGGGCCGCATACGGTTCCCGCCCATTTTCCGTGTGCTCTGGCACAAGCGGCAATTCTTTTGCGCACATTTTCAATCTCAGGAAGATCTGTCTCATAGGGACGGCCCATTCCCTGGCTGAAATCCGCCGGACCGAAGAAAATCATGTCAATTCCCGGCAAAGCACAGATTTCTTCCAGTTCCTCCATCGGCTCCGGATCCTCAATCTGAATGACCACGAAACGCTCTTCATTTGCCTCTTTTATGTAGTCTTCCGGTTCCACCAGACAATATTTTCCGTCCGCGTTCCCGCCGTCGATCGGACGGCGGCCGATGGGATGGAATTTCGTGTAATACACGATTTTTTTCGCTTCCGCAAGACTCATCACATGGGGTACCATAATTCCGGTAGAATCTCCCTCCAGAGGACGGACATAGTCGCTGTAGGAGCCCTTGGAAACTCTTGTGAGCACATCTGTATCATAATTCTTTGCTGCGCGGACCGCATTTTCCACAGAGGAATAATCCGTGGGAACGTGCTCCATGTCCACCCAAACGCAGTCAAAGCCGCACATGGCAGCGATTTCCACATTTCGCGGATCGCTTAAGTTGACCTTTACACAAGTAGCCACATTTCCCGCCCGCATACGGCGCAAAACACGGCTCGGACGCATGTTGAATTCCATGGCAATCTCCATCCAATTTATAAATTTATCTTGCGGTATAGCCGCCGTCTACATTGATGCTGGTGCCTGTAATATATGCAGAGGCATCAGAGGCAAGAAACACCAAGACGCCCTGAATATCCGACTCGTTTGCCATTCTGCCCAGATATGTCATTTTCGCATAGCGCTCCAGAAACGCTGCCGGCTGATGGTTGAATAATCCCCCTAAATTCAGGCAGTTTACCCGCACGCCGGCTTTGCCGTACCGGCCGGCCAGAAAGCGGGTGAGGTTTACCATACCACCTTTGTGGTAAAAATAGTCCGGCGCGTCGATGGCATCCATTTCCGGATTGTCTTCATACAAATATGGGTTGGAACCGCAAATTCCCATATAGGAACCAATATTGATAATGCTGCCGCCGCCGTTTTTCTCCATCTGGTTTCCAAAGGCACGGGAAATCAAAAAGAGGCCTGTTGCATTCACCTGCATCGACCGGGCAAAGTCGGCAGCTGGCGCCTCGTAATCGTTCATCGGCCGGAGCACGGAGTTATTTACCAGAATATCCACCTTGCCGTCTCTGGCAACCATCCGCTCCAACAGCGCATGGATGCTGGCCTCGTCCCCCTGATCGTACCGATCTGCATATACCTTGTCATATCCGGCCGCGTTCAGGCTGTCGGTAAATTCCCGACACTTCTCCACCCCGCGGGAAGCGCAGCAGACAGTGGCGCCGGCGTCTGCCAGTGCAATGACCATTTGCTTACCATAGTAGCCGCTGCCGCCGGTCACCAGAGCAACTTTTCCGTCCAACCGAAACCGATCGATAATATTCGCTTTTTCCATAAATCTCTCCATCCCCGCCGCTGGGCGGTATAAAAATCATATGTTAAAACAAGCTCTTGATTGCCTCGACAATCGCCGCGCCGGCTTCGCCGGAAAAAATAGATGTACCGACCTCATATCCGCCTTCCGCAATCGCCTCTGGAGTAAAGATGTAACCTGGGAGCGCTCCATTGGTCACTTCAAAAACGAAAGTTTTCGCATAGGGAGATGCAGACTTCAGCTCTAATCCGTATTCAACAAAAATTTCCCCCTGAAGCCCGCAGATCAGCGTGTCTCCCAGACGCAGCGTCATCACCTCACAGGGGAGTTCAGCATCCCGTACATCACCGTTTTCCGCCAGCTCAGCATAATAAAATTCGTTTTCTGCACCGAACATGGCAAGTTCGCAGTTGCGTTTTGCAATATAATCGTCGTCCGGCATTTCGGCAAAGGCTTTTCTGGCCCGCTCCATCTCTGCCCGGGCTTCCTCTACCGGCGGGAAGCTGCGCACAGGCAGGTCAATTTCTTTCTTCTTAAATACGATTTCAATATCCTGGGTAAACTGCATACGCTCTACCGTATGGTATACCTCAACCCCCAAAGTTGTGCCGGCACGGGCTGCCTCTTCAAAGTTCTGACCGGTGCGGAAATACCGAGAAGACTGATTGCCGCTGGTTCCCTGGGCAAACATAAACACCGCGTCCGGATAGGCATAGCGAATATATCTGCGGGTATATCCCGGATAATCCGCCGTCACATATAAATCTTCCGCATGCAAATACGTCGGATGCAGCGCATAGTTGAGCAGCACACCCCGCACCCTGTCCTGCAGATCCTTTACCGCGATCACATTGACTGTGGGGTCCTGCAAACCATTCTTTTCCCGGCGATTGCCGCCGATGCCCTGCTCCCCTCCGCAGTGTCCGATTCCTGTGCCGATCTTCGCGTCAAATGTATTTTCCATCGCCTCGCGGATGCAGGCCTCCACTTTTGCAAGCAGCTCGGCAATATATGCCGGATCATCAAAGCAGCCCTCCGCAATCTCGGAAGCCAGCGGGGTAGAGGACCAAGGTCCGGAATGGGTGTGAGACGTGGTAAACATGATGTCTTTGCCGATCTTCTCCCGAATGGTTTTACAGTATTGCTTGCCGAAATACAGCAGATCCATTGTGACCATGATGATTTCATCTTTGCCGTTATTCAAATACAACGCCGCACAGTACAGAGGGTCGTGAATCCCGATATTGGGACGCGGGCAATGGGGATACCCCGCCATGGGGATCCCCGGTTTTGGAGATATGTCAACCAGTGCAACACCTGCTCTTAGCATAAATACGATTCCTTTCTTTGCCTTTTTGTTGGTTAAGCTTTATAAACACGCTCTACTGTAAAATCTTTTGAAAGAACCACAATGTCCGCCCGCTTGCCCGAATCCAAGGATCCAATTTCGCCATAGATTCCCAGCAGCCTTGCCGCATTTCCGGCAGTTACCATAGCAATCTCCGACATGGAAAAACCGGCGGCATAAAAATTCTTTGCCACTTGATCCATGGTCAGCTTGCTGCCCATCAGCTCTCCGTCCTCGAAATTCACATCTCCACTGCCGCCGGGACCGCCGCAGGCGTCTGTGATCCCGATGATATGAGACGCACCCACAAGCTTTTTTGTGAGCTGCAGCATCTCTCTTCGCACATGTACGCCCTGGGAGTCACAAATGATTTCATAATAGAAATCGTCGCAAAGAAGTGCGGCCGCATTGAAATCCACTTCGATCGTACCCTCCCACCGGGTGGGGGAAATACTGGAGCCTGTCGCATCAAACAAGTGGGTCACGCAGCGGGCGCCGCTATCTGCCGCCCGGCGCACCTGTTCCGGAGAAGCCTCGCTGTGCCCGATCGAACCTACAACCCCAAGGCGAAGCAAATCTGCAAGAAATCCGTCCGTTCCCTCCACCTCCGGCGCATAGGTCACGTGCCGCACGATCCCCGTTTCCAGCAGCGGCATATATTCCGCCCGCACTGCGGCAAGCGGGCGATCCGAAGGCTTGGAACCATAGCGGGGATTCAGATAAGGCCCCTCCAAATGGACGCCCAAAATGCTGGGCGTATCCGCCATCGCAGCTTTTACCTTTTCCTGGGCCGCGAGAATCCCGTCAGCGCCCAAATCTCTGTACAAAGTACAGCAGAGACCGGTAGTCCCGTGACGCAGATGATACTTTGCCACAGCACGGGGATCCTCATAACACCACACTTCCCCTCCTGCGTGGCAGTGAATGTCAATAAACCCCGGAAGCAGATACGCGCCCGTCCAGTCCTCCACTGTTCCCAAAAGAGGCGCGCTGCCTCCTGGACCTGCATAGATGATACGTCCATCCTGGACGGTGACTGCACCCTTCTCTATGATGCAGTCATCCTTGACAACTGCTCCATACAGCGTATAGGTATCTTTCATTTTCAATTAATATCCAACAGTTTCCCAGCATTCAAAGGGCTGTGCAATCGCTTCCGTTACATATACGTCTGTATCCATAAGCTGAAGAATGGAAGACGGCACCAGCGGAGTTACTTCCCCGTACAGCACCAGCCGGGAAGTCATCCGCAGCCAGGAGGACACGCTGCCCATGGTAGTCAGATCGTGCATTTCCAAACGGTTTTTCGCATTCTTCACATCCACCGGACCGATGGTGGCAGCACGGGGCGGGACATTGGCAATGTCGCCGGAACAGCCGAAACAGCCGTGAAGAGAATTCTGCAGAATGGTCATGGGATGGAGCGTCACGATCCGCGCCTCCATATTCAGATACTCCTCAATGGGAGGACAACCGAACTCGGGAGTACAGGGATCGATGAAGGCAATATGTCCTGTCCATCCGGGTCCGGAATAACACACGTCTGCGCCGCCATCGCCGCAGTCGCTGATCATTTTGGAATAATCGTTGATGTTCTCATTGGTGAAATAATGGAACTGCTCCAGGGGCATACGCAGATCCTCGCGGATCGCACCGTAAAAATATTTCATATTGCTGTGGGCAAAACCGGCCGGATAATCCAAAGGAGCAATGTTGCCGTCCTGATCTGCCCATTCGTCCATACAGAAAATATGTACATTCCGGCAGTTTACGTTCAGACGGTTGATCGCCTCGGCCACTGCCAGATAGGTAAGCGGGCAGGGATTGGGACAGATCATCACAAGCTTTTCATCCAAAAGATCGGAACGCACCATCCGGGCCACCATATCTCCCACCCAGATTCCACCTGCGTCGGGAACGATATGAATGCGGAAATTCGGATTGGGATGCTTTTCCATATCCTCCCGCTTCATATTGCGGCATTTCTCCAAAACCTCTTTGTTTTTGTAGGGCACAAAGGAAGCCGGTTCAAACTGAAACATAAATTTCTCCTTAAAAAATAATATTCAAATCAATCTGCACTTTCCGTACAGTGAATTTGCTTTTTTACCCCCGCCGGAGGGATCGTTCTCTTCGATGCGAGAATGGCCGCGCCCAGCGCCGCTGTCTCCGGGGTGTCCAAAATGGAAACGGGTATCTGACAGATGCGGGAGAGAATTTTGCACCAGATGTCACTTTTCGCACCGCCGCCGAACACCAGAAGCTCTCCTGCACCTCCCAGCCGCTGTACCCCGTCGCGGATATCTCTGGAAACGCCTTCAAACAATGCATAGATAATGTCCGACAGCGTAGTGGAAAGAGTGAGTCCGGACAGCGTCCCGCCGGTCGCCAGATCTGTCTCAAAGGTAACGCCGCCGGCACCGGGGCCGGAAAGAAGTGCCATCTCATCGATCTCTTTATAGGATTTGTCCGGGCACATGGTTTTCGCCAGCCAGCGCAGCGCAGCGCCAGTAGTAGAAAGAGGGATTTCTGCAATATAGGTGTTCTCTTCAAAAGGAAACAAGGTAGCATGTTTATCGTAGGGGAGAACCCCGTCACTCAGCTTTGAAATTGCCGTTGCGGTCCCAAAAGAAACGGTACATGCCTCCGGCCGGATGCCGGCTCCGATGGCGGCAAGTTTTTGATCCTGTCCCCCGAGAATCACCTGACATCCCGGATGGATCCCGCAGTACTGCGCCACTTCGGGCAAAAGCACACCGACAGGCGTTCCCATACACGCCACATCCGGCAGCTTTTCCGGCGAGATGCCGGAAAAGGCCAATAGGTCTCTGTCCCAGCACTTTTCCCGAATATTATAAAGCATGGTGCCGCCGGCAATGGTATAGTCGCAGACGGCTTTTCCGCACAGCTTCTGATTTAAGAAATCCAGCGGAAACAATATTTTGTCTGCCTGTGCATAGACCTTGGGCGCATTTTCCAAAAGCCACATGAGCTTGGGCAGCGAATAATCTGCTTCACATTCTATGCCGGTTTTTTCATAAATTCTCTCCGGCCCGAATGCTTTCTGCAACCGTCTGGCCATCCTCTCAGCGCGCATATCCAACCAACTGATCGCATTGGAAAGCGGCGTACCCTCCCGGTCCACCGGAACAAAGGAAATGCCCTGCGTGCTCACTGAAATGGCAGTTATGTCCGAAAGTCCCGTCGCAGACACCACGTTCCAAATACCGTCCTGCACCAGACTCCACCATAAATTCGCATCCTGCTCTACATATGTACCCCGAAAAATCAGTTCATATTCCTGATTGTATTCGCACAGGATTTCCCCCTGCGGGGAAAACATCACCACTTTACAGCCGGTGGTACCCAAGTCGATCCCAATATACATAATTGCTTCACCTATTCAAAGCCTGCAGACAGACTGTCTGTTCAGGCACACCGTTATTGATATTATAAAGAACTGCGCCAGGCTTGTCAATAAAATTTGTGAAGTTTGACGACATTTTTCCGTTACACCATCTTTGGATTGACAGCAGCAAACCATCCCGCCGGGCGCGGCGGTTCCATGCACAATGTGTAAATCGCATCCGCCCGCTCACCATGAAGATACTGCCTGCGCCCCTGCGCAGAAAGCTCGTTTCGCCCTCGATGATTGGTAATCAGCTGTATTTGTCCCTCATCCTTACGCAGCCCAGCCAGGCAGGCTCTGCCCTGAGCATTTGCCGCAAGAACGCGAGTGTACGTCGGCTGCGCACGCAGCATATCCAAAGTAGTTTTTGTCAAAGCAAACAGCGCGCTCCTGCGCAGCCGGGCATTGGTATACTGCTTTGTCGCCGCACGTAAAAACATGTCTTCTCCGTTCTCCGCTTCCCGGGCAGCCTTGTAAAGGCGCCGAATCACGCCGCCGGCTCCTTCGGCAAATCCCTCCGGCGGCGTGTCCGCGCACCGCAGAAAATAAAACAGCAGATCCGCCAGCCGGTGGGACAACACAGCCCCTTTGGGGTTTTCACCGGTCCGCAGAATTTCCTCCGCCATAGCTGCCCGAAGCGCGGTGGCACCGGTACAGTCCATTCGTTTGATCGGCATGGGAATCACTTTTTGCAAAAAGCGGCAGTACTCCGCTCCCAGAATATCGTTTTTTCCCAAAAATACCGCAGGGGAGACACCTGGACAAAGCCGGGCCAACAGTTTTTCCCGCTGCACCCCTGCCTGTAGCGCTCCCCGCATACCCTCTTGAAATTCCCTGCTGCACAACGCCCGTGCCGCCAGCTGCAGACCTTGCAGATCACCGGTTTCACTGCCAAAGTACAGATGTGTGCAACCGATGCTTTCCGCAATATGCACCCCGGCCCGGGCAAAAAACGCGGCGGACCCGCTGCACCAGGGAAAGGGCAGCTCCACCACCAAATCCGCCCCGGCATGCACAGCCGCTGCCGCTCTCGTATATTTGTCAAAGACGGCGCACTCCCCCCGCTGGACAAAATTGCCGCTCATAATGGCAATCAGGCACCGGGCATTTTCCTTTGCCTTTTGAAAAAGGTACGTATGTCCCTGGTGCAGCGGATTCAATTCGCAGATCACGGCAGAAATTTTCTCCATATCCCAAAATATCCCCAAAAAAGTATTGTCATTGGCAAAAAAAGTGTGTATAATAGTAATGTTGCAAATATTTTCCTTCTGCAGATATTTTACAGAATAAAACCGGGATTGTCAAATCCGCCGAAAAGCAAAATCTAATCATCCATAAGGAGTATTTATGAAAGTATTGGTTGTAAACGCGGGCAGCTCCTCTTTGAAATATCAGCTGTTCGACACATCCACCAGCGAAGTTCTCGCAAAAGGCATCTGCGAACGCATCGGTATTGACGGTGTCATTGATCACAAGCTTCCTTCCGGGAAAAGATACAAGGAAGAGATCCCCATGCCAGATCACGCAGTAGCTACGGAGATTGTCATTCGCTGTCTGACGGACAAGGAGCACGGATGTATCTCCGACATGCGCGAAATCGAAGCGGTAGGACACCGCATTGTCCACGGCGGAACTTATTTCAGCGAGTCTGTCATCGCCAACGAGGAATCCCTGGAAAAGCTGCGCAACTGCATCGAATTTGCCCCCCTGCATACACCAGCTCATATCATGGGAATCGAGGGCTGCATGAAGGCTATGCCCGGCGTGCCCCAGGTGCTGGTGTTTGACACGGCTTTTCATCAGACCATGCCGGATTACGCATACACCTATGCCCTTCCCTATGAGATGTGCGAAAAATACAATATCCGCCGGTTTGGCGCGCACGGCACCTCTCACCGGTTTGTGGCCGGGGAGATGTGCAGGATTTTGGGAAGAACGGAAAACACAAAAATCGTCACCTGCCATATTGGAAACGGTTCCTCTATCAGTGCGGTAAAAGACGGGAAATGCATCGACACCTCCATGGGGATGACACCTCTGGCCGGTCTGATGATGGGAACACGCTGCGGAGACATCGATCCTGCTATCGTCACCTATGTAATGAACAAAACCGGCAAGACCCCGGATGAAATGAGCGAATTTATGAATAAGGAATGCGGATTTTTGGGTCTGTCCGGCATCTCCTCCGACAGCAGGGACATCGAAGCCGCCATTCTGAAGGGAGATCAGCGCGCATTTCTCACTGCCAACACCCTGGCATATCAGGTAAAAAAATATATCGGCGCCTATGCGGCAGCCATGGACGGACTGGACGCCATCGTATTCACCGCAGGTATGGGAGAAAACAATCCGGAACTGCGGGAACGGGTCTGCCGGGACATGCATTATCTTGGAATCGAAATTGACAAAGAACGCAATGCAAAGGCCACCCATCAACCCAACATCGTGGAACTGTCCACACCTACTTCCAAGGTAAAAGTGTACCTGATCCCCACCAATGAAGAACTGATGATCGCAAAGGATACCGAAGCACTGGTCCGCGGTACTCTGTAAAATCTCGTATTTTTGACCAGGGCGTACTCTGCAGGAGTGCGCCTTGTTTTTTATTATTTTTCCCATGAACCTCTTGACATGGAAAAGCGGATCGCTTATAAAATATCTATATATCTCTTTTTTCAAATGGGAGGGCATCATGAAGCTGACCATCATGGGCGCCGGCAGTACTGTATTCTCCAAAAACATCATTGGAGACGTCCTCTGCACCGAAGCGCTGTGCGACTGCGAAATCGCACTGTACGACATTGACCCAAAGCGACTGGAGGAATCCTTTACCATGGCAAATGCACTGAACCGCAATCTGTGCGGCAGCCGTGCTGGGATCAGGAAATTTCTCGGCGTTGAAAATCGCAAAGACGCGCTGGCAGGGGCAAATTATGTAGTAAACACCATCCAGGTCGGGGGGTACGATCCCTGCACCATCACGGACTTTGAGGTCCCCAAGAAATACGGCCTGCGTCAAACCATCGGAGACACTACAGGCGTGGGCGGTGTCTTTCGTGCGCTGCGCACCATTCCCGTCCTGGCAGATTTTGCACGGGATATGGAAGCGGTTTGTCCCGACGCCTGGTTTTTGAATTATACCAACCCCATGGCGCCGCTTTCCGGGTATATGCAGCGCTACACCGGAATAAAAACCGTAGGGCTCTGTCACAGCGTGCAGGTCTGCTCCCGCGGACTTTTGCACGGGCTGGGCATCGAATACAAGGAGCCGATCCAAGAAAGGATCGCCGGCATCAACCATATGGGCTGGCTGCTGGAGCTGTACGACGCAGACGGCACGGACCTGCTGCCGGAAGTGCGAAAACGCGCCGCCGCCGTACTGGAAAATCCTCCCAAAGATCAATTTGACCTGGTTCGATATGAATATATCCGAAGACTTGGATATTACTGCACGGAATCCAGCGAACACAATGCCGAATACAACAGCTTTTTTATCAAAAACAGGTATCCGGAACTGATTGACCGCTACAAAATTCCCCTGGATGAATATCCCCGCCGCTGTATCCATCAAATCGAACGCTGGAACGAGGAAAGATCCCACTATACGTCGGAAAATCTCCAGCACACACGTTCCACAGAATATGCCTCCTACATCATGGAAGCCATGGAAACAGACGTCCCGTTCAAAATCGGCGGAAACGTGCTCAATCGGGGACTGATCGACAATCTTCCCAAAGAGGCCTGCGTCGAAGTGGCCTGCCTGGTAAACCGGTCCGGCGTGCAGCCCTGTATCCAGGGTCCGCTCCCTGTCCAGCTCGCCGCTATGAACATGACAGAGATCAATGTGCATCTGCTCACCATTGAAGCTGCCGTCACGCAGAAAAAAGAGCACATATACCAGGCAGTTATGCTGGACCCCCATGCCTCCGGAGAGCTGTCCATCGACGACATCGTAAAAATGTGCGATGAACTGATCGAACGGCATGGCAGCTGGCTTCCCACATACCACTGAGCAAAAAGAAGGGTACGCAATGCGTACCCTTCTATAATTATTTGTAATATCGAAAACTCGCCACGACGCGTCCGAGAATCTTCACATGGTCTGTATAAATGGGCGCATATTCCCGATTTTCCGGCTGCAGCCGAAACTGCCCATTTTCCTTGTAGAAAGTCTTCACGGTCGCCTCATCATCAATGAGTGCCACCACAATCTCCCCGTCAGAAGCGACAGGCGTCTGCAGCACCACCACAATATCTCCGTCCAAGATGCCCGCTTCAATCATGCTTCTGCCGGATACCCGCAGCGCAAACAGCCGCTCAGGCGCAAATTTGCGTCCGTCCGAGCAGAAGCTGATGGTTTGCTCATAGTTCTCCACCGCCAGAATCGGTGCGCCTGCCGTGACCTTTCCAATAAGCGGCACGCGATAAGTGGGCGCTCCAAAATCCGGCCGCAGAGACCGGCTTTTGTTGGGATCCTTTTTCAAATATCCCTTCTCCACCAGTTTCTCAATATAGCCGTACACCGTAGCTGTGCTGCGCACACCGATCTCCTGCTGGATATCCCGTACACTGGGAGCGTATCCTTTTTCCGTATAACAGTTTGCAATATATTCCAGTATCCGCTTTTCCCTGTCCTTTAATTCCTGCATTTTCTCCCATCCTTTCAATTTAGATTTGTGCATGGTAAAGCAGACTGCAGATCTCGTCGTTTTTCAGCTTTTGCCTGATTTCACTGCGCGGTAACTTTCAGGGCAAATCTCTCATTTTCATATTTTTACACAGATGTTATGTAACAGTTTTCCTATACTTTAATATAAAGTATATCATATAAATAAAAAAAATACAACTGTAAATTCCAAAATCCCATTGTCTGCACAGCGTGCAGCATTTTGCAGGAAAGGCAGGGCTTTTATGCATTTTTTATTTTATAATACCATAATCTTCTGCAATTTGCAAGCAAAATAGAAACAAACTTCCCCTGTACCTGCAAATTGTGAACACTTTGTTAAATCCGCTTTTCTTATTGAATTTTCCCGTTTTTAATGCTATTATATAGAATAGCAGAAAATGGGTTTATTTTGATGCAAATAAGCAAAGGAGTAAAGAGAAATGACAAACAACAAATACGTTCTTTCATGGATCGATGAGATGGCTGCCATGACGCAGCCGGATAAAATCGTCTGGATCGACGGCACAGAAGAGCAGGCGGAAGCACTCCGCGCAGAAGCTTGCTCCACCGGAGAAATGATCAAGCTGAACCAGGAAAAACTGCCCGGTTGTTATTTGCACCGCACCGCCGTCAATGACGTGGCGCGGGTAGAAGGACGCACATATATCTGCACCCCCACAAAGGAAGAGGCCGGCAACATCAACAACTGGATGGATCCTGCGGAAATGTACGCGAAGCTGAAAAAGCTGTACACCGGCGCCATGAAGGGCAGAACCATGTATGTGATTCCCTATTCCATGGGTGTCGTCGGCAGTGAATTTGCAAAATACGGCATCGAGCTGACAGATTCCATCTATGTAGTTTTGAATATGCTTATTATGACCAGGGTGGGAACCAGCGTGCTGGAAGCGCTTGGTGACAGTCCTGACTATGTCAAGGGTCTCCATGCAAAGGCAGATTTGGATGAAGAAAACCGCTATATCGTCCACTTCCCCCAGGACAACACCATCATGTCCGTAAACTCCGGCTACGGCGGAAATGTACTCCTCGGCAAAAAGTGCTTTGCGCTGCGCATCGCCTCCTACCTGGGTCGTAAGGAAGGCTGGATGGCCGAGCATATGCTCATTTTGGGTGTCGAATACCCCAACGGCGAAGTGCGCTATATCAGCGCCGCTTTCCCTTCCGCCTGCGGCAAGACCAACCTGGCCATGCTGATTCCTCCGGAGGTGTTCCGCAAAAAGGGATACAAAGTATGGTGTGTAGGCGACGACATTGCCTGGCTGCGCGTGGGCAAAGACGGACGGCTTTGGGCCATTAACCCGGAGAATGGTTTCTTCGGTGTTGCGCCCGGAACCAACGAGCACTCCAACTACAATGCTCTTGCTACCACACGCAAGGACACCATTTTTACCAATGTATGCCACAACCTGGACGACAACACCGTATGGTGGGAAGGCCTGGATGACAACCCGCCGAAGAACGCCCTCAACTGGCGGGGCGAAAAGTGGGATTACACCAAGTATGACAAAAACGACAAGGTAGGAACCAGCGGGGCCCATCCCAACTCCCGCTTCACCGCAAAGGCGATCAACTGCCCCTGCATCTCTCCGGAGTTCAACAATCCCGCCGGTGTGCCCATCGATGCCATCGTATTCGGCGGCAGACGTGCAAAGACCGCTCCCCTGGTGTACCAGTCCTTTAACTGGCAGCACGGCACTTTCGTGGGCTCCATTATGGCTTCCGAGACGACGGCTGCAGCCGCAGGCGCAGTGGGCGTAGTTCGCCGCGATCCCATGGCGATGCGTCCGTTTGCCGGTTACAACATGGGCGATTACTTTAAGCACTGGCTGGAAATGGGCAAAAAGATCCCCAATCCTCCGAAGATCTTCCACGTAAACTGGTTCAGAACAGACGATGCCGGCCATTTCATCTGGCCCGGTTTCGGCGACAATATGCGGGTTCTCCTCTGGATTCTGGATCGCTGCTCCGGCGCTGCGGATGCGGTGGAAACCCCTATCGGTTATGTGCCCAAGGCTGAAGACATCAACATCGAAGGCCTGGACATCGATATTAATGTCATCCGCGATCTGCTGACGGTCGACAAAGCGTCCTGGCTGGAAGATGTGGAAAACATCAAGGAATTCTACAAGCTTGTAGGCGATCACGTTCCTGCAGAACTGTATGAAGAATTGGCTGCTCTGGAATCAAGACTTGGCTGATTAAACTAAAAACAAAGACTGCTTTTGCAGTCTTTGTTTTTTATTTGAATTTATAGATGTCCTTATTTTTAAAAAAGCGATTCCATAAGCCTCCCCTGTGCGGGGCTGCGCAGCAGACCCGTGGGAGGTGGCACGGCGATGCCGTGACGGAGGGGTGTCAAAGAGCAATCCCCCACCCGCTTCGCGGGAGCCCCCTTTACACAAGGGGGCCTTTTATCCGTTTTAGTCCCCCTTGTGTTGCAGCTCTGTAGGAGATGCTGGGGTGATGGCGCGCCAGAAGGAGAAATTGTACGATATAATACAAAACAATTCCCCAGTGTTTGCATACGCAAAAACTGCCCCCTTTGCGACTCCACAGGAGACGCTCACATGGGGGCCTTCTTTTTTTCTATCCTCCCCTGTGTGGGAGTTGCAGAGCAATTTCTGAAGTGGCGGCACGGCGATGCCGTGATGAAAGGTTTGCCAAAGAACAACTCATAAACTGGAAATATATGAATAATATATTGACAATAAGTAAAATATATAGTATCATAAAATTGGCAATAGAATAAATAAAAAGTATGGAAGCATCGCGTCTTTTTTCGGATACGAAAGGAACAGGTGGCCTCCCATGAACAGCACAGCAGCCGCGTGAAAATCAGGCATTCGCCCTGGTTTTGCGCGGCTTTTTTGTGGAAGAAGTCATGCAAGCCTCCCCTGTGCGGGGGCTGCGCAGCAGACCCGTGGGAGGTGGCACGCAATGCCGTGACGGAGGGGTTGTCAGCAGAACAATCCCCCGGTCAGCTTACGCTGACAGCCCCCTTTACACAAGGGGGCCTGATTCACAATAATCAAACCTACTACCTGCGCAACGCAAACAGCGGGATGTATCTGGATCTGCAGGCAAGCGGATTTACAAACAGCACCCATTTCCAACAGTACCCGGGAGCATATGCTTCCGAACTGTTTCGCATCAAATACCAGCCGGGCGGCTACTATACTGTAGAAACTACCTTGGTGGGCGCCTCCGGCAGCAGTATGGTGATGGACGGCCGGAGCAACTGCGTCGCAGGGGCGCAGGTAATCTTGTATGAGTATGTCATAGCCCCAGAACAGCTATGGTTTATCAGCAGAAATTCCAACGGTACCTATACCCTGTCTCCAAAGAAAAATATGTCCCTCAATTTAGCTGTGGAAGGGGGATCCACTGCCAGCAATGCTAAGGTAAAGCTGGCTTTGAAAAACGACCTCGATCCCAGCCAGCAGTGGTATATTGAAAAGCCTGTGGATGTGATGAAGATCTGGGACTACGGCGAATATTATCTGCGCAACGCGCACAGCGGCATGTATCTGGACCTGCAAAGGAACGGAACAACCAACGGGACCCATTTCCAGCAGTATCCCTATATAAGCTCTCCCTGTTCGGAACGGTTTGAAATCATCGGGGAAAGCGACGGATACTTTACCGTACAGACGACCCTCGCCCGCGGTATGGTCATGGACGGCCGAAGCAACTGCGTCGCGGGGGCGCAGGTGATCTTGTATCAAGATGTATCCGGCGCCCCGGAGCAGAACTGGCACCTGCGGAAAAACAGCAACGGCACCTTCAGCATAGCGCCAAAAAAGAATGTCTATCTCAATCTTGCGGTGCTGGACTGGTCCACTGCCAGCAATGCCAAGGTGATTCTGGCGCACCGAAACGATGCGGACCCCTGCCAGCAGTGGTATCTGGAGCCGGCAGATCCTCTGGCCTATGACTGGTCGTATGTATTCAGCAACGCCAATGAATACAGTAACATCTCCTCGGGATATCATCTATGGGATAGACCGGATCATCATGCTATAGACATCATTGGAAAAACCACATCCATTGCAGGACAGCCGATTTTAGCCCCAGCGGACGGAAAAGTTGTGTACAAATCCAGTGAATTTTCTTCTGGAAATCACGTGGTGATAGAATTTGATGACTGTTTCTGGCCTGGTACAGGAAGGAAGCTTCGGGCAGGTTTTATGCATATGCAAGATCCCTGTTCCTATTATGTGGGGGCGACAATAAAGAAGGGAACACAAATTGGCAGGGTTGGTAACAGCGGAACAACCGCATATCACTTGGATCTGTCTGTTTTCACAAGCGGAAATTGGGCCGATGAAAGCAACTGCATCAATCCCCAGCGCCTCTTCCCGTTGGTACCATTTACCGGATATACCTCCACCCTTCCCTGATTTATCCCTTTCCAATATGTTATTTTGCGCATAAACTATAGCAGAGAAGTACTTTACAGAACAATAGAAAGGAGTATATCATGAAAAAATTATTTTCCATTTTCATTTTCTTATTGACCCTTTGCCTCCTCGTTGCCTGCAGTACCATGGAAGAATTGCCGGAAGATACAAAAGACAGTACAGCACAGACGACAGAATCCGAGTCTAACGAAACGGAGGTGCCCGCAGCCGGTGGTACATCAGGAATGTATACAACACGTGAATATAATATGGACTATTATGCAATTTCGTCATTATTCTCCCAGCTGATAGACAAAGAAGCATATGAAGAATGGCTGGATTCCGTGGGATTTTACGATAATACGGCAACGCGCCATACAATGAACATTGTGGAGTTCATCAAATACTTTAACATTCCCAAGGAGGATTTCAAAGCGGCAAATATGGAAATGCCGGAATACGCCGTATATACGGACGAGCAGATCGACGCCCTGTACTCCAACGACAAAACGCTTCTGGCGCAGTACTTTATGAATCCCAACGCCATCAACGTAGGCGGAGAGATTTATCCCCCCATATGGTTCACCGAACACAATCTCGAAGAAGTTCAAGCTGCCGGTATCACCAAAGAAGTTTTAGAGAAAAAATATGACGACTGGGTATTTGCTTTTAGTGAAGCATCCAATATTTGTCAAAAGACCAAAGAAATATTGGACGCCTGGAATGAAGAAACCAGCGAAGAGACCACCGCAGCAGATACAACTCTGACCGAATGAGAGCGGCCCCCGGCAGAGGCAGTCAAACGGCTGCCTTTGCCGGGTAAAAAGAAAGGACTGTCCTATGAAAAAGCTGATATGTATATGTATATGTATGTTTGTACTGACCCTTTGTATCTTTACCGCCTGCAGTACCACGGAAGAATTGCCGGAAGATACAGAAGACAGCACGGTACAAACAGTAGAGCCGAAAACCAGCAAAACGCAAGTCACAGTAAACAATGAAGAACCGCAGAAAGCAGGAGGTATTGATAACATTTATGCGGAAAGTGCGTACAATATGGATTTTTACGGAATTGAATCATCCTTTTCAGAGCTTGTAGAAAGGGCTGCATATGAAGAGTGGCTGGATTCATGCGGTTTTTATGACCGTACAGCAGCTCCTGAGGATATAAGTATATTAGCATTTATCAGATATTTCAACATTCCCAAAGAAGATTTCAAAAAGGCGAACACACCGCCACCAGAGTTTGACTATGATGAATACGCCGTATATACGGACGAGCAGATCGACGCCCTGTACTCCAACGACAAAACGCTTCTGGCGCAGCACTTTATGAATCCCAACGCCATCAACGTAGGCGGAGAGATCTATCCCCCCATATGGTTCGCCGACTGCAGTCTTGCAGAAGTCCAGGCTGCCGGCATCACCAAGGAGGTTTTGGAGGAAAAATACGAGGACTGGGTATTTGCTTTCAGCGAACAGTCTTCTATGTGTCAAAACACCAAGAAAATATTGGACGCCTGGAATGAAGAAACCAGCGAAGAGACCACCGCAGAAAAATAACGCCCAAGAGGCCGCAGGAAGTTTCTGCGGCCTCTTTTCTTCCTTGACATATTTTCCCTGCTGGGGTACAATACTAATACCAGTAACGCGAAAATGTGAGGGATTTATGAAAAAACTGCTCATCGTAGACGGCAACAGTATTTTGAATCGGGCTTTTTACGGTATCCGGCCTCTTTACACGAAAGATCATATCCCCACCAATGCGGTATACGGATTTATCACCATTTTGAAAAAGCATCTGGACGCGCTCTGCCCGGACAGTCTTGCCTGCGCTTTTGATCTGCGGGGTCCCACCTTCCGCCACAAAATGTTTGACGCATACAAGGCGACCCGGCACGGGATGCCGGACGAGCTGGCGGAACAGCTTCCCTGGGCAAAGGAAACCGCCGCCGCCATGGGATTTCATGTCCTCACCTGTGAGGGATACGAGGCAGACGATATCATCGGCACGCTGTGTGCAAAAGCAGATGCGGATGGAAACACCCACGCATACGTGCTCACGGGCGACCGGGACTCCCTGCAGCTAATCACCCCCGCATGCAGCGTCATCCTTGTCAAAACGAAGGAAGATATCCTGTACGATGAAACACGTTTCAAAGAGGAATACGGAATCCAACCCTGTCAGCTGGTAGATGTAAAAGCGCTGATGGGCGACGCATCCGACAATATTCCCGGTGTATCCGGTGTAGGAGAAAAAACTGCGCTGAAACTGATCGCCGCATCCGGTTCTCTGGATGCGCTGTACGGCGACGACGCCTTTTTCGGCGCCGGCAAATCCGTCAAAGAAAAGCTCATCGCCGGAAAAGACGCCGCTTATCTCTCTCAGAAGCTCGCACAGATCTGCCGGGACGTGCCGCTGCACGTGGAAATTGGCGATCTGACTTGGCATGGGTACGACGCAAAAAAACTGATCGATCTTTTCACCAAGCTGGAATTTCATGCCCTGTCAAAGCGTTTTTCCTTCGACACAGACCCCGAAGAACGAGAGACGCCCCAAATTCCCCTTCCCCAAAAGGCAGATTCCTCCTTTTTGTGTACTTTGCAGGGCGACGTCGCCGTATCTATCCAGGAGGGCACAGTATACGCGGCAGCAGGTGGGCAGATGTACCAGGTGCCGCTGGACGCGGATTGTGCTTCGTTTTTCGATGTGCCCCGCATCTGTCACGATTACAAAAGTCTGTGCACATTGCTGGCACCTCTGGAAATCCATCCAAAGTGCACCTTCGACACCATGACCGCCGCCTATCTTCTCTCCCCTGGTGAAAGTGCCTATCCGATCGAAAAATCGGTAATTCGTTATTTGTCCTATCCGCCCGCCAAAGAGCCTTATGCCGAAGCCTGGTACGCCCATCTCTTGTATCCGATCATGGCCGACGCCCTGGAAAAAGCGGAAATGACTTCTCTTTTGCACACTGTGGAAATTCCTCTTTCTCCGGTGCTCTCGGAAATGGAGGCCTGGGGATTTTGTCTGGACACGGCAGGCCTGCACGCATATATCGGTCAGCTTACCGGAACGCAGGATCTGCTGTGTCAGCGGATATACATGCAAGCAGGCAGAGAATTCAATATAAACTCTCCAAAGCAGCTTGGAGAGGTCCTGTTTGAGGAATTGCAGCTTCCCGCCGGAAAGAAAACCAAAACCGGGTATTCCACCGATGCGGATACGCTGTCCAGACTGCGTCCCTACCATCCCATTATAGCCGATATATTAGACTACCGTCAGGTTACAAAACTCATCGGCACCTACGGGGAAAACCTCATTGCAATGACAGATGAAAACGGGCGGATCCACACAAAATTCAATCAAACGGGCACCGCGACCGGCCGTCTCTCCTCCGTAGATCCCAATCTGCAAAACATCCCGGTGCGGGGAGAGCTTGGGAAAGAGCTGCGGCGTTATTTCATTGCCAGCCCGGGGTATGTCCTGATCGACGCCGACTATTCACAAATCGAGCTGCGGGTCCTGGCAGAGCTCTCCGGGGATTTGGTAATGCGTCAGGCATTTCTAAAGGGAACAGATATACACACATCCACCGCAGCAGAGGTTTTCCACGTAGATCCAAGCCTTGTGTCCAGTGAAATGCGCAGGCAGGCCAAAGCCGTCAATTTTGGAATCGTTTACGGAATCGGGGACTTTTCTCTTGCAGAGGATCTTCACGTGTCCCGCAAAACTGCCAGAGCGTATATTGACAGCTATCTTGCCACCTATGTTCAGGTAGATGCATATTTGAAAAAAACGGTGGAAGAAGCACAGGCGGATGGGTATACCACCACGATGATGGGGCGGCGGCGCCCCATCCCGGAGCTCTCGGCAAAGAATAAAAACTTACAGGCATTTGGCAAGCGCGTAGCCATGAACAGCCCCATTCAGGGAAGCGCAGCAGATATCATCAAGCTGGCCATGATCGGTGTCTCACGGGCCATCAAAGAAGCGGGCATTGACGCCCGGCTGATTCTGCAAGTTCACGACGAACTCATCGTGGAAGCCCGCCCGGAATGTGTAAAGGAGGCGTCCGCGATCCTGCGCCGGGAAATGGAACATGCCGTCCAAACCACTGTTCCTCTGTCGGCAGATATTTCCGTAGGGGAAAACTGGCTGGATGCAAAGTAAATACCGATAGGTACGGCAAAACGCCTCCTCCATAACCGGGGAGGCGTTTTGCGCAATTCCATACAAAGTGTACGTCAATGTACAATATATCGCACATTTCCAGCATATGCAAAAAGAAGAAATCGCACACGGATGTTGCAATACGGCTGGGATTATGCTACAATAAATTGAAGCTGGGGAAAGCAATTGCAGGAAACGGGTTGCTTTCTGTCATATGATTTGAAAAGACACTGCCCTTTGCCAGAAGAGGAAAGGAATAAATTTATTATGTACAAAGTAGTTGCAAAAAAGAGCCTAAACGCAACTGTCACGATGATGGAAATCGAAGCACCGCTCGTCGCTAAAAAAGCACAGCCGGGGCAGTTTATCATTCTGCGGGTCAATGAAAACGGGGAACGCATCCCCCTCACAATCGCCGGATATGACCGGAAGAGAGGAACGGTGCGTATCATCTTCCAGGTCGTGGGGGCCACCACTTTCAAACTAAATCAAAAAAACGTGGGAGAATCCATCGCCGACTTCGTGGGACCGCTGGGAACGCCCACCCATACAGAGGGGCTGAACAAAGTCTGTGTCGTGGGAGGCGGCGTAGGCTGTGCCATCGCGCTGCCGGTAGCTCAAAAGCTGCACAAGATGGGCTGCCATGTCCACGGGATCATCGGCTTTCGCAGCAAGGATCTTTTGATCCTGGAGGAGGAATTTCGCGCCTGCTGTGACCGTCTGACGATAATGACAGACGACGGCTCCTACGGAAGGCAGGGCGTAGTCACCCTTCCCCTGCAGGAAGCGATCGACGCAGGAGAAGCCTATGACCGGGTGATCGCCATCGGGCCGCTGGTTATGATGAAATTCGTAGTAGCCACCACAAAACCCCACGGAATCCCTACCACAGTATCTATGAATCCCATCATGATCGACGGTACAGGAATGTGCGGCGGCTGCCGCCTCACCGTAGACGGAAAGACGAAGTTTGCCTGCGTGGATGGACCGGATTTTGACGGCTTTGCCGTGGACTTTGACGAAGCGATGGAGCGGAGCACAATGTATAGAGATTTTGAGCGGCATGCGTACAGCGAAGCCTGCAATTTATTTACAAAGGAGGTGGAATAAGTTGGCAGCAAATATGAATCTAAGAAAAAACCCCATGCCGTCTCAGCCGCCGGAAATTCGTGCGCACAATTTTCAGGAAGTAGCCACCGGATATACCAAGGATATCGCCATGGATGAGGCAATGCGCTGTCTTGGGTGCAAGCATATGCCCTGTGTATCCGGCTGCCCGGTGAACATCCATATCCCCGCCTTTATTGAAAAAGTCAAAGAGGGAGATTTTGAAGGAGCCTATCAGGTCATTTCTGCCTCCTCCAGTCTTCCCGCCATTTGCGGACGGGTCTGTCCCCAGGAAAATCAGTGCGAAAAGCACTGCGTTCGCGGAATCAAGGGGGAACCGGTGGGGATCGGACGGCTGGAACGTTTTGTAGCCGACTGGCACAATACATATGTCAAAACGCCACCCAAACGTCCTGCCTCCAATGGACATAAGGTTGCGGTGATCGGCGCCGGGCCTGCTGGGCTGGCGTGCGCCGGAGATCTGGCAAAAAAAGGGTATGCAGTGACGATTTTTGAAGCCCTGCACCGGCCCGGCGGCGTTCTGACATACGGGATTCCTGAATTTCGTCTTCCTAAATCTATCGTAGAACTGGAAGTGAACACGCTGCGGACGCTGGGTGTACAGATCGAAACCAACGTGGTAGTGGGAAAAACGATCACGGTCGAAGAACTGCTGGAGGAAATGGGCTTTGCGGCAGTGTTTATCGGCACCGGCGCCGGTCTGCCTCGGTTTATGGGGATTCCCGGTGAGTCCCTTAAAGGCGTATATTCTGCCAACGAATACCTCACTCGCAGCAATTTAATGAAGGCATATGAGGAGAATTCCGACACGCCGATCATGCGGGCCAAACGGGTCGCTGTTGTAGGCGGCGGAAATGTGGCAATGGACGCGGCTCGAACAGCTCTGCGCCTGGGTGCCGATAAAGTGTATATTGTGTATCGCCGCTCTATGGAGGAAATCCCCGCAAGGCGGGAGGAAGTGGAACACGCAGAAGAAGAAGGCGTAGAGCTTCTGCTGTTGACCAACCCCATAGAAATTCTGGGGTATGAAAATCCGGCAGACAAACGGGATATGAAAAACGGCCTTGTCACCGGAATCCGGTGCGTCAAAATGGAGCTTGGAGAACCGGATGAACGGGGACGGCGCAGTCCTGCGGAGATCCCCGGAACAGAATTTACAATCGATGTAGATGCAGTGATCATGGCGATCGGCACTTCTCCCAATCCTCTCATCAAAAAAACAACAAAGGGGTTGGAAGTAAACACGCGAGGCGGTATTGTGGTCACAGAGGAAACCGGCGCCACTTCCCTGCCAGGGGTTTACGCCGGTGGAGATGCCGTGACCGGCGCAGCGACGGTAATTCTTGCCATGGGTGCCGGAAAGACGGCTGCCGCATCTATTGACGCATATCTGCAAAAAAGACAATTATCATAAAGAGGGTAAATTTGGAAACGGAAGTATTTGCTGCCAGCGTGCCGGAAATGAACTCCCTTGGGAACGGCATTTGCAAAATAGACGGTTGCGTGATTTTTTGCAAGGGTGCCGTAGACGGAGACCAAATTCGAGCCCGGATCGTGGACAGCCGCAAAAACTATAAAATCGCGGAAGTGACATCCTGTGATGTGCCCTCCCCCTTTCGATGTGACCCTGCATGTCCTGCCTTTGGTGCCTGCGGCGGCTGCACGCTGCAGCATATCACCTACGCCCACGAGCTGGATGTCAAAAAAGCTTCTATAGAAACGGCGCTGCGCCGCGCAGGCCTGGGAATTGTGAAGGTCGAAGAAATTCTCTCTGCAAATCCCCTGCGGTATCGCAACAAAGGAGTATACCACTTTGCAAAAGACGGCAAGGTCTCCTTTTTGCAGGAGGCGTCTCATCAATATGTACCTGTATCGGACTGCCTATTGTGTCCGGAAAGTTTTTCAAAGATCGCAGGAGACACAGAAACTTTCTTCGCAGGCAAAAGCATACAGCCGTCCTACCTTTATCTCCGAACGAACAGCGCTGCGTCTCAGCTCTGTGTAGTGCTGGGAATCGAAAAGGGGGTTGCAAAAGATGCGTTAAAAGCATATGCCTCCTATATTCGTGAGAAACATCCGGAAATCGTCGGGGTACTGGCAGGAAGCGGCAGCCATCCGGAGGAAAAAGGCGCAAAGTTGGACTGCTTGTGGGGACAGGACTATATTTCCGAATCCTTCCTGGGCCTGACACTCAAAATCTCCGCATCTTCCTTTTTTCAGGTAAATACAGCGGCAGCACAGTTGCTGTGCCAGAAAGCAGTAGATTTGCTAAACCCCGCGCCGGGAGAATACGGGATCGATCTCTACTGCGGCACCGGGATCTTCGGCATGGCAATCGCGAAACTGCATCCGAAGGTGTATGTGACCGGTGTGGAAATCAACCCTGCCGCGGTCGCTGACGCAAAGGAAAACGCCACAGCAAACGGCCTTTCCAATGTGGGCTTTTTCTGCGGTGACAGTGGAGATTTTGCAAAAAGCACCTATGGTTCCATCGACTTTGCACTGATCGACCCGCCCAGAGCGGGATGTTCGGACAAAATGCTGCAGGCTTTATGTAAGCTTCAACCGAGAAAAATTCTGTACATCTCCTGTGAGCCGGGAACCCTCGGGAGGGACTTGAAAAAGCTTTCAGAAAAGGGATATACACGAAGCCATATTGTGGCGTGCGACCTATTCCCCCGTACCAAGCATGTGGAGACGGCAGCGCTCCTCACTCGCAAATAACGTAAAGATTGCAAAGATGAAAAAAGAAGCGGCCTATGGGCGGCCGCTTCTTTTTTCATGATTTTTTATGTGATATTGCGCAAAATTCCAAAGAGAAGCAGTAGAACAATCATAAACCAGACGCCCGCATCGCTGAGACGATCTTTTTTTCGGCCGTATCGGATGTAGAGATAGATTTTTCTTGCACCCACCAGCAAAAACAGGGGGAGCAGACACAGCACTGCCCCGTTATACCGAAAGGCTGCGGAAAAATCCAGGTGAAGCAGCGCGAGAAACATACGGGAAATTCCGCATCCGGGACACTGAAGTCCGGTGACGGTATAAAACAGGCAGGGAATCCCGAAATCGGTAAGATACGTAAGTAAAGCATACAACGCCCCGATCCCAAGGAGGATCAGGGCGATGCGCAAAACCTTGTTTCTCCGCTGAATCATCTCAATTTTGTCCGAATTCTTCCACAAGCTTGTTGAGCTCGTTTTGAATCAGCGCATAAGAAACGATACCAAGGCCTACAAGTGTGAGAATGAGATATATCACGCCGGAACTGCTGTCCCCGCGGATCCCCCGCATGTTCTGCGCAGCATTGATGTCACCCCCCGTTTTGTACATCCAATATAGCATGTAAATACCGCAGGTCACAATGGAAAGCAGAAAAACCACGCCGCCGGAAGTTCCATTGTTTTCAGAAACTTCATTTACATCGTTGACCATGCATATAAACCAATAGATCCCGTAGATCCCACATGTGACAATAGACAAAATAATGCAGGTCGCGATATTCCTGGAACGAATATACACCGGTTTGGCCGAAGTATTTTGGTCTGTATTCGGCGTAAAAAACGGGGTATTGTTGTAGCTGCTGGTCTGCCCCTGGGAATTTTCCTGGGCAAGGGGAGATCCGCAGGCGTTGCAAAACTTTGCACCCGGATCGACTGGTGCGCCGCAATAGGGACAATTCATAGGCTATCCTCTCTGCTCTTAAAATTTTTACAGGATTCACAGTTCAGTCATATTTTAACATACACCTGCATCCGCTGTCAATCCCAGACACAAGAAAAATGGAAAAAGCACGTACGAAAGTACGTGCTTTTTCGCGGTGACTCTTCCACTTGGTGACCCGTGGGGGAATCGAACCCCCGTTACCGCCGTGAAAGGGCGGTGTCTTAGCCGCTTGACCAACGGGCCGTGGTAGCGGAAGTTGGACTTGAACCCACGACCTATCGGGTATGAACCGATTGCTCTAGCCAGCTGAGCTATTCCGCCACGCGCCCTGTTATTATATCATAACGGTTCGACATTGTCAAGGATCTATTACAGAATTTTTCAGTTTTTCTTTATTCTTCTTCAATACCAAACAAAGATGCAAGAATCTCTAAAACTTTGAACCGCACTTTGTATTTCACCTGCTTTGTTTCCGTAATTGTTTTGTACTGTTCATCTGTAAATCCGGCAGTGATAAACACCTGCTCCCGATCCTCCGCCGCAGTAGTGCACAGCGGGGGATACAGCACGCACCACCAATTGTGTCCTTCCCCGCCGCCAATAATAACGCGCAGGGATGTATACTGGCCTGCAGGCAGGGTGAACCCTTCGTAAACACGCTCCGGATAGTTCTCCAGTCCCAGTTCCACAGAAACCGGGTAGTCAAACCCTTCTCGTTCTAAGACCGACTTTGCAGCAGTATAAATTTCATCGTTTGCAGCTTCGATCGCTGCCAGCGCTTCTTCTTGGTTTTTCACGTTTTCCATGGAAGCCTCTACAACCTCCAAAACTGCATCCCGCACCTGCAGTTTTACCGCCTGGTCCTCGTCACTGTCGGAAGCAGCGATCACATGAAGCCGGATCATATCGCTGTATATTTTCTCTTCCCCATGCACCGGCAGAACAGATACAAGTAAAAATGCGGCAAGAATGGATGCGCACATGCAAACCATGACTTTGACTTTCATAACAATCCATACCTTTCTTTGGTGGTATGGTAGTATTCCCCGGTCTGCAAAAGTTTATACAAAGCAAGATAAAATTTATCGGGCTGTTTTGATATCAAACCAGGCGGTTTCTCTGCTCACCCTTATAAAAAGCCTTAATATTTTCACAGATTTCCTGCATACACCGGTTGCGGGCTTCATAGGCGCCCCAGGCCATGTGAGGGGTCAGACATACGTTGTCCATATGCATCACAGTGCTGTACGGGCTGTCTGCGGGAAACGGCTCCTTTGTATATACGTCCACACCCAGGCCGCCCAGACGTCCCTCTGAGACCGCCTGACAGAGTGCTGCTTCGTCACAAACTGCACCCCGCGCTACATTGACCACAATGGCGTTTTGCTTCATTGCAGCGATGCGCTCTTTTGAAATAAGGCCCTCCGTCTCAAAATTCAGCGGGGTGTGTATGGTGATCACATCCGCCTGTTTGCAAAGGGTATCGATATCCACACAGGTATATGCGGGATCCGGCGTGCGTTTGCAGACAATCACCCGACACCCCATGGCCTGGGCAACACCGGCCACCTGCCTGCCGATGTTGCCGCAGCCTACGATCCCCCACGTCTTTCCCGCCAGCTCATGATATACGGGAACCAGACAGTTTGCAACACCGCTGCTCGTGTAAGCGCCGCTTTCCACAAAGCGGTTGTATGCCGGCAGATGCGTCGCCAGAGACAACACCATAGATAAGGTGAGCTGTGCTACGCTGTGCGTGGAATAACCCACTACGTTGCATACGGCGATCCCATGGGCCTGCATGTCGTCCAGACAAATATTGTCATATCCTGTGGCGGCAATACATATCAGCTTCAAGCGATCTGCCTGTGTCAGCACGCTCCTGTCCATGTGTACCTTATTTACAATAACACAATCTACCCCCAAAAGCCGACTGGCAGTCTCCTGGGGATCAGTCGAGGGATAGGCGATCACTTCTCCCAGCGCCTGCAGACAGGAAAGATCGATATCCTCTCCCAGCGTTTTCGCATCTAATATTGCGATTTTCATAGTATATTCCCTCTTCTCCTCAATCCGTATAAAAGGAAAAGGCTGACCGTTGTCCCGCTCAGCCTTATCTTTCTTACTTATATTTACGCTTTCTTGCAGCCTCAGACTTTTTCTTTCTCTTCACGCTGGGCTTTTCGTAACATTCTCTCTTGCGAAGCTCGGCCTGGATACCGGATCTCTGGCACTGACGCTTGAAGCGACGGAGCGCGCTGTCAAGAGATTCATTCTCTTTCACTCGAATTTCTGCCATTCTGTTTCCCTCCCTTCGCTTGTGCCGTCGAAGCCATAACACTTCTTATATAGTTTAGCGCAAAATGTGTACTGTGTCAAGTATTATTTTAACATTTTCCAAAGAAAGTCACTTCGCAACAATATTGACAATCCTGCCCGGCACATATATTTCCTTTACAATGGTTTTCCCTTCCAGCGCCGCCTGTATTTTCCCGTCCGCCTTGGCAGCAGCCAGAGCAGTCCCCTGATCCGCATCTCTGGAAATTTGAATGGTGGAACGCAGCTTTCCGCAGATTTGGACGGCAATCTCAATGGTATCTTCTATCGTTTTTGCAACATCATATACGGGCCATGTACCCAGTGACAAAAGCCCTGCCCCGCCGCACTGCTCCCAGATTTCCTCGCTGATATGCGGAGCGAAAGGGCATAAGAGACTGGCAAAGGTCTTCAACTCGTCCACCGTCAGCGTACCCGTATCGTAAATTTCATTGATCAGGGACATCATAGCGGCTATGGCAGTATTGAACTTCATTTCCTCAATGTCGTCGGTTACTTTTTTCACCGTTTTGTGGAAAGAGGCCTCCAGCGCCGGCGTTGTACCGGTTCCCTGTGCAAGATCCATCAGCCCTGCCACTCTCTCCAAAAAGCGCTTGCAGCCCTTGACACTCTTCTCGGACCAGGGTGCCGCCTTTTCATAGTCTCCCATAAAGAGCACATACAGCCGCAGCACATCCGCACCGTATTCGTCTACTACATCGTTGGGATCCACCACATTGCCCTTGGACTTGCTCATTTTATCGCCGTCCGGCCCCAGGATCAGCCCCTGTGCAGTACGCTTAGCATAAGGCTCTTTCGTGGGAACCACACCAATATCGTACAGAAAACGGTGCCAAAAACGAGAGTAAATCATGTGACGGGTCACATGCTCCATACCGCCGTTGTACCAATCTACAGGCATCCAATACTGAAGTTTTTTCGGATCTGCCAGACATTCTTTATTGTGCGGATCGATATACCGCAAAAAGTACCAGGAAGAACCTGCCCACTGGGGCATGGTATCTGTCTCCCGGCGGGCATCACCGCCGCATTTGGGACATTTGCAGTGTACAAAGGACTCGATTCTGGCAAGCGGACTTTCTCCCTCCGTACCCGGCGCAAAATCCTCTATTTCAGGCAGACGGAGGGGCAGCTCCTCATAAGGCACGCCCACAATTCCGCACTTGTCACAGTGAATCACAGGGATAGGCTCGCCCCAATAGCGCTGCCGGTTAAAGGCCCAGTCCTTCATTTTATACTGGACGCCGGCCTTGCCCTTCCCCATCTTTTCCAATTCGGCAATGGCTTTTTTTATAGAATCCTTCTTATTCGTCAGCCCATTCAAGAATCCGGAATTGACCATCTCGCCCTCGCCGGTGTATGCCTCCTTGGAGACATCTCCCCCTTTGATCACCTCGATGATATCGATTCCAAACTTCTTTGCAAAGTCGTAGTCTCTCTGGTCGTGTGCCGGCACAGCCATAATTGCGCCGGTCCCATATCCCATCATTACATAGTCGGAAATATAGATAGGGATTTCCTTTCCATTTACGGGATTTACAGCGGAAAGCCCCCCGATGCGCACCCCGGTTTTATCCTTGTTCAGCTGGGTGCGTTCAAACTCCGTTTTCTTTGCACACAACTGCCGATACGCTTCGATCTCCTCCATATTGGAGATCTTGTCTCTGTTTGCATCGATGATAGGGTGTTCCGGTGCCATGACCATAAAGGTGACACCAAAAAGCGTATCCGGCCGCGTGGTGTACACCGTCAGCTTCTCCTCTGTGCCGGCAATGGAAAAATCCACAAAAGCACCGGTGGACTTGCCAATCCAGTTGATCTGCTGCTGCTTGACGCTGGGCAGATAATCCACTTCCTCCAGTCCCTCCAGCAGTTTGTCGGCGTATTGGGTGATCCGCAGATACCACACGTCTTTGGATTTCTGCACCACTTCGCTGTGACAAATATCGCACTTGCCCCCCTGGGAATCCTCGTTGGACAGCACCACCTTACAGCTGGGGCAGTAATTCACCAGGGCCTTGTCACGGAATACCAGTCCGTGATCCAGCATTTTCCGAAAGATCCACTGGGTCCACTTATAATAGTCCACATCTGTAGTATCGATCACTCTGCTCCAGTCCAGAGAAAAGCCTACCCGCCTTAGCTGTTGGGTAAACTTTTTGATATTGGCGTCTGTTACCTTTCTGGGATGGATCTTTGTTTTCATCGCATAATTTTCCGTGGGCAGTCCAAAGGCGTCAAAGCCTATGGGAAACAGGACATTGTATCCCTGCATCCGCCGCTTACGGGAAATCACTTCCAGGCCGATATATGCCTTGATATGGCCCACATGCATACCGGCTCCGCTGGGATACGGAAATTCCACCAAAGCGTAAAACTTCGGCTTTTCGCTGAAATCCTGTGCATGAAATGCACCGGCGGCCTCCCACCTGTCCTGCCATTTTTTCTCTATCTGCTGAAAATCATATTTCATTGTAGTCGTTTCATCCCCTCATCTGTCAATCACAATATCCCAATCAGTCTTTGGCAAGCAGACTGCTGATATCCTGCTCGCTGCCTGCATCATACAGCTTTTCCAGTTTATAAAAATCTCGCTGCTGCGCACTGAAAACATGCAAAAGCACAGATCCATAATCGGTGAGAATCCATGTATCTCCCCGTTTTCCCTCCGTATGCAGCGGCTTGATATCATACTGGGACAGGCGGTATTCCACCTCGTCCGAAAGTGCGCTCACCTGGGTAGTGGAAGAACCGGTGCAGAGCACAAAATAATCTGCAATAATCGTCCTGTTTTCCACATATAAAAGCTTGATGTCCTGGGCCCGTTTCGCATCCAACACCCGTACCATAAACTCTGCAATATCCCGAGGCGTGGGATGCTCGCACAACTGTATTCGTTCCGATGGCAATACTTTATCCATTTCAGCCATAGAAAGTGTCCTTTCTAAATTTATTGCAAAAGATCAATATCGATAGAATGATCCGTTATATCCTGCCCATTGTACATTTGGGAAGTACACTCCTCTGCGGGCGCTTGATAGGCAGCTTCCATCTCCGGATCCGTTGTATTGCAGAAATCCAAATTTCGATCGAAAATATCATCTGTCACAGCAAAGTCGTATATGTTGTAATACTGGTCGATCACTCCAATGGCAGCTTCCCGGTTCATCACATAATAGGATGCGCCGGAATTCTGACTGGTTTTCGCCTCTCCCGGAAGCGTCATCAAATTCACATTGGAAAGGTTCAAATCCAGCACTTCCTTTCCAAAATAGATCATATCGGAAATAGAAAGCTCCGTGTCCACGTGCTCATATACCGAACGAACAATCTCCCCAATTGTCCCTACACTCAAATTGCTTTTCAGAGATTGGATAAAAGCAGTCATAAACAGCTTCTGGGCATCGCCCCGGCCTACATCTCCCTGCACATATCCGCTGCGGTACCGGACAAACTGCTCTGCCTTGGCCCCGTCCAGTGTTTGCTGGCCTTCCCGCAGATTGATATTGAGCCCCTGCTCTGTGTCGCGATACACCATATCATAGGGCACATACATATCCACCCCGCCGATGGCGTCTACAATGGCTCCAAATCCGTCCAAATCCATGACTGTTGCATAGTGGATTTTCACACACAGCGTCTCTTCCAAAGTGGTTGCAAAAGCACGCGCCGCTTCCAAATCCCGGTTGTCACTTTCTTCTGCGTCCGTTTGATTGTATGTGGAAGAATACATGGAATTGATTTTATAATGGTTGCCGCCGTAATCCAAAAAAGTGTCCCGGGGAATTTGCATCAGGGTAAGGGAATCTTCTGCTGTGTCAAAACTCACCAGCAGAATCACGTCGGCAAGATTTGCCGCCCGGTCGTGGCCCAGTACTAAAAAATTATATTTTGTCTCATTGCTGGGAGCCGTCACATTTTCGTCTGCCTGATCCTCTCCGGAAGGCTTTTCTTTATCTTTACTACATGCGCCCAAAGAAAGCAAAACCAAAACCGTGAGCATTCCTGCAATTATACGTTTTTTCATCTTTTAATATACCTTTCTGTGGCTTTGTAGATCGCACGGTACAGCCGTCAATCGATTCCCTCCTGATTGTTCAAACTGTCGGCGTCGTACACGTCCGTCGTAACCGTTTCCTTATCCGCAAGATACAACGCCCGGATTTCCGCGCTGTCTTCTGCTACAAAGACCTGATCCTTGTCAAAGGAGGACAAAATATCAAAGTCGTAAATATTGAAATCCCCATTGATGATCTCCGCCACGGCCGCTTTGTTCATCACATAGTAGGATGCTCCATTGTGATACTTCGCTGTACCAGGCATCGTCATCATGTGGATATTGGAAAGGTCCACACTTTTTCCGTTTCCAAGCCCCAGGAAGTATTTCCCAAAGTAAATGATGTCATTCACTGTGATGTCCGTATCTACGTAAGTAATAACATTCGAAGCAAGATCCCCCAACACGGAAACATCACTGACACTTGTCTTCAGCTTTTTAATAAAAGCAGCAATAAACAGCTTCTGTGCGTTGCCCCGCCCGATGTCTGCGTTAGCATAACCCATCCGGTACCGCACAAACTGCTCCGCAGTCTTGCCGTCCAGATGCTGATACCCTTCCCGCAAATTGATGTACAGATTTTGTCCCGGATCGCTGTAATACATGTTTTGCGGCACGTACATGTCTACGCCGCCGATGGTATCCACAATTCCAGAGAATCCATCCAGATCCATCACCGCACAGTAGTGAATCTTCACACACAGATTTGTCTCCAAAAAGGAAGCAAATCCCCTGCAGCCGTCCTTTTCCGGATCACTGCTGCCGCTCTTCCGCGCTGCCGAAACAAAATAATTATAAGCACCGTTAATCTTATGATAGGAATAATCCTCCAACTCCACATATGTGTCCCGGGGAATCTGGAGCATGGAGATGCTCTGCTTTTCTATGTCGTAACTGATCAAAATGATCACGTCTGTAAGGCTGGCCGCCCGGTCGTGTCCAAGCACCAGAAAATTATAGTGCGTATCCTTAACAGTCACATCCGGATCGTCTTTCTTCTCTTTATCCTCTTCCCTGGAGGATGTATCAAAAGGGATCTCGCCGCCATCATGCACATCCGGTTTGTACAGAAAAAACACTGCCGAGGCATAGACCCCCACACAGAGAACTATGGCTGCGACAATGGCCCCCAGTCGGGGCAAAAATTTTCGAATAAATTTCTGAAACGTACGCACTTTTTTAACTCCGTTATTCAAATTTACAGCGCCGGAGACAAAAACCAATTGCGTGCCTCGATCGTATCCCGGTCCACCAGGGCCCCCTCGGCGAGCAGCTGGCGGATCGTCATATCGAAGGACAGCACCATCGTCTGGCGCAACACCTCCATACGCTCTTCCAATGCCTTCACAGTGGTGACTTTTTCATAGAAAAACCGACGCAGCGTCACACAATCCGCAAAAGTGCGGGTAGGTTCCATGTAATCAGCCAGATATAAAAGCGCTTCGAACAAAGTCATTCCGGCGCGGCCAGTCGTGTGCCACCGAATTGCAGAAAGCACACGGCTGTCGGCAAAAGCGGGAAAATCCCGCTGAGCCAACGCTGCCGCCGTTTTTGCGTGCAGCAGTTTGGGCGCCTTTGCCTCATCATTGCTCACCATTATACCAAAACTTTGACATAATTGCAACTGTTTTTCCAAATTCAGCCTTTTTGTGATGTCGTGAAGCAGCGCCGCTGCCCGCAAACGGCACGCCTCCGCAGGCAGAAACAACGCCGCCAGTGCGCCCGCTTCCGTTTCCACAGCAAGTGTGTGCGCATAGCGCTTTTCCGTAAGATAATCCTTTACCTGGAGACGCAGGGTCTCCAGCATTTTTTCTGTGATTTCCTCATTCATATCTGTATAATCCATTTTGTTTGATATATGCCGCCACCGGCGCGGGCACCAAAGCGGAAATATCCTGGCCCGCCGCGCACATCTGCCGAATCTGGGTGGAAGACACCGCCAGCGGCGCTTCCTCCAAATATATTATATTTCCACCGTACCGTCTTTTGTACGCCGTACCAGCAGCCTCCACATGCTCCCGCATGTCCGTTCCCCGATGCATACAAACGATCGTTGCGGCAGAAAACAGAATTTCCGGACATTTCCAGGTATCAAGAGAAAGAAACATGTCCTCTCCCACCAATACATACAGTGCGTCCTTGGGATAGATCCGCCGCAGCTGCAAAAGTGTCTTGTAGGTATACGATTTTCCCGGCTGACAGATCTCATAATCGGAGACGACGGCGAAGGAGCCGAATGCAAGCCGGGACATTTCCAGACGCGCCTGCGGTGTCCCCCATGAATCCGCCTCCTTGTGGGGCGGGATTCCGGCCGGCATAATATACAGCTTATCCAAAGCCGCCTTTTCCACAAAAAGCTTGGCAAAGCGCACATGTCCGTTGTGCGGCGGCGAAAAAGTACCGCCGTATAACCCAATTTTCATGAAGCCTCCTCCGCCGGCTTTGCGGTTCCTTTTTTATAATACACGGAAAATATCATCAAAGTATGATCTTTTTGTTATTTTCCGATGGACGGTAAAGCACAAATCGACTGCCGATCACAGAAACCACATCCGCACCGGTAGCCGCAGCAAGGCTGTCTGCTGCTTCCCTGGCGCTGTATGCGGCATTGTCCAAAACCCGCAGCTTGATCAGTTCTCGTGCTTCCAGTGCGTCAGAGACCCCTTTGATCAGAGACTCCTCGATGCCGCCCTTTCCGATTTGAAAAATCGTGTCCAGCGTATTTGCCATAGCCCGCAGCCTGGCCCGTTGTTTACCTGTGAGCATATTCTCTCTCCCAATCCTGTACGATCTGCAAAAGCGACGCAAATGCGGCCATTGCAGCCCCTCTGTGGCTTATGGCGTTCTTTTCATCCGACGTAAGCTGCGCAAAGGTCTTATCATATTTTTCCACATAAAACAGGGGGTCGTACCCAAAACCGCCGTCGCCTGCCGGTGCGTCCAGCACACGTCCGCGGCATCGGCCTTCTATCGTAAAGGCCGCAAGGGGCACGCCGGCCTTTTCCGTCGCAAAGGTATCACGGAAAGATGCGCCCGCCGCCGCAAGCCTTACCCGCAGCGCATCCGGCATCCTTTCGGCCGGGCAAACATATGCCATCACGCAAACAAACTCCCCGCCCCGCTGTTCCGGTGGAATGTCCGTAAGCTCCTGAAGCAGCCGCGCATTGTTGCGCGCATCTGTAGCGTCCGCTCCGGCATACCGCGCTGAATAGATCCCGGGAGCACCCCTTAGCGCGTCTACACACAGACCGGAATCATCTGCGATGCCCGCATATCCCCGGGCAGCGGGAACGGCAGCCTTGATCACCGCGTTTTCTGCAAAACTCTGCCCGTCTTCTATAATATTCTCCGTATATCCGATTGCATCCAATGAGGACAGTGTCACGTCGCCTGCGCAAAAGTGGTGCAGCAATTCTTCCACTTCTGTGATTTTTTTCTGGTTTCTTGAAGATAAAACCAACTCCATTTTATTCTGCAAACAGCGCCGACACGAACATGTCCGCATCGAAGGGCTGCATATCTCCAATCTGCTCGCCCACCCCGATGTATTTGATAGGGATGTCAAGCATTTTTTTGATGCTGAATACGGCGCCGCCTTTGGCAGTTCCGTCCAGTTTTGTCAATATCAGGCCAGTGATCTCCGCGGCTTCCTTAAATTCCTTTGCCTGGATCACTGCGTTCTGTCCGGTAGTAGCATCCAGAACCAGCAAAGTCTCTCTGGACGCTCCCGGCAGTTCCCGATCGATCACGCGATCGATTTTGGCCAGTTCCATCATCAAATTTTTCTTGTTGTGCAGCCGCCCCGCCGTATCCACAATAAGCACGTCTGCGCCTCTCTTTTTCGCCGCCGCAGCCGCATCGAACACCACTGCCGCAGGGTCACTGCCTTCGCTTTGCCTGATCAATTCCGCACCGGCGCGGTCTGCCCAAACCTGCAGCTGGTCGATGGCGGCAGCGCGAAAAGTATCTGCAGCAGCAATGAGCACCTTTTTTCCCTGCATCACCAAGTCTGCAGCGATCTTCCCAATGGAAGTCGTCTTTCCCACACCGTTGACGCCGATCACCAAAATCACCGAAGGTACCGTATCCAAACGGAGTGGTTCCCCCTCGCCGATCTTATCCCGGAGGATCCCCTGCAGCGCCGCCTTTACATCCGCCGGCTCCTTTAAGCGGTTGTCCCGGATTTGCTCCCGCAGGATATTAATTACTTCCTCTGCCGTCTCAAACCCCATATCCGAGCAGATCAAAAGCTCCTCCAGCTCCTCTAATAAGTCCTCATCTACCTTTACAAAAGCCCGCAGCACATTGTCCACCTGGCCGAACACTGCACTTTTGGTTTTGGAAAGTCCACTTTTCAGCTTCTCAAAAAATCCCATATGCCCTTCCTTTCTATATGTCTATATGTACATTTACTGGGCAAATTGCTCCGCCGTCGCTTTATCCTGGGCTACCGCAGCCACATCCAAAGTAAACACCTTGGAGATGCCCCGCCTGGGCATCGTCACTCCGTAAAGTGTGTCCGCCGTTTCCATCATGCCGCGCCGGTGGGAAATCAAAATAATTTGCAGTTCCTTGGAAAAGCGCTTGACATAATTGGCAACCCTGGTTACATTGACCTCATCCAGTGCAGCTTCGATTTCATCGAATATACAGAAAGGAGAAGGATTTACACGGATCATGGCAAAAATCAGCGCAATGGCCACAAAAGCCTGTTCACCGCCGGATAACAAACCCAGATTTTTGATCATCTTTCCAGGAGGCGCCGCATGGATCTCCACGCCGGACTCCAGTACATGCTCCGGATCTGTAAGCACCAAATGAGCACTTCCCCCGCCGAACAGCTCGCGGAAAGTCTCCCCGAAATACTGATTAATCCGGTCGAAAGCAGATACAAACATATGCTCCATTTCTTTGTCAATGGACGCAATGATCTTCTCCAGATCCTCCTTGGACGCCTGAAGATCCTCCAGCTGTTCCTTCAAATAATCATACCGTTCTTTCAAAGCACCAAATTCCTCAATGGCACCTACATTTACGTTTCCGAGACTTTTGATGGCGCTTTTCAGTTCCGACAGCTTTGCAGCGGCAGAGGCGCGGGAACGCTCTGTGACTGCAGTCTCCTGCAGAGCGGCCGCCGTGCTGTAGGTGAGCTCATATTCATCCCACAGCCGCGCTGTCATTTTGTCCACATTGTCGTTCAGCCGTTCCAGTTTCGCCTCATTGGACGTGTGTGCGCGAAACAACAGCTCCCGCTTTGCAGATATATCCTTCGTCTTCAGACGGATCTCGTTGATGCGGCGATCATATTCTGCATTGCCTGCCTCCAGCCGCACCCGCTCCTGCTCTGCAGCCGCAAGCTCCCGGCGCAGATTCTCCGCCTTTTGCGCATGTTCCCCGATCTGCCCTTGAAGCTGCTCCGCTGCCTCCCGCAAGACCGCCGCCGCCTGTTTTTGTTCCGCACCCTGCCTGCGGTGCTCGCTGGCACGCTCTTTCGCACCGCGAAGATTCTCCCGAAGGTTTTCCATATCCCGGGTATGCGCAGCAATGGCAACCTGTACTTCACCCCGCTGCTCCTCCGCCGCTCGAATGGCATCCTCCCGCTCGTTTCGTGCAATATCCACCTGGGTGCGTGCCTGCGTGAGTTTGCAAATCTGTTCTTCCAGCGCCTGTATTTGATCTGTCAATTGCTGCAGATCTGCGCCGCCTCTCTCCCCCGCCGCTGCAAGCTGTGTCTGATCCTCGGCAAGCTGACGGAGCAGGTTTTCGATCACACTCCGGTTTGCTTCGTATTCATCCAGCTGCGCGCGCTCCGTGCGAAGCATCACTTCGGACAGCTTCGCTTTCTCGTCTTCCTTGCGCCGGTAATTTTGCAGCTTTGTCGTTTGTTCTTCCAGCTCTCGAACCAAATCTTCCGCCGCCGCCGCTTCTCTTTCAAGTCCGTCTTTCTGCTCCTGGAGCTTTTCGATGTGCGCGCCCCGGCTGAGCATCCCAGAATCCTTACGCACAGAACCACCCGTGAAGGATCCACCCGCATGGATCTGCTGCCCGTCCAGAGTTACAATCCGGATCTTCCAGCCGCACCCGCGAGCCACCGCTGTACCGTTTTCAATATTGTCAAACACCGCAACGCGGCCGATGATGCTGCTGATCACATTCTTATATCTGGGCTCTGCCTTCAGCAGCGTGTCCGCATAACCGACAAATCCGGGCTGCTGTGCGGCGTCCAGCAGTTCCCGGCTTCTCGGGCTGCCCTGCATGGATGTAAGGGGGTAAAAAGTGGCTCGCCCCGCGCCCGCATCCTTCAGCGCGTAGATCGCAGCTTTGGCTGCAGCCTCATCCTCTACTACAATGTTTTGCATATTGGCGCCCAGTGCTGTTTCCAATGCAACTCTGTATGCTTCCTCTACGCGAATCAAATGAGAAACAGGTCCATGGATCCCCCGCAGGGATCCTTCTGCGTGCGCCCGCATCACAAAGCGGACGCTGCTGTTGTATCCGTCAAAGTGCTCCTGCATGCGCACCAATGCGGCAATCCGGCTGGTCAGCGCCTGCGCGGACGCCTGTACCTGAGAAAGCTGTTTTCTTGCAATCTCCGTTTGATCGGAAAGAGCAAGCAATTCCCTGTCACAACGGGCGACTTCTCCGTCGGATTTTTGCAGCGCAGACGCATAGAGCTCCACAGAAGCACGGCTTTGCTCCAGCCCCTCCTCAATTGTTTTCAGCTTGTCCCTGTACTGTTTTGTTTCTTCGTCGATCTGCGCCTGTCGGTCGCTGTGGGTATCCATGCTGTTCTGCAGCACGCTGGAGCGTACCCGCAGATCCCCCAGAGCTCTCTCTTTCTGCTGTATTTCTGTCAACGATCGGGCAAGTTCTTCTTCCAGTTCCGACTTTCCCGCCTCTGCGGCTGTCTTTTCATCTGCAAGGGTTTGAAGCTGCGCCCGAAGCTCCTCCAGTTTCTGCTCGCCTTCTTTCAGCCGCACCTGGAGCTCTTTCCCATAGGCATCTTCCTTTGCAGCGGCTGCAAGGGACTTTTGCTCCGAAGCGTCTGCCGCCTGCGCCATAGCTGCTTTATGGGCAATATCTGATTCCAGCGCCTGGCAGCTGCCCTCCAGCTGATGTATTTGCTCCGTGACATCCCTGATCCGCTCGTACAGCCGGCCGGACACCTGCTTGTTTTCCTGAGATGCCTGAAACATACGTTCATACTGTGCCTCCAGCTGCGCCTCCGTATCCTGGGCCATTTCCAGCTCATGGGCAGACTGGCGGCACTGGGTCTCCAACGTATCCACCTGCGCACGGAGCTTTTCCATATCATACAACCAGAGAGAGACATCCAAGCGCTTTTTTTCCGCATACAGTTCCAGATACTTGCGGGCCTTCTGCGCATCTCGTTCCAAAGGACCCACCCGTGCCTCCAGTTCAGAAAAAATATCCAGCACACGGGTCATATTTTCTTCCGTCTGCGAAAGCTTTCTCTGTGATTCCGTTTTTTTATAACGGTATTTGGAAATTCCGGCAGTCTCCTCAAAAATCCCCCGCCGATCCTCGCTTTTTTTCGATATGATCTCCGCAATCTTGCCCTGCCCGATAATGGAATATCCCTCTCTGCCGATCCCCGTATTCATGAAAAGTTCGTAAATATCTTTCAGCCGGCAGGCCTGACGGTTGATGAGATATTCGCTTTCCCCGCTTCGGAAATATCTGCGAGTCACTGTGACTTCTTCATAGGGGCAATTGAGCTTGCGGGGCTTTTGGGAATCATCAAAGGTGACAGAGACCTCGGCAAAGCTCATGGGACGATGTCCGTCTGCACCGACAAAAATTACATCCTCCATTTTGCTGCCCCGAATATTTTTTGTAGACAGCTCCCCCAGCACCCAGCGCATGGCGTCAGTAATATTGGACTTGCCACTCCCATTGGGACCCACGATTACGGTAGCGCCCGGATGAAAGTGCAATACAGTTTTTTCAGGAAAAGACTTGAACCCGTGAAGCTCCAGCGTTTTCAGATACACAGCGCCACCTCTTCTCTTTTACCGTATTTCGACGCTTCATACCTGTTAAGGTTAAAGTGCCAATGATATTATTATAGCCGTAAAAGACATTGTTTTCAATATTTTTCATAGAATTTCCCTTCGCTTTCTCCCAAAAGAGACATATCCATACAAGAGAAACGGGCAGCCCCAATCGTGTGCCGACGCATGTGCACCGATAGAGGCAGCCCGTAGCCACATAAAAATGTTTTGTCTCCTTCACCGAGACGCACCGAAAAGCGCAAGTGCCTCTCTGGCAGCATTTTGCTCGGCGGCGCGCTTGGTGTTTCCTGTACCGCGCCCAATCACATTGGAATTGAGCCGCGCTTCCACTTGAAAACTCTTGTCGTGATCCGGACCGCTTTCCCCTACCAAAACATAGCGCAGTCTTTCACCGTTTGCCTGCTGCACGATCTGCTGCAGCGCAGTCTTATAATCCACAAAAGAAGCGTCCTCGCCCATATCCGCGATTTCCTCCTTTACAAAGGGAAGCAGGAAGTTTTCAATCTTGTCACAGTCGTAACCGGAATCCAAATAAAAGGCCCCAAGAAGCGCCTCAAAGGCGTCTGCCGTTATGGAAGGACGGTGCCTGCCGTCGTTCTTGTCCTCTCCGTGCCCCAAAAGCAAATACTCCCCCAAAGAAATCTTCGCCGCATACTTTGCAAGCGCCTTTTCGCAGACCACTGCCGCACGGATCTTCGTCAGATCTCCCTCCTGGCGGGAAGCATACTCCTGAAACAAAAACCTGCTTACGATGACAGACAAGACAGAGTCTCCCAAAAACTCCAGCCGCTCATTGCAGCGGCTGTCGATCCCTTTGGACCGCAGTTCGTTCGTATAGGACGAGTGGGTCAAAGCCGTCTGCAAAAGTGCTCGATCGTGAAAATAATACCCTACGGTTTTCTCCAAAAGCCTGAGGTCCCGCGGTGTATTTCCTGTGTCCGACATATCCTGTTCCTCCTTTGCTTTACAGCTTCGCCTCTGTGGAGGCAAAAGACAAATCTGCCATGGCCTTTGCGGCTCCGCTTTCTATATACCGCACCGCCTGACGCACTGCACTGGCAATGGTGGCCCCATCAGAATTTCCGTGTGCCTTAAACACCGGTTTTACAAGGCCAATGATGGGCGCAGCCCCATACGCAGAAGCGTCAAAGGTATCCCGAATTTGCCGCAGACTCTTTTTGACTGCAAGGGCAGCGAGCTTTGCAGCCGGGCTTTTGTAAAACATATCCTTCATCAGCCCGAAAAACATCGCACCCATCCCTTCCGTATACTTCAAAAGAATGTTGCCCGTAAATCCGTCGGCAAGAAGGATGTCACATTTTCCAAAGGGCACGTCCCGCGCCTCCACATTGCCCACAAAACAGATCCCGGGCAATTGCTTCAAAAGCCTGTGCGCCTCCACGGCTGTCTGTGTCCCCTTCGTCTCCTCGGCGCCGATATTCAAAAGCCCCACTCTGGGATTTTGTATCCCAAGGACCTTGGAAGCATATACGCTGCCGGTCAACGCCCACTGGGAAAGATATTCCGGCTGGATCGAAGCGTTGGCGCCGCTGTCCAAAAGCAATACAGGCACCGCAAAAGGAAGCACTGTCCCAATACAGGCGCGATGCACTCCGGGAAGGCAGCGAACAAACAGCGACGCCCCGGTGTGGAGCGCACCGGTATTTCCCGCGGAAATAAACGCGTCGCCCTCTTCTCGCAACAAACGCAGTCCCATCCCCATGGAGGAATCCTTTTTCGCTTTCAAAATGGAAAGGGGATCGTCCTCCATAGTGATCGTCTCCTTCGTATGAACGATCTTTAGTCCGTCTACCGACACATTCGCTTGCCTCGCCGCATCCCGAATCCGTTCTTCGTCCCCGCATAGAATCAATTGTACCTGCGGATACTGCCCGGCAGCGAGTGCCGCGCCTTTAACCACCTCCAGGGGAGCATAATCTCCACCCATGGCGTCCAATAGAATTTTCATAAGGCAAAAAGTCCTTTTTTCATTATACGCGCAATTTCCTCCAGGGCACGATCTGCATAAAAAACATGCCGCGCCTTTTTTCCGCCGCGGATTCTCTCCGGCGGACTCTGCATGATCCCAAAATTTGCGTTCATCGGCTGAAAGTCCGCCGTACCGCCCGCACTTACGTAATGGGCCATGGCTCCAATCATCGTAGTCGCCGGGAAAGGCGATGTCTCGGTATTTCCTCTGCCTCGCCTGGCGGCGCAAAGCCCTGCTACAAATCCGGAGGCAGCCGATTCCACATATCCCTCTACACCGGTCATCTGCCCGGCAAAGAAAAGGTTTTCCCGTCCGCGCATGGAATAATCGGGATGCAGAAGTTTTGGGGAATTCAAAAATGTATTTCTGTGCATCACACCGTACCGCAAAAAGGCAGCGTTCTCCAATCCCGGGATCATGCGAAATACGCGCCGCTGCTCCGGAAAAGTCAAATGGGTTTGAAATCCCACCAAGTTGTACATCGTTCCTTCCCGGTTTTCCCGACGCAGCTGCACCACGGCATAGTATTTCTCCTCCGTCCCCGGCCGGCTGATCCCTACGGGCTTCAAGGGACCGTACCGCAGCGTGTCCTCTCCCCGACGCGCCATCACCTCCACTGGCATACAGCCCTCAAAGACCCGAAACTTCTCCCCCTGCTCAAAGTCGTGAAGCTGTGCCTCTTCGGCATGGATCAGAGCCTCATAAAAAGCGGCATATTCATCCTTATTCATGGGACAGTTGATATAGTCCGGCGTCCCCTTGCCGTATCTGGAAGCGAAAAAGGCCCTGTCCATATCAATAGTGGAAAAGTCCACAATGGGTGCGGCAGCATCATAAAAGGACAACTGCCGATCCCCCACCAGTTTCGCAATTTCCCGTGCCAATGGTTCCGAAGTAAGGGGACCCGTTGCAATCACAGTGATTCCGTCAACTGGGATTTGCACGACTTCCTCCTCGACAACCCGAATCCGAGGATGCGTGCAGATTTTTTTTGTAATATAATCAGAGAAAGCGGTCCTGTCCACTGCCAACGCGCCGCCTGCAGGGACCGCATTTGTCTTTGCGGCCTCCATGATCAGGGAATCCATGCGGGAGAGTTCTTCCTTGAGAAGTCCCACGCCACTGGCAATATCCGCACTGCGCAGAGAATTGGAGCACACCAATTCTGCAAAGCCTTTGTAAGAATGCGCCGGTGTCATTTTTGCAGGCTTCATTTCATATAAAATCACATCTGCGCCAAGGCGCGCAGCCTGCCAGGCGGCTTCGCAGCCCGCCAGCCCCGCGCCGATGATTTGCACGGTCATTTTTCTGTATCCTCAGAGGGCAGTTCCCGTTTGTATCCGCATCCCTTTTTTTTGCAAACCAGCATATTTTTGCCTTTCTTCTGATACAGCATTTCTTCGCAGTTTGGGCACTTTTCATTTGTAGGAAGATCCCAGGAAGAAAAATCACAATCCGGATACCGAGAGCAACTGTAAAAAGCTGTACGGTTTTTCCCGTATTTTGTCACAAGCGGGCTGCCGCATTTGGGGCACTGCACACCAAGTTCCTTCACCTTCTGCCTTGTAAACTTGCAGTCGGGATAGCGCACACAGGCATAAAATGCACCGTAACGCCCATTGCGCAGCACCATGTCAGATCCACATACCTCGCATTTGAAGGGAGCGATCTCCGGTTCCTTTTCCTCCCCGCTCTCCTCTTTTTTGTACAACGGCTTCGTGTTTTTGCAGGCAGGGTAATTGGGACAGGCGGCAAACTTGCCGTATCGGCCTCTTTTCACGATCATCTTGCTGCCGCAAAGCTCACAAATCATATCCGTCTCCTCGACGGGCAGCTGGATATTCTTATTGGACGCCGCGTTTTCGGCTGCGTCCAGCTCCTTTGCGAAGTCTCCATAAAAATCAGACAAAACCGATTCCATATCCTCTTTGCCGTTCTCAATACAGTCCAGTTTATCTTCCATGGAGGCAGTAAACTGATAATCCACAATATCCGGAAAGGATTCCATCATGATCTTGGTGGTCACTTCTCCCAGAGGCGTAGGAACCAGCGATTTCCCTTCCCGAGAAACATATCCCCTGGAATTGATAATAGTGATAATCGGCGTATACGTAGAGGGCCTTCCAATTCCCTTTTCCTCTAAAAATTTGATCAGAGATGCTTCTGTAAACCGCGGCGGCGGCTCTGTAAAATGCTGCGCCGGCAGGATCGCCTTGCTCTGGAGCGTCTCCCCCTTTTCTATATTTGGCAAACGCTTCTTTTGATCCTTTTCTTCTTTTTCTTCTTTTTCCGAATCCAGAGTTTCCTCGTACACAGCCATATACCCCTCAAAAGAGACCGTATATCCCGTTGCACGGAACAAATACCCGGCGCATTCCACATCCATAGATACGGTAGAAAGCTGCGCATTGGCCATCTGGCTGGCCACAAAACGATCCCAAATCAATTTGTACAGCCGATACTGATCCCGGGACAGATGCTTTTTCACCCTTGCAGGATCCAGCGCCATGGAAGCCGGCCGAATCGCTTCGTGGGCATTTTGAGAATTTGCCTTGGATTTATAGCTGCGCGCCTGCCCTGGACAGTACTTTTCACCATATTTTTCCAGAATGTACTCTCTGGCAGCCGTCTGCGCTTCCGCCGCAATCCGAAGAGAGTCCGTACGCATATAGGTAATCAAACCCTGCACGCCGCCATCCGCACCCAGATCAATTCCTTCATACAGTTCCTGGGCAACCCGCATAGTCCGCTGAGACTGGAAATTCAGTTTTTTAGATGCTTCCTGCTGCATGGTAGAAGTTGTAAAAGGGGGAGCGGGAGATTTTTGCTTGGTCCCTCTGCGAATATCTGCCGCCGTAAAAGTCTTTCCCTCCACGGCCTTGCAAATTTCTTCTGCCGCTGCCTGGCTGGAGAGCTCCATTTTTTCCTTTTCCCCGGCCCTGCCGTGGAAATGGACGGTAAGCTCCTTTCCCTTTTCGGTGACAAGCAGTGCATCTACTGTCCAGTACTCCTTGGGCTGGAATGCACGGATTTCATTTTCCCGCTCCACGATAATCCGCGTAGCGACCGATTGCACCCGTCCTGCAGACAGGCCGCTTTGAACGGTTTTCCACAAAAACGGGCTGAGCTTGTATCCTACGATGCGATCGAGAATGCGGCGCGCCTGCTGTGCATTCACCAAATCCATATCCAGCCCCCGGGGGGCCCGAATGGCCTCCTTCACCGCACTTTTTGTGATCTCATTGAACGTGATCCGCTGCACCTCGTCCACAGGAATCCCCAGCGCCACAGACAAGTGCCAGGAGATCGCTTCTCCCTCCCGGTCCGGGTCTGTTGCAAGAAAAACCCGGTCGGCGCCCTTCGCCTCCTTTTTCAGTTCCTTGATTAATTCTCCTTTTCCGCGGATATTGATGTAATGCGGGTGAAAATGATCCTCTATATCTATCCCAAGAGTGGACTTGGGCAAATCCCGGACATGGCCTTTCGAAGCGACGACGCGATAGCTGGATCCAAGATAACCTTTAATTGTCGTCGCTTTGGCGGGCGATTCCACGATTACTAAATTGCGCATGCAAAATCTCCTATTTTCTCTCAGTATTATAAATTATTCAATATGTGTGACGATTCACGGTTTATTATACGCATCACCGCTCTCTTTTGCAAGGAAAAAATGTAAAAATATCAAAACCTATTCTTCCAGATCTTTTTCGTCCTTTTTCACAACATCCGCTCCGCGTTTCAGATAATACCCTCCTGCCCCTGCTTCTACTGCCCCGGCGATCTCCAACATCGTCATCGACGTCATCACCTGGGGAAGAGAAAATCCGGCCCGTGCGATTTCCTCCGGAAGCATAGGCACATCCGGTGTCATGGCTTCATACACCTTGATGTCCATGTCACCCAGCGCATCAAAATTGATCTGCGGGGGCTTTTCCTCCGGGGGAAGTTCAAGCACATGTTCCTTTTGGACAGTCTTTTGCCTTCTTTCCTTCCTGCCGTCTCCGCTGTCCGCCGCAACGACGCGCTTGCTCTGACCGCGTTTTGCCACCTGGTGCTTTCGCACAGCCGCATCTGCATCCACCGGAAGCCGTGCCAAGGCGGTCTTGCCCACTTTCAATGAATGGGGATACAGAAATTCGTAACGGGAGACAATATCCCATGCACTCGTGACAGGCACAGCACCCTGGGTGAGCAGATAATTGGTTCCATCAGAGTTTTTATCTCCCACACGGCCCGGGACGGCATACACATCCCGTCCCTGAAAAAAACCGCGGCGGGCTGTAATGAGTGCGCCGCTTTTCATTTCTCCTTCAATCACACAAACAGCCTGAGAAAGCCCGCTGATAATCCGATTGCGCACAGGAAAGTTCGGGCCGTAAGGTGTAACGCCGGGACCGTATTCGGTCAGAATGGCGCCATTCTGTGCAACATGCTGGTACAATGTTTCATGCTGCTTGGGATAAATCACATCTATGCCGCAACCCAATACCGCTACGGTAACGCCACCTTCTTCCATGGCCGCAGCCATGGCTGCGCCGTCCACACCCAGCGCAAGACCGCTTACAAGACAGGCGCCGGCCCTGCCGAGTCCGGCACCGATCTCACAGGCCATTTTCTTGCCGTATTCAGACATGGTGCGGGTACCCACCACCGCACAACTGAAAAGCCTCTGAAATTCCGGCATCTTACCCACACAATACAAAACCATGGGCATATCCTGGAGAGCAAGAAGACTTTTAGGATAAAGCTTATCTCCGGGAACAATCACCTGCGCGCCGGAATCCTCGCACCAGCGCAAGATCCCTTCCTCAGCAGAGGTGTCCTTGCGCAACAATCTGGAAAGCACTGACTTTTCCACATGCACACCGCACTCCTGTAATTCCTTTTCGCCTGCTTTGTAAATCTCCCTTGCACTGTGAAAGACTCGAATCAGACGCACAGCACATTTACTGCCTGCTCCGCAGGCATGGGATAGCCAGAGCCAGTATTTTCTGTCATCATTCATCCTTTATACCCCGCCGCAACAACCGCGGCAACCTCCCAACATTTGTCTGTGATGTTCTTCCTATTCCTTTTCAAGCGTGCTCTGCTCCCAAAGGAGTACAGCGGCCGCGGCCGCTGCATTGAGGCTTTCTGCCTTGTCTGTCATAGGAATCTTGACAGTCGTATCACAAACACGGATAATCGTATCCGCAATCCCATGGCCCTCATTTCCGAATATAAGGCAGTCGGTGGGATACAGGGGATCCCTTCCAAGAACCAATCCGCCAGAAGACAGCGCCGCTGCAATCACCCGCCGCCCGGCCTTTCGCAGTTGCACAATCAGCCCGAACAGGTCCGTACAAAGACTGATGGAAATTTTGAAATAGGCGCCCATCGTAGCACGGAGGACCTTTTGATGATGAACATCCGCACAATCGTGCAAAATCACACGGTCTACACCCAGTGCAGCGGCGGAACGGAGAATCGTTCCTACATTTCCCGGATTCTGTATCCCGTCCAGTATACAAATCCGCTCTCCCGTCATGTCCGCCGGAAGCTTTGCAGATTCTGCACGCAGGACAAATAAAATCCCATCGGGCGTGCGATCCTGTGTCACCTTTTGATAGGCTGCTGTGGAAAGCACAACCTGCTTGCCGCCACATCGGGAAACAAGATCTGCATAGGCGCTATCCCCTGTTCGGTCCTCCCGCAGGAGAACATACTCCACCTGCCCCAACCCGCAGGCCTGCTCACACGATTTGAATCCCTCGACAATATACAGGCCGGCCCTGTCCCGCTCCTTTTTATCCGACAGCCCTGCCAGAGAAATTACAAGGGGATTGTTTCTCGAGGTAATATAAATCGGTTCCATGATGCCCTCCACAATTCTCCACACAAATGAAAAATTCTTCCTTCCGCAATGAAAAGAACCCACGCGGGGATACCCGCTGGGTTCATTCTGCCGTCAAAGGGCAGCTCTGGCTTTCTCCACCAATGCCGCAAAAGCGTCTTTGTCCGCAATGGCAATCTCAGACAGCATTTTTCTATTTAATGTAATTCCGGCCTTCTTCAGCCCGTTCATAAACTGGGAATAATTCATACCATTTATTTTTGCTTGTGCAGAGATACGTGTGATCCACAGCTGTCTGAATTCTCTCTTTTTTTGTTTACGGCCGATGTAAGCATAATTGCCACTTTTCATCACGGCTTGCTTGGCCATCTTAAAATGCTTGGATTTCGCGCCCCAATAGCCCTTCGCCGCCTTTAAAATTCTCTTTCTTCTCTTGCGCGTCATCATCGCGCCCTTTACTCTTGCCATTTTATTTCATTCCTTTCTGTCCGTTCTATTTCCAGTACGTTTTCCCATAGGAAAATGTAAGATACGCACCATGCGCAGCTTTATTTCATAATCAGTCTCTTGACATTCGCTTCCATAGCGGGACTTACATAATCCGCAGAGCGAAGACGTCTTTTCTGCTTTTGCGTTTTGTTTGTGCTCAAGTTGTGGCGGTGCGCGCTGTGATATCTCTTCACCTTACCGCTACCTGTAACAGTAAACCGCTTTGCCGATGCCTTATGTGTTTTAATCTTGCCCATTTTTCCAAATCCTTTCTATACTTTTTGCAGAGTGCGGCCCGCCGTACCCTGCACAGCGTAAACATCATCCGGCAGATGCTTCTGCCTCTTTCTCACTGCCTTCGGCAGGCTTCCCTTTTTTGGGAACATTTTTTAACGGTGAGAGGAACACGATCAATTGCCTGCCCTCCATCGCAGCCTTTTTATCCGCAGTGGAAAACTCAGCGCAGGCCTCCTGAAATCTTGCGACGACTTCCCGTCCCAGATCCTGATGCGCCATTTCTCTGCCCTTAAAGCGCAGGCAGACACGCACTTTATTGCCATCCTGCAAAAACCGAATGGCGCGGGCAACTTTCATGTCAAAGTCATGCTTATCGATCCGGCAGGAAAGCTGTACTTCCTTCACCTCAACCGTCTGTTGCTTTTTCTTTTGCTCCTTGGCGCGTTTGTCCTGCTCATAACGGAATTTTCCGTAGTCCATCGCACGGCACACAGGCGGCGTGGCCTGCGGCGCAATACAAACCAAATCCACGCCTCTGTCATAGGCATAATCTTTTGCCTGTGCAAGACTTTTAATTCCCAACTGTTCTCCCTGCTCATCTAAAAGACGGACTTCCTTTGCGCGGATATCGTCATTGATAAGAAGTTCTTTTGCGCTGATGGCTGGCACCCCCGATTTCAAAAATATGTCTGCCGGTACAGACCGGCGTCCCAAATTGTTCCCGTATTTTTCAGGGAACAGAAAACAAAAAAAGTGCGAAGCAACTCCGCACAAAAAACTTATGCCCATAAAGAGCACGTGTTTATTAACCGATGCGCGGCCTGCCGGCACGGTGAGAACGGAGTGTTCTTCTTTCTTTTCCCAAGTATTGTAGCACCAATAGAGCGCCTTGTCAATAGTTTTTGAAATTTTTTTGGGAAAAGCCGCCCTCTGCAACAGAGGGCGGCTTTTGCTCTACAGGGACTTTCCCGTCATTTGCCTGTGCATCCCGGCATACACGCGGCATATGCCCCGCCATATAAGCCATCCAATCATCGCACCAATTAGATTCAGCAAAACATCATCCACATCAAAAGAACCGGTGGTTGTAAAAAGCTGTATCGCTTCAAAAGCCACAATTACGAAAAAACTGGGTCAGAAGAAACCAGGGGAACCGCTTCATGCGCCAAAACAGCATGGGAAGCAAAATCCCCATGGGGAAGAAAGGGAGAAAATTTCCAAGCAAATTCCGCACAATGATACTGTTGTTCATCATCCCGCTTGTAAAACTGGAAAAGTAAAAAGAGATCGTAGAAAACGGAACAAAATTGGTATGCGCACCAACATACTGCATCCACGTGCCGCATTCCATTTTGGACTGAAAGCCATTGAATAAAATCCATGCTAAGGCAATCAGATAGAGAACACCTGCAACGATCCCTATAATACGCAGGACCCTCCTGTGCGATTTTATTATCCTCATGTACTCTTCCCTTCTCTTATGTATGTCAGTACAATCTATAGTTATCAGAGAGACTCTTCCATATTAGAATAATTATATACAAGGGTAAATGTTTTTGCAATATTAATAACACAAAAAGTTCACTGGCAATATCAGACCTGCCACAACCCCTCCGTCAGCTAACGCTGACACCTCCCCTTGCACAGGGGAGGCTTTTAGGAAAAGGCCTTTTGTTGAAAGCAGCACGCAATGCCTGCACAGAGGAGGCTTTTAGAAAGAATCCTTTTGTTAAAAGCAACATGCAACGCCTGCACAGGGGCAGCTTAAGACAAAAAGTCCCCCTTGTGTAAAGGGGGACGTCAGCGAAGCTGACAGGGGGATTGTTTTTCATACTATTATGTAAACAGCGTATTACATCACCTGGGCTCAATCGCCGGTGCGCCGCTGTTGTACCAGGTTCTGTCAAAATCGATAGGATATCCCTGCGCTTCGATTCGCTGCAGCACCTGGGCCAGTTCTTCCGCCGTAATGGGATTGCGCGGCCCGTAATTCGTTTCACTCTCCCCCAAAATCACATTGTAAAAATTCATTTTTTCCACCGGATAATAAGACCACCGGGACGGCGGTACATCCGTAAACTTTGCCTCGTGAAAATCGATGGTATCCGGCAGGCCCAGGATGCGGTCAAAAATCGTGGCGAGTTCTTCCTTCGTCAGACGTTGATTGACCCCAAACATATTGTCACCGGTCCCCTGGATAATGCCCCGCCGGCGCAGCGCATGGATATACCCGCGTCCCCAGTAATCACCTGTGTCAGCAAACTCCTCCCCGCCACTCTCCGGTGCAAGGCCGATCAACTGGGCGATGGCCACCGCTGCTTCTCCCCGCGTCAGTGGCGTGTCTGCTGCCACGACCCGATCGTTTCCGCCGCCGTTCAATGCGGCCAGAATCCGATCGAGAATCTCCTGGGCCGCCGCAGGATCATCGGGCATCTCAGGATTTTGGGAAGGAGGAACAGAAGGTGCCACACCCCCGTTCAGCGCCGCAGAATAAAAGTCCCAGATCTCTGGATTTTCCTGTCCCAGCGCCCATGCACCCGCACCCCGCAGATCTTCTCGATCGATGGTTTCCAGCTTCCACCGGGTCGTCTCCGGGCTGTCGTACCAGATGTCGTAAACCCCCGGCTGCAGCACCCGTCCGCCCCAGATACGGGGCAGCGGATCTCCCTCACGGATAATCACCGTGGCGTTGGCAGACATCGTGGGCTCGTCAAACCGCACAGTAGAACTGTAGTTGTCCAAAAGGAACTGGATATCTCCTGCCGAAATACCGATTCCACCGGTGGAATCCCCCATTTTCCAATACCGTCCGTAAAAGGGGAGTCCCATGACGATCTTTTCCCGGGGCACGCCCTGATTCAGGGCATATGCAACAGAACCTTCAAAAAAGTCGCTGCTGGCTACAGGACCGGGAGGACTTCCGATATAGGACTCGTCATATGCCATAATCATCAGGTAATCCGCTATGTCCCCAAGCCGCGGATAATCGTAGGAGCCCTGCCATCCCACCGTTAAATTGTACGGATTGGCGGCTACAGCAACGGACAGGACCTTATCCTCCCCCAGTTTTTCTCGCACAGATGCTACAAAGTCCGTGTACGCATCCCGGTACTGTTCATTCACATTTTCAATATCGATATTTACGCCGTCCAGTCCATACTGCTCCACTGCCTGCGCGATCTGCTCGCTCAGCGCCTCCCGATTATTCAGTGCCGCGATCCCCTTTTCCCGATCCCAGTGGTTGCTGATGAAAGGGATCACCTGGATATTTTGCCGGTGCATTTCATCGATAAAATCCGAATCGATTCCGCCCGCAGGAGAAATCAGCAGATTCCCGCCGTCGTCGATCTCAAAATAGTCGGGGTAAACTGTACGTACAGCTCCGTTTGCCTCTTCTACCATTTTTTTATATGCCGCGCTGTTGCCGGCATATAAATAGGCAAGACTTTCCCTTCCCTCTTCCGGATTGGAAGGAGGGGGAGCCGGCGCAGGAGAAGACGTCGGGAGAAAAATCTCCTGTCCCACATAGATCAAATTCGGATCGCTGATCTGCGGATTGGCCGCGACAAGCTCCGCCAGAGTCGTTCCAAACCGCCGGGCAATCCCCCACATGGTATCCCCCGCCTGCACAATATAAGAAGCCCGCGCCGCTGCAGGCACAGTGCGTCCTGCTGCCGCTCCGGATACCAGCTGCTCATAAAGACGTACATTTTTGTCTTGATCCTGCCGTATACCCCGCATACTGCTGCGAATACGGGAATTGCGCACATCCGCAAACGCGCGGTATACCCCATCCATTTCCCGCTGGCACGCGCGTATTGCAGAAACGCCCTCCGGGATCGAGTGAACAGAGATATTTTCCTCCATTGGAAGACTTGCCGTATTTCCCTTGTAGTACCGGTAAATTTGTTCCAGCGTATGGAAATGCCCCCTCGCTTTCTGCCCCAGCAGGTGAATACGCATTTTTTCCTTTTTGTTTTCCGCCAGCGATTCCATAGCAGCACAGGTCTGTATTTCTCGATTTTTGCAGCGCAATGCCGTTTCCAGCATACGAATCTTGTTTTGCAATACAGATGCATCCATAAATTACATCACCCCTTTGCACACATTGTATGTGCAAAGGGGTGTGTTTGCTATCGACTCTGATCTTAAAATGAGAAATTTTGCCCAAACAGGCTTATGCCTGCCCTCTTCCCGCGTCTTTTTCCCGAATTTCCGTACGACGGATCTTTCCGCTGGTAGTCTTAGGCAATTCCGCAGTAAACTCCACAATGCGGGGATATTTATAAGGTGCAGTCACCTTTTTTACATGATTTTGCAGCTCTTTTTTCAGTTCCTCCGACGGAATGAAGCCCCTGGCAAGAACCACCGTCGCCTTTACTACCTGACCGCGAATGGGATCCGGCGCAGCAGTTACAGCACATTCCAAAACGGAAGGATGCGTCATCAGCGCACTTTCCACCTCGAAAGGCCCAATCCGATAGCCGGAGCATTTGATGACATCATCCGAACGGCCCTCAAACCACAAATACCCGTCGGAATCTCTCCAGGCCAGATCACCGGTATCGTACATTCCATCCCGCCAGGCTTTTTCCATCGCCGCGGGATCTTTCCTGTAATCCGTGAAGAGCCCTACCGGATGATCGGTGCTTGCATTTCTCACAACAATTCTGCCTACCGTTCCGTCCTCACAAGGATTTCCCGCGTCATCGACAATATCAATATCATAAAGAGGCGAAGGCAAGCCGGTAGAGCCCAGTTTAATGGGGTCCCACCCAAAATTTGCCACAATGACAGAAGTTTCAGATTGCCCAAACCCCTCGTGAATCTCCAACCCGGCAGCTTCCTTAAACCGATAGAACACCTCCGGATTCAACGGCTCACCCGCTGTCGTGCAGTGGTGAATAGAAGAAAAATCTCCTTTGGACAAATCTTCCTTGATCAAAAAACGATATACGGTAGGAGGCGCACAGAAAGTGGTAGGACGCACTTCACCAATAATACGCATGAGAAAATCCGGATGGAACCGCCCTGTATCAAATGCAACCAGTGCACTGCCGGCGATCCACTGTCCGAATATTTTCCCCCAGCCGAACTTTGCCCAGCCGGAGTCCGCCATGGTGAAATGGATCCCGTCATCCTCCACATGCTGCCAGTATTTTGCCGTAGTGATATGCCCCAGGGGATATGTAAAGTTGTGCGCGATCATTTTGGGCATACCTGTCGTCCCGGAGGAAAAGTAAATGAGCATGGTATCGTCTGGCCTGGGTGCACGCTCTCCCACAGGACGCACAAAGTCTGCCGATGCCGCATACATCTGCGCGCGGAAATCCAGAAATTCATCGCCAAACCGAGCGGTGACATCGTCCCCCACCAAGGCAATGGTCTCCACGTTCGGACAGGCATCCCGGCTGTCGCGCACGTGTCGGATCACATCCTCATCCTCTGCTATACAGATCATTTTTACCTCTGCACATGCGCAGCGATAGATGATATCCTTGGGGGTCAGCTGATAAGTTGCCGGTATAACAGTAGCCCCCAGCTTTGCCAGGGCAATGATGATCAACCATGCCTCCGGGCGCTCCTTCATCATCATCATCACCACGTCCCCACGGCCGATGCCGCAGGAGGCAAACACATTTGCACACTGATCGGAAAGGCGCTTGATCTGACCGAAGTTATAGCGCGTGATCACGTCGCTTTCGTCCACGTGGATCAGCGCCTGCTTCTCCGGGCATATACGAGCATATTCATCTACCACATCGTATCCAAAATTAAAGTTTTCCGGTACATTTACTTTGTAATTTTTCTTAAAATCCGCATAGGAGTCAAATTCTATACGAGGCAAAAATTTGGACAAAAGATTCATTGGACAACCACGCCTTTCCTGTACTTTACAATTTATTCCTGTCAGTGCATCATTCGTTGATGACGGTGAGAAACTCTGCCGGCCCGTCCACACAGTGCTGCCCGTGCGGGATTCCGGGATTGAAATAAATGCTGTCCCCCGCATGGAGCACATGCTCCCGCTCTCCGATGGTCACAATAACAGAGCCCTTGAGCACATAATTAAACTCCTGTCCCTCATGGGTTACAAGCTCCGGCTTTTCCGAAGAAGGCAGAAGAGACACAATCATCGGTTCCATCTCCCTGCCGATAAAATTGTAAGCGAGAGAGGTAAACTGATACCCGGCAAAACGCTCCACACTGACGCCGCGGCCTCCCCGGACAATGGTGTAATCCGCCATGCGGGGGCCGTCTCCGCAGAGCAGTACCGTAGGATCCACTCCGAATTCACCGGCAATCAAGTACAGCTTGCCCACCGGGATATCGTCCTCACCGTTCTCATAGGCGAGGTATTCCGCTTCACTGGTTCCGATATTTTCGGCAATCACCTTTGCAGGTATCCCCAAAATCTCCCGCATTTCGCGTATACGGGAAGCGATCATTTTCAATTCACCAAACATGGCGCCGCTCCTTTCAAAAGGTAAAACCCACCGGGGGAATTTACAAGCAGTATAGCATATTTCTTCAATAAATACAATTCCTTTTTCAAAATCCCTGCGAAAAACGCAATATTTCTCCGTTTTTTGCCTGTCCCGCTCTTGCTTTTTTTTTCTTGGTACCGTATAATGTGAAAAGATTTACATTGCACAAAGAAAGAAGAAACTATGAAAACAACACTTATAAATTTTCTGAATCAGTTTCCGTATCCAGAAAAAGCAAAGGCCTTCCTCCTTTCGGAATATGATCGGCTGTTTGCAAACCCCAAGGCCGCCGAACTGCTGCTGGCACACATCGACGCGTACAAAGGCGGCAGAGAAATCAAATTTGACGTTGCCAATCAGGATGCCGCGGCGGCCGGTGCCGCAGCCGGCGTGCACGAATATACGGCCCAGTTTCTTTTGTATGCCTGCCTTGCAGAACCCCTGCGTCTGCGCTACAAGGAAAAAGGGATCGACGAATCCATATGGCATGACTCCATGATGGATCTCTTGTATAAACTAAATGAATGCCACGCCTTACACGGCATTTGGGGTACATTTGTAGCCTTTTGGTTTGACGGCTTTTTCAAAATGACCCGGTTTGCCCTGGGACGGCTGCAATTTGAAAAGACCACCTATTATCTGACCGATGTTTACAGCGGGCACGGCATCACGATGAAACGCGACGAGAAAGAGGTGCTGAATACGCACATTCCCTCCGGCAGCCCGCTGCGCCACGAGGACGTGCTGGATTCCTACAGGCGCGCCTATCGCTTTTACAATTCTCTGACCATCCAAGGACTTTTGCCCATCATATGTGGATCCTGGCTGCTTTACGACAGGATGAAAGAGTTTCTGCCGCCGGATTCCAACATCATCCGCTTCCAAAGCGACTTTGAAATCGTAAACAATATAGAAAACCCGGGATTCAGCGAATGCTGGCGAATCTATAATATGAATTACCCCGGCGATCCCGCCCTGCTGCCCAGAGACACCTCCTTGCGCCGCAGATATGCAGACTGGCTCGCCAAAGGCGGCGTATCCGGTGCCGGCTACGGCATCCTTTGGTTTGACGGGGAAAAAGTTGTAAAATAAAAAATCGGGAGGAAAATATGCGTGCAATTGTTTCTGTAATCGGGAAAGACACCTTTGGCATCCTGGCAAAAGTCAGTGCCGTCTGTTTTGAAAACCGCGCCAATGTAGTAGATGTAAATCAGTCGATTCTCCAGGACATGTTTGTCATGGTCATGATGCTGGATATATCGGACAAGGATTGTAATTTCATGCATCTGAGAGGCGATCTGGAGACGCTCAGCGACCAGATCGGCATGCAAATCAATATCATGCACGAAGACATTTTCAACTCCATGCACAGAATTTGAGGGGGTACCCATGCTGAACTTAGGCGACATAATGGAAACCATCCACATGATCCAGAACGAAAACCTGGACATTCGCACCATCACCATGGGGATCTCTCTGCTGGACTGCTGTGACAGCGATATCGACGCCTCCTGCAAAAAGGTGTATGACAAGATCCTGCGCAAAGCCGGAAACCTGGTTAGGGTGGGGGAAGATATCTCCCAACTGTACGGAATTCCCATTATCAACAAAAGAGTATCCGTCACCCCTATCGCCATGCTGCTGGCTGCCAGCGGGGGAGACCCGGTAAAGTATGCGCGCGTGCTGGATCAGGCGGGCAAGGAAATCGGCGTCAATTTTATCGGCGGTTATTCCGCTCTGGTACACAAAGGCTTTTCCGCAGGAGATCTGGAATTGATTCGCTCTATTCCTCAGGCATTGCGTGAAACAGATCAGGTTTGTTCCTCTGTAAATGTAGGCACCACGAAAGCTGGCATCAACATGGACGCAGTCGCGCTGATGGGACAGGTGATCACGGATGCGGCCAGATATACTGCCGACAAAAACTGTATTGGTCCGGCAAAGCTGGTGGTGTTTTGCAACGCTCCCGAGGACAATCCCTTTATGGCAGGTGCTTTCCATGGCGTCGGCGAGCCCGATTGTGTTCTGAACGTGGGCGTGTCCGGCCCTGGTGTTGTACGGGCAGCGCTGTCCAAGTATCCGGATGCAGATCTGAACCGGGTCGCGGACATCATCAAAAAAACGGCCTTTAAGATCACCCGGATGGGGCAGTTGGTAGGTACGGAAGCATCCAAACGGCTGGATGTTCCCTTCGGTATTGTAGACCTGTCCCTGGCACCCACGCCGGCAGTGGGGGACTCCGTTGCCCACATTTTAGAAGAAATGGGTCTGGAAATGTGCGGCACCCATGGTACCACCGCCGCACTGGCGCTCCTCAATGATGCGGTAAAGAAGGGCGGCGTCATGGCGTCCTCCAATGTGGGAGGTCTGTCCGGCGCCTTCATACCGGTGTCGGAGGACGCCGGCATGATCGCAGCGGCGCAGTCTGGTGTGTTGAGTATCGAAAAGCTGGAAGCTATGACCAGTGTATGTTCCGTAGGGCTGGATATGATCGTCGTTCCCGGCGACACAAAACCGGAAGTGATCTCTGCGATCATCGCAGACGAGGCTGCCATCGGTATGGTCAATACCAAGACCACTGCCGTGCGCATTATCCCGGCCATTGGAAAAGATATCGGAGACTCTTTGGAATTCGGCGGTCTGCTGGGCAGCGGACCGGTGATGCGGCTGAATAAAAACGAGTCTCCCGCAAAGTTTATTGCGAGAGGCGGACGGATTCCTGCCCCCATGCAAAGCCTGAAAAACTGAATTTTGTTAGACAGAGAAATTCCAAAAAAATTGTTTTTATAACCCCTCCGTCCGCTGCGCTGACGCCTTCCCAGGAGTTGCGTAGCAACTCCTGGGAAGGCTTTGACTGTAAAGAACCCCCTGTGTAAAGGGGGCAAGTCGGCGTCAGCCGACTGGGGGATTGTTTTGCAATAACACCCCTTCCGTCACGGCTTTGCCGTGCCACCTCCCCCGGGTCTGCTATGCAGCTCCCGCACGGGGGAGGCTTTTCTTTTTGGTCCTCTTATGCTCACCGAATGTAAATAATCCTTTTGATTTTTATAAAAATAAAAGGCCCCCTTGTGCAAAGGGGGCAAGTCGGCATCAGCCGACTGGGGGATTGTTCTCAAAAAGAATTTCAATTATTAATAATTTTCCGCCTTAATCTGGAAATAGCTCTGCGGATGCGCGCAAACCGGACATACCTCCGGCGCCGTTTTGCCGATCTCAATATGCCCGCAGTTGCGGCACTGCCAGATCATGTCTCCATCTCTGGAGAATACCAGACCGCCCTGTACATTTTCCAAAAGCTTCAAATACCGCGCCTCATGCTCCTTTTCCACCTGCGCTACCCCTTCAAAAAGCTTTGCTATGTATTCAAAGCCCTCTTCTCTTGCCTCCTTTGCGAAGGTGGCATACATGTCGGTCCACTCATAGTTTTCTCCCTCTGCTGCCATTTTAAGATTTTCGGCAGTGGTGCCAATGCCGCCGTGGAGAAGCTTGTACCACATTTTCGCGTGTTCCCGCTCATTCATGGAAGTCTCTTCAAAAATCGCGGCGATCTGCTGATAGCCGTCTTTTTTCGCTTTGGATGCATAGTATGCATATTTGTTCGTCGCCTGTGATTCGCCGGCAAAAGCCGTCATCAGATTCTGCTCTGTCTTGGATCCCTTCAACTCCATTTTTCTACCTGCCTTTCTCATATTTGCTGTGGCGGATACGGCGTGCGTGTCGGAGCGCCGCCTCGCTCCAACGCACCGGTCTCCGGGACGTATTTTTCCAAAGACCGTTTCTGCTAAGATCTTATATGTCCGAACAGGTGCTTTTCTCACACGCTGAACATATACATTGTAAAAGAAGACGGCTATCCAAAAGACGACATTCCTTGGGAATACATCGGTCCGGGATATATACAACACCCGCAGGCAAATCAAACAGACGCCCGCAGACGCGGCACACCGCATGGTCGTGTTTGGAAAGATCCCTGTCGTAACGGTCCGGGCCATCGCTGACGGATATACGCAAGACTTCTCCCCTGGCACACATGTCCGCCAGATTTCTGTATACTGTTCCCATGGAAATCCGCGGCTGTTCTTTTTTTGCCAGATGGTAAAGCGTCTCCGCAGTGGGGTGCGTTTTCCCCGCAGCTTCAAAAGCACGCAAAAGAGCCCTTCGCTGCATTGTCATAAATATCCCTGCTTTTTAAGAATGATTCCTATTCTTATTTTAGCAAAAATTTCCCATTTGTCAAGCAAATAATACAAAAAAATCAAAAAAATATTCTACCCCAGTATAGAATAAAATGATCGTTTTTGAGAGACTTTTTTGAAAAATATTGATAAATTATTGTATTTTTGAACAATACATGCTATACTTATATCAAGTATTCTTGTTCTTTTTGACAAGGAATCGGATTTTACACAGGAGGATCCATGCAAGGCGCATGGCATAAGCAAAATCTATGAACTATGACTATTCCGGAGAAAACATGCAGGCTGCCGTAGAGGCAAATACATTGATACAGTCTCTGATTGCAGAAGTGGAAAAAGTAGTAGTAGGCAAACACAATGAAATTGTTCTGCTGATCACTTCCATGCTGGCCGGAGGACACGTGCTGATTGAAGATGTCCCGGGAGTGGGAAAAACCACTCTGGCAGCTGCTCTGTCCAGGGCAGCCGGTCTCTCCTTTAAGCGGGCCCAGTTCACCCCGGACGTGATGGCCTCAGATATCACAGGATTCAACATATATAACCGATCCAAGGAGCAATTTGAATTTCGGGAAGGGCTTGTGATGTGCAACATTCTCCTGGCCGACGAAATCAACCGGGCTTCCCCCAAAACCCAATCCGCTCTTTTGGAAGCCATGGAGGAAGGGCAAGTCACAGTAGACGGACAGACCTATACAATTCCCACCCCCTTCATGGTAATCGCAACGCAAAATCCCTCCGGCTACATCGGTACATATCCCCTGCCGGAAGCGCAATTGGACCGGTTTATCATGCGCCTGTCCATGGGATACCCCACAGAAGCAGAGGAAATGTCCATCATTTCCGACCGGAAGACCGAAAATCCTCTCCTGAAGGTGGAATCCATCACAGATGCAGATTCCATCCAACGACTGCGCCAGATCATTTCCACCGTCACCGTATCCGGCGAAATCAGCCGGTATATCGTGCAGCTGGTGGCCGCCACACGAAATGCGAAGTCCATCTCCCTGGGCGCTTCCCCCCGGGCTTCCCTTGCGCTGATGAAACTGTCCCAGGCATATGCTTTTATTCGTGGAAGAGACTACGTTCTGGCAGAGGACGTGTCCGCTTTGTTTGTTCCCGCCGTCGCCCACAGGATCATCCTCAGCCAGGAAGCACGGCTGAATCAGACCGGCGCCGCCGAAGCACTGGCCGAAGTAGCCCGCAATGTGGAAGTTCCTTATAAAACGCAGAGATAAGAAGGCATCCCATGGCTGATAAAAAACGACACAAACGCGCTCCGGCGCTGCTGCCCCGACCATATGCACTTCTTTACTGTATTCTCCTGCTCCTTGCGCTGGTTTTTACACAGGTGCTGCGAAATACCGCATCCGCCGTGTTCTTCTGGTTTCTTGTACTGGCGCCGCTGCTCTCCTTTCTGCTTTTGATGATCGGCAGAGCGTCTGTTCAGGTCTATGTATCTTCCGATACCAATCGATGCGAAAAAATGGCACCGGTGGAATATGAAATCCGCGTAATCAATGCTTCCCCTCTTCCCCTGCCCTTTGTGGAAGCGGTGATCAACCTCCCACAGCCGAACGGTGTACGCAGCCTGCGTCAAAAACTTGTTTTGTCTCTGATTCCACTGGGAATGCACCGTATTCAAGATACGGTCCGATTCCGCTATCGGGGGCTTTACGAGATCGGTGTACAGGAGATTTATCTATATGATTATCTGCGGCTCTTTCGCACACGCATCGATGTAAACAATTACAGCAATGTGACGGTGCTGCCCCGCCGGCTGATCCTGGACGCATCCGCAAAAACCGCCATGTCCGATATTCCCTCTCCCCTTGCCCGTATGCAAACCACGCAGGAGCAATCGGAGCAGGCAAATATACGGGACTACCGCATGGGAGATACCATGAAATCCGTTCACTGGAAGCTCTCCTCTAAAGCCCAGGAGCTGCAGGTACGGGATTATAACACCAACGACGACCAGCATGTGTATATTTTTGTAGATTTCGCGGCACCCACGCCCCCCCTGGAGGTGGAAAAAGCCCGCAAACAAAAGCGGCTGCGGCAGCTTTTGAAAAAGCGGGAGCGGAAGGCGGTACTTCCCGAGCTGCGTATGCACAAAATCGCTGACAAGGCAGAAGCATGGAACGCCGCGGCAAGTCAAAATCTTCAAAGCTTCCGGCAACGGCTTGCCAATCGGCGGCAGGCCGCAAAGCGTCGCCGGCGCCTTCAGGCCGGCAACAGCGCCTCGTTTGTCCAGTCGATGGACGAGATCGATTCCCTGATTCGAGCCACTGCGCGAAAGCGGGTACGAGTGAAAAGAATGGATCCGCAAAAAGAACAAAAGCGCAACGAGGACGCCGCGCAGCGGGAAAAGGAACAGGCCTTGCTTCGGGAGCAGATCGAAACAGAAGATGCCGTCGTGCAAAAGCTTCTGGAAGAGATCGACGGCGACATGACGGAAATCGGCGCCGGAGAAATGGATGCTGCCATCCGTGCCTGGGGCGGTGCGCCTTTGCCGGATATTTCCGATGAAATGCCTGAGCTTTGTGCGGACAGCGTAGCGGAAATCGCTGTGGCAAGTGTGCAAAATGAGATCCGACACGGACATCGCTGCACCGTCGCCTGGTTCGATCCCAGAGAGGAAGGCGGGATCTATATGCGCAGTACTGCCGACCTAGGCTCTTTTGAAGAGATCTATGACCGCTTTGCCGCAGCTCCCGTAGTTCCGGAAACGCAGCGGGTATTTGCGCTGCATCGGCTGATCGCGGAAGCAGCCAATGTGACCATCCGCATCATTACTGCCAATCTGGACCCGTCCTCTCTGTCCGAATACAGCAGAATCCCTTCTTTGTTCGGCGGCGCAGGCAGCGGATGTATTGCGGAGGTGCTGTTCTTCAATCCCAGTGAAAAGTACCTCTCCCCCATGGAACGTGAGGAATATGCAGCGGCCTGCGCAGCAAAGCTGCGGCAGCAGGGCGTGCTCCCCTACCAAATGCAGCTCACGGAACAGCCCGAAAAAGGGACTGTTCTCACCGCCACACAAATCTGATGACCCGGAAAGGAGACCGCGGCATACGCGGAAGGATCCTTTTGACAAACACAAAAAACAAACTCACCTTTCATTTGCCAAACCGACCGAAAAAAAAGAAAAAATTCCTTCGCAGCGGGCAGCCGCCGGAAGACATTTACGAGTCCCCTGCCGCCTCTCTGTCCCAAGGGGCTAAGATCGTCGGTTTTGTTTTGCGTGCGCTGACGCTTTACATTGGTCTGTTCGGCATCGTTGCATTTTTGTGCAGTGCTGCCGGATTGACGACACAGGCATACTGGCAGGCCTGTTACATTTCCAACGGATTTATTGCATTGGTCTGTCTCATTGTCACGGCTGCCGTAGCGGGGGCTTCTCTGCATCGGCTGGCGCACGTTCTTGTACCGCTGGGAGCTGCCGGGGGCGTAATCGGCCTTTGTGCCATTCTGTATGGAAATCCAATCGCTTTTTTGTGGCACAGCATTCTGCGCATCTATAATTTTGCTCTGTATCACCTGGCTACAATGGGATACGGCACGCTGGGGAACTTTATGGTCCAGGATGGCGTCGATTACAGCAGCGCCGCATATATGCCCACAGATCCTCCGCGGTTCTGGGGCGTATTCCTCCTTGCCGCGCTGATGGGAACGCTTCTCGGACTGTGTATGCTGAAAAAAGTGCGCCTGCTTCCCTTGTGCATCGTCATAATGGCAGTCACCGTTCCCGTTTTTACTTACAATATTTCAAAAGGGAATCTGGGTATCGGATGCATTATCGCTTTTTGCCTTGGATGTATCGTTTTGCGCATATACGATTACCGATATGCCGGTGCACGCAGCCGCAAGGCAGCGCGAAAAAAGCGGCGGCAGCAGCGGCGGTCAGTACGCAGAGAAAAAGCCGCCCGCAGGCGGGAGGAAAAGAAAGTTCTGCGCGCGCAGGCGGACGAAATTTTGAACGCCTCCCTGGATGCAGATCTGGACAAGCGCCGTTCCCGCATGGCGCGCAACGCTGTATTCATCGCCTGGCGGCAGGCAAAAAAAGAACAAAAGCGGCAGGCGAAAAAAGCAGCGCGGGACAGCAAAAAACAAGCACGCCTGGAAAAGAAAGCGATCAGAAAAGCAGCTGCCGCAGAAAAAAAAGAAATGTCTGCGTTGAAAAAAGCGGGAAATCTGCAGGCACTGTCCTCGTTGCAGCAAAAGCGAAAGGCGCAAAAAGAAGCGCGCAAAGCACAAAAGGAAGCGCAGCGTAAGGAAAGGCGGGTACGCCGAAAAGAAAAACGCTCCCACGCTTTTTCCGTCACAGCCGCCGGAGGATTTGCCGGTTTCGGCGCGGCAGCCCTTGCCCTCCTTGCGCTGTGGCTCCCGATGGTCATGTCCAAAGGCGCTTTTCCAATCATTGCGCCCATCAACAACAAAGTGCAGATTGCCCGTGCCTATATGACCGCATATCTCACAGGCAACGACGTAGACCTCAACGATCTGTCCGCTTACGGGATCAATGAGCTGACGCCCCGTTCCCTGTCCTTTGAACCCCTGGAATTTGAGGACAAACGGATCCTGCGCGTGGAATCCACCAGCGAAAACAATGTTTATCTGCGCAGCTGGACCGGTTCCCGCTTCGACCGAGAGACAGATACATGGACAACAGCTGATTACGATCAGGTGCTGGGCTACCGCAACGCCTTCGGCGTAGATTTTACTCCGGATGAAATCACATACAATTTCAACAAATACATATACCCTTCCTCGGTAGACATCCAGGAAGCAAATGTCTACAAAAATCTTTCCAGATACGGCTTCACCGTTCAGCAGGTCCACGTCCAGCGCATCCGCGGTTCCAGTTTGCTTTTGTTTGTTCCCGCCTATATGAATTCCGAAATCGGCCTGCGGGCCTGGGGCAGCCTGGATGAGGCGGAATACAAATACTCCAACTATTATGACGGCATTTACTCTTCCCGGTTCTACAGATCCGGCACCGGATACAGTACTGTATCCTTTATCACTACGCTGAACAGAAGCGAGGTGGGTGCCTGCCGGGAAAACGCAGCGGAATACTATCGGCGTGCGGTAGAGTTTATTGCAGAAACCTCGCGGGAAAATCTTTCAAAAGACAGCCTCCAGGAGAAAATCGCCGACTTTGACTACACCCTTGCGTCGGATGGGATCGAATACATCGGCACCAATCTGGCGGACCGGTATTTCAATGAAATGACCACAGAGGAGCAGGGGGCATTCTGGGCCGCCGTACAGCTGGAAGAGCAGTACCGCACGTACGTAAAGGATACCTATACAGAAAAATCCGGTAGCGCCGCAGTAGAGGAAATCGCCGCCCAGATTCTCCGCAAAGTGCAGGCGGACGGTGATGTGACAGAACACGATTTGATCCGCGCCGTCGTACAGTACCTGGCCGACAATTATACCTACACCCAAACCCCGGACGGCAGCGCCTTCACAGGGGAAGGAAGCACCTTGGACGCCTTTCTCACCCAGGTGAAAGAGGGCTACTGTACGCACTTTGCTACAGCAGCGGCCGCAATTCTGCGGGAATATGATCTTCCTGTCCGGTTTGCAGAGGGATATATCGCCTCTGATTTTACCCGCGCCGCCGGTACCAGCGGGGCGCCCTACCGCGCTGATGTGACAGATGCCAATGCCCATGCTTGGATCGAAGTGTATTTTGACGGGATGGGCTGGATGCAATATGAAGTAACTCCGGGAGAATATGCGCAGGCTATGTACGACCCCAGTGGTGCTACCATTGCTCCCACGCCGTCGGATGAAGAAGAGCCGAACCCGGAAACACCGGACATACCCGAAACGCCGGAGGAACCGAAACCGGAAGAAAACCACCCGATTCTTCCGCCGGAGGAAGATATGCCCATGTCGGAGATCACTCGTTTTCTCCTGGTGATCGGCGGCACAGCTTGTGCCGTTCTACTTGGATTCATCATATATCTGATCGTACGTCACATCCAAAAGAAAGCCCAGTTGATGCTGGAAAAGCGGTATCGTGTAATCAACTTTGCCCGCAAAAAGGAAGCATACGAAAGCGCAAGCCCAGCCGACAGACACAAGGCCCTGCGGCAGATCAACGACTGGATCTTAGATATCTTTCGTATTATGGGCTGTCCTCCCGAACCGGGAGAGCTTCCCATGGATTTTGCCGCACGCATATCCCGCGATTATGCAAATCTCTCTACGGAAAGCTTTCTGGAAGTGATGGCCTGCATGCAAAAGGAGGAGTTCGGTCATGGCCTCACCGCAGGAGAAGCGGAGATCTGCGGCGAGTATCTCAGCGATCTGACTGCATCTGTTTACGCGGGACTGGATCTCTTCCAGAAGATTCGGGTGCGGTACATCAAACGTATTTTGTAAACCAGCAAGGGAGGATTATGGATACACAGGAAATCATGCAGCTTCCCACAGCGTCCCTGGCATATCTGGGGGACGCTGTACTGGAAGTGATGGTAAGAGAACTGCTGGTACTGGACGGAAAAGGGGAGATTCACGAACGGGCGCTGGAATATGTAACCGCCGTATCCCAAAGCATTGCCGCAGATAAAATTCTGCAGGACCTCACTGCGGAAGAATTGTCCGTATACAAACGAGGCCGGAACAGTGCCCACACGGCCCCGAAAAGCGCCACAAGAGCGCAGTACGGCAGGGCGACCGGACTGGAGTGCGTATTTGCTTACCTGCATTTGTCCGGACAGCAGGAACGCATGCAGATACTGTTTCAAAAAGCATTTATAAAATAAAAAATGACTCCAGCGGGCGTCACTTCATGAGGAAAAAGCAGGGCGATTTGCCCTGCTTTCTTTTATAAAATCTTTTTTGCTCTATCAAGTGCTATTTGCAAAAACTCTACAGGATTTTCTATGTGCTCAAAACCTTTATTCAAAGTTTCCAATGCAATAGCTCCTGTATAATTCATCTCTTCTAATTTGCTTGCTATTCTGTTCCAATTGACATTGCCTGTAAAAGGCAGTGCATGCGCATCTTCTTGTCCATTGTTGTCGTGTAAATGCAGTGCAATAAGTTTATCTCCATATAAATTCAGCAAATCAAGATGCGGAGAATAAAAATTTTCATGACCGCTGTCAAAGCAAAATTTTAATCTATTGGATGGAATATTTCCAAATACATAATCAATATACTCTGGATTGCCTTGATTTTCAATAGCGATATTAACACTATACTTTTCAGCAGCTTCCATAATTTTTTTGAAACGGTTTATCCCAATATCGTTCTCAGGCAAAGGTGTTATCCCGTTTATTGGATGCATCACAAGAGTGGGTATGTGATATACAGAGCAATCTTTTATGCAGCGGATAATTTGATTTGTGTATTCTTGTCCTGTGATCGTATCCTCCCATATGGTATTTGCCTGCATATATGGAGCATGCGCATTCTCCACATATAACCCCGCATTTTGGGCGTATTGGGGAAAGTCTCTATAATCGGCATCAAAATAATCCGCCCACAATAAAATCACACCATCAAAACCCGCCTGCTTTATCGCTTTCATTCTTTCTTGCGGAGATAAATCGTATCCAAAATAATCAACAATAGTATATTTCATAGTTCCCTCTCGAAGCTCTTTTCGCGCACATCCCAAAGACGTTTCATTCTGTAGGACAGAGCCTTTCGCTGCAGTTTCAAACTTGTTTGTACAGATGCACTCTCACCAGGTGCAACAGCGATAAATCCCTGTAGCGCAGCAAGTATATCCTCCTACCCCGGCACTGCTAAGCAATGGTTTGCCTGCATACCTTCCACCGCCTTCTCTATAGTATAGCATATAAATATGACATGTACACGTCATAATAAAAAAACGGCGCAGAAATCTGCGCCGTTTTCATGATTTATACAGATGCCCGAAGAAGCTCCATATAGTCCAAAAAACGCTCATAATCCGCATCTGAAAGCGTCTCGTATTTGTCCAAAAGAAAACTTCCCTCTTCCAGATAATTCTCCAGCATATCGTTATATCGATCCCATTGGGCATCATCCAGAGAAGACAGCAGCTGGATCTGATCCTCCAGCTGATCTCCTTCGTCGATAAACCGGCCGTACGCCGCTTCATACAGTTCCGGGATCACTTGGGCAAGATCCTGCATATATGCACCGTACGCCTGCTGTCCTACAGACTGAGCATAAGAATTCCCCATTCCTCCGGTAAGCGACGCCGCCATCCCCATGGCATCCTGCATCGCAAGACGGCCGCCCTGTCTGTAGGAGTCTCTGTAACTTCTGTACAGGGGATCTCTGAGAGGGTCATAGGAAAACGCTCTACCGGTCGCTGCGCTGATCAGTGCATCCAGTTGATCGCTGTATGCGCTGTCATAGGCACCGGGCCGCCTGTCCTGCCAGTTTTCCAGCTCTTTGTGTGCATCCTGCACATCATTACTTTGCCGATACCCGCTGTCTTTGCCATTGGATGCGCCCTCGTAAACGGTGTTCCACACGCCTGAGGAGCCGGAGACTGCCCCTCCCCCGCTGCTGCCGTCAGGGATCTCCAGCGTGTTCCCGGCATATATTAAATTCTTATTCTTTATATTGTTTGCGCTGGCCAGTGCATCTACCGTGGTATTGTGTTTTTTTGCAATAGAGGTCAGCGTATCCCCTTTTTTGATTGTGTATGTCACTGTTTGCTCCTTTCTTCCAACTGTGCACGGACTTCCCGGTTGAAGTTTTCGTACCCCAGGTTTGACAGAACCACGTTCAACGTATCTGCAAGTCCGTACAGCCAGCTGGTCAGCTGTGCCGTATCGCTCTGTCCCTCTTCTGAAAATGGAGGTGGATCAATATAGAATTTCATAATAATCATCCCCTTGCACAGAATATCTGCGCCTTTTCTCTTCCATTACAATCTCCAGCCTTTTCCACTGCACTCCTCTGTGTGCTTGGTAATCGAACAGATGGAGGCCTCCCCCCTCCCGGATATGCGGATGCGAAAATGATCGCACCTGCGCGGGCGCAGCGGAATCTCCACCCCGCGCTTTTTTCTTCCTTCGATCACCCGCTGCCTGCGCCATATCCCGTCGCTGTCATACTCCACATCAATCTGCACACGGCTCCCCAGAGGAAGCTCCAGCCGTACCTGCAGCATGGACGCATACACGTGGTCGGGAGAGTCATATTCCAGTTCCGGCGTTTCGCAGTACCAGGACACCGGTTCCTCCAGACTTCCAGAGTCTTCCCCGTCCTGACGGTTATAGGACCCGCAAACCGTGTAAACCTGGTTTTTCTCCGTCCCTGCGCAAAGCATGTACAGCTCATTGCCGCAGCGGCAAAATCCCTTCACCGGTACATTGTCCTCTCTGTGCCAGTGCCGCTTTACCGTATCATACACAAGCAGGCTGCGCTGTCCGTCCGCATCTTCCATGGATATAAAATAACGATCGTCCACACCACCAGCTACTGCATTCCTCCACCGGGTCTTCCCCAGTGCCGTATCCACGTTGGATGGAACACCGCCGTCATATCTGACAACTCCGTTGGAAGACTTGTAATACAGCACATCGTTTACAACGACTGCGCTTTTCGCACTGCCGTTTTCGATCCCCCGCAGCGCGTGCTCCGTCATGGTAAACTCCGCAGGATAATCCCCGTAGATTTTTATGATTGTATTTTCCTTGAAGAAAATCGGTTTTCCATCATAGCAGACCGCTCCGGTAAACATGCCGCTGGAACCCACAGACGCCCGCCAGGAATCTGTAGAAACTCCGAGAAATCTGTTCCAGTTTTTGGGATCCCCCAAAGCGCTGGCATAAATTTCATTGATGGGATTGCCGTCCGCATCCACGCCGTATCGGCAGCCCCAAAGCCGGTTCCCCGCAGCCACCACGTAATCCATATCCGGAACCCATCGCGCCACCGTCACGGTAATACCGCCGGTCTGCATCACTTCCTTGGACCCGGGTAGTACAATAAACGTGTTCAGTACATCTACCTTCTGTATGGAATAGTCCCCATTGAGCGCATCCAGGGAAAAGCCGGAGATCGTCACTGTATCCAGATCGGAAAATCCATCGGCATATGCCATATATCCTATGAAATCTCCCTTCTCTCCATTTACCAGTGCATACTTCTTGCGCATGAGCCGCATATAGGATGTTTCTTCCTCCACGGGATTGCCATCCAAATCGCACGGTTCCAGCACGACCTCATAATACCCGTCTCCCACCTCACTGTAAATCGGCCCTGTCTCCAGCTGCACCGTTCTCTCCAGCTTGCCGGAATCTGTCAGATCCATTGTGTTCACATAAAACTTGTCCGGAAAAAAATATGCATATCCGCCGGATATGATGCATTCCTTTTCTGTATTGTAAGTTTCAAAAACAACGCTTCCCAACACACTTTTGAATTCCAGCGATCCTTCGTCCGTGTAATAATATGCCCGGATCGTTCTGCCCATAACGGCAATCAGTACATTTTGGTAGATGATATCATCTAAGCACAGATCTGCAGAGGAGAGGCTATATATGTTCTCCTCCCCGAAATTCATAATTCCCCGCCTGTCTCGAACGGACATTTTGGGTGCATACTTCCCGGACATGTTCTGCATATCGGAAAAACCGCCGGCTCCCGGGTTTGGTCGTTTGTCCAATCCGGTAAAGGAGGATACTGTCGCTTTGCTGCGTTTGTTCTCTTTTAGTGCTGCCACTCTCATATCACATACCTCATATCAAAACGTAATACTGCCCTGGGACAGCGGTATATGGGTGCGATTGTACCAATCTGCAAAGGTAGTATAAGCCGCAGCAAACAGTGCTGCAGCATTGTTGTACTGACTCATATCCTGTAGCAACAAATGAAAGCGCATCATTAAATAAAATACATATAGTTCTCCGTATGGATCCTGTGCAAACAACTCCCGTTCTCCATCTTCTTCTGCAATAGGCTTCCATTCGCTTCTGTCCGGCGCACCTTCATGGGTTCTGACGATTTCTTCATAAATCATGGATTCGATGTCGGAAAGCCAGCGCAGCTTTGCTTCTCTGCCACTGCCATCGCCGGTCATTTCGTCACAGCGGGCAATTGCTTCATTCACAGTCATACAAATTCCCCCCTCCTTTTGCAGGGTTGTGGCGCCACACGGCACCACAACCCCTCTCATCATACGAGGACGTCAGCCGTTGGCGTACGCCTCAATAAACGCTTCTGCCGCCGCATCCTGCCGCAGTGAGTTTTCAATCACTTCGGCAAAGCGAAGCGGCACCTCCACATTTCTTCCCGTTTGAATCAACATGTTCTCCCCGTTGACGGCCACATACCGTTCCGTATCGTTTTTATTTTTCCGGGGAATAAACACAGTCCTTGTCTTTTCTTTTTCAGAAGTATTTTTTATCGCTTTTGCCATAGCCGCATCCTCATCTTTCCATTGGTAAGTTAATCGTTAGTTTGTTTCAATCGAGCTTCCGTTGAAGGAAGAACCGGATTCCACCCGCAGCATGTATTCTTCCACAAGTCTTGTAGCTGCCTTGGTAGCCTTCCAGCCCACGGAAGAACGCTGGTTTAAGGGGTCATTTCCATAACCCTTCTGTTTTACAATGTGCTCGATCCCACCGCCGCCGATGTCGGTGGTCCCATATGCATTGGCCCCAAAGAACATGGTGGCGAATACCGCCGCACCGTCTTTGCCGCAGCCGGCGGAAGTGAGTTTGTCGCCGGAAGCATACGTAACTCCAGTAAGCGGGGCATCCAGATAGATGTATTTGGAGGTCGCATTTATACCCACAATGGTGGCAAACACCTTGTCCGAAGAAGTAGTGTAATACACATCCCGTCCGATCAGATCGGCTGTCACCGCTTCGGATACCGTAACCCGGCTTGCGGAAGGCACGCCGTTAGAGCAGGAAACATCCGATGCAGAAGACGTATATGCAGTCACCGTCAGGCTCTGAGCGGTCCCCAGATTTGCATCGTGGTATACCTTTGCTTCTGTGGTCTGTACAAAGCGAACTCCTCCCAGTGTGCCGATCTCACCCCGCAGCACTGTGGCAGGATCTGTATACTTTTGAATGTCCAGCCACTGGCCTTCCGCATCCTGCATCAGGTCGTATGCCACATAGGGATGGATCACAGCCACATAGGAGCCATCGATGGACGGTGCGTTCATAGCCTTCAAAATCGCCGCAGCCTTGAACACGTCCTTTACCCGAAGCTTTGCATTTGCGCTGAGATCTGAACGGGAAGTGATCTCCGTCTCTTCCCCAGTGGAAGATATTTCAGGGCAGTAATATACGTTGGTGCCCCCCAGAATCTGGTTGCGGACAACCGTATCAATGGTTCTGCCTGCCTGATCGGCCAGCTGCTTGGTCGCTTCTACAACGATGGGATCTACACTGGTCAACTCGATCATATCGGTAAGCTCCACATAATCGCCGTACTGATCTACTGTGGTCGTCACAGGCACCACCGTCAGCTTGCTGCCGGTAGGCGTGACGCCCTCCGTTATGGGAGTGAGCGCCTTGGGCAGACTGGAAAACTTACGGAATTCAATGGTCTTGCCGCCGTTTTGCGGGATGGGACGCTTTTGCCCAAACTGATCAAATACAAGGCTCGGCCCAGCAAGTTCGATGAGCGTTTTGTCATAAAACGTCTTCATCTCCGCAGACAGTCCGCTTTCGCTGCCCGGCGTCGATACATAAGCTGTGCTGTTCTCCGGTGCATTTGCATTTACAAATGCCTGGGTGCCGTGTACCACGTCGCCCGCACCAAACAACTGCAGATCCAGAACTTCATCGCATGTTTTTGTCATACTTTCTTCCTTTCTCCGCTGTCGCGGAATCAGAATTTAACTTTTGCGCCGTTTTCCACCCGTCGAAGAATATCCCGGATCCCACGACCGGTCAGATGCTCGACGCTGGTCTTTCGGGAAATTCCCGACTGACCCTTGACTCCGTTCTCGTCAGGGCGCCCTGCTGCTCTGCGAATGCGTTCTGCCGCCTCTCTGGCCCCTTTTTCCGCAGCCTTGCGGGTAGCGGCACCCAATAACTGTTCCAAATGTACCGCCCGCCACGCTTCCTCCACGGAAAAACCTGCGCGTAGCATCCCCCGAAAGCGCCTGTCAGATAATTCCGCCTTCAGGTCAAATCCCCGCACTTTCTTAGACATCGCTTCCGCTTCCCCCAATAGTATCTGATACTGCTTTGCCGCGTTGCGCCGGTGCAGTCTTTCTTCCAGCGCGTTTTTGATTTCCGTTCGGCGAAGAGCGTCTGCAATCCCATCGAAATCCATCTCCTGCATCTGATACATGGCAGCAAGACCCTGGATGATTCGCATCGCCCCACGAGGCAGTACAGACGCCGGCATTTCTACTCCATCCTCCCCCTTGGAAGAGAACGGTTGTACACCATCCTTTGCAGCATCTTCTTTTGCATCGGACTCCTCTCCGGTCCGAGGAGAAGATGCTGTCTTGTCGCCGCCAACCGGTGCGGCGGAACGGTGTGCTTTTCTTGCAATCCTCTTTTTATCGTCTCCACGCCCCATTTTCTTTTCAGACTGTTCTGCAGCACAGTCCTCCGTCTGTTCGCTGGACATCGCAGCGCTTTGCGCACCGCCATCGACAGCGTCGCCATCTCCAAACAGGCGCAGATTCAATGAAACTTTTTTCATGCCAACCTCACTTTCTGACTTCGCGGAGTCTGAAGCAATTATAACGACAAAAAAGATATTCGTCTCCCCCAAAAAGCCTTGGTCGCATATTTGCAACGAATAAAAGAAATAAGCCGCACCGGCAGTCGGTGCGGCTTGCATTCGACAGATCTCCTTTTGTGCGCGTTACAGATACTTTCCCGTGATACTGTCCCGATTTTTCATGATCTCCTGCGGCGTTCCCACGGCGACGATCCTTCCACCGGCATCTCCTCCGCCGGGTCCCATATCGATTATGTAATCTGCATTGCAAATCACATCCCGATCGTGTTCGATCACTACCACAGTAGCACCACTCTCAAGCAGCGCTTGAAACACGCGCAGCAGGACCTGAACATCCAGCGGATGCAACCCGATGGAGGGCTCGTCGAATACAAAAACGGAATCTGTCTGCATCTTTCCAATTTCACTGGCCAGCTTCAGCCGCTGTGCTTCGCCTCCCGAAAGACTCGGCGTCTCTTCTCCCAGCGTCAAATACCCAAGTCCAAGTTCCTCAAGTACCTGCAACTTTTGCGCAACCGTTTTTCTTTCCCTGCAAAAGGCAAGAGCGGAGCATACATCCATGCCCATCAGTTCCGGCAGGGAACAGGATTGACCGGCTTTGTTTGTCAGCTTTATGTCGTACGCCGCCCTTGCATACCGTGCGCCCCGGCAATCCGGGCACGGAATATGGACGTCCGGCAAAAACTGAACATCCAGACTGACAATGCCTGTTCCGTCGCATCCGGGGCAGCGCAGACTGCCTGTGTTGTAGGAAAAGTCGCCCGCTCCAAGTCCCCTCTCCTTTGCCTGGGCAGACCGTGCAAAAAGCCTTCGCAGCTCATCATGCACACCCGCATAGGTCGCCACGGTAGAGCGCACGTTGACGCCGATGGGCGTCGCATCGATCAGCTTCACATGCTGTATTCCCTGGGCACTGATTTCGCGGACGTGCTCCGGCATTCTGCCGCCGCCGATTGCAGCGCGCAGGGCGGGCACAAGGCTTTCCAAAACCATGGTCGTCTTTCCGGAACCGGACACGCCCGTCACTACAGTAAGGCGCCCCTTTGGAATCTCCACCTCCAGCGGTTTCACGGTGTGAATCTGCGCCGTAGACAAATGAAGTGTTCCGTTTTCAAATATTTTATCCGGCGGCGGGCATTCCCGCAGCTTTGTCACCGCCGTCTGAGATAGAAAGTGCCCGATCTGCGAGGCAGTATTCTTTTGAATAGCGGGGACGGTTCCCTGAGCAATTACATATCCCCCCTTTGCTCCCGCCTGGGGACCCATCTCAATGATCCAGTCCGCCTCCTTCAAGATCTGCGTATCGTGATCCACAAGAATCACCGAATTCCCGTCTGCCACAAGATCACGCATCACACCGGTAAGGCCTACAATGTTGGAAGGATGCAGTCCGATGGAAGGCTCGTCCAGCACATATAAAACGCCGGTCGTTCGATTGCGGACAGCGCGGGCAAGCTGCATGCGCTGCCGCTCTCCTGTAGAGAGCGTTGCGGAAGAACGATCAAGCGAAAGATATCCCAATCCCAAATCTATCAGCCGCCGGGCGGTGTTTACAAAGGCCTCGCAAATGCTCTTTGCCATAGGCCGCATCTCTTCACTCAAAGACTCCGGAACACCCTGTACCCAGTGCAAAAGCTGAGAGAGGGGCATGGCACAGGCGGCATCCAAGGATATTCCCCGCAGTCTGGGGCGGCGTGCCGCCGCAGAAAGACGCGTTCCACAGCAATCCGGACAGATGTCTTCCTTCAAAAACTTTTCCACCCGCTTCATGCCTTTTTCGTCCTTTACTTTTGCAAGAGCGTTTTCCACAGTATATACAGCATTGTAGTAGGTAAAATCCAATTCCCCTGCCTGATTGGAATTTTTCGCCTTGTAAAAGATATGCTTTTTGACTGCCGGCCCGTGATATACGATGTCTTTCTCCCGCTTTGTGAGATCGCGAAAGGGGATGTCTGTACGAACGCCCATCTCCCTGCACACATCGGTCATCAGTGACCACATCAAACTGTTCCAGGGAGCGACTGCCCCATCATCTATAGTAAGTGAATCATCCGGTACCAGGGTATCCATATCGACTGTGCGGATACTCCCTGTTCCGGCGCACTTTGCGCAGGCCCCCTGGGAATTGAATGCAAGCTCCTCCGCTGAGGGAGCATAAAAATGTGCACCGCACACAGGGCAGACCAGCTCTTTCCCGGCCGCTACTGCCAGAGATGGCTGTAAATAATGTCCGTTTGGACAGCAGTGGTTTGCAAGGCGTGAATACATCAGGCGCAAACTGTTGAGCAGCTCCGTGCCGGTTCCAAACGTGCTGCGAATGCCCGGCACGATCGGCCGCTGGTGCAGCGCAAGCGCCGCCGGAACGTACAGCACCTCATCCACAGATGCCTTTGAAGCCTGGGTCATTCTTCTGCGTGTATAGGTAGACAGTGCCTCCAGGTAGCGCCTGGAACCCTCTGCATACAGCACGCCCAACGCCAGCGAGGACTTCCCGGAACCGGACACGCCGGCAATTCCTACGATTTTATACAAAGGAATATCCAAATCAACGTTTTTCAGGTTGTGTACTTTCGCACCGCGAATGTGCATTTTATCGATCATTGCTTTTGCCTCACTTTGCCTTTTCAAATGTTCCGACCCAAACACTGCAAATACAGTATAATAAAAACACCAAAAGCCGTCAAGCACCTCCTACAGAAGATGCAGGACAAATCTCCGCCCGCGCGCCCGCATCTGTCCGTTTATAGACGAGCGCACCAGCGACCTGGATGATGCAGAAAAATGGATCTCCCCAATGACAACAAAATGATATAGAAAAAACAGGCTCGGCATCTGCCAGGCCTGTTTTTCGCAAAGTAAATTTGATCTTCCCTACACAAGGCAGGAATACAATATATTGCGCAGCCGCGGAGCAGTAAAATCCTCCTGGTTGTTTGTCATATGATGGGCGTAAAACATGGCAAGTTCGTTTTCCGGATCCATCAGCATATAGGCACCGGCCGCACCCGTCCAGCCAAACTCCCCTACAGGCGACGGTGCGCCGGCCATGGCCGGATCCACAAGAGTACGTACTCCCAAGCCATATCCGTACCCTCTCAACGCATTCCCCGCAAACTCTGAAAGAGAAGCCGGGATCGTCTGCAAATGGTTTTTCCGCATCAGATCCACCGTGGTGGGTGCCAGTATGCGGACACCGTCCCGCACCAGGCCCCGTCCACACATCACGTCGGTAAATTTCGCCATATCGGAAACTGTAGACACAATGCCGGCACCGCCGCTGTCATACTGGGAGCCGAAAATGAAGCCGTTTTTCTGAGATGCGTCCCGCTGAATGGCATTTTTCTCGTCACTGAAATTGTACAGTACAGCAATCTGTGCCTGCCGCTTTTCGTCCGCTCCAAAAGTCGTATTCTCCATGCCGATCACATCAAATATGGTTCGCTTCACATAAGCGCCAAAGGGCTCCCCGGCGATCACCTCCACAAGGGCCGCCAGAATATCATGGGAAAATCCATAACACCAGCGGGCGCCCGGATCAAACAGCAGCGGTTCCGCCGCAATGGCCCGCGCCATTTCCCGCGTGGGGCACGCCGGTGCATATTTCTCTCTTGCCGCAGCCAATGCCGGCGCGTTGTAATTGTAATCCAAGCCGGACTGCATGGTAAACAGATCCTGCACGGTCACGTCTCTGGAGGGAGCACGCAAATGTTCCGTTCCGTCCGAATCCGTATAACGCACCTGCACATCTGCCCACTCAGGCAAATATTTTTTCACCGGATCAGTCAGGATGAACTTTCCCCGCTCCCACAAAGTGAGCGCTGCGGCACATGTGATCGGTTTGGTAGCCGAATACATGTACAAAAGCTCGTTGCCCTGCATTTTCTGTCCGGCCTCCCTATTGGCAAAGCCGGAAGCATATCGAAACACCGGCCGCCTCTTGTAATAGACCTCACAAGCGTTTCCTGGGATCCGCCATGCACAAAGCGCATCCATAAAATCACGCAACTTTGAAAAGTCCACCGCTCGCCGCTCCTATCTCAGTCAAAAATATACACCCGCACGTTCCGCCAGCCGTACCCGGCAAAATACGGATTGTCGGTATCAAAGTAAATATCTATGATGTTCCCCTTGATGCCCCCGCCCGTATCTGCGGCAGTACGGAAGCCTACCTCGCAGTAACTGCCCGTGATATAGCAGGTAGAGCCCAGGGGAATCACCCGGGGATCCACGGCAATTACCTGTTCTGTCGCGGGAAGACCCGACGCAGTTGTACCGCCTCCGGTATAAACCGTAGACCGGCAGTCCAAATAATAAGAATAGGAATAGGTCTGGCCGCCTACTGTAAGCGTGCCCCCTACACCCCGGTATATGATATTGTCTGTGGGATATGCACTGATATATTCCCCGGTCTGTACCCGATCCACCTCTTCACCGTTGACATAGGTAACCTGATATTCCGTAGTCTGTGTGCCGTTTACCCCCTTTTGATGGGTACTTGTCGTTCCCCGTGGAATCGTTTGCACATCCACATACCGGGTCTCATAAGGAATGTCGGTATTCACCGCCACCGTATCATACGTGACCGCATCTACAGATATTGTGGTATCTTCCCGGATCACTGCTTCCGTATCTACATTTGCCCGCTGGGCGTCACTCAGATGGATATCCATTCGCTCCAAAAGCTCGCCTACCGTTCTCTCGCCGGAAATACACACAAGACTTTCCCGATCATAGAAAGTAAAAGTTACCGTGTGCCGCGCTGTCTGGGATGTCTCCACCTCAGCAGGCTCCGCCTGAAAAGCCATCGCCTCTGCCTGGGAAAATGCTTCCGTTTCCACATTCGCCACACGTGCCGCCGGCACACCTATCGATGCATCTGCCGCCACCTCGCCGTCCTCTCCAGGATTGAGAATCAAAACTGCGGAAATAATCCCTGTGCAAAGACACAGCAGTACTGCTGTTGTCACTACAGCACGCATCACCTTGAAAGACGCTCTTGCGGCACGCCTGCCCGCCTGCGTCATATGTATTCCCCGTACATGTGGAACAGGTCTGTTGCCATGCGGTCTTACAGGCTTCACCGTTCCGATCTGTGCCGGAGCTGCCGGACGCCTCTGCCGCAGGCCCGCGGCAGAGGCCGCCTTCGTCACACCAACAGCGGACCTTTTCTGCCTTGTTGCTTCTTTTTTCTTGCCAGTACTTACTGCATTGCTCTTTGACAAAAGTTCTGACATTGCGCTTCGCGCATTGTTTTTCTTTTTCAAATCGCTCACCACCAAATTTTTTTCCCGCACCAGCGGGCGGCTTCTATACGAAATCACAAAACTTTTCCGTATTTTCCGCCAATTTTTCTAAAGAAATATTTTCCTATTTTGTATGTACAAACAGCGCAGAATATTGTATAATAAATGCATAATATTATAAAAATGCGTTTTGTTTTGGTGCTTCTTTCCTCCCTTTGACACTGCTCTGCAAAAACATACGCGTAAGAGTATAACACATTTGTCTCGAAAATGCAAGTGTAAATTATGGATAAAGCCCAAATCCTCTTCCAATGGCCTCTGCCGCCCTGTATTTTATCGCTTTTTCTGTAGGCATTGCCGGCTCCGCTCCCTGTATCCTCCAAAAACAAAACCCAAAAGAAAGGTATGGTCTTTTATGATTTCTTTACAGCCCCTGCACAGTAAGGAAGCGTTTATCATTGATATGGACGGTGTGATCTATCACGGGAATACACTGCTGCCGGGCGTTTTGGATTTTATCGACTGGATGCGCCGGGAAAATAAAAAATTCCTCTTTCTCACCAATTCCAGCGAGCGTTCCCCCAGGGAGCTTTCTACCAAATTGTTGCGCATGGGGCTGGACATCCCGGAAGGACAGTTTTATACAAGTGCCCTTGCTACCGCCTCTTTTCTAAAAACCCAGTGCCCCGGAGGAAGCGCCTACGTAATCGGCGAGCCCGGACTGGTAAATGCCTTATATGAAGCGGGATTCAGCATGAATGACTACAACCCCGATTATGTGGTGTTTGGAGAGACGCGATCCATAAATTATGAAAAAATTGAACACGCAGTAAAGCTTGTCCAAAACGGGGCAAAACTCATCGGCACAAATTCCGACCTCACTGGACCCACAGACGCAGGCCGGATCATGCCTGCCTGCCGGGCCCTGATCTCCCCTATTACACTCACTACAGGAGTGGAAGCCTATTACATCGGCAAACCCAATCCTTTGATTATGCGGCATGCGCTGAAACATCTCAATGTGCACAGAGAAAACGCCGCTATTGTAGGAGACCGGATGGATACAGATATTGTGGCCGGCATCGAAAGTGAACTGGACACGGTGTTGGTGCTCTCCGGTGTGACAGATTTGAAAACCATGAAGCTCTTCCCTTACCGTCCTGCCTACATTATGAACGGCGTAGGAGATATTCCCAAGGACGCAATTGAACGTATCGGCTGATCTTCGGCTATTTTTGCCGGACTGTCCCCTGGAAGAGCAGGCAGTATATTTGTCTATTTTGTACCTTCCGGCGGCAGTGAAGCCTTTTTATGAAAAGCTTTCAGGCACCGCTCCCGCGGTGCTTTTCTATATAAAGCAAATTTCGTTATTGCTGCCTTTGCTGTTCTTCTTTAAGGATATGCATCCAGTGTAAAGCCTATGCTGGCATTTGTATATTTTTTACAATAAATCTGTTTTTTTCTTCAATTGATAGGAAATATTGCATGTATTCACACGGAGTTCATTTTATTTATGTAGAATCGTATTTATGATAAATGTAGAAAGGACCCAAATTATGAACACAAATCCTTATTCGGTCATCACCCCGTATATTACCGAACTGTCCGATAAAAGCTGCGCCGCCAACGGGATCAAACCGGAAATGTACACGGAATATAACGTCAAGCGCGGACTTAGAGACCTCCAGGGAAAAGGCGTACTCACCGGACTGACGGAAATATCGGAGGTCGTCTCCAGCAAAACGGTGGACGGCGAGAGCGTTTCCATCCCCGGCGAGCTTTATTACAGGGGAATCAATATCAAAGATTTTGTCGCAGGCTTTCAAAAGGAAAATCGCTTTGGATTTGAAGAATGCGTATACCTGCTTTTGTTCGGCTCCCTTCCCACAAAGGAGGAACTGGATCAATTCAGCGCTCTGCTGGCATCTTACCGCAGCCTCCCCACCACTTTCGTGCGGGATATCATTCTAAAGGCACCCAGCCGGGACATGATGAATACCCTGGCACGCAGCGTGCTTACATTATATGCCTATGATGACAATGCGGACGATATCTCCATGCCCAATGTGCTGCGCCAGTGCCTGCAGCTCATTTCGCTTTTCCCTATGCTTTCTGTGTATGGATACCAGTCTTACTCCCACTATCACGATAAACGGAGTTTGTTTATTCATGCACCCAAGGAAGAACTGTCTGCCGCGGAGAATCTTTTGCACATCCTCCGTCCTGACGGAAGCTTTACAGATATAGAAGCCCGCACACTGGACCTCGCCATGGTGCTCCACGCAGAGCACGGAGGGGGAAACAACTCCACCTTTACCACCCACGTGGTCACTTCCTCCGGAACAGACACCTATTCCACCGTGGCAGCCTCTCTTGGATCTCTGAAGGGTCCGCGACACGGCGGCGCCAATATCAAAGTAGTACATATGTTTGACGATATGAAAAAGAATATCCCCGACAGAAGCGATGCTTCCATCCGGGATTATCTCTACAAGATCCTGCGCAAGGAAGCCTTTGACAAAAGCGGTCTGATATACGGGATCGGACATGCAGTGTATTCCCTGTCCGATCCGCGGGCCGATATTCTAAAATCTTTTGCAAAGAAGCTCTCCTACGAAAAGGGGATGGAGGAAGACTACGACTTGTACAAGCGCACCGCCATCAACGCCTCGGAACTGATCGCCGAAACCCGGAAGATCTATAAGGGTGTCAGTCCCAACGTAGATTTTTACAGCGGCATGATCTACCGTATGCTGGGGCTGCCGGAAGAGCTGTACACCCCTATCTTTGCCGTATCCCGTATTGCCGGCTGGAGTGCGCACCGCATGGAAGAACTGCAGAATGCAGGTAAAATCATCCGTCCTGCCTATAAATGTGTACGTGCGCGTCAGCCTTACGTTCCCATGGAAGAACGCAAGTAAGGAGAACATATATGACAAGTTCAACCCCCTTTCCCAGAACACAGGTCGGCGGTATATCCGTCTCCCGGTTTATCATCGGCTCCAACTGGATGGCCGGATTCAGCCACCGCAGTGACGCTGCAGATAAGATGATTATGGAACGGCACTGTGCACCGGAAACCATGTACCCGATGTTTGATACCTTTATGGAGCACGGGATCGACACCGTGATGGCTCCCTTCGGCACACAGCCCCATATATATCAGTCCGTTATGGATACCAGTGAACGCTGGGGCAAAGAGATGATTCTGGTGGACACTCCGGTGATCAATGTAGATGACACTGCCCAGGGCCGCCGGGAAGCGGAGCAGACCATTCGCGAAAGTGCCAGACGAGGCGCAAAAATTTGTCTGATCCATCATTTTTCCGCTGAACAGCTGGTAAATAAAAACAAACGGTGCCTGTGCCGCCTGGATGACTACACCAAAATGATCCGGGACGCCGGTATGATTCCCGGCCTCTCTGCCCACATGCCGGAATTGGTCGTCTACAGCGACGAAAACGGATACGATGTGGAGACCTATATCCAAATTTACAATTGTATGGGCTTTCTCATGCAGGTAGAAGTCGAATCGGTCAACACCATTATACGCAACGCAAAAAAGCCGGTTATGACCATCAAACCCATGGCGGCTGGACGGACAACGCCTTTTGTGGGTCTGAATTTTGTTTGGTCTACGATCCGTGACTGCGATATGGTGACTGTCGGCTGTTTTAACGAGCGGGAAGCAGCCGAGGATATTGAAATCTCCAAAGCAGCGCTGGAACGCCGCGGTGCAAACCTCACCAAACGAAACAGTCCCGCAAAAAATCAGGCAGTATTGGCCGGAACCGATCCGAAGTCGTCGAATTGTCCCAAAGAGGAATAGCAGCCTCCGTTTTCCAGCATACTATATACTATTGACACAATACCTGCCGAAAGATCCTTTGCGGATCCCGGCACGGGAAGCAGGAGGCAATTATGGTATTAAAACAAAAGGGGACTACGGTGTCCTATCGCTGTCCCAAATGCGGGACGTGGGTGACGAGCCTGGTGGGTGTATTTTCCCTGACGGCCGATATGCTTCGGCTGAAATGCCCCTGCGGAGAAAGTGAAATGACATTGCTCTACGGAAAAGATAAAAAAGTCCGGCTGACTGTTCCTTGTTTTCTCTGCCCCCAGCCACATAACTTTACGGTATCCGCACCGCTTTTTTTCGACAAAGATCTGTTTGCACTTCCCTGTGCATATTCCGGAATCGATATTTGTTTTCTCGGCAAAGAAAAAGCTGTAACCAAAGCAACCAAGCAGGCGGACGATGAACTGCGGGAGCTTTTGGGAGATACAGGTTATGAAAGCTTTTCCGCCGCCAGAAGGAAACTGGATACAACATTTATTTCCGATCTGCAGATTCTGGATATCATCAACTACGTCGTGCGGGACCTTCATGAAGCGGGAGAAATTTCCTGCAAATGTACAGAAGGAGAAAGAGATTACACGGTGGAAGTCACCAGCGAAGGGGTGCGGGTACAGTGCAAGCGCTGCGGTGCCAGCGCAATTATCCCCGTCACAAGTACCCTGTCCGCAAATGCCTTTCTCCACTGCGAACACTTGGACCTTATGTAAATGGGCAAGTCCTTCCGGACATCTTTTCCGGAAGGGTTTTCCCTGCTGCCGTGTAAAGGAGACTTTTTATGAAAATGATGATCGCATCGGATATCCACGGCTCTGCCCACTGGTGCCAGAAGCTGCTGCAAAGGCGGGAAGCGGAAGGATCCCCAAAGCTGCTGCTTTTGGGGGATATTCTGTATCACGGTCCGCGAAACGATCTTCCAGATGCGTATGATCCCAAAGCGGTACTCGCCATGCTTAATCCCTTGCGGGAGCAAATCTTCTGTGTCCGCGGCAATTGTGACACAGAGGTGGATCAGATGGTATTGAAATTTCCCATTCTGGCAGATTATGCCCTCTTGTATGCAGCGGACAAACTGATTTACGCCACACATGGGCATCTATACAGCCCGGATGCTCCGCCTCCGCTGGCTGCCGGTTCCATACTGCTCAATGGCCACACCCATGTGCCGGCATATGTGCCCGGAGATGCCTTTACGTACATCAATCCCGGCTCTGTTTCCATCCCCAAAGAAGGCAGCTGCCATTCTTATATCATGTTGGAGAATGACCGCCTGTTTTGGAAAGATATCTCCACAGGGAAAGCTTATATGGAAAAGGTATTATAGACATTTGCTTGCATTTATCTTGACAAGATCCCTACCCTATGCTATAATACATCAAACTGAAAAATATGCTTGCCGCCGGGCAAGCTCACAGCGCCCGCTTCGTATCGTTAGGCCGAAGAAGATACGAAGCCGGCGCTTATTTTTTGTCTGTATGCAATCGGGGAGGTTTTTCATGACAACATTTGGGAACTTTGCAAAATATACATCTCTGAACGTGTTGGGGATGATTGGTCTGTCCTGTTACATACTCGCAGATACTTTCTTTGTATCCAAAGGACTGGGTACAGATGGACTGGCGGCCTTGAATCTGGCAATTCCCGTCTACAGCTTCATTCACGGAAGTGGACTTATGATTGGAATGGGCGGCGGCACAAAATACTCTATTTTCAAAAGTCAAAAGGAACATGACAACGCAAATCGGGCTTTTACGGGTGCGGTATCTCTTGCCGCAGCCTTTGCCTCCGTCTTTGTCCTGATTGGGCTTTTCTTTTCCGGCACAATCATCTCTCTGTTTGGTGCAGACGAGAGCGTATTTGCCATGTCCAAAACCTATTTGCAGGTAATTTTGTTGTTTGCGCCGGCGTTTCTCTTAAACAATCTTCTCCTTTGCTTTGTCCGTAACGACGGTGCTCCGCAGCTTGCCATGGCGGCAATGATTGGCGGCAGCCTGTCCAATGTGGTACTGGACTGGGTATTCATTTTCCCCTGCCAAATGGGGATTTTTGGTGCGGCCTTTGCCACTGGGCTGGCGCCGATTTTCAGCATTCTCATTCTGTCACCGCATTTTGTTCGAAAAAAGAATTCGTTTCACTTCATAAAATGTCGGCCAGATGGAAAACTTCTCAGCGGGATCTTATCCAGCGGTATCCCTTCCCTGGTTACGGAAGTATCCTCCGGCATCGTAATGATTGTATTCAATGCCATTATTCTGCAATTAGAGGGAAATGTAGGAATAGCGGCTTACGGCATCATTGCAAACCTGTCTCTGGTAATCCTCGCCATTTTTACAGGGATCGCACAGGGAATTCAGCCGATTATCAGCCGCTGCTACGGCATGAAGGAACGCAGCAAGATCCATGCCACCCTGCGGTATGCGCTGACAACCATGCTGCTTTTTTCCGCTGTCATCTATGGAGTAGTATTTTTCGGTGCGCCACAAATAACAAGTATCTTTAACAGTGAACAAAGTCCCCTTCTGCAAAATATCGCAACAGAAGGACTGCGGATATACTTTATTGCCTGCCCTTTCGCCGGGTTCAATGTGATTCTTTCCATGTATTTTACTTCTACTGAATGCCCTCGTCCTGCGCAGATCATTTCTGTCCTTCGAGGATTTCTTGTGATCATTCCCATGGCCTTTCTGCTCTCTTGGATTGGAAAGATGTACGGCGTTTGGTGCGCATTTCCAGTAGCAGAACTGCTGGTATCAATCATCGGACTGCTGCTTTTTATTTCCAATCAGAAAAAATTCTTTACCGAAAACGCGCCAAGAACAAATAAAGACCACCGCACACAATAGTTTTTCGTACAGAAAAAGCAGGAGGACTGCCGCCGTCTCCTGCTTTTTTATTTTGCTTTTATAACACCCGATTTTCCCATTATTTCCCTGCTTTTTCTGCTGCACCCATGGTGTTGATCTCCTGTGCCAGAACCGACATGCGGCGCTCCACTTTTTTCAGATCTTCCTCATAAACAGTTCCCTTCAAATACCCCTCTTCGATCTTGTCCATCCGACTCAGCACATCAATCCATTTGCCGCGGATGGTACTCCACCGTACGAATTGGAACAGAGACCGGCATATCACTGCGCCTGCAATAAACCAGCAGGCAGCAACAAGAAGCGCATACAGAACAATCCAAAAAATCAATAGGGAAATCCGCTCATGATCATATGCAGCCATCATAAAGGAACACAGCGTCAAAAACAACACAACAGCGAAAATACAAGTGATCAGCAACACACGCCTGTATTTCTTCGAAAAAGCATCGACATATTCCTGTGCACTGCTGCGCATCTCATGGAACAAAATGTCCTGTGTTTTTTCCTCTTCACTTCTGGGCTGATACAAGGCTCTGCGCCCCCTTCTTCTGTGTTAGCTGCTGTGCCAATGTCACATATTGCTCTGCAGACAATCTCTCCCCTCGGATGTCCGGTGCCAGTCCCAGGGTCCGCAGTGCGCTTGCCGTTTCATCCTTTTCGTATACACCGGAAAGCGCGTTGACCAATGTTTTTCTCCGCTGAGCGAATCCAAGAGAAATAAGCTCCTTCGCCTGCCGAATCAATGCATTCAGCGCTTCATCGGACGCAGGCAGCCCTATTATGGCATCTCGAACACCGTTCACATACAGCTGTATTTGTACTACTGCCGAGCTAACCTTGGGCTGTGGCAGAAAACTCCCAGCGGAAACCCCGAACAGTTTTTTTGCTGTTCCCACCAAACGAACAGATGCGGTAATGGCGCCATAGGCAGCAGAACCCGGCGCAGCACACAGCCTGTCTGCTACCTCTGTCTGCACCAACACCGTTACGGAACGAATCTGCGGCGCCTGCGCAGGCTCTGCTGCTTCCAAGAGCTTCATCAAAATGGGTGTAGTAATATAATATGGAAGATTGGCACACACATGAACAGGACAATCTCCAAACTGCTCCCGCAAAAATGCCGGAAGATCCAACTTCAAACAATCCCGTTCCACGATTTGTACATTTTTGCAATCGGCAAGCGTCTCCCCCAGAAGAGGAATCAGACCTCGATCGATCTCCACCGCCGTCACCCGGCGATACAGCCGAGATAATTCTCTGGTCATGGTCCCCAGACCCGGACCGATCTCCAAAGCACAGGAAAAACCGGTGCCTTGCATTTCCTCTGCCGCCTGCGCCGCGGAAGCTTCCGCAATTTTCCTCGGGATTTGGGGATGAATCAAAAAATTCTGGCCAAACCCTTTCCTGGGTGAAAGCTGGTACTTCGCAAGCAATTCCTTTACCACTGAGGGGCTGCATAGATTATTTTCCCACATAGCCGCTTCGCTGCTCAAAGTACCTTTACCTGATACCCGGTCTCAAAGACAGCTCCCGGCTGCAGCCGCTTTACATATTTTTTGTCGGAAAAGTCCGGCGTCTCATCCAGCGCACCGGGCAACCCGTTCCAGGGTTCCAGGCAAATAAAAGGGGCATCCATTTTTACCGGCGTCCAAAATCCGATAGCATCAAAAGACGCAAAATCAAACTGAATGCCGTGCCCTGTATCTCTGTTTATCAGCCGCAGACTTTTTACCGGCAAATTTTCTACAATGATGGCATCGTCGTCAAAATCGCTGTAACGCAAAGGAAGCTCATTGTTTTGGATTAGGGACAGCGCCGGCGCTCCCGGATCCATGTACCCGCTGCCAGGCTCTGTGATATGCGCCACTGCCCCTGCTGCGTCTGCAAAGTAAATGCTGTAGTCGCCAAATTGTTCATTCTCCCCCATGGGACAGTTGAAGCCCGGATGCCCGCCGATGCAGAAAAGCATCTCCCGGGTATCCGTATTGGTCACTCGATAGGTGGTGGAAAACCCGTCTTCCCTTACCTTGTGAAGAATCTCCAATGTAAAATCATACGGATAGGATTTTTTGCTGTCTGCACTTTGCTGCAGCTGAAATATCACTGTGTCCGGCGTCACCTGCACCGGGGTATACTCCACCTTACGGGCGATTCCATGCTTGGGCATAGGATAAGAGACCCCGTCCAAAATCACCCGATCTTCCTTTGCCCTGCATACGACGGGAAACAGGCAAGGTGCCTGCCCGCTCCAGTACCTCGCATCTCCCTGCCATATGTATTCGACCCCGCTGTGCCGAAAAGAAGTAAGTTCTCCGCCTTTTGTATTGCAGACAGCAACAGCGCCGCTCTTTTGTATTGTAAAGGTCATTTTGTCCCCACTTTCAAAATGCTAACTTTTCCGCCAGATATGCCGGCAAATCGGAAATGGCGATTCGTTCCTGTTCCATAGAATCCCGCTGGCGTACGGTCACACAGCCGTCCGTCTCTGATTCAAAATCATACGTGATGCAAAAAGGCGTGCCGATCTCATCCTGTCGCCGGTAACGCTTTCCGATCGAACCGGCATCATCAAAATCCACGCGGAATTGCTTCGCCAGATCCGTGTAAATCTTCTCCGCCTTCTCCGCAAGTTTCTTGGAAAGCGGCAAAACGGCAGCTTTGATGGGTGCCAGGGCCGGATGAAGATGAAGCACCACACGGGTATCGTTCTTCTCTGCGTCTACAATTTCCTCGTCATACGCATCGATCAGAAAGGCCAACGCGACACGGTCCGCACCCAGAGAGGGCTCGATCACATAAGGAATATACTTCTCGCCGCTCTCCGCGTCAAAATACTCCATGGATTCCCCGGATTCCTTTTGATGGGCCTTCAAATCGTAGTCTGTCCGGTCCGCAATGCCCCAAAGCTCGCCCCAGCCGAAGGGGAACAGATATTCAAAATCTGTAGTGGCATTGGAATAATGGCTCAGTTCCGCCTGCTCGTGGTCCCGCAGACGCAGGTTTTCGTCTGTAAGACCCAGAGACAGAAGAAACTGATGGCAGTAATTTTTCCAATATGCAAACCACTCCAGATCCTCACCAGGCTTACAGAAAAACTCCAGCTCCATCTGCTCAAATTCTCTGGTGCGGAAGGTAAAATTTCCGGGCGTGATCTCGTTTCGGAAACTTTTGCCTATCTGACAGATTCCAAAAGGAATCTTTTTTCTGGCAGTGCGCTGTACATTCTTGAAATTCACAAAAATCCCCTGGGCCGTCTCCGGACGCAGATACAACTCCGTGGAAGAATCCTCCGTAACCCCCTGAAAGGTTTTGAACATCATATTGAATTTGCGGATTTCGGTAAAATCGCATTTGCCACAACCGGGGCACGGAATACTCTTTTCCCGAATATACGCGGTCATCTCCTCGTTGGAAAGGGCGTCTGCCACCATCTCGATTCCATGCGCAGCATTCCAGTCGTCGATGAGCTTGTCTGCCCGGTGCCGCATTTTGCAGGACTTGCAATCGATCAACGGATCGTTGAAATTTACCACATGACCAGAGGCCACCCACGTTCTGGGATTCATCAGAATGGCAGCGTCCAGGCCCACATTGTACTTGCATTCCTGTACAAACTTTTTCCACCAGGCTTTTTTCACATTGTTCTTATATTCTACGCCAAGGGGACCATAGTCCCAAGCATTTGCAAGCCCGCCGTAGATTTCGGAGCCGGCATATACAAAGCCTCTGTTCTTGCAGAGTGCTACGATCTTGTCCATCGTCTTTTCGCTGTTTTTCATTCTTGCCATGAAGCTGTTTCCTTTCGTCCTTGTTTGTCTTTATGGGCCCTTACGCCCTATATTTGTAAAAATACTGCACCGCGCTCTCCGCATCGGGATTGTAGTATGCCTCCTGCGTGCCCTTAGCGGGGACAAAACGACCTGGGTACACCAATGTCTGTACCTCCATCCAGGAATACGCCTGAATTACCTCCGCCGCATCCTTTACAACTGTCTGATCCAAATCGCTTTCCCGGAATTTGCTTTTCAGCCCGTTGTAATAGGAAAGCAGTCCGCTCTCCGACGCCTTGGACAGATTCTTCAGCACGCCCTGGACAAAGCTTTGAAAAATTGTCGTCTCATCGCTGACACCATCCGTATAATCGCTGTACAGCAGTGCGGCTTCCAACTTTGCGGACAACTTGGACAGGTCAGATTTTTCCAGCTCCAGCTCATATGTCGGTGCCCCTTCCGCAGCGTTCTCATCCGTGCTCTCACTTTCACTTGTCTCCTCGGATGTCTCTGTCTCCGGTGGCGCCGACACATATAAAGGTCCATTGGAATAAATATCTACAGGGATCTTGCAGTCAATACCGCCAATCACATTGGCTAAAGACGCCAGATCCGTACAGTTCAAAACAGTATAGTGATCTACCGTCATTCCGGTGAGCCCTTCCACCTTCGCCTTCAAAAAATCAATGCCATAGTAAGAATAAATCTCGCTTAGACTGTAATCTCCCGAGCCGGTCTCTACCCGGGTAATGGGCGGGATCGCCATCACCGTATACTCCCGAAGGTCAACGTCAGCATGCACCAGCGCAATTCCCGCCGTACCTACACGCCGATATTCCTTGCCCAAAACGCCGAAATCATCCTCTTCCATCTCTTCAATCGCATCCGCATCAGGAAAGTAATCGTCATATACGGAGGTGCGTTCGTCCGTCACCACCATCAACCAAGTGAAGGATACACCGTTGAGCTCTCTTGTAAACCGGTCGTCCTGCTCCTCTCCGGAAGGTGCAGTCGTTTCCACTGGAGTCAGTAACTCGTCTAAATCTTTTACGCCGTCGCCCGTAAATACACTGCAGACCGTATCCGCTACAAAGCGGGCTGCAAAAATGGCGACGATTCCCAAAAGCACAAAGGAAATTCCCAGCGTAATACCGAAATTCCGCAGATTTCGAATCTGCTTTCCACTTTTCTTTTGGGAATTCTGGTTGCCCTGAGATTTTGCAACGCCTGGACGCAGCACATCAGGAGCACTGTCTTTTTTAATCAGCTGTTTGTCGTTCAATTTTGCACACTCACCTTTGATATATCCGTAATTAGGATTTCCGCCGATATTTCAGCACTATGAACCGTAAGCGGCATGTTTACCGCAACATACTTTTTCTTCTCCAGCATAAATCCTCGCTCTGTCATCGCACCGGATGCCCGCACGGTTCCTTTTACATCTACTCGGTTGCCGGAGCTGTAACTGACCACATACTCGCCATTTTCATTTTCCAAATACTCCCGGGTGGGCGTAAAAACCGCTTCACCGCTCAGAACCCCAAAGGGCGTACCGTCTTCCAAATAAAATTCCGTTCCTTCTCCAAACCGCTCGCTGTACTCACTGCGCATATCCGTAATCAGGTAGGAAATCAGATATTCTCCTGCCTCTCCCCTGGAAAATATCCCGTCCGCACCTGCAACCACGCGCACTCCTACACCTATGATACACAGCAGCAAAAGCAGCCACAAAAAAAGATCCGCCGCCGGCAGACGCCCGCGTTTTGTGCCCTTTTCTTTTTTCTTCATCGGTACGTAGTCCTTCCCTTTCTCCGTATGAAAAAGCCGCTCCACACCTATTTTTCCTGTCTGTTTGACGCTTTGTCTCCATCTGTTTTTTGTTCCTGTGCCTTTGCTTCATGCATCGCTTTTTCCTCTTCCAGTCGCTTTTCACTGATATGCTCTGCCAGACCCGATAAAATTCTGGTACTCGGCTTGCGCAGACACAGAAAATTGAGCACAATGATCACTACGGCCACCACCGCTATAATCATACTCTTCCAACCACGCGATTCATGGAACATTGCGTCGGTGTAGGTTACAGCCACAAGCCCCATAATCCCACTGATTGCATACAAAAGCCGCACCGCCTCCTTGTGCGTAAAGCCCATATCTACAAGCTTGTGATGCAAATGCCCCCTGTCTGGATGAAAAGGACTCTGCTTGTGGATCAAACGCCGCCCAATGGCAACCAACGTATCCAGCAAGGGCAAGGCAAAAATGGAAAAGGGAACCAGGAAAGACAAAACCGTATGCAGCTTAAAGAGGCCCTGTACCGATATAATGGAAAGAGTATACCCCAAAAACAGTGCGCCCGTGTCCCCCATAAATATGCTGGCAGGATTCTTGTTGTATGGCAAAAAGCCGCCGCAGGCACCTACTAAAATCGCCGTAATGAGTGCGGAGGTCATATCTCCTGTGATCAAAACCACACCCAGGATAGAAAGAGAGGTGATCGCACTGACACCGCAGGCAAGCCCATCCAATCCATCGATTAAATTGATGGCATTTGACAACCCCACAATCCACAAAAGCGTAATGGGAATCGCAAACACTCCAAATTCAATCACCAGCCCAAATACCGTAATCTGGTCAATGACGATGCCGAAGCAAACCGCAATGCCGGCAGCACACAGCTGTACCAAAAGTTTTAACAACGCCGACAGGCGAAAAATGTCATCCAAAATCCCCAGCACTACCAGAACCGCTCCGCCGATCCAAATCGCAAAAAGCTCAGCGGAAAAATCACAGAAGACCAACGTCGATATGGTAAACCCTGCAAAAATCCCCAGTCCGCCAATGCGGGGCGTGGGTTTTTTATGCATTCTCCTGGAATCCGTAGGGATATCCACCGCTCCAATACGAAAAGCAAGAAGACGCACCGGCGGCGTGACAGTATAGGAAATGAGTGCCGCACACACTACGGCGACAATCGCGAATATAACAGATATCAGGCTCATAAAACCTCCTTCTTCCTAAAAGCGATGTACAGCAGAAGAGCCGTACGCTTTTATTCCCGAAAAGCCATGGCACCAGCATTCATCCAAAACATTACTCCAGCACATTGATGCTGATACATTGTGCTTCGCAGTAGAGCCCCGGGAACTGGACCGTCAGCGTGTCCCCCCCGTGGATTGTGCAACCGCCCACATCATATCCTGCACTGCTCTGCAGCGCATCTGCCTCAATGGTTACATATAAAATGCTGTAGTCTTCCATTTCCGTATAAACAGGATTTCCTTCCCGGTCCGTTCCCTTAAAATAAGCAGGAGCCGTAGAAGTCGCCGTGACGGTCCCGATGTCACCAGCGCCATCCTCATAAAAGACCAGATCCTCCGGAGCAACTTTGCTGCAAAATTCCGTCTGAATCTGCGAAATCTCCAATACGTAGCGAATACGCACAGCATCCTGTGCACCAGGTTGGAGGATTACACGAAAAATAATTGCTGCCAAGGCGGCTATAATCGCAATGATAAGCACAAAATCGATCATATTCAGCCTGCGTTTTTGTTCCTGCGCCATGCATGTCCTCCTTTAATTATCTTCTTTTCGCTTCAAAACTACCGACGCGCTCTCCGCTCCAAGATCGGAAAAAACTGCCTGATCCGCCTTGTCAATCTCCCGGGACGCACTTTTCTCATACGCCACGCTAATTCCACATAAAAGCCAGAACAATTCAAAAGCCAGGCTGTTTTGCCAGACAGGGGCAGCAAAGGCACAAAGCAGCAGTGCCACTATACCGCAAAAGGGCGCACCGCCTCCCAGACGCATATCCGTTGGGCTGCGTACCACACCAAACCGCAGCAATATATCCGGCGTCCGTCCCCTCTCAAAGGTTTTTTTATACAACCGCAGGTTGACACCAACATAAACAATTACAAAAACTACAAAAATCAGCAGGCCAATCAGCCCCAGCGCCTGTACAAAGGAAAGATAAGAATTGCCCGCCGTATTGGAGGCTTGCAATACCGACCCCAATCCATCTCCAGTGAGAAGCTGCACAGGATCCATAGATACAATTCCATGGAAGAACTCCAAGACTCCTTTTCCAATCGCTCCCGCTTGTACTGCAAAATACGTGTAGAACTCCACACCAAACCTTTCGCCCCAAAAAGCAAGCAAAACAAAAGCCGCCAGGAAAATTCCCAAAACCAGCCTGCTGGCTCTTTTTCGATGGAGCAGCAAAAGCAGCGCGGTGGCAACCAAAGCGCAAAAGACCTCCACTCCCTCGCTGCATAAAATGAGGGCAAGGAACATAGACACCGTACAAAAAATTGCAGTTCTCCTGGGCATATAGAGATTGCTGCGCAGACATCCCCCCACCGCGGCGGGAAACAAAACCATAAATAAAATGGGCGCGACACCGCTTCGAAAAACCGGCAACTCCAGGACAAGGCGAAGCAAATATCCTCCATCCTGTACAAAACGCCCGGCAAGATAGGTGTCCAGGATCCGACCGCAAAGATAAAATGCGGCCAGTATTCCTCCGCCAGCACACATTGCAGTGGTAATTCGGTTAATTTTGCGAAAATCATATACTGTCAGGGTAGAGAGAAAATACACACATAAATACAGCGCATAAACGCCCGCCTGCGAATAAAATACCCCGGAACGATCAAAAAGACCACCCAAAACCACAAAAAAGACCAAAATTGCAAAAACATCCCGCTTGTAAAACTGTAAACTTCGCTTCCCGCGTATCAGCTTAAGCAAGTAAGAGATCAGCGTTGCAGTCAAGATCCACAGCTGTGTTTTCGTCCCCGCAAACAAAAGCAGCACCGATGCAAATAAAATTCCATTTTCCGGCAGTGCAAAAATAATCGCAGTTCCGACGAAAGCGATCATTCCCAGAAGCACAAAGGCAGGAGATACCCAAAACGTCAGCGTACCTGCCAGAACGCCCAGCACAAATGCAATGTTCGTGTGCCCTGCCAGCACATATTCCTGGATAGATTCCCGGCGTACTCCCAGGTAATCACACAGAATATTTCCCGTACGGGAACCCAGCAATGCGGTGGAAATATTCCCTCTGGAAAGAAGCAGCGGAATGGATAGTACCATCAGCGCAACACCACCGTATAAAATCTCTCCGGTCACTTGTTCCTGGCGAAAAAGTCGAACAAGAACTGTCACCACAGAGGAATAAACTCCAAAGGTCAAAAGAAAAACACCCAAAAGACGCAGACGCAGACGAAAAAAATGCCTGCATAAAACCCCGATTCCAAAAATGATCCTGCTTTCATCAAATCTTCTGGAAACAAAATTGCGCACCCGGGCGCCCACACCGCGTATACGAAGGAAAAGCTTGTCCGCCGCAATGGGACGCGGTCTGTTGTGTATGCTGTTACCGCTCTGCGTCATCTTAGCAGACCCCTTTCCATCTTCTTGCGTACGCAACATCGCACGAATCAATCGTACCTATTCCCGCGCTATATTTTTATTATTATACTATATCAAGGAAATAATTTCAAGCTTTATTTTTGTTTCGCCCGGCACCGCAGATAATAATTGTACCATCTCTCTCATATATTAAAACGATTCCAAAAGCGAAGAGGACCACCGTTCTCCAAGCACAAACAAACAGGAAAATCATACAGCGGAGGTGGAAATCATAAACAGCTTACCCAACACGGCATTTGGAAGAAGCAGAGGGCAAAAAAACGATGCCAGCCATTCTGCTCCCACAGGGATGATAGACTGCACTGGGGACAGACGACAGGTATATATCCGTCGTTTCGGCCAGACAGAAAAAGAGGCAGCCGAAAATCTTGAGATTTTTGGCCGCAACACCCTTACAAAAAAGAAAAGGGCAGGTTTTTTCCGTCAACTGCTCTCGAATTTCAACGATCCCATTATTAAAATTCTAATCGGTGCGCTGCTCATCAATGCGCTGGTCAGCATGGGAAAAATGAACATCCCGGAAACCCTGGGGATCGGCGCAGCGATCCTGATCGCCACTCTGGTCTCCACCATCTCCGAATACGGATCTTCCCTCGCATTTGAACGATTGTCCGGGAAAGAAGAAAATACACTTTGTACCATCCGCCGGGGAGGAGAAATTCGAGAGGTACGCATTTCCGATATTGCAGTGGGAGACATTGTACTGCTGCGCGCCGGTATGCATATCCCCGCAGACGGCGTTCTCATCAGTGGAGAAGTTCGCTGTGATCAGGCGGCTATCACGGGAGAAAGCGTCGAACGGCGCAAAGCACCTGTGCACAGTACCTCCTTTTTCCCGGACCAGGAAAGCTGGCAGCCCAGTTCTACCTATCAGTTATTCCGAGGCAGCGGGGTTCTGAGCGGCGAAGGCGAAATGGCCGTGCTGCGTGTGGGAGATTCCACCTTCATTGGAGAGGTTGCCTCCAGCCTTCAGGAGGACGGACGTCCAAGCCCGCTAAAGCACCGCCTGAGCGAGCTTGCGAAAAGTATCAGCTTTATGGGGTACATCGGCGCTATCATGATCGCTTTCGCCTATCTGTTCAATGTCTTTGTCATCGACAGCGGAATGGATCTGTCACTGATGCTGGTACGCCTCCAGGACCGTGAATTTTTGCTGTCGGAAATCATACGCGCCGTCACTGTCGCTGTGTCCGTAGTAGTTGTGGCCGTGCCCGAAGGACTGCCTATGATGATCACAGTAGTTCTATCGTCCAATATGAAACGAATGCTCAAAGGCGGCGTTCTGGTACGCCGCCTGGTAGGGATCGAAACAGCCGGCAGTCTGAATATCCTGTTTACCGACAAAACAGGTACACTCACCACAGGAAAAATGACCGTGTGCGGGATCTATGGGCGGGACTTTTCCCGGGAACGGTACAATCAACTCAAAGAGTGTGAAAAACTACAAACACAGATCAGGGAATGTGTAACCACCGCCTGTGCGCCAGGAGGAAGCGGAGCGACGGAAAAAGCAGTGCTCTCTGCCGTAAAAGAGGACAAAAACGCGCATGCGACGTGTCGCGCTCGCCTTCCTTTTGATTCTGATAGAAAATACTCCGCCTCTCTTGTAAAGGATGGCATGGGAGAACGCGCTTATTTTTTGGGAGCTCCAGAACGGCTTCTTGCAGGATGTACACGTTATGTAGATTACAATGGCAGCGAACAAAATTTAGACAACTTGGGAAAGCAGGAACTCATGCAAAAACTGCAGGACTTGGGCGCGGCTTCCTGCCGTGTCATTTGCTGCGCAGCGGGAAGTTCGCAGGATTTTGCAAGAGCAAAAGCAAAAGAAAGCCCAGTCGAGCTGACATTTCTTTGTCTGTTTGCCATTCGGGATCCAATTCGCAGCGATGTGCGCCGGTCCGTCTCCGACGCACAGCACGCAGGAATCCAAGTAGTCATGGTCACTGGAGATAATCCATCCACTGCAGAAGCTGTTGCAAGAGAAACCGGTATTCTCACCGCCACATGTAATCGAGTACTCCCGGCAGCAGAGCTTTCCGCAATGAGCGATGAGGAAATTAAAAAAATCCTGCCCCACATCGCCGTGATTTCCCGCGCCCTTCCTTCCGACAAGATCCGCCTTGTACGCATCGCAAAAGATATGGGCCTTGTAGCCGGAATGACCGGCGACGGGATCAATGATGCGCCGGCGCTAAAAGCAGCCGATGTAGGCTTTGCCATGGGCAGCGGCACCGACATTGCAAAAGAAGCCGGAGATATCGTCATTACAGATGACAGCTTCTCTTCCATCACCAGAGCAGTGCTCTACGGCCGTACCATCTTTGAGAGCATCCGCAAATTTGTCACCTTCCAGTTGATGATGAATCTCTGTGCCATGGGTGTTTCCCTGATCGGTCCCTTTATGGGAATCGACAGTCCTGTTACTGTTATCCAAATGTTGTGGGTCAATATCATCATGGACACCCTGGGGGGTCTTGCATTTGCCGGAGAACCGGCCCTGCGCAGGTATATGCTTCGGCCCAGCCTTCCTCGGGATGCCGGCATCTTAAACGGAGCAATGATCAACCAGATTTTGATCTCGGGGCTGTACAGTTTGGGCCTTTGCATTTTCTTTCTGCAAAGCGACTGGTTGCGCAGCCGTCTGTCCGCCGGCAGTGAAAAATATTACTTAACCGTCTTTTTCGCCATGTTTATTTTCTGTGGCATCTTCAACTCTTTCAATGTAAGAACCCCGCAACGGAATCTGCTTTCCCATATTGCAGGAAATAAGCCCTTCGTCCTGATTATGACCGCCGTCGCCATCATCCAGCTGATGATTATTTACTTCGGCGGAGATGTTTTCCGCTGCGTTCCTCTGCACTGGAAGGATCTGTTGTCCGCAGCCCTGTTGGCGGCAACTGTCATTCCGGCGGATCTAATCCGCAAATCCCTTTTCAAAAACAGGAAAAAGCATTGATACGGCAGCAGAAAAAAGACAGGATGCCACTTTTTTCTCCTGCACACAAACATACAAAAATGCCACATCCTATCAGAATTTACAAAATACGTTGCATAAAACAAAAGTTATGAGAAACAATAAAAAGGCAAGAACCTGTATTTCAAAGGAGAGTTCATATATGAAAGCAACTGGAATTGTGCGCCGTATCGACGACCTGGGACGTGTAGTCATTCCAAAGGAAATCAGAAGAACTATGCGAATCCGGGAAGGCGACCCACTGGAAATTTATACGGATCGGGACGGCGAAGTGATCTTCAAAAAATATTCCCCCATCGGAGAGCTGTCGCAGTTTGCAATGCAGTATGCAGAAACACTGCATAAGACCTGCGGACTTTCCGTGATCATCTGCGACCGAGACGCAGTAATCGCCTGTGCAGGACTTCCCCGCAAGGAATATGCGGACAGAAAGCTGTCCTCTGAATTTGAAGAAATCATAAGTAAAAGAAATCTCTATACTGCGGGCAAGAACGAAAGTGTTCCCGCAGTAGATGGCGGGCAGCACTTTATCAGCTGCGCTATGCCGATCATTACAGAAGGAGACATCACAGGATGTGTAGCCTCCATTATGACACCGGAAAATCAAAACCTGCAACCAGGTCTGGAAGCTAAATTGATTCAGACCGCAGCCGGATTTTTGGGACGGCAGCTGGAGAATTAAAAAAGAGGCCCTCGGGGCCTCTTTTTTAATTCTCTCAAGCAGTTCCCTTTTCTTGCAGCCGCTCCAATATATACGGGATTACCTGATCCTTTTCAATGCCCAATGCAAACGCAAATTCTTCTTCGATCATTTTCTCCGCCGTCTCCAAAATTTTTGTATCCGCCGCATGCAGCTTCTTTTTGTTTTGCTCTGCCTCCCTTTTGTGTACCGACAGAATTTTCACAAGCCAGAGTATTCTGCTGCAGTCTCCCTCCTCCAACAGTGTTTCATATTCCGAAGCCCGCACTTTTTCATCCTCGATCCACAAATCCTGATACTGCTGGGAAGCTTCTATCACACCCTGAATTTCTTGAGGCGCCAGCACGCGTCTCATACTTTGTTCCAGCGCAGTAGAGTCCGTCGGCACATAAAGCAAAGTATGTCTGTCAAATACAGGCTCCATTTCATAATAGACCCGAGGCTCCATGCCTGCAAATTCCCGCGTTACAATATCTGTAATCCTGCAAATCCCGCTATTTTTATAACAAACGCATTCCCCGATTCGATGAGGATATCCTTCCTTGTCCAAATTCATATCATACCCCTTCCATATCATGTCCTGTTCGTTGCTGCCGCGTCGGTACTTCACTTCGTTCTATAATATTATAATACCACATTTTTTCCATCCATTTCAAATGGGCATTTTCACGAAAAAACAAGGCCTCTTTACAGCAATTTTCCCTGTGCGCACTTGCACATAGCAAAGCAGAGGGAAACCTGTCGGTCCCCCTCTGCTGCATAATTATTCAGTCGGCATTGAGCTGCACAATCCCGTCGACATGCAACGAAAAGGAAGGCGCGCTGCGCAGCTCGGATTCGTGGAAACATCCGTCCCATATCGCCTCCATGTCTTCCGCATCCGAGGTGTCAAAATTATTGTTCAAATCTACGATACAGCTCTCCACCTGTTTTCCATCCACAGTAAATTTTGAAATGTCAAACACCTGAAGATCGCCGTCCCGGATGGCGCGTTCCACTTCTTCCACCCGCTCTGCCGTTCCTGCGGCACAGGCGGGACCCAACACCGTAATGCCCACCGCATCTTGCGCATAGCCTTCCGCCCAGTCCTTTGGAAGCTTTTCACCCCGCTGCGCAGCGGAGATTGCAAGTTTATAATACACTGCCCAATTGCTCGCCGCAGAAGTAAGCGCCACATCCGGTGCAACATGCAGCAGATCAACATTGTATCCTGCCAGGTACACCTGCTTTCCGCTGTCATAAGCATCCTGCACAGCGGCAGGTACTCCTGTGGAATCCGAACCCTGTCCAATAATCACACAGCCGTTTTCCATCAGCAGATTTGCCGCCGCCCGTTCTTTTTCCACATCAAACCAGGCGTTGGCATATTGTACCTGCATCACTACATTTTCCACAACGGACCGAATGCCGAGGAAAAACGCCGTATAAGCAGAAGTCTCTTCAGCATAAGGATACGCGCCTACATATCCCACAAGGATATTTCCATCTGCATCGTAGTTGTTTTCTATCAGGCTGCCCGCCGCTGCAAGCTCGGCGAGCTTCATCCCGGCAACTACCCCGGAAACATACCGCGCCTCATAAATCTTTGTAAAGGCATTGCAAAAATTGTCCAGACCGCTGACAGCCGCAGTATCACCTGTCATCGCTACAAAAGTCACATCCGGCCTCTCTCTGGCTGCCTGTTCCATAGAGGATTGATGGTTGTAGCTGTTTGAAAAGATCACCTCGCAGCCTGCCGCCGCGAGCTCCATCGCCGTATCGTAACAGCTCTCGTCCTCAGGGACATCATAGCGCCACAGGATCTGATCCTCCTCCAACTGCAACTCAGAGGCCGCTGCCCGCACACCGTCGATATGGGCCGCGGTATAGCCTTCACTTTCATCGCCCAAAAGAATAACGCCGATTTTGAAGTCCTCATCTGCAGCACCGCTCTCATGTCCGGTTTCCTCAGGCATCTCTTCCCCGCCTTCGGCCTTCTCTCGGGCGCATCCATGGAAAGAAAGCGCGCAGAGTACCAGCACCGCCGCAAAAAATACGGAAAAAAACTTTCTGTACATTTTTTTGCACCTCCAAAACAGCCAGCGCATACATCCGCAGGATCCGCTCCATCCGAATGCATGGCGACAAAGGATAATTTACTATAGCATATTTCCATTCTCTCTGCAACTGTTTTTGCTTATTTTCCACACCCCGCCGGTCCGCATCCTCCAAATATACAAAAAAAGAGAGGGAGTCCCTCTCTTTTAAGTCAAGGTATATGTTCCCGCATATTGCAGGGTTCTGTCGCTGACACTTCTTCCGGACACCACTATCCCTCCGGAACCGTCCCGTACAGGCACCAGAATCACACTTCCCCATTCCTCTTCAAATATGGCGGAATGTACGGGTGCTTTTGTTTCCTTTGTCTCATAAAATAGTGTTTCTCCAAACGGACTCTCGATGCAAATTCGCATCATCTCCGGTTCATATGCAATAGTCATTTGGTACCCTTTATATGTATATTCTCCCGCCGATATCACCACCGTCTCGGATAACTCCTCCTGTTCTTCTTTCTCCGGATCAAAATATTTGTATGCGCCGGAGAGTGTAGCGGCTTCCCTGGTATTCACACGGAAAGTAGTAGAAAGCACCTGACAATCCGCAGAAGGCGTTACTGTGATATAGATCTGGGGGTCTTCATCGTCTGCTACTGTAAAGGAACTGCTCAAGGGAGTATCCCCCGGAACGGAGCCGACAAACATTTGCAAACCATACTGGGGAGTGTATATAATAAGATGGTATTTTTCTTCCCCGCCGTTCACCCTTGTAAGCTCCATAATGTAGGATCCGTTGCTGTAACACCCTTCGCGCAGTGTGCCCTCTTGATAAGGAGCCTGCTTTTCGACGTTCAATTTGTCCGGCACTGTTTCCACTGGTTGCCGCTGTGTGGTCTCTTCCGTCAGTGCTGCACCTTCTACCCCTGTCACCTGGTACACCCAGGCGCAGGAAGACAATGTTATACCCAAAAACAAGGGGAGAATCAAAGCACACAGTTTCTTCATTTCAGACCTACATCTTTCTCATATACACAAAAGAATCTGTTTCTGTCAGTTATTGTAGCATAACTGCAAAAGAATTGCCTGCCGGATGGCTTAAACAATTTGTAAAAGATTTGAAAACGAAGCTGTGCCTGTGCCGCTGCGCTTTTTTCGCCGGCGATCCTTTCTTCAACACTTGCGTATCTGCAGCTTATGTGCTATACTGCCCTTGTCTGTGAGACTTCTCTTTCCAAAATGACAGAGTTTTTTGACTTTTTCCTTTTTTCCACCACCAATTCGACAGGAAGGCTTTTTACGTATATGAACGATTTTCAAAATTTTTTAGATCAAGCCGCAAATGTAAAACCCTCCAAACGACAGCTTCGCTGGTTCGACACAGAATTCTACGCATTTGTACATCTTAGCCCCAATACGTTCACCGGTCTGGAATGGGGCCTTGGAAATGAAGATCCGGCCATTTTCAATCCCGCAAAGCTGGACTGCAACCAGTGGGTAGAGGCAATCAAAAGTGCAGGGATGAAGGGACTGGTGATCACAGCCAAGCATCACGACGGATTTTGCCTCTGGCTTACAAAGCAAACAGAACACAGTGTGCTTCACTCTCCCTTCAAGCGAGACATTGTAAAGGAATGTGCCCAGGCCTGCCAGAGAGGCGGCATCAAATTTGGGTTTTACCTCTCCCCCTGGGACAGGCACTCTCCCTTATACGGCGACGGAACCGGAGCATATAACGAATATTACAAAGCGCAGCTGCTTGAACTTCTCACAGGATATGGCGATGTGTTTCACGTTTGGTTTGACGGCGCATGTGGTGAAGGTCCGAACGGCAAAAAACAGGAATATGCCTTCCATGAATTTATTGAACTGATTCGCAGATACCAGCCTGAAGCGACCATATACAACGACCGCGGTCCCGATGTGCGGTGGTGCGGAAACGAAGCCGGTATCGCAAGGTATGCCGAATGGGCGGTGGTACCTTCCGAGCTTTGTTCCCTCGCTCAGGTGCAGACCGGCCCATCTCCGATCCACGGCGATCTTTCGTTCATGCAAAACTGCGACATGCAAATCGGAGATCTTTCCAATATTATGTATTCCAAAGGACTCGTTTTTGCAGGAGCCGAAATCGATATGTCCATTCGTAAAGGATGGTTCTGGCACGAAGAGGAAGAACCGCATTCCCTCGATAAACTGTTTGCCACATATCTTCGTTCCGTCGGAGCCAACGCATGTCTGCACCTGAATATTCCTCCCAACAGGGACGGCCTTTTTGACGATCGAGATGTACGGCGTCTTGCGGAGCTGGGTGCACTCTTGAAAAAAGAGTTCGGGCAAAATCACGCCCAAGGATGCAAGACTGTCCGCACAAAACGATACAGCGACACGCAGTGCGTTTACGAAGTAAAGCTTTCCCAGACCGTTCCCATACGGTATGTGGAGCTTCGGGAAAATATCGCAAAAGGACAGCGCGTGGAAGCCTTCACACTGGAGTTTTTCGGGGAAGACGGCGAAACGCTCGTGGAAGGGCCTTATGCCGGCACATGCATTGGCCATAAAAAAATATGTGCCATTGCAAAAGACATGTGGGAATGCAAAGGGCGAGGCGTGCGCCTTACAATACGTGCCGCCAGAGGGGTTCCGGAAATGCTTCCCATAAAAATATATTGAATTCAAATAGAAAAACCACCGGCAAAGCCGGTGGTTTTTCTCGTCTAAAGACACCAATGACGATCTTTGGCAGAGGAAAAACCCACAACTTACGAGTTGATCACATCCACCCAGAGTGTTTCGTAATACTCCACGGTTTCCGCATCCAGATCGTGGAACCACTGAACCTTGGGCATATCCTCTTCGGCGGGATACAGGATCTCGTTGTCCTTATAAGTGTAATCCTCGTGTGAGACTACCTCCGTGTTGGGAGAAGCGTAGCAAAGCGCTTCCGCATTTGCCAGCGCCACCTCGGGCTCCATCAGAAAGTTCATGTACAGCACCGCTGCGTCGTAATTCTGGCAGCCCTTTGGAATACATACCGAATCGCAGAAGATATTTACTCCTTCCTTGGGATATACAAAGGCCAGATCGGGATTGTTCTCCTTCATCAGCAGATAATCGCCCGCGTAATAGGGCGCCAGCGCAGCATTGCCGCCCTCCATTTTGTTGAATACCTCATCCATGACACGATCCTGTAAAACAGGGCTCTGCTCCTTCAAAAGCTCCGCCGCAGCATCCCAGTCGGCATGATCGGTGGTATTCACGTCCTGCCCCAGAATCAGCTGCGCCAGGGCAAATGCGTCTCTGGGATTGTTGAACGTGAGGATATTGCCGCTGTAAGTCTCGTCCCACAGGGCCTCCCAGCTGTCGATCGTGCCTTCCACCATGGTGGTGTTGTAAATGAGCCCCACCATGCCCACATTGTAAGGAACAGAATATGCGTTGTCCGGATCAAAATACAGGTTCTTGTATTGATCGTCGATATACTGATAATTGGAAAGGGAAGCTACATCTACCTGCTCCAGCCTCTCCTCCCGGATCAGCCGCTCGATCATATAGTCGGAAGGAATGAGGATATCGTAATAATTTGCACCCGACACCAGGTTGGAATACATGGTCTCGTTGTCGTCGTAGGTTTCATACACCACTTCGATTCCCGTCAGCTTCTCAAAGGCCGCATTCACATCCAGAGAACCTTCCGCACCGTCGGAAATATATTCCCCCCAGTTGTATACCTTCAGGGTCGTTCCGGCAAGCTCCTGATTATACTCGCCTTTCAAAAGCGCAGGGTCAATGGTGTCGTTGCGCTCCCCGCAGGAGGAAGCGGACAAAAGGAGAGCGCAGAGCATTGCGCAAAGCACAAGGAAGGATAAAACTCTTTTCATATGGAATTCCTTTCTTTCATTTATGTATTATTTGTCTTTCATGGGAAGCCGTGCTGCTTTTTTTGCCTGCCGGATCTGAGACAAATTCATGATCAAAAGCAGAAGAAGCACCGCTATAAAGATGCAGGAGCAGACCGCATACATCTCCGGCGTCACCCGCTTCTTCGTCATGGTGTAGATCAGAAGCGGGAGCGTCGTAAAACTGCCGCTGGTATAGTGGCTGATGACAAAATCATCAATGGATAGCGTAAACGCCATCAGGGCACCGGATACGACGCCGGAAGAAATCGACGGAAGCACCACCCGAAAGAACGCCTGCACCGGCGTGCTCCCCAGATCCTGTGCAGCCTCTGCCAGATGGGGGTCTGTCTGCATCAGCTTGGGCAAAACATTCAGCACTACATAGGGCAGGCTGAAAGTCACATGGGCAATCAAAATTGTAGCAAACCCAAGAGACTCCGCCGCACCCACGATTCTGCCAACAAAAGCAAACAGCAGCATCAGGGAAACGCCCATGACGATGTCCGGATTCATCATGGGAATATTGGATACAGACAATACCCCGGTCTTGAACCACTTGTTGCGTATGCCGAAGATCCCCACCGCTGCCAGCGTTCCCAGCACCGTGGCGATTACCGTGGACACCAGCGCCAGAAGCAGCGTGTTCTTCAGTGCATCCATGGCGGCGCTGTCCCGGAGCATTTCCTCATACCAATGCAGGGAAAACCCGGTAAACCGGGCCGTGCTGTTGGCCTCATTGAAGGAAAAAAACACCATCACCAGAAGAGGCAGATACATGATGGCAAAAATGATGCCCATATAAATCTTTCCAAAGGTCTTCACAGCATAATCCCCCCTTCCCTGTCGGAAAAGCGGTTCATGATCATGATACACACCAGGATCACGAGCATCAAAACCAGAGACAGCATGGCGCCCAGGTTGCGGGTAGATACCCTGTTTACCAATGCCTCGATCATGTCCCCAATCATATTGACACTGGTACCGCCCAACTTTTGAGAAATATAGAAGGTGCTCACCGAGGGAACAAACACCATCGTCACCCCGGATATGATCCCGGGCGCGCTCAGGGGCAAAAGGACCCGGCGAAACCGGGACAGGCCGCCGGAACCCAGATCCGCCGCCGCTTCCAGTAAAGCAGGATCGATTTTGGAGAGCACCGAATACAGGGGCAATACCATGTACGGAAAGTAATTGTATACCATTCCGAAGATCACCGCTCCGGGCGTGTTGATCATCTGCAGTTTTCCCAGACCCAGGGCGGCCAGCAAATTGTTGATGATCCCGTTTGCCTCGATGATGTTCATAATGGAGTAAGTCAAAATCAAAAGATTCATCCACATGGGCAGCATCACCAGCATCATCACGACCCGCTGGGTCGCCTCGGACCGCTTCGTCATAAAATACGCAAAGGGATACGCCAGTACCAGCGTCACCGCAGTGGCGATCAGAGCATACAGAAAAGAGTCCAGAATGTTGTCCTTATAGATTCCAAGCTTTTGAAAGTTGTCCAGTGTGAACGCACCCGTCCGGTCCGTGAACGCATAAACCACCACAATAAACATAGGGATGATGACAAACAGACACAGCCAGATTAAATACGGGAAATTGAGTAAAAGGGAGACACCTTTTTTTCTGGTCCGGTTTTTGCGTTCCCGCACGCCCCGCAGCTTTGCATCAGTCATCTTCCCCGTCCTCCGGAATCTGATTGATCTCGTCCATCTCGTCGGAAAAGGTGCTGTAATCCCCGTATCGGCCGGAATACTCCGATTTCTTCATTATATGAATTGCATCCGGTTCTATGTATAGCCCTACCGTTTCCCCTTCGCCGCAGTAATCTGTGGTCTGGATCATCCACTTGAAACCCCGGATGTCTACGATGATCTCGTAATGCACGCCAAGGAAAGTGACGGACGTCACCGTACCCGTGAGCATACCCCGCTCCGGCGGTACAATATCCACATCCTCCGGCCGGATCACCACATCCACCGCCTCGCCGGGCGCAAAACCGGCATCCAGACAGTCAAACGTGTGTCCGGCAAAGGTCGCCCGGTAATCGGCGGGCATGATGCCGTCCAAAATGTTGGATTCCCCGATAAAATCCGCCACAAAGGCGTTGACCGGTTCGTTGTATATATCCGTGGGCGTCCCCACCTGCTGGATGCGCCCGTTGTCCATGACGACTACCGTGTCGGACATGGAAAGCGCTTCTTCCTGATCGTGGGTGACAAAGATAAATGTGATCCCCAGCTGCTTTTGAATGTTTTTCAGCTCCCGCTGCATATCCTTGCGCAGCTTCAAATCCAGCGCCGCAAGCGGCTCATCCAACAGCAGCACCCGCGGCCGGTTGATCACTGCACGGGCAACCGCCACCCGCTGCTGCTGGCCGCCGGAAAGTTTGCTGATCTTCCGATGCTCCAGCCCCTCCAGATTGACCAGGCGCAGCATCTCGTGTACCCGCTCTTTGATCTCCTCTTTGGGTACTCCCCTCACCCGCAGACCGTACGCCACATTGTCAAATACATTGTAATGCGGAAAAAGTGCGTAACGCTGAAAAATGGTGTTCACCTGACGTTTGTGCGGTGGAACACCATTGATACGCTCCGAGCCAAAAAAAACATCCCCTTCATCGGGTTCGATAAAACCCGCTATGATGCGCAGAGTCGTGGTCTTGCCGCAGCCGGACGGCCCCAGCAATGTCACAAACTCCCCGTCACATATGGAAAGGGACAACGCATCCAGCACCTTTTGATCGTCAAAAGATACCGATACGTCACACAGCTCGATCAGCTTTTGATTTTTGTCCATTTTGCATCCCCCTTTGCGGCCAAGACCGCGTAAGCCGTATTACAGCTCTGCGCGAACTCACAAAAGCCTAACCGCAGCCCCCGCAAAGAGTGTGTTACAAACTGTCCCATCATCGGACAGCTGCAGCATACGGTTTCTCAAGGCATCCGGTACAGTCTCCCATACCCAAAGTCACAGTGGTGGCTCATGCCAACGGTTTTTGTTCAAAACTGCCTTTGTGAACATCTGAACGCGGAAGCCCGCGTTTGCTCAGACATTTGAGGTGCGCCGTCAATACTTTGCCCTTGACGGCGTTGTTAGCACAGATGCAAAAATCGTGCATTATGAAATTTTCAACAAGAATTATTATACAGATAATTTTCCCAATGTCAATGATTTTCTACATGGTTTTTCGTAAAGTCCCGGAAAAGTTTTCGTTTGGGAATATGCTCTTCTTGTAGATTCCCAACAAAAGCTTATTTTAATAAGCCTCCCTTGTGGTGCAGCTCTGCAGGAGATGCTGGGGTGGTGGCTTACCGAAGGCGAGACGGAGGGATGTATATATAATACAAAACAATCCCCCTGTCAACTTCGTTGACATCCCCCTTTACACAAGGGGGACTTTTTTATTTTGAGCCTCCCCTGTGCAAGGGGAGGTGATGCAACATAGTTGCAGCAGAGGGGTTGTTACAAAAACAT
>CAJFOI010000031.1 GCA_904396155.1 Candidatus Avispirillum faecium | reverse complement strand
TGCGGATAAGAGGACTTGAACCTCCACCGAGTTGCCCCGACTAGAACCTGAATCTAGCGCGTCTGCCAATTCCGCCATATCCGCATATCTGTATTTACAAGGCAACTTGCTGTTGGTGCGAGAGACGGGACTTGAACCCGTACGGTAAAACCACACGCCCCTCAAACGTGCGCGTCTGCCAGTTCCGCCACTCTCGCGTAATTTTTCAGCACGCTTCAGCACGTCGCCTGCGTGTATTAGTATACTAAAAATACGGGCATTTGTCAACAGCTTTTCGGAAAATTATTGTACTTTTCTCCTTGTTTTTCTTCTCTTGTATTTGTAGGAAGGACGATGTATGTCCCGCTAAAAAACGGTACTGGAGAAAAAGCAAACGAAAGCACCTTTTGCGTTTGTTTTTCAAAATTTTGTAAAAAGAAAAAGGGTATGTTTTTTTTCCGCTCGGGTAAAATAATTGCGGAATCCTTTTGGGTTCCAATTGAAGAAACCGAGGCATGACAAATGGAAAAAAAGGCGAATCATTGTATTGCCTGTTCTGTTGAGCAGTGCGCAAATAACTCCAAAAACGGATATTGCGTGCTGGATCAGATTCAGGTAGGCACACACGAGACGAACCCTACGGTTGTTCAGTGCACAGATTGTGAATCTTTTGTACTGGGAACTGGAGACTGCTGTCACTAAGTTTTAGCAGTCCACATGAGACGGTTTACAAAAGGAAAAGGCGCACAGCTGTGCGCCTTTTCTTTTTTATTTGATCTTCAGACAGGATGGACCTGCGCTTCTTTGTCGGCGTGGTCCAGATCGATGCCGTATTTTTTTGCCTTGCGGTATTCAAAAAACTTGGTTGCCACTTGCTCAAACAAGGCATAAGATAGAACATCTTCTTCCTGTTCCATATATTGGGCACATTCTTTGCGCAGTGTGTCCAGCTCCGGCGCCAGCATATCGGCAGGTCGGCAGGTAATGGGCTCTTCATCACCGATAATTTTATGACGAAATGCATCCGATATAGGAGCGGGGCATTTGCCGTATTCCCCACGGATCAGTCCCTTAAACTCTTTAGAGACCATTTTATACCGTTCTCCGCCGATCACGTTGAGCACAGCCTGCGTACCGACGATTTGAGAGGACGGCGTAACAAGAGGGGGATAACCTGCGTCTTCGCGCACCCTGGGCACCTCTGCAAGCACTTCCTCCAATTTTTCGGATTGTCCGGCCTGTTTCAGCTGGGATACCAAATTGGAGAGCATTCCTCCGGGCACCTGATACAGCAACGCATTTACATCTACCTTTAACACCTTGGGATCCAGCATACCGGATGCCAGATATTTTTCCCGGATGGGCGTAAAGTATTTACAGATTACGTCCAGCTGCTTCAGATCGATGCCTGTATCGTATTCCGTGCCTGCCAGTGTGGCTACAATGGGCTCTGTGGGAGGCTGAGAGGTTCCCATGGCCAGCGGAGAAATGGCGGTGTCTACCACGTCTACGCCGGCCTCGATCGCTTTGAGCACGGTCATAGAGGCGAGTCCAGAGGTGTAATGGGTATGCAACTGGATGGGAACGGAAACCGTTTCCTTCAGGGTTTTTACTAAAGCATAGGCGTTATAGGGCTTCAAAAGTCCTGCCATATCTTTGATACAAATAGAGTCCGCTCCCATTTCCTCTAATTGCTTTGCATAAGCGGCAAAGGATTCGTTGGTATGGTAGGGACTGGTTGTGTAACTGATCGCCGCCTGGACATGACCGCCTTCCTTTTTGGTGGCGGCAATGGCGGTCTTCAGATTGCGCGCATCATTGAGGGCATCGAAAATACGCAAAATATCAATGCCGTTTGCAATGGATTTTTGCACAAAATATTCTACCACATCGTCGGAGTAATGACGATACCCCAGAATGTTCTGCCCACGGAACAGCATTTGCAGTTTTGTGTTTTTTACTCCGCTGCGGATCTTGCGCAGACGCTCCCAGGGATCTTCGTTCAAAAAGCGCAGGCAGGCGTCGAAAGTTGCACCGCCCCAGGCTTCCAGAGAATGATATCCCACCTTATCCAGTTCTCCCAGGATGGGGAGCATCTCTTCGGTAGTCATGCGTGTCGCAAAGAGAGATTGATGGGAATCACGCAGCACTGTTTCTGTAATTTTAACTTTTGCCATAAAATCTTCGCGCCTTTCCTTGCAATTGTGCGGGCACAAAAGCGGCGTGAAAAGATAGATTTGAAGGGGAGTACCTTCATTTTCACGCGAATCTCCTGCAGATCTTACGTTGATCTGCCGTCTTTACCAATTCCAGGACAAAAATACACCCGCTGCCACCGCGGAGCCGATCACGCCGGCCACGTTAGGCCCCATGGCATGCATCAAAAGGAAATTGGAGGGGTCGTATTCCTGCCCAACTTTCTGTGAAACACGTGCCGCCATCGGGACCGCAGAAACGCCAGCAGAGCCGATCAGCGGGTTGATTTTTCCTCCGGAAAGCACATTCATAATTTTTGCAGTGAGCAATCCTCCAATAGTAGAGACAATAAATGCCACAAGTCCGCAGGCGATGATCAGCAGTGTAGAACCTTTTAGAAAATTGTCTGCACTTGCCGTTGCGCCTACCGTCAGACCCAGAAAGATGGTGACGATGTTGATGAGTTCATTTTGCGCCGTTTTGGAGAGACGTTCTGTTACGCCGCAGACATTCAAAAGGTTTCCGAACATCAAACATCCTACCAGCGGTACGGCATCGGGAACGACAAACCCCACCACAACTGTTACGACGATGGGGAAGAGAAGTTTTTCCAGGTGTGATACAGGCCGCAGCGCGCTCATGCGAATTCTGCGTTCCTTGTTGGTTGTGAGCAACTTCATAAAAGGAGGCTGAATCATGGGAATGAGGGCCATGTAACTGTATGCGGCAATGGCGATAGCGCCCAGCAGCGTGGGAGCAAGAATCTTTGTTACCAAAATTGCCGTGGGCCCATCTGCGCCACCGATGATTCCAATCGCAGCAGCTTCCTGGGGAGAAAAGACGCCGGAGGCAAGTGCCAGGAAGAATGCAACAAAGACGCCCAACTGTGCACCGGCACCCATCAGGAAACTTTTCGGATTGGAAATCAAGGGCGTGAAATCGGTCATGGCGCCGATCCCCAAAAATATCAGGGAGGGGTAAATACCGAGTTTTACGCCAAGGTATAAAAGATCCAAGAGCCCGCCGCTTTGCAGAATCAGGCCGTAATCTACTTCCTCGTGGATAAAATAGTCCAAATGGAATAAAGTCACGCCAGGCAAATTTGTCAAAACCATGCCAATGGAAATCGGGAGCAGGAGAAGGGGTTCAAATTGTTTTGCGATCGCCAGATAAATCAGCACGCCGGCGATGAGAAACATGATGAGACTCTTCCAGTTTCCGCCCTGGACAAGCTTTGCAATACCTGTACTGCTTATAAAATTTTCGATACTCTCAAGCATAATACATGTATCCTTTCCAAAGCCTTCAATTCAAAGTGATGATCACATCTCCGGTCTGCACAGAGGTGCCTGCCGGGGCATCAATACTGGCAACCACTCCGCCTTTTTCGCTGAAAATTTCATTTTCCATCTTCATCGCTTCCAGAATACATACAAGACCGTTGGGTTCCAGCGTATCACCCACTTTTACGTTCATTTTCAAAATGGTGCCAGGCATAGGGGCTACAACTTGGATTGCTCCATGGGTACCGGCCGGTGCGGCAACTGGAGTGGGAGCAGAAGCTGGTGCAGGAGTTGGAGCTGGAGCTGGTGCAACAGGTGCTGCTGGAGCCGCAGGAGCAGCGACAGGAACAGTAGAAACTTCCGGGGATGTCTCTTCTTGTACAAGAACTTCATACGCGGTGCCGTTTACGGTTATGGTATATTTTTTCATATTTTTATCCTCCGATTTTTAGTTGGATTTCTTTTCTGCTGCGCCACACCAGCCGCCGGCACCGGCCGAACGTCTGTAAGAGACGACGCGAAAGGGAAGTGTATTGCCTGTCGAAGCATGATAGGCAGAAATCGCTGCGGCAATAACTGCAACCAGCTGCGGGTCGCCAGGGACTGGGGACGTGGCCAGAGGAATGTTTTCTACAGCGGGAACGTCCTCTACCTTTACGACCTGTGCGTCTTCATTTTCTGTATTTTTTTTCTTGTTGGGTACCGTGTAGAACAGCATCCGAAATATTGCCATCACAAGCCATAGAAATGCAAGTACGACAAAAACCGTTACCATTCCGATGACAAATACCTGCAAACCTTCCAATAGTCGCTCATTCAGCGGCATTGCCGTAGTGTCCAGCAAAGCTCTGTAATTTCCAATATTCATTTCGGTGCCTCCGATCAAAGGGGCATATTCAGATGCCGTCTGGCGGGGATCCCTTTGCTTTTTGCAGAGAGCATCATAATTGCGCCGCCAATGCGTTGCCGTAACTCTGCCGCATCGATGATATCGTCGATTTCGCCAGCCGATGCTGCAGCGACTGGCGAGCCCATCGTTTCATCCCATTGCTTTTCCAGATCCTCTCTGGAGACTTCCTCGCTGATCTGGTCATTCCACAGGAAGGCCACCGCGCTGGAAGCAGGCATCACACCCACTTTAGCGGACTCCAAGGCAAGGACTACGTCGGCGCCAAGGGCTTTTGCACCCATAAGGGAAAATACGGCACCGTATGCTTCTCCTGCAATTACTGTGACGAGTGGTGTCTTAGCGCTCGCATATGCGAAGGCGAGCTTTGCAAGCTCACTGGCGTAGGGAGAAGCTTCCGCTTCCAGGGAAACATCCGGTCCCTTGGAATTGAGCACGGTGACAACGGGAATATGGAAGCTGTCACAGAAGGTGAGCATTCGTGCGGCTTTTCTGGCGGCACTTGCAGTCAGGATGCCGTTGTTTTCACATTTTTGACTTGCAAGGACCCCCACAACTGTGCCCCCCAAAGTGATGAATCCGGCGATGATTTCCTTGCCATATGCGGCGTACAATTCCAAAAAAGATCCGCTGTCGGCAACGGCGCCGATCAGATCTCTGGCATCCTCACTGGCTGTATAGGCAGAGAGATCCACCAGCCGGTTGATATCGTCCTTTGCAGAAGCAACGACAGTACCTTCCTGATTGTTCATGGGGAGGTAGGAAAGGAGCATCTTTGCTTTTGCAATACAGTCTCCGTCACCGTCTCCAGTCAGCGCAGCAAGTCCGCTTTTGGAGACAAAATCGGATGTTCCCACGGCCGCATCTCCCAGTACAAAGGGTGCGTTGAAGCTGAGTGAACCATGCACTTTTGAAACGATCAAAAAGTCAAACATGCCAGCCACTACAGCAGCGCTGCCTGCACAAAGACCGGGGATTACGGCGATCTGCGGAATAACTCCGGAGGCCGCTGTGACGCATTGCATCAAGGTGCTATAACCTGCCAGTGCACGTACACCCTCCAGCATGAGGGCTCCCGCAGAATCGAAGATACCGACGACTGGAGCGCCGTTTTCGATGGCAAGACGGTATATTTCAGCGATTTTTTTACTGTGCGCTTCGCTGATAGCGCCTTTTGTTCTGGAATAGTCCTGACTAAAAGCGTAAACCAGCCTGCCCGCTACAGAACCCCAGCCGCAAATTACACCTTCAAATGCATTTTCTGTGTCCGCGCCGGGGGCATCCATGCGTCTGCGCACGTATGCGCCGCTTTCCATGAATGTACCCTCGTCAAACAAAGCGGTGAGCCTGCCACGTGCTGTGAGGCTTTCCGCAGGAGCGGCGACAGAAGCATCCGTTTCTGCAAGGAGGCTCCGCAGGGCGGCAGCAGTTTTGACTCCGGCCGACTTTAATGCAGCCCGAATCGCGTCTAAGTTTTTCTTATCCATTTGCTGTCCTCCGGGGATTGATAAATTTGAAAAACATGTGGGCAGGATTTTGGGAAATGGAGCCGCTTTTCGGAAAACCGCTTTTTCCATAGAAAAACACAGAAAAAACGGTTCATTTTTGAAATATGAGCAAGAATTCCCATTCCACCCCATTATAATTTATTATAAAATATAAGATTCCTTTATGCAAGAGGATTTTGAAAAAAGTAACAAAAAAAGCACAACTGATTTTTGTGCTTTTTAAGACTCTGTCTATATATTTATTTTGCATATTTTTCGGAAAGCATCAGCCGCTTCTTTGCCAACTCATAAGCTTCCTTGTAGTTTTCCAATTTTTGAAAGCAGTATTCCAAATCCCGCAGAGCAAAAAATTCTGTAAAGAATCCAGGGGGATGCAGACACAAAGGGCGCAGAAGAAGGCTTGCACCGGAAAAATCTTCCTGATGTATTTTTATGCGCGCCAGAACAAAATTGCGGTATTCTTCTTTTTGCAGACACCGCGCAAGTACGAAGGATACAGCTTCCGGAGCAAATTCGGTGCAGGACAGAAGTACACAATAAAAAACAAATGTTGCATCTGCTGCTTTGCCAAAACGAAGCACTGTTTCCACATCAGGAAGCAATTGATTTTCTACAGCATTTGTGAGCATACGCAGAAATGCACATCTGGCATGGATATCCTCCGTACCGTACTGCGCATCCTGCACGGCGATTTCGGCAGAGGCGATATGTTTTGCTGCACTGTTTAGTGCAGATTGTTTCAGATAAGCCTCTGCCAGATGCAATTCACATTGAGCCAGAATAAGAGAAACTTCATCGTCTCCCTCAATGATCAGACGGCATAGACCAGCACATTTTGCATATTGACCGTTTCCATATAACAGTCGAATTTCTTCAATGGTTTGTATGCGCGTATACTGTGCCTCTTCTTTCTTACTTTCGCACATCAGATAGGAAAGAGGAACCTCCAACTGCCTGCATAAAAATAACAGTGTATCTACAGAAGGACGCGCAATCCCGTTTTCAATTTGGCTGAGCATACTCCGATTCAGTTGTGTGCCACAAAGTGCCTGTTGGGTCATTTTTTTGTTTTTGCGCTGTTCTCGGATCTTCCTTCCCAGATTCTGATAGAACAGATCATTCATGGCGGCGCACCTCGTCTTTCTTGCTATGGGGCAGTGTCAGACCTTAAATATGCTGCGGGCTGATGCGTCGATTCCAACAAACAGGGGAAACTTATGAAAGGTAAGTTCTTTGACGGATTCACAGCCCAGATCTGCAAAGGCAAGCACTCTGCAGTTTATGATGTGCTTGCAGGCAAGGGCGCCTGCGCCGCCGATGGCGCACAGATACAGCGCTCCGTTCCTTTGGATCGCGTCAATTACAGGGGCACTTCGCGGACCTTTGCCGATCATCGCAGCCAGACCCATGTCCAGCATTGTGGGGGCGTATCTGTCCATGCGGGAAGAGGTGGTCGGCCCACAGGCTCCGATCGCCATTCCTGGCTTTGCCGGTGTAGGACCGGCATAATAAACGACCGCTCCTTTTATAGAATAGGGAAGAGGTAATCCTCTTTCCAAGAGAGAAAAGATTCGCTTGTGCGCGGCGTCTCTGGATGTATAAACGGTACCGCTGAGCAGAATCTGATCTCCGGCTGTAAGCGAGGGGGCGGCAGCTTTTAGTTCGTCAGTATAAATTTCTGTCATTTTGTATATTTGCCGTTCTCCTTCTCGCTTTCATCCAAATCTCCGTAGATTTCCTGAAAGCACTTGTCTACTGCTGTTTTCATATAGGTGCGAATATCTGTCATTACGGTATCGGCCGTTGCAGAGATATTGTGAAAAATTTGTTCTTTGCGGTCTTTTGCGCCGCGAACAATCGCATCTGCTTCTTCTTGTGCTTTTTGAATAATCGATTCCGCCGCACTTTGGGCTGCCAGCATGACTTTGCCTGCACGTATGCTGATTTCTTCACTCATTTCTTCCCTGGCAGGGTCCCAGACAGCCATACTTCGAATCATAGAATAGGGGTCGTCCAAAGACGGATCTGTATTGCTCTTTCCGGCGGCTTTCAAATCTTCCAATTGTGCCTGCAAATCTGCCAGTTGATCCCGAAGTGTCTTGCACTCTGCCGCGTCTGCCAAAGCACCACTGAGCTTTTCTTCCAGTGCTTGGATGGCTTTGCCGTCTTCCTGAATTTTTGCATTGCAGGAGGAAAGACTTGCCCGGTATTCCTTTTCTTTTTCAAAGAACATGCGGCTCATGTTGGAAATATAGGCGTTTACATCTTCTTTGTTATATCCGTGCATGGATTTGCGAAACATCGGCGGTTGACTGGACTGCATATATTTTTCCCCCATTTACAGCTTTTCAACATTTATCATAGCACAGACTGCAAAAAAAAGCAAGAATAATGACAAGTAGAGGAGTATATTATATATTCATGACAGCGCGGATGGCCGCCTCGTATGCATACAAAATATGTTCGGTGCTTTCTTTGTTTGTCCCGCGAGCCATAAGGTATATTTTCAGTTTGGGCTCTGTGCCGGATGGGCGGACAATCGTATCACAGCAATCGGTTGAAAAATACAGAATGTCGGAAAGGGGAAGGCCGGTGGGCGTGCTCTCTCCTGTGGTTCTGTGGTAGATCTTTCCCGTTTGATAGTCCCGTAGAGAGAGAACGGAATCTCCCGCCAGCGTAGCCGGGGGAGCTTTGCGCAGGGCGTGCATCATTTCCGTGATGCGTTCCTGCCCTCCGGGCATATCGAAATAAAAATCCAATGTCCGCTCCAGGTAAAAGCCGTATTTTGCAAAAAGGTCCTCCAGGGCGTCGGACAGAGTTTTCCCAAGGGATTTGTAATATGCGGCCATCTCACAAATCAGCAGGGAGGCGACTACGGCGTCCTTGTCTCGGGTATAAGTGCCTTTGAGATATCCATAACTCTCTTCAAACCCCAAAAGGAAAGTTCCCGTACCGGTTTTTAATTGTTCCTTTATGATCTCGCCAATATATTTGAATCCTGTGAGAACCTCATACATGCGCACGCCATTCTTGCGGCAAATCTCTTCAGCAAGATTGGTGCTGACGATTGACTTGACAGCGTAAGGGGCGGGAGGCATGGACTTTCCCTGTTGGTATGCAGTAATAATGTAATCCAAAAGCAGGGCACCCATTTGATTTCCGGTGATACACTGAAATGTGCCGCTGGCATTTCGCGCCATGGCACCCACCCGGTCACAGTCCGGATCTGTAGCGATAATCAGATCGCTTCCCACTTTTTCAGCCAGCTGCTGCCCCAGTGTAAAGGCTTCTTCAGCTTCCGGATTGGGGTGAATTACTGTGGGAAATGCTCCATCTGGTTGCTCCTGCTCCGGAACGATATGCAGATCTGCAAGCCCTGCTTTTTCCAAAACCTGCGGAACCATGGTGATCCCTGCGCCATGCAGCGGCGTGTAGATTACGTGAAGCGCTCCGGACATGGCGGGGATGGCCTGCCGGTTCACCCGTTCCGCAAGGACGCATTGGACGTAAGCTTCGTCTACCGCGGCGGGAACAGGGAAAATCTGCTCGGGTTCGGCATCTGCCGGCGCGGGAACGTCATCTAAGATGTCCAGTGTCTGCATTTCTGCACAGATAATGTCCGCTTGCCTGGGACCAATCTGTGCTCCATCTTCCCAGTATACCTTAAATCCGTTGTATTCCTTGGGATTGTGGGAAGCAGTAATATTAATTCCTGCAATACAGGAGAGCTGGCGCACGGCAAAAGACAAAACCGGCGTGGGTCTAAGCTGACCAAACAGATAGGTTTTTATATGGAAGGCAGAAAGGACCTGCGCGCTGCGCAGGGCAAATTCTTTTGAATTTTCTCTGCTGTCATATGCGATGACCACGCCTCGCTCCATTGCCGCAGTCCCCTCGCTGCAGATCAGTTTTGCCAGCCCGGCGGCGGCGTGTGCTACTGTGTAGGTGTTCATGAAAGCGGTGCCGGGCTGCATCTTTGCCCGGAGCCCTGCGGTACCAAATGTCATGTAGCCGGAAAAGGCGGCGTGGAGTGCAGAGGCATCCATGGATCGTATGGCGTCCTTTGTGCCGGGATCTACTTTTGGACTGCTGAGAAAACGCGCGAGTATTGCATTCGTATTTGCCATGGATGAATTCCTTTCGTCGTCATAGGATATGAAAAGCACCGCACACGCCTGCGGGAACCGCGGCGCTGACAAAAGCGGCAATGGTGTGTATATTCTCCGGACACACACATACAGTGATTTTATAGTAAAATTTGTTCATATTGTATTCCATGGGCCTTGCAGTTATTCTGTATACCGCACTGCCGAACTTTTGAAAAGCGGCCAGTGCGCCGGAGAGCTGAATATCAGATTCCGGAGCAATGGATAGGTCCACGAATGCAGTGTCTTTTGTCCAGTAAATCCCCTTTCCCAAGAGGGCAAGACGCAATTCTGTTTCTCCATCGGAGAGAATTACATCGCACATCGCCCGGGTTTTCAACTGATATTCATGGATCATTCGGGAGAATGCGGAAAGCTCTCCCTCTGCATTACTGGAAACAGGAAGTACACAAAAACTGTTTTCTTCGGAGACGGTTGTCTCGCAAATGTTTTGAAAGTCCGTTTCGGGTATGGAGACAGATTGGGGAAAAAGAGAGGAAAACCGTTTGCACGCCGCCTCTGTATAGCTGTTTGGCACATAATAAATCAAGGTTGTTGTCGAGGCGTCTTCCGGCATATCAAACGGTACAGGCTCCAGCATCTTTTGCTCCCATAAAAGCTGCAAAAACGCCGCAAACATTTCTGATAGAAGTGGTTGGTCCGGAAAGGCCTTACAATAAGCAGCCGCCGCCGCGCTGGGGGAAAGGCAGTGCCTGGAGCGGGACAAGAGCCGTACAAGCTCATGAAGCTGTCCCAGGACAATAGCGTCTGCCTGCCAGCGCAGTCTCTCTGCATGCTTTATGTTTTTTTGCAAAATCTCCGATTCTGTCATAACTTGCCCAGAATCGAATAGCTGTCGCTCAGGAATGTGCGCAGTTCCTCCGGCTGCAGGCGGCGTTGACTGAGAAGACAGAGGCTGTAGATCTGTTTGGCAATCAGTGCGGCTTTCTCCGGATCTGCATCGGCCAGAGAGGCGATCAGGGGATTTGCGGTGTTGAGAATCAGCGTTGCCTGTGTGGGGAAGGAAGTCGGTGCGTTTTGTCCCATGGCAGTATACATCTTCATCATATCTTCCATTCTTCTGCTGTCTTCGCTGACATTGAGCACCGCCGGAACAGAGGTATCTTTCAACGCTTCAAATTTGATTTCTGTCTGCTCTGGAACAAGTTTTTTGAACAGCTCTGCCACGCCGGGAATTTCGGCCGCTCCCTCTCCTTTCATGGCGTCCGCCAGTTCTGCATCTACCCGCAGGAATTGAACGCCGTCCCGTTTGTTTTCGATCAGTTGTGCAAACTGGGTGTCGATGATCCGGTCCAGGAGAAGTGTTTCAATTCCCTGTGCTTCAAACATGGAGATATACCCCGCCTGGGATACCTTATCTGTGGCGTAGTAGACCTTGTTTTCGTGGATTGCCTTTGCACCTTCCAGATATTCGTCCAGGGTGCAGAACCCGCCGCTGCATTTTTCAAAAAGCAGGCAGGAGACCGTTTTATCGTAAAATTTACTGTCCCGCAGACAGCCGTATTCCACAAAGGTTTTTAGATCCCGCCAGATGTTTTCAAAGGCGGGACGATCCAGATTGAACATGGAACTGAGCTTGTCTGCCACTTTTTTTGTGATGTGGCTGGAGATCTTGGAGACATATCCGCTGTTTTGCAGATAGCTTCTGGAGACATTCAGCGGCAATTCCGGGCAGTCCAGGACGCCTTTGAGCATAAGGAGGTATTCCGGAATGACTTCCTTGATATTGTCCGCTACAAAAACTTGATTATAGTACAGCTTGACCTGACCTTCCAGACTCTCAAATTCGTTTTGGATTCGAGGAAAATAAAGGATGCCCCGGAAGTTCAAAGGATAATCTGCCTTCAGGTGAATCCAAAACAAGGGCTCTCTGAAGTCGTGGAATACTTTTTTATAGAATTCCTTATATTCCTCCTCGGTACAGTCGGATGGATTTTTTAGATACAGAGGCGATGTGTCGTTGATGGGAGCGGGGGTTTTGTCATCCTTCTTTTCCTCTTTGCCGTCTTCAAAGTAGATTGCCACCGGCATAAACGCGCAGTACTTTTGCAAAATCTCCCGCAATCTGCTCTCGCTTAGATATTCCTCCCCCTCTTCGCTCATATGCATGACGATGGAGGTGCCGCGCGCGGGTGCTTCGTCCTCACTGCATTCATGGATTTCATAGGCGCCGTCCTCCGTACAGGTCCATTTTACCGGATCTGCTCCGGTAAAGGAGCGGGTCAGCACGTCTACGCTGCTGCTTACCATAAATGCAGAATAAAAGCCCAGCCCAAAGTGACCGATGATCCCGCTGTCTGCGCCGTTTTCGCCTTCATATTTTTCGATAAAATCCAGCGCGCCGGACAAGGCGATTTGACAGATATACTTTTCCACTTCTTCTTCTGTCATGCCGATCCCGTTGTCGGTTACGGTGATGGTTTTCGCTTCTTTGTCCAAGGCGACGGTTACACAAAATCCCTCGTCCGGGATCTCACGCGCTGCATCTTCGCCCAGAGAGATCAACCGGCGCAGTTTGGTCACGGCGTCGCACGCATTGGAGACAATTTCCCGCAGAAAGATTTCCTTATCGGAGTACAGCCATTTCTTGATTACGGGAAAAATATGTTCAATCTCAACCCCAATACCGCCCTTTTTTTCCATTTCTGTTTTCGCTTCCTTTCCGTCAAATACAAAATCACTAATATATAATTGTATAATGCCCCAATCGGATTGTCAATGCAAAATCTGTGAATTTCTGCTTTATTTTGGAGGCATTTCCCGCAGTTGCTTGCATAGGTTTGCAGACTGTCACATATATATTAGCGAAGTAACTGATACGGAGTAGAGGCTATGTCTAAAATTTACAAAAGTCCGGCAAAGTACAAAAAAGACAGTCAAGAAAAAGAAAGATGTGTAATTCTTGGCGAATACATAATCGAAACAAACGGAACAGTGCGGGAAGCGGCGGCCAGGTTTGGAATCAGCAAATCTACGGTGCATAAGGATGTGACAGAAAAGCTTCGGGAGACAGACCGCGTCCTGTACGGGAAGGTGAAAAAGGTGCTGATTCGCAACAAGGCGGAACGCCACCTGCGAGGCGGTCAGGCTACAAAGCAAAAATACTGTGCCATGAAAAAGGTTTCCAGTTAAAAGTGAAAAAAGACAGCGTACATATTCTGGTGCGCTGTCTTTTTTTCTGTTTTATACCACTGCAAGACTGAGATCATCTAAAATCTTTCTGAGTTGATCGGCAGACTTATGCAATCGTGCCGCTTCATCTTCGCTTAATGGAATATCCAAAAGGTGTTTGACACCCCCCTTGCCCAGAACACAGGGAACACTCAGGTACACGTCGTCGATACCATAGTGGCCGTTGACCAGTGTGGATACAGGGAGAATGGTGTTCTCGTCCCGTACGATGCTTCGAAGAATTCGCAATACCGCCTGGGCGATGGCGTAATAGGTTGCACCCTTTCCGCGAATAATCTCATAGGCGCTGCTTACCACCGATTCATATGTGCCGTATAGATCTCCCAATCCTCCGCCGCACATCTTCATATACTCGTTCAAGTCAATGCCGGACACATTTGCGCTGCTCCAGACAGCCAGTTCTGAGTCTCCGTGTTCGCCGATAATAAATGTGTGCACGTTTCTGTGATCTACATTCAGACGCTCTCCTACCAGGTATTTCAAACGTCCGGTGTCCAGCACAGTTCCGCTGCCGATGACGCGGCGTGGGTCAAATCCCGAGAGTCGATAAGCCTCATAGGAAAGAATATCCACAGGATTCGTGACAAGAAGCAGAATACAGTCCTTGTTCACTGCTGCAATTCTCGGGACGATGTCCCGAATAATACGGGCATTTTTCTCCGCCAGTGCCAGTCTGTCTTCTCCCTCTTCTTGGTTGGCGCCTGCAGTGATCACTACGATCCCCGCGTCATGCAGCTTTTCATATGTGCCCTGATAAATGGACATGGGAGCAATAAAGGAAAGACAGTGGCTGAGATCCATAACTTCCCCCTGGGCTTTTTCTTCATCCTTGTCTAATAGTACAACTTCAGAGAATAATCTGGACTGGACTACAGTGTAAGCGATGGTAGCTCCAACGTAGCCGCATCCGATGATGCCGATTTTTTGCAAATTCATATAGCTACACTCCATTTTTGTTTTCTTAGTAAAATTAGCATTCCCAAGACTCCAAAAAATATTTTCATTTTATTCTTGACAAGACTGTATAATCTGTATATACTGTTTATATACAGAATTCATGGAGGTGGGCGCTTGCATATATTTGTTGACAACAAAAGCGGACAGCCGATTTATGAGCAAATTTACTCCCAAATAAAGGATCAAATCATCAACGGTGCGTTAAAAGAGGACGATCCGCTTCCTTCGATCCGAAACCTGGCAAAGGATTTGCGCATCAGCGTTATTACAACAAAGCGCGCGTATGATGAACTGGAAAAGGAGGGATTTATTTATACGGTTGCCGCAAAGGGGTGTTTTGTAGCGCCGAAAAATATTGAACTGCTCAGAGAAGAAAATTTGAAGAAAATTGAAGATTACATTGAAAAGATTTTACAGCTTGCCGCAAGTTGCAATTTGCAAAAAGATGACATTATTGAAATGATCAATTATTCTGCGGAGGAATGGGAATGAACGCAATGGAAATAAAAGATCTGTGCAAATCTTATTCCGGATTTACATTGGATCATTTGCATTTGACGCTCCCAAGCGGTTGTATCATGGGTCTGGTCGGGGAGAACGGTGCAGGGAAGAGTACGACGATGAAATTGATCCTTGACATGATAAAAAGGGACAGTGGAACAATTACAGTGCTTGGAAAGGACAACAGGGACAATTTTCGCTTGACAAAAGAGGATATTGGGGTAGTGCTGGATGTGGTGGGCATTCCTTCCTGCCTAAATGCAAGGCAGGTGGGGAAAATCATGAAGTATACCTTTCATAACTGGGACGATGCCGCTTATTTTGCATATTTACGTAAGCTGTCTATCCCGGAAAATAAAAAGTTTCAGGATTTCTCCCGGGGTATGAAGATGAAACTGGGTATTGCGGTTGCCCTCAGTCACCGGGCAAAGCTCCTTCTTCTGGATGAAGCGACATCAGGGCTGGATCCTGTGGTTCGCGATGAGATACTGGACATATTCAGTGAATTTACCAGAGAGGAAAGCCATGCTGTTCTCATTTCTTCTCATATCGTAAGCGATCTGGAAAAAATATGCGATTATATTGCATTTCTTCATAAAGGCAAACTGCTTCTATGCGAGGAAAAGGACCGCTTGCGGGAACAATACACAATTGTGCACTGTACAACAGAAGCACTTTGTAAAATTCCTTCTTCTGCTATCAAGGGAATAAAAAAGAACGCGTATGGGGTAGAAGCCATTGTACAAAAGGAAAAAGTTCCCGCTGGCATACGTACAAGCCCGGCGAGCATTGAGGAGTTATTTATCTTTATGGCAAAGGGGGAAGATGCGAAGTGAGGGGATTGCTGATCAAGGATTTATATTTGATATGTAAATACGGCAGAGCTTTTATTTTGATTGTTGCTGTATTTATTGTTGTATCTTTTATGGGCGACGGCAATATGTTTTTTATATCCTATCCCTGTATTATTTCCGGTCTGTTGCCTATGACGCTGATTGCGTATGACGAACGGGATAAATGGGATATGTATGCAGGGGGACTGCCATATACAAAAACACAGCTTGTTTGCGGAAAGTATGTGATCGGATTGAGTATGAGTGTATTGGTGTTGGCTGCCATTGCTATAGCGGAGGCATTCCGGATGCACAATGCGCAAGTGTTTGCCGTGTCTTCGTATCTGAATTTGCTTTTGCTGCTTTTCTCCATCAGTTTGCTTGTCCCTTCGTTGATGCTGCCATTTGTGTTCAAATTCGGAGCGGAAAAAGGGCGGGTGATTTATTATGTAATTATTGCACTAACCTGTGTTGGAAGTACAGCATTTGTGCGTACAGGCACTAACATTACTATCTTTGTGTCGAATGCAGGGATTTACTCTGTTTTGGCAGCATCTATTTTTCTTTATGTTATGTCGTGGCTTTTGTCCGTTTGTTTTTATAAGAAACGTGAAATATAGAAAGATAAAGACAATCCCCTGCCAACTATGTCGGCTGCCCCCTTTGCACAAGGGGGCTATGAAATCTAAGCCTCCCCTGTGGTGCAGCTCCGCAGGAGATGCCGGGGTGGTGTCAGCAAAGCTGACGGAGGGGTTGTTGTGCAAATCTTTCATAATGTAAAAAGGTGAAGCAATTTTTCGTTGCTTCACCTTTTTGTACTACCTTTTATCGAATCTCTACCGTGACTTTCATATCTGCGAGTTTTGCAGCGGCCTTCATCACAGTTCGGATCGCGCGGGCGATGTTGCCCCGCTTGCCGATCACCATTCCCATATCGCCTTCGGCGACTTTCAGGGTCAGGGTGATGTTGTCTCCATCGATCTCCTGGGTGACAGCTACCGCATCGGGATTTTCCACAAGGGATTTGGCCATGTCCTCCAGGAGACGAACCAGATCGATCATAATACTCCCTCCTGCGCTTTACTGGGCGTCAGTATCTGTGTAATTGTCGATCAGGGCTTTCACCGTATCGGTGGGCTGTGCACCGTTGGCGATCCATTTTGTGATCTTTTCCTTATCCAGCTTTACGGTGGCGGGGTTGGTCATGGGATCGTAATAACCCACTTCCTCGATGAATCTTCCATTTCTGGGGTACCGTGAATCTGCAACTACTACCCGGTAGAAGGGATTCTTTTTTGCGCCCATTCTTCTCAGTCTGATTTTTACCATTTTCTTTTCCTCCAAAATATCTTAAAAACTTTTATAAAAAACCGTTAAAAGGAAAACGGCATTTTTAACCTTTTCCTACCTTTGCCCTTGCGGCCCATTCCGCCGATTTGCTTAAACATTTTGTTCATTTGATCATACTGCTTCATCAGTCGGTTGACTTCTTCCACAGAGGTGCCGCTCCCGGCGGCGATCCGTTTACGCCGGGAGCCGTTGATAAGCTCCGGCCGGTCCCGCTCTGCAGGGGTCATGGAGAGAATGATCGCTTCTGTGTGCTTCAGTGCATTTTCGTCAATTTTCGCGTCTTTCAACGCACCGCGGTTCATTCCGGGGAGCATACCAAGGATGCTCTCCAGGTTTCCCATGTTTTTCAATTGATGGAGTTGATCCAAATAATCGGAAAGGGTGAAAGAATTTTCCCGGAGCTTTTTTTCCAATTCTGCTGCTTTTTTTTCATCGATAGCCTGCTCCGCCTTTTCGATCAGAGAAAGTACATCTCCCATGCCCAGAATGCGGCTGGCCATCCGGTCCGGGTAAAAGGGCTCGATGGTGTCCAGCTTTTCACCCATGCCCACAAATTTGATGGGTTTTCCGGTGGTATAGCGAATGGAAAGTGCTGCGCCGCCGCGGGTATCCCCGTCCATTTTGGTGAGGACAACACCGGTGATATCCAAAAGATTGTTAAAAGACTCCGCCACGTTTACAGCATCCTGACCCAACATGGCATCTACTACCAGGAGAATTTCTGTAGGATGAACAGCATCCCGAATGTCGGAAAGCTCCGCCATCAGGGCTTCGTCCACGTGCAGACGTCCTGCCGTATCCAGAAAAACCATGTCGTAACCATTTTTCTTCGCGAATTTTACCGACTCCACGGCGATCTTCACCGGAGAGGTATTGCCCATTTCAAAAACGGGAATGTCGAGCTGCTCGCCGACCACCTGTAATTGCTTGATCGCTGCTGGACGGTATATGTCACAGGCTACCAGCAGAGGACGCTTGCCCTGCTTTTTATAAAGTCCGGCCAGCTTTGCGCTGTGCGTGGTTTTTCCCGCACCTTGCAGACCGCACATCATAATGACGGTGGGCGGACTGGGCGCGATCTCCAATTTTGCCTGGGTGCTACCCATTAAATTTGTCAGCTCTTCGTTGACAATTTTTACAATTTGCTGGGAGGGAACCAAACTTTCCATCACTTCGGTACCTACGGCACGCTCGGAGACCCTTGCCACAAATTCCTTTGTGACCTTGAAACTCACATCTGCTTCCAGAAGCGCAAGCTTGATTTCCCGCATTCCCGCTTTGATGTCCGCTTCCGTCAGTTTTCCCTTGTTTCTGAATTTTCCAAGGGCGCCGCTCAACTTTTCGCTGAGGCTTGAAAACATTGCCATTGTCTATCTCCGTTTTTTTATATTATATGGAGAGATGTTCTAACTTTTCCACGATTTTCTGCAAGGGAGCACGCACTTGCGCATTATTCTCTGCGAGTGCATTCAAAGCTTTGCTAATCTCCCCAAGCTGCTTTTGCAGCGTTTCAAACCGGCCGACCAGTCCAAGGGTTTCTTCTAAATGGAACAACTCCTGTTCGCTTCTTTTGATGGAATCCCGGACTCCCTGTCTGGAAATACCGGTATGCTCGGCGATTTCCGAAAGGGAAAAGTCTTCATCGTAATATAAAGCGATCAATTCCTGTTTTCTGGGAGAGAGCAGGTCCCCGTAAAAATCCAAAAGCAAAGACAGCCGCATGTCTTTTTGAAACACTTCTGTCACCTGCCCTGTAAAGTGATTTGCTTTACAAGTATAGCAAGACTTTTGCGCTTTGTCAATAGGTTATCGAAAAAAGATGCAGATATAAAGGAACTAATAACACAACCCCTCCGTCACGGCGCAGCCGTGACACCTCCCCTTGCACAGGGGAGGCTTGGGTTTGGTGCAGAGTTCCATGTGGGCGTCTCTTGCAGAGCCGCTAAGGGAGCTGGGGCTGCGCAGTGGCGTTTGGGGGACTGTTTTTTCTCTGAATTTTATTAAAAAGCAGCCGTTATTCTTTAAAATAACGGCTGCTTATCATTTTAGGAAACTTTTGCGACAATACCTTCCGCCCAGCGAACAATTTCCGTTCTTTCTTCCAGTGATATTTTTTTGCCACCAAACAGAGCAGGGCCGCCATTTACATAATAAATATCCTCGTCCAGAACATTGGTGCCTGCTTCCTTTAGAATATCAATGACAGTCTGCAACCCCTTGTTTTCCGCCTTGTCCGGTCCGTCTACAAAAAGTGCAACATTGATTGCCGCCTGCTTGGTCAGCTGCCTGCAGAAAAGACGAAGCTGATCATTGGGTTCGTCTTTGATGGTCATTCCGATAAACACCACCCGTTCCTTGTCGCAGGGAAAAGCAGGGGGAATATCATTTACAAGGCATTTGAACGCTTCGGAAATCGCTGTCGCAAAGGTTTTGACTTTTGCCTTTTTTGTGGAATACATGACGCGGACTTTTACTTTTGGTGCAGCCATATTATCAACCTCCGAATGTATATATACAATTATATTATCACGAAAGATAAAAAAATGCAAGAAAAATGTAGAAGCAGGTTTTATAATTTTCAATTTATTAACGATTAAAATTGATTGCGCAGACGCTTCGTTTTGGAAAGTGCCAGGGAAAGGATCGGGCACAGAATAACATTGATAAGAAATTCTACCACAAAATTTACCCCGATCAGTGCCAGAAATACAAACGTAAGAATATCGGTCCCTCCCGCCCATTCTGTCAATGTCGGGCGGAAAAACAAAATCATACCAAGATAAAAAACGAGGGTATTCACCAGAGGCGTAAAAGCAGATGCCACAAGCACAGAGGGCAGCAGTCGCTTTTTGGTGAGCTTGTACATCAGCTTATATACCAGAGAAGATACAAGGCCCGCCAGAACGCCTTTTACAAAGCAAATAGCAAAAGTCAACATGGGACTGATTGTAAAAAGGAGCAACCCGCTTTTGTCCAGGCCTGCTGCACAGGCAATAAAGGTCACGATGCCAAATACGCCGCCCAAAAACGCGCCGGCGCCTGGGCCCAGGAGTACGCCGCCGATCATGATGGGGAGCAGAACAAGGGACAGGGAAAAATTCGGCGTCGCAATGTAGTACGAGAGCAGCTGGAGGACTGCTACGAGGGCCGTCAAAAACGCCAGCTGTACCAGGCGCAGCGTTTTCGTGCGTGTGTCGATGGTGTTTGCCATATGAATACCTCCGGGGCTTTCACCCAATGCTGCTTTCCAAACAAAAATTTGGTAAAGCGCATGCATAAAATTTATAATCAGACCGCAGTCGGATTACCAATAAAAATTTTGTATAATTCAAAAGTGCTTTCGGTTGGAATAATAGAGAATGGCAGCGCCGCGTACGGTCAAGTCCGGGTCGATAGAAATTGTTTTACGGCAATGGGGAATCACCGTTTCGGCGTGCCCGCCAGTTGCAATGCAGGATAGAGTATTTGACGAATCGCACAGCATCTCCTGCAGATGCTGCAAAAATCCGTCAATCATACAGATATGTCCGTTGATAATACCGCTTTGCATACTTTCTGCCGTATTTTGTCCAATCCATTCACGGGGTCTCGTAAGTGAAACATCGTTCAAAAGTGCGGCGGAACGGGAAAGAACATCCAGGGAAATTTTTAGTCCCGGGTGGATAATGGTGCCGGCAATATTTCCATTTATGTCCAGTGCCGTAAATGTGGTAGCCGTGCCCAGGTCTACAATGACTGCGGGAGACGTGCATATCTGTCTGGCGGCAGCAGTGTTTGCTACGATATCTGCGCCCAGCTGCGTGTGGACGTCTATATTGATTTGAAAACCCGTATGCGTACCGGCACCGATTATAAAGGGTTTGCTGCCGCAGATTTCCCATACTGCATGGTAGATAGGGGTCATGAGTGACGGTACGACTGATGCAATTACAGAAGCGTCGATTTGACCGTCCAGCTCGGCCTCTGAAAGAAACTGACGAATGAGAAGTCTGTACTCGTCTGCGCTTTTTACGGGAGTGGAAGCCACGTGAAAACCGGCGGCCTTATGCAGCTCGGGAGATGTATAGACGGCAAATTTGATGATGGAGTTGCCTATGTCTATGGATAACAGCATGGGGGACCCTCCAAAAGCGATATTGCCAATTATACAAAATACAAATTTTGTATAATTGAGGGAATAATTATTATAATTTGCATTTTCTATAAGAAGCAATTTTGCATGAAATTTAATTCATCATAACACAGCTCTTTTCAAAAAGCAAGTTTTTTTTGGAAAGTGCTGCCAAGCTATTGCGAAAATTAGCAAAATAAAAAAATTAAAAAAATTATTGATATGTTTTAAGATATTTTAAGCTTGAAAGTACTTGCAAAATAAAAAAGTTCGATATACAATGTGAATACAGATTTTTAGTATAGTTTTATGTTGAAAAATATCATTTTACGATTTACGATTCGGCGAATTCAGGAGAACGGAGGGCTAATTTATGTCGGATCAGGAGCTGATGCTTCTTGCAAAAAAGGCGCGGGAAAATGCATATGCGCCTTATTCAAAATTCAAAGTCGGCGCTGCGCTTCTTTGTAGCGATGGCAGTGTGTATGTTGGATGCAATGTGGAAAATGCTTCCTATGGAGCCTCTGTATGTGCGGAGCGCACGGCAATCTTTGGTGCAGTTTCCGATGGAAAGCGCAGCTTTTTGAAGATTGCCGTATGCGGTGGAAGAGATCATGCAGATGCCCCTTGTCCGCCTTGCGGCGACTGCCGCCAGGTATTGCGGGAATTTGCGGATAACACTTTTCGCGTAATCTTGAAAAACGGTGATGCGCTATTGTCTTATACAATCGATGCATTGCTCCCTTTATCGTTCCAGAAAGGCGTGCTGAATGCTTGAAAAATATGCGTTGTTGAGGAAAATTGTAACAAAGTTATGAGAATTACGGATATCATTGAGAAAAAGAAACGGGGATATCGGCTGTCGCCGGAGGAAATCGACAATCTTATTGATGCCTATATGTCTGGAGATGCGGCGGATTATCATATGGCGGCATTTGCCATGGCGGTATATTTTCAGGGAATGGAGGCGTCGGAGACAGCGGCGCTTACCATGGCTATGGCGCATAGCGGTCACATGCTGGACCTGTCGGCGCTGGGAGATTTGTCTGTCGACAAACACAGCACCGGTGGTGTGGGCGACAAAACAACGCTGATCGTAGCGCCGCTCGTCGCTTCGCTGGGGGGGTGCGTGGCCAAGATGTCCGGGCGCGGCTTGGGGCATACTGGAGGGACAATCGACAAGCTCTCTGCGATTACGGGATATAAAACTGCGTTGGATGAGGAAGCTTTTATTCGGCAGGCAAGTACGTACGGGATTGCTGTGGTACAGGCCGGCGGCGTATTTGCTCCGGCAGACAGCAGATTATATGCTCTGCGTGACGTTACTGCTACCGTGGACAGCATTCCGTTGATCGCTTCCAGCGTAATGAGTAAAAAAATTGCTGCAGGGGCACACAATATTGTTTTGGATGTGAAGACCGGCAGCGGAGCACTTGTGAAAACGCTTTCGGATTCCCGATTGCTGGCAGAAACGATGGTACAGATCGGAAAAGACGCAGGCCGAAATATTGCAGCACTGATCACAGACATGGATACGCCTCTTGGTTTTGCTGTGGGAAATACGCTGGAGGTGGAGGAAGCCGTTGCTGTACTCGGAGGCAGCGGACCAGAGGATTTACAGGAAATTTGCGTATGTCTGGCAGGAGAGATGCTGGCGTTGGTACATGGGGGCGATCCGATGCAATGGCGGGATCGGGCAAGGGTTTCCCTTTCCGACGGCAGGGCAATGGAATTTTTCCAAAGGTGGATTCAGGCACAGGGAGGAGATGCTCGGATTGCGGAAAACACTTCCCTTTTGCCCCATGCAAAGCATAGTATGGAAATTTTTGCACCTGCAACTGGATACATCGCTCACATGGATACGCAAAGGGTTGGACACACTTCCCTTTTGCTGGGTGCGGGACGCAGCAAAAAAGAAGATATAATTCAGCCTGGCGCTGGCATTTTGCTGGCAGCCAAGCGAGGGGATCGGGTTTTGCAGGGAGACTTGCTTGCGACACTGTACTCAGATGACAAGGATGCCTTTGCATCGGCAGAGGAAGAACTATTGTCGGCATTTGTTTTTGCAGATGCACCTGTGGTCGATGTGCCTTTGATATATGAGACAATTCGTTGAAATTTTATATAAAAAAACACAGCCATTGGCTGTGTTTTTTTGGTGACCCATCGGAGAATCGAACTCCGGACACCATGATTAAAAGTCATGTGCTCTGCCAGCTGAGCTAATGGGTCAAATCTCACGTGCTTTTCATTTTATCACGATAGTAAAAATTTGTCAACATATTTTTTAGTTTTTTCATAAACTTTTTTAGGAGCGAATAAGTCCGTTCTTGACAGCAATATAGTATTATGGTAGACTTGAATTGGTGAAATGGAAAATATTTGCTGCATGTGCTGCAATTTTTAGTATTTACATGGATCCGCAATTTTAATCTGAAAAGAGGATTTCCAATGATTGACAATACTGCAATGTTTCAATTATCCTATGGATTATTTGTTTTGTGCGCAAAGGAAGATAATAAAGATAATGGTTGCATCATCAATACCGTTACGCAGGTAACTTACTCTCCCCAGAGAATTACCATTGCGGTAAATAAAGACAATTATACCTGCAAAATGATCGAACGGACGGGCATTTTCAATGTTTCTGTTCTTACAGAAAATGTGCCCTTCAGTCTGATCCAGCATTTTGGATTTCAAAAAGGTGCAGATATAGACAAGTTTGCAGACGGACAGGGACTGCGTGCGGCGAATGGTGTAAAATATATTGAGGAATATACAAATGCCTTTCTTTCTGGAAAAGTGATTTCGTCTGTTGATTGCGGCACCCATATCGTTTTTCTCGCCGATGTAACGGAAGCAGTTGTATTATCCGAAGCTCCCAGTGTCACGTACACCTATTATCAGGAACATATCAAGCCAAAGCCGGAAAAAAAGGCAAAGGGGTATGTTTGCAAGGTTTGCGGTTATGTGTACGAAGGGGATGCCCTTCCCCAGAATTTCACCTGTCCCATATGTGGACACGGGCGAGAAGATTTTGAACCATTGACATAAAAAAGAAGGCTTTCGCCTTCTTTTTTATATTTTCTTTCGATCTAATATAAGCAAATAAGGACCAAGAAGGACAATAAGAACCATTCCCAAAGCGAAACATAAAAGTAAAAAAACCAGTATGCCCTCGCTGGAATGATAAAAGTAAGGCCATATAAATCCATCGGCACTGCCGGTTTTGGACCAGACTGTCACCCAGCCCCCATCTTCCAGTTCCCAGAATCCATTTACTTTGTGAAAGGTCAGTATGTCCCCGGTATCTCCGATATAATATACGCGCGCACGGGAGTCGGAGTAAGTCAGTACTTTTAAGCCATCCACTTCATCAATCATGTTTGTATTTTTTTGAAGACCTACAAACGCATTTCCATGTTGAAAAGTCAATATTTCATAATAAAGGCATGGTACCGTCCAGGACAAAAGAAAACAAACCGGCAAAGCGATGCACGCAATTTTTACGAGCTTTCTCATTTCCGTGTTGCCCTCCATCTGTTTTTATTCGGACACGAATGTCACTGCGCGCTGCGGTTCATGGTAGTCGCAATCAATATCCATTTTGGGAATTCTGTAAATATATACTTTGTCTGTAGTCTCTTCCTTTAAGGTAACATGTCCCACATACTGTTTTCCGAAAATTCCGTAAATACGATTTTTCATATCGCTTCTGCTGTATTTTATATCAAGCAGTTCATGTCCAATTGTGATAATATAGGTGTAGCGGTCGTAATCAAAGATAATGTCGTCGTAATCGACCCCCAGTGTATCCAATGATTCCTCAGGAAAAAAACCAGAATATTCAGGGGAGCGCAAGGTAAACCATAAATGCGTGCTAAAGTTTTTAGTAGGTTTATACGCTTTCTCACAAACCCTTTCAAAATCAATGGCAGTAAAAATATTTATACGGGCTACCCAGATACCTGCACAGGTGAAAAGCAGCACACTGGCCAGGATGACGGATATCCAAAAAACATGGCGTTTGTGCATGGTACATCTCTCCTTTGGGAATAAATCAGCTTTACACACGGGGATCGATTGTAATTACAAGTGCATCGGAATATGCGGTATCTCTTTGCGGGAAAATCCGAAAACTCCATTTGTTAGAATAACAATGACAACTAATGCG
>CAJFOI010000030.1 GCA_904396155.1 Candidatus Avispirillum faecium | reverse complement strand
GTTGACATCCCCCTTTGCGGCTCTGTAAGAGACGCCCACATGGAGGACTTCTACTTTAAGCCTCCCCTTCGCGGGGGCTGCGCAGCAGACCCGGGGGTGGTGTCAGCGTAGCTGACGGAGAGGCTGTTCATCCATAAGCGATGGATTCCATAAAAAATACAATATAAAAAACTTATCTGCAAAATCCTCTTTTCAAATGAAAAATAATATGATACAATGCCCTTGCAAAATGCAAACAGGAAAGGATCGCCATATGATACTGAAGCTTTTGGACATCCACAAGACCTTTGGGGAAAAAGAAGTCCTGCAGGGCATCTCCCTCACGGCGCAAAGCGGCAGAGCCTTCGGTCTGCTGGGAAGAAACGGCGCCGGCAAGACTACCTCCATCCGCATCCTTATGGACGTGTTCCCCCCGGACAGCGGGTCCGTACAAATCGACGGACAGCCCATTGATTACAAAAAGGTGCAGATCGGATATCTCCCGGAGGAGCGGGGGCTGTATCCCAAAAAGCCCATCGTGGATCAGCTGATATATTTTGCCGTCCTGAAGGGGATGCGGAAAAAAGATGCCGCAGCGGCTGTAGACTCCTGGCTGGACCGGCTGGGAATGACGGAATACCGAAACCGCCGGCTGGATACCCTCTCCAAGGGAAACCAGCAAAAGATCCAGCTGATCACAGCGCTGGCCCACGATCCCCACATCGTAATACTGGATGAGCCCTTTTCCGGACTGGACCCGGTAAACGCCATGCTCCTCAAGGATGTAGTGAAGGAACAGATCGAAAGGGGAAAAATCGTCCTCTTTTCCAGCCATCAAATGCATTACATCGAGGAATTCTGCGATGACATCGCCATTTTGCGAAAGGGAAAGGTGGCCCTTGCAGGGGGGCTGCACGACATCAAACGAAACTATGTGCGGGACCGGCTCATCGTGCGTACGGAGACACCCGAGCCGATCCGGCAGGATCTGAAAGATCGGTGCATGGACATGCCGGACGGCGGGCTCATGATCCAGCTTGCAGATCCCGGAGAAAAGCGGGAGATGATGCGCCTCCTGACCGAACGCTATGAACTGGATGAAGTCAAAGTATTTGAACCGTCCCTAAACGACATATTCGTCCAGTACGCCGGAGACACCGAGGAGAAAGGTGGGAAAAACGCATGAAGCAGTTTGGCAGTATTTTGAATTTTGAACTGAAATATTATTTCAAGAACAAGGTTTTTGTCGGGGTGACTGTCTTTTTGGTGCTGCTGATCGCGGCAGTGATGTTTTTTCCCCAAATTTCAAAGGCCTTCCGTTCCGATGAGGAAACGCCCGGGGAAAGCAAGCAGCCGGTGATGCTGGTAAAGGCCGGAGAGGACCAGCAGGCGGACACGGTCCGTGGGGCCTTTGCTGCAGCCTTTCCGGATTATGACGTGCAAAGCACAGATGCAGACACGAAGGCAATAGAGGAGCAGATCACCGAAGAAAAGGCCGCATGTGCCTTTGTGATCACTTCTCCCACCGCCTGCTCCTATTACGTGCATTCCCTTTCCATGTACGACACCAACGCAGAGACAGCGCGGGGCGTTTTGCAAAATCTCTACCAGATGGATGCGCTCACAGACAGCGGCATGTCAGAGCAGGAAGCGGGAGCGCTTTTGCACACAGAGGCGGAATGTACCGTCGTGAGCCTGGGAAAGGATCAGATGCAAAATTATTTTTACACATATATTATGATCCTCGCGCTCTATATGGTGATCCTGCTCTACGGACAAATGGTCGCTACCAACGTAGCCACGGAAAAAAGCTCCCGGGCCATGGAGCTGCTGATCACCAGCGCTCGTCCCACCAGTATGATGTTCGGCAAGGTAATTGCCTCCTGTCTGGCGGGGCTGCTCCAGCTTGCCGTGGTATTCGGTTCGGCGTTCTTATTCTACAATATAAATCAGTCCTATTGGGAGGACAGCGCCATTGTCCAATCCCTCTTCAACATCCCGGCCGGGCTGCTGATTTACATGCTCATTTTCTTTGTTCTGGGATTTTTCATCTATGCCTCCCTGTATGGAGCCATCGGTTCCACCGCATCCAAGGTGGAGGACATCAATACCTCGGTGATGCCGCTGACGTTTTTGTTTGTTATCGGACTGGTTGTGGTCATTTATTCGATCTCCTCCGGCGATGTGGACAACACCGTCATGACCGTCTGCTCGTATGTGCCCTTTACTTCCCCCATCGCCATGTTTGCCCGCATTGCCATGAGCAGCACAGTGGCATGGTATGAGATCGCCATTTCTATCGGGATCCTGGCAGGCTCTGTCGCGGGAATCGGCGTCCTTGCCGCAAAGATTTACCGGGTGGGTGTTCTTCTGTACGGCACGACGCCCAGGCTGGGTTCTATTTTGAAAGCCGTCTGGCGTGCGTGAAAAACTTTCTAAAAAAGAAAACGGCCCCACAGTCAGCATGGACTGTGGGGCCGTTTCTGTGTGAAGACGTGAGCAACAGATATCACCGCTCCGATTTTCAAATGACAACACACGGAAATCATCGCAATACGCTTGACATGATAAGGTATGATTTGTATAATAAATTATACAAAGTATACTTATGAGGTGAACAGGAATGAAAAACCCGAAGGGAAAATACGCATGGACCGTTACCGTTGGTGAAAAGGGACAGATTGTAATTCCCAAACAAGCACGGGACATATTTAATATCAAGCCGGGCGATACGCTGGTATTGCTGGGAGATGAAAAAAGAGGGATTGCAATTCCGCCCAAGCGCGCCTTCAGTCAATTTGCGGCAGCAATCTTTGAAGCGGAAGCAGAGGAGGAATAAATGGCAATTGCAGAAGTCAAACACCTAAAAAAGGTCTATCCAACCTTTACGCTTTCGGATGTTTCTTTTGATTTGAGCGCCGGCAGAATAACAGGTTTTATCGGTCGAAATGGTGCAGGAAAAACGACGACTATAAAGGGAATGCTCGGACTTGTCCATTCCGATTTCGGACAGGTCAGCTACTTCGGGATGCCACTTGAAGAAAACGAGGACAAAATAAAGCACCGTATTGGATATTCCACGGGTGCAGTCAACTATTATCCAAAGAAAAAGATCAAGGATATCGCCGCTGTTACGAAAACCTTTTATACAAACTGGGATGAATCCACCTACCGAAAATATCTGACAATGTTTTCTCTTGACGAAAATAAAACCCCCTCGGAGCTTTCCGAGGGAATGAAGATAAAATTCAACCTGCTGCTTGCCCTGTCTCATAGAATAGAAATCCTTATCTTAGACGAACCCACAAGCGGACTTGATCCATTTTCGCGAGACGAACTGCTTGATCTGTTTGTAAAGCTGAAAAACTGCGGTATTGCCATTTTCTTTTCAACACATATCACTTCAGACCTGGAAAAATGCGCCGACGACATTGTATATATCCAAAAGGGAAAGTTAATAGCCTCCTGCTCAAAAGACGATTTCATCGAGAATTTTGGCAAAGCAGGTGAAACATTGGAGGAAACCATTCTTCGTCTGGAAAGGAACGCCAGAAATGCTGAAACTGCTTGCTAAAGAAATGAAGCTGACCGCTTCTGTTTTATCCTATGTGTTTATTGCTTTCGCCCTCATGGCATTTTTGCCGGGGTATCCCATCCTTATAGGTACATTTTTTTGCTGCCTTGGCATGTTTCAAACCTTTCAGGCAGCAAGAGAGGCAAACGATATTGCTTATACGGCGCTTTTGCCGGTTGCCAAAAGCGACATTGTAAAAGCAAGATATGGCTTTTGCGTTTTTATTGAAGCCTGTTATTTTCTTCTTACCGCAGCCGTGACACTGATACGTATGACCATTCTTACAGATGTCGCCGCATACACAAACAATGTCCTGATGCCTGCCAACATCGTGTATCTTAGCTTTGTGCTGATTATTTTCGGCTGCTTTAATTCGATTTTTGTAGGCGGATTTTTCAAAACGGCCTATCAATTCGGGAAACCGTTTGTATGCTTTATTATAGTAGCATATCTTGTTGTTGGCATGGGAGAAACACTGTTTCATATTCCGGGACTTGAGGCACTGGGCACTTTAGGATTCGATCACTCTGGCACACAGTTGGGTGCTCTCTGCTTGGGATTTGTTCTGTTTATTGCGCTGACATTCCTTTCCATGAAAAAGGCCGTCCGGAATTTTGAAACCATCGATATTTGAATTTATTGCGAAAAAACGCAACTGCATACCTGGGACTTGTATACCGCCGCAGGGCAACCCGCGGCGCTTTCCTGTCATAAAAAATCCGTGTCAAAAACGGTGCATTCTGTTCCTTGACGGAAATCTGGAATAACGAGAAATAAAAACAAAAAGCGGAGCATCCTTGTAGATAACAAGAATGCCCCATAACTTTGCGCCGCTATGCACTTGCATAGACGACGTCTTAATGTGGCGGAAGGTGTGGGATTCGAACCCACGTGTCCCAAGGGACAAACGGTTTTCAAGACCGCCTCGTTATGACCGCTTCGATAACCTTCCGCATTTGCGCTGCAGCGCTTTTTTATCATAGCATATTCCACTTTGTTTGTCAATATTTTGCGCCCACAGCGCATGGGAACCTCCGTGTGGGGAACGATAAGAAAAAAGACCGGCACAGGAGGAATACAAATATGGACAGAGATAAATCCAACGCGGCGCTGCTGGCGCAAATGTACAGCAATACAAAAATGGCTGTGGAAAACATCAACAATGTAATGTCCAAGGTCAGGGGGAAATCCATGATTACGGAGCTGACCGCACAAATCGAAAATTACAGCGGGCTGGCAGCCCGTACAAGCGACCTGATGCACCAGCGCAGCATCCCGCCGCGGCAGCCCGGCCTTATGGAAAAGGCCATGGCAAAGTTCGGCATCGGCGTCAACACCCTGATCGACAGCACCGATTCCCACATTGCAGACATGGTGGCAAAGGGGACCCATATGGGCGCAGATTCCCTGTCACAGGCATATGCAAAGTATGGATTGCGCTGCGACCGCCAGGTAGCAGATCTATGCGGGGAAATTATCGATTATGAGCGGAAGGTAAGCGCCGATATCGAAAAATTTCACCGCTGAAAAACGCTTCTCCGGGAACCACGCAAAAGGAGCTCCGCTTTTTCGAAAGAAAAAGCGGAATTTTTTTGTGGAACGAGAGAGGGCTGGATTTTCCTGTCGGATGGTGCTATAATGATAAATGGAAATGTTACAGCAGTCCCTGTCTGCGACGGAAGGAGTGAAAAAATGAACCAGGCAACACGAAAAAAGATTGCGATCCTTACGGCCGTGGCCTGTTTGACGGCCGTTCTTGGGGGATGCAGTGTTGGTCCTTCGGAGATCGCACCGCCGGATAACCTGCAAGTGGAAGCGGACGGGCTTCACGGGGTGCAGGCAAAGTGGGATCCGGTGGAGGAAGCGACAGAATATATTGTCACCCTGCAAAAAGCCGATACAGAGGCCGCGGGCGACTCAACGGAAGAATCTGCAGAGCAAAGCACAGACAGCTACTTGGGAATAGAAGAAGCAGATCCAAAAGAGCTCACTCAAACAGTGGAACAAACCGAAGCGGTGTTTGAAGGGCTGGAAGCGGACACGGTATATGAAGTCTCGGTCAAATCGGTTTACCGGGACGACAACCGCGAGCTTGTTGTTTCAAAGACTGTCGCTGCAGACCCCGTGCAGACCGGTTCACCCAGCGTGGGCGAGGTAACAGGCCTTACAGCCAGCATGGTAAGTGATTCCGAGATCGCAGTAACTTGGGAAGCTTATGCGCTGGACGCCGAAAATGCCGACGGCTCGCCTCCCCGGGTATCCTATACCCTGTATACGGCAGAAGCGGAAGACGGGGAATACACGGCCCTGCTGGAACAGGCAGCCCAAACCAGCTACGCGCACACGGAGCTGCCGGAGCAAACCACACGGTTTTATAAGGTTGCGGTCTCTGTAACGATGGACGGAAAGACGTTTTCCGGGCCGCAGACGGCGGCAGTCAGCGCCACCACCGACAAGACTCCGGAACCGGTCCAGCCCGATCCCGACCCGGTTTTGCCCACTCCAGAACCGGACCCGCCGGCAAGTTCGTCCGGCGATACGCAGGGGGAAACCGGTGACGGTACTGCAAATGTCGCCCCCAGCGGCAACGCTGTCCAATCTGTCCGAAGCGAGCAGGACCGGCAGGCGGAGGAAGTTGCCCGGCAGATCGCCGCCAGCATTGGCCCGGGGACCGATCTGGAACGGGTTTCCCAGGCGGCACAGATCGTCAGCAGCTATTATTACCAAGGGGTACATAAGGAATCCGGGGACAATTATGACCGTCCCTACGGTGTGTTTATCGCCGGGGAGGCCTCCTGCGCCGGATGTACACGAGCGCTTGGGCTGGTATTGGAGTACATGGGCTATCAATGGGAGCATGTCAATGAGAATCAATGGACCCATCAGTGGTGCAAACTTGAAATGGACGGACAGATCGGGTACGCGGACGGACAGGTCGGCTGGGCCGGCTACGGCGAACATCCGGTTGCCGGACTGCAGTAAACCTGTCATGCACCCGCCCCTTTACCGGCAAAGGCATATGTAAGAAAGAAAAAGAAAAGGCTGCCTGCGCGTGCACAAGGAATCCTTGAGGGAACAATCCTCCAGACTCCGCATGCGCGGAGCCAGCCCCCTTAGCGGCTCTGCAAGAGACGCCCACATGGGAGCCTTTTATCTTACGCCCTCCCTTCGCGGGAGCTGCGCGGCAGACCCGGAGGTGGTGATGCAATTTCTTTATAAAAGCCTCCCCTTCGTGGGGGCTGCGTAGCAGACCCGGGGGTGGTGACGCAATATCTTTATAAAAGCCTCCCCTGTGTAAGGGGAGGTGGCTCGCCGTAGGCGAGTCGGAAGGGTTGTAAAAGAAAACAATCCCCCTGTCAACTTCGTTGACATCCCCCTTTACACAAGGGGGACTTTTTTCTTTGCCTCCCCTTCGTGGGGGCTGCGCAGCAGACCCGGGGGTGGTGTCAGCGAAGCTGGCGGAGGGGTTGTTCTTGTCTCTGCCTCAATACGTGTTGTGGCTGCGCAAATACGACCGAATATAGGCAAATGTCTCCGCCTCTCCCCGCTCTGCCAGCATGGTGAGCAACTGCTCCAAAAATGCCGACGTCTCCGGGTGGATCGTTCGCATGGCCTTGCCATGTGCAAAATACTCCAGCGGATCCTGGTCCGTATATGCCGCGCCCCGATAGATCTTGCTGGCCGCCACCCGGTCGCAGAACATTTCGATCACGTACCGCAGGGGCATCTTTACCGGCAGGATCCTTCGCTCTGCAGGATGATAGTCTGTCCAATACTCAAAGTGGTGCCGGTTGCGCCCCTTGTGATGCAGCCAGGCGGCGGAGTATCCATGTTCCTTCCGCTCCTGCACGTTGGGGCTTTGATTTCCCTGATAGTATTTCGCGCCCCGGAAAAACTCCGCCGGGGAATATTTGGACAGGTCGTGAAGCAGTCCCTGCCAGAAAATGCCGGCCCGGCGGCAGTGTCCGATCACCTTGTGCCGATGCTTTGTTATGGTGACAAAATGCTTGATGGGATGCATAATCCTCCCCCGCAAAAAATGGAATTATCCCGCCAGGCGTTCCAGCAAAAGATGCATCAACCAAATGACGGCGGGAATGGTGGCCGCGGACAAGATCGTAGTCGCTGCAAACAGCTCCGACGCATAGGCGCTGTCCTTTTGATACCGATGGGCAAACATGGTACACGCCGCCGCTGTGGGACAGGCAACTCCGATCACTACGACCGCAATGAGCATGGAATCTACGCCGAGACGCGCAAATCCCACCAGTGCCAGCACTGTGAGAAACGGAATCAGCAAAAGCTTTGCGGCAGACAAAAAGTACAGCCGGGGCTTTTTCAGACATCCCAGCAGGTTGGACCCGGCAAGGGTGGCACCGGCGATCAGCATGGCAAAGGGCGTATTCATATTCCCCACCGTTTCCAGCGGTTCCAGAAGAATGGAGGGCAGAGAAATATGCAAAAAGAAAAACAAAAGGCCCAGCAGCACCATAAAAATCGCCGGGGAGCAAAGGTTTTTCACCGCCTGCCGCAGGCTGGTTTTCCCCGTCATAAACAGCACGCCCACCGTCCACAAAATGATATTGAACACGGTGACAAACATGGTCATGTAAATCACGCCTTCGGCCCCGAACACCCCCTGCACCAGGGGAATGCCGATATATCCGTTGTTGGAAAAGGCCAGCGACATCCGCTCTACCCCGGCAGCCGGGTTGCCCTTCCCTCTCACCAGCAGCACCGCCACACCCAGCTGGATCCCGTAGGAAAGCACGGAAAGCAAAAACACGATCCCCAAATTGACGGCGATCTCTTTTTCATAGGGCATCTGGTATGAGACAAAAATGAGAAGGGGGTTGATCACGAGGAGGGACAAATTCGACAGCTTCTTGTTTGTGGCGCCGTCGATGAGCCCCGCCTTTCCGCAAACAAACCCGATCAGCGCCATGATCATCATGATCAAAAGTTTTTCCAGAATAATGCTGCTCACTGGGCCCTCCGGCTATCCTTTGGAAACAGTTCGATCATATACAGCGCGTCTTTTTCACCGGATACGGTGAGATTGTCCGCCGCGCCCACACTTCCCTCTCCGATCACCTGGTTTTGTTCATTGCAGATCCGGTAGGAGAAACAGTCTCCCGGCAGATAATCGGCAAGGTCCAGGGGAAGGCACGCATCCTCGTCCTTATACTTGTAAACGATCAGCAAAAGCGCGTCGTCCTTCTGATAGCCCGTGATCCGGCAGGGCACACCCTGTTCCATGTCCACCGGGCAGTCAGACACCATGACGCCGTCCACAAAGTAATCCAGGTACGCCCGGCGCAGTGCGGCGCAGGTTTTTACCGCCTTGGAAAATTCAGGATATTCCCGGATCAGCGCGCTGCCGTTGTAGTTTTCCGGCTTGGACGGGTACACGTTGATCACATAATTGTCCATGAATATAAATTTTACATAGGAAGGTTCTGAGTCCACGTTGATGTTGGGGCGCAGGGTGCGCACCACGTGCATATACGGGCGCATGTCTCCCCTGCCCGGCCAGTACAGCCAGTTCCAGGTAAAGTCCGTATTGTCCAGCTCCGATTCAAAATACAGAGTGGATTCGGAGGAGAAGACCGTGCCCGGGTACATTTTTTCTGTTTCCAAACGGTATTCGTTGATGATGTCGTGTACGATGTCGTCCTGGTTGTCCCCCAGCACATACTGGTCCCAGCAGATATCGGGGCATCCCGCCTCGTCCCGGAAAAACCGCAGGCCCTCCCGGATGTCCCGCCGCCAGTTTTCGGGGGAGTGGTCGTGAATCTGGTAGCAGCTCCAGCGCTCGCAGTAGGGCGCCTTGAACATGGGAATGGATTTGGGAGTCTCCGCCCAAGATCCGCTGCGCTCGGTGATGCCGTAGTTCTTGGCCGTCTGATCCCAAAGGGAGATCCAGGACACCAGAGGCGTCACCACAACCCCCATTTCCCGCAGTTTTTCCACATTTTTTTTCCAGCATTCCAGTCCGCCCCATTCTTCATAAAAGCAGTGAGGGCCGGTGGGCAGGGTGAACATAAATGCTCCCCACACGTTCAGATCGTACAGACCGTGTTCCTTCATATCTGCTGCAAGGGTGGGCATATCGTCGTATTTCCAGCTGTAGTCGTCGGGGTCCCTGGTGTATCCGTTGGCCATGAACACCGTCCGGAACCCAAACATCTCTCTCGCCCGCCTGGGCACCTCTACCACCCGGTGCACCTGGGACTGCACATATTCCCGATAGGCGCCGACGCCCTGAATCCACGGACCGGTGTGGGCGGTGAGGATATACTCTCCGGAATCGTAGACCTCTCCCCTGCCTACCTTGGTATCCCGCAGAAAGGCGAGGCGGAGTTTGCCGGTCAGGTTATCCAGCTTGACCCACAGCTGCTCGCCGTACCCCATCTCTTTGGGGTCATCGGGACCCCAGCCCCAGTGCTTGCGGTACATGGAAAAGCCGCCCTTGCGGCTGCCCATGTCGTACCACCGCCCGATCATCGGACCGGGCTGGAATCCCCCCGCCCGGTGGAACCGGCCGGCGCAGGACTCTGTCCAGGCAAAAAAGTTTTCCCGGGTCTTCGGTGTGCTTTTCAGCTCCACAAAGGGCCTTTCCCGCCCGCCCAGCATGGTGAGCACATCGTGCTCGGCGTCGCTGGTGGGAACGATGCCGTTCATATCCGGAAACAGCACCTGGACGACCTCCGTGTCCGAGCGATTCTCCACCAGCAGGCGCATGGCGACAGATCTGCCGTCCTCGCAGGCACGCAGTGTCACCGTGGCGGACACGCCTCCCTGCAGCTGTGCCAGATCCGCGGGTGCCGGCACCGTCCAGGGAATGCTGTGATATGTAAGGGTAATCGTATTGCCGTCACAGGCAATTGCAGGCGGAGTGCTGTGGTATTTCCCCGTGGGATGCAGCCGCAGGGTATCGTAATCCGTATGGACAGGCCAGGACAAGTCAAACAGACCCTTTCCCTCCTGCATCATAGGCGGCACGCCGGGGTACTCCAGGCACTGGAGCGCACCGGTAGCCGTATCAAAGGTAAAAGTTGTATTGTTTAAGGTATAAGAGACAGTATTCATGCTGGCACCAGCCTTTTCAAATTTTTCCTTAGTATAATGTACCAAAAATTGCCGGAAGAATCAAGGGAAAGAAAGAAATTCACAAAAGATATTGGAAGATTTGTTTATGGGAAAGGATATATTGACAACCCCTCCGTCGCAACTGCGTTGCGCCACCTCCCCTTCACGAGGAAGGGGAGGCTTTATTTAATGTAGCTACGATGCCACCACCCCCGGGTCTGCTGCGCAGCCCCCACGAAGGGGAAGTTTGGGTTTGTACAGGATCCCTTGTGCAAAAGGCTATTTGCACTAAAGAATAATTATTGTATCAATTTAGAAAGCTGTCTCCTTGTAATTGGTGTTACTATTTTTATGCAAATTTATTTTTGCAATATAAACAAATAATTAAAAATCTATTCAATTAATTTATGATATATGTTGACATTTTTATAATGATGTTATAGAATGCCAATAGAAAAACCACCCAATTTTGGAAGTCGAAAAACAAAATACATAGCCTTGACTTAAGTCTCGCTGTTTCTTATCGCCACAACTGGTTGTAGCTGACCGCAGTATAAGTTTTCGACCACCACAAAGCTGAAGGGAAATACATATTTACTACCTAAAAAATATACACAGACATTTTAACAAAAAACTCCCCGGCACCGGAGAGTAGACAGCCATGCACCTGATAAAACGGTAGTGGCAGAAGGAGGTACGGTCCAATGGTTTTTTGATTCCTGACAGGATCCGTTTCATCACAGGCACAAAAAAGGTCCTACAAGGCTGGAGAAAACATGACTGTATAAAACTTGAAAAGGAGACAAAAATGAAAAAAGCTGTCGTTATTGCACTATTGGTTTTGCTGATGTCCTTTATGACATCAGGTACTACGTTTGTCGCACAGCAAGCAAGTATTCTGGAAAAGTACGAAAATACATCCCCTGAGCAAGTTCTAATGAGTTTGCAGACACTTCCAAAAGCAGAATTTACCCAGGAAGTGAAAACCGCTTTTGCGGAGAGTTCCCAGTCAGACATTAATAATGCAATCCCATTTGCGGCAGGGCTCAACGAACGAATCAACGAGTATTCTGAAGATGAGTTGATTTCCATGATCACAGATTCATCAAATGATCTATCTTTCAGAGTGACCCTTGTACAAATATACGGTAGCGATAACGCATCAGGTTTTACAGGCCGGACTGCACAAGGGAATGAAACCATCCGAAATCTACTTTTGGACAGTTCTGTCGAGACCATTCTCAAAGAAAATATTATCATCCTTTTGGACTTTACAGATACAGCAGGCAAGCAAATGCTTCAATCAATTGCCTGCGAGAAAGATGATATGCTGGCCTTTCAGGCAATTAAAAAGCTAAACAAATTTGACAGCGAAAGCGCAATAGATATTTCCAAAAATATACTGGAAACCTATAAAACGCAGACGCCAGAAAAGGTAAATGCCGCACTAAAGGTCATGTCAGAGGTATACAGAGAAGCCCGCATTCAAAAAGCTTTTACAAAACGACTCGAATTAGAAAAGGCTGCGTTTATTGATCTTTGCAGTAATATCATCAATACTTTTGAGGCAGGTGACAAATTACAGGACTGTGCTATTCTAGCATTATCTGATATGACAGACGCCCAGGCGATCACCACAATTGTGGAAAATCCCAACATTGATAATTCCTTTAAGGTATACGCCATAGACCAAAACTATCTTACCTTAACAGCAATGGCAGAATCTGGGTCGGAAGAAGCGATCGACATAGTATGTAAGGCCATGGAAATCAACCCCTTAAAGGAGCTGAGTGAACCTTTATCCGCTTGTCAAGTTACGCCAATGACCAGAAGCGAAAATGCTGTCTCTGAAAAAACCGTCAAGAAAGCAAATGCAGCTGCATCCCGCATTGCGTTGACAGGAACCAATGCAAATCCAAGATGGGCTCAATTTTATAACGAGGTGAATTAAAATGATGAAAAAGTTGATTTATATATTGATTATCACCGTCAGCATATTTTCAATTTCAATTCTTTCAATCGATGCGGTTGCAGTTACATCCGGATATGAAGGCTATGCTATTTATAGAGACGGTGTAGCTTTTGGAATTGAATGGCATGCCGGTTTGATGAATCAACCTTCCTCTACTTACGAAAATAATACAATAATTCATACTGATGGACATAATACTAAATATGGTACTTGGTTGGATTTTGTGGGATCAAATGGTTTCAAGGGTGTGTATAAACCCAAAGCTGGATTATCAAACGTACAAAGAGGATATGCTCTAACTACTGGAAGAGCATTGGCATCTGAAAATATACCCTACGATGTAAGATATCAACTTAATTATTCTTCTGATCGCTACGGAAAGTGGGTTCGTACATACGAAATAACAAGTATGCGCTGTGATGGCTTAGTTGAGTATGCATATGAGTGGAACGACATCCGGGTATATGGAAGCATTGAAAATAATTTATGGAATATTAGCTGGGGAGATGAAGAAATTTGGAAACATCATAGTTACTTTAATATCACTCCAAAATCACAAGCATCAAATTATATGACTCTCATACTCTCCAGTCGTCCTATGGGTTCTTACAAATAACGTAATAAACAGACGGCAATTAACATGCCGTCTGTTTATTTATTCATATAATCGCGTTACTTCTCCTGCTTTTGCCCCTTTTTCAAGATGTGGTTTTAGTTAAACCGGAAACAAAAGACTCCTCATATTCTCCCGCCGGCTCCGCTCTCTTTGTATTCTGCTGAAGCTGTTCCAGGGAAAACGTGCCAGACTGGAGCCAAATATCGTATCGACCGAATGCATCTAGATATACCACATCTATTCCGTCTATGTGATACATACTTTCCAAAACATCCAAAACCTGTCTGGTTACTTTTGCCGCCATCTGCCCGCTGTCCTTCTTGGAAATGTCAGCATCTGTATTTTCTATGGTAAGAAGTAGGCGGATACCCAGAGTTAATTTGTCAAAATCTGTACTGTACGCCCCATCTGCAATGATATCCATTTCCGCAGATGCATGCAACGACAGAACATCTGTTTCTATCTCTTCTTTTACCTCTTGAAAATCCCTTTCAAATTTTTCTTTATAATATGCCGCAGCATTGTAATCCGTAATTCTTTTTCCTTTGCAGTTGATGGTTCTCTGTTCGCCGTCTATCGTATATTTTACTCCATAGGATTCGTCTATTAAATTATAGGAAACCGCATCTATCGTGCTTTCTGGGTAAACCTCTTTCAAATACACTTCTGCCCGATTTCTCGCAATCGCTTTGGAAATGGGGTTCCCCGCTACCGCATTGGCAAAGGCCAGTACCAATCCGATCAGTGCAAGGGCTGCTACAGCTGCAGCGATGCGCAAGGCAGTAAGCCCTGCCTTTCGAAGATTCGTCATCTTACTTCCACCTCCTTCCTTTAATGGCAAACCGCAGCAAAACTGCAATCAGACAGCCGCTCAAGGATGCAATGGCACAAAGAAGTCCCATTTGCAGGGAAATCCACAAATCCCCTTCCCGAATCCAAAACGCAGCACCAGAAAATACATATACGAGCACAGGCGTAATGTACCATCTTCTGCGGAAAATCACCGCGCCTGCAGCTCCCAGCAGAGGCATAAAATAGAGGTTGTAAAAAAAGGCGCCGCTGCTGTTGTCAAAAGGGAGAAACGAACATACCCCAAGGCATATAAGAAATATACAGGCAAATCCAATATACAATTTTTTCTTGATCTGCCGGAGATTTTTGCGGTCGTCTGTACTCACAGGAGAATCCTCTTTCCTGGCAGCTTCAAAAACAGCCAGGCAAGCTTCACACTCAGCAATGTGGGTTTCTACAAATTTCCGGCTCTCGGCACTGGCCGCATCATCCTGCACAAGCGGGATCAAGTCCTGGACAATATCACATTGGTTATTCAAGCAACTTTTCCTCCTTTAACTTGACCTTTAGCCACCCTTTTGTACGAAAGAAAATTACCCTTGCAGAGGATTCCGAAATACCCAAGCCCTGACCAATTTCGCCATAGCTGCATCCTTCAAATCGCATGTGCATTACTTTTCGGGTCATATCGTCCCGCTCCAAAAGCAACGCATGTACTCGGTCTATGATTTTTTGTTCCATCTGCGTATCCAGAAATGTTTCCACAGAATCTGTCAGCGTGGGAACAATCAACATGGCTGACACTTCCCTATGGGCCTTTTTCCATCGTAAATTCTGCATCCACAGTTTTCTTGCAATGGACAGCAGCCATGTTTTGACTGTACAGTCCCTTCTAAACCTGTGGATGGAAAGGATTGCTTTTACAAAAGTATCCTGCATCAAATCTTCTGAAAGGGATGTATCACGGGTCAAAGAATAAAGATACCGAAAAACGTCATCTTTATAGGCGCTGTACAAGGCTTCTATTTCTTTCATCCAAAATCTCCTTTCACTCTATTAGTCACCAGAGCTGTCACGATGTTACAGAAAAGTAAAAATTTGGTCTGTTAATGAAAAACATACTATTTTGAAAAGTTAGGGGCAGTATTTTACAACCCCTCCGTCAGCTTCGCCGACACCACCCCAGGGTCTGCTGCGCAGCCCCTACGAAGGGGAGGCGTAAGATAAAAGGCTCCCATGTGGGCGTCTCTTGCAGAGCCGCTAAGGGAGCTCCCGCGCAGCGGGTGAGGGATTGTCTTTTTACAACCCTTCCGAGTTTTGCTTCGCAAAACCCACCTCCCCTTCACGAGGAAGGGGAGGCTTTTATAAAAAATTGCGCCATCACCCCAGGGTCTGCTGCGCAGCCCCCGCACAGGGGAGGCTGGGGTTGCCTAGGCCCCCTTGTGTAAAGGGGGCTGCCGGCTTTGCCGGCTGGGGAATTGTTTAACTGATTACAACCCCTTCGTCAGCTTCGCTGACACCTCCCCTTACACAGGGGAGGCTAAAATGATAGAAAGACCCCTTGTGGGGAGTTGCCAAGCAACTCCGCGGGATTGTCAGCGTAGTTGACAGGGGGATTGTCTACTAAATATTACACATCCAAAGAGTATTCCCCGTCGTTTTTGTCCTCGCGGCACAGCCACTGTCCCCGGGTGAAGTCCGGGACCTCCACCGGCCGGCCGCCGCCGGCGATGGAGGCCTCCGACAGGGGCGTGATGGCCATCCAGGACGCCATATCGTATGTATCGATCACCGGCTGATGCCCGCTTAGAATCCCCTCAAAAAAGGCGGAGTATACCAGCCAGTCCATTCCGTCGTGGCCGCCCTTTACCCCCTCCTTGAGATACCGCTGCCAGATGGGATGCTCCCATTTTTCCCGATACTGGTCCAGATTTTCGTACAGTCCGTTGCCGCTCTCTCCCAGGCTGTCCAAAAACACCGCCTTGGTCAGATCGGTATAGCTCCCCTTTGTCCCCCGCACCGTAAAGCCCCGGCTGTAGTGTCGGGGGAGCGTGGTATCCAGAGTGAGAGTGATCAGTTCTCCCCCCGCACACAAAATATTGGTCTTTACAATATCCCCCTGGGCAAAGCGGGCTGTTTGCAGGGCGGGATCCGCCCCCTCCTGCCCTCTGGCATATTCGTTCAGCCCCCAGGCGCCGGAAGCCATGGAGGACAAGGTCAGCATCCGGTTTCCTCGGCCGATACGCAATACTTTTGCAATGGGCCCCAGCTCATGGGTGGGATAATTTTCGCAGTTGCGGCTTTTGTAGTTGCGCAGGCGATAGTGCCGGTTCTCTTTTCCATATACAATCTCCCGGCGCAAATCGTGCTGGTATCCACCCTCACAGGCCACGATTTTCCCAAACAGACCTTCGCGGACCATGCGCAGCACCATCAGCTCCTCCCGGCCGAAGCAGCAGTTCTCCAACATCATGCAGTGTCTGCCTGTCTCTTCATAGGCGCGGACCAGCTCCCAGCAGTCGTCAATGGAATAGGCGCCGCCTACCTCGCAGCCCACATACTTTCCGGCGCGCATGGCCGCCACCGCCGCCGGGATGTGGTTCTCCCAGGCGGATGCGATCACCACCACCTCCACATCCGGATCCTCGATGAGCGCCCGCCAGTCCGTCGTATGCCTGGGCGCATACCCCTTTTTCTCCAAAACGCCCTGCTGTCCCCGCAGCGCCCGGTCTTCATAGGCGTCGCACACATAGGTGATGCGAATAGACTCCATATCGCAAAGGAGCCCCGTGAGTGTGCTGTATCCCCGCTCTCCCAGACCGATAACGCCCACTTTCAATGCTTCTTTCATAGCTTTCTCCTTCTGCAAGAGTGATTTCCTCCACATTTTACCACAACCGGTGCACTTGTCAAGGCGTTTGCAGTGCAAAGGACAAAATCCTTCCTTTTGCGGCAAGTGCCGGCTCCAAAAATTGGAGCCGGCACTTGTTTTTTACAGGCGGACAAACAGAACGATCAAAAGCAAAACCACAGCAGCGGCCAGGACGCCGATGATCACATATAAAACGGCAACCTGCGCAGAGTCGCCCTCCCCTTCTGTCCCTGCATTTTCCAAAGCTTCGCTGGTTTCCGGTTCTGTAGTTGCCCCGCTCGTTTCCCGCTCTGTTGGGACCTCGCTGGTCTCACTGTCCGTTTCCGGCGCAGTCAGGGGCTCACCCGTTTCCGGGGGCGCACTCTGGGCGGTGCTGTCAGCCCCCGCCTGAGACAGGGGCAGCTGCATTTTTGCCGTGGCGGTGGTCTGCAGGACATTGTACTGAAAATCCAGCCGGATCGCAGCGCTTTTGTTTTCCAATGCTACAAGAAAAAAGTCGCTGTCCTCCCTGCTCTCCCCGGTATATCCCGCCGGATCGATTTCGCCCCTTTTCCCTGCGGCGTCGTAAGCGGTAAAGTTTGCCGCGGAAATATCCTTTCCGTTTCCCCGGTCGTCGTATTGATAAAAGATCTGCACCAGCTGCGCGCAGGAAACGGTTTCATATATGTCGCTGCCGTTTTCGTCCGTGCCGGTTCTTTCCGTCACCGTAAAGGGGGTGTCAGACAGCAGTACGACCTCGGTCACTTTCAGCGTGCCGATGTGTTCTCTGGTGTCGATATCGATCACATGGATGTCCTCGCCCACCCCATACAAATAGTTGCCTTCCCGTTCCGTGATGGTGGTCGCGCTGCATCCAAAGAGAAAGAAAAGCATCGCCGCCAGGACAAAAACAGCGCCGTGTTTTTTCATAGATTTCCCTCCTATATATGCAAAACATGTCTTATTTTAGCTTGCTTTTGGGAAAATAGGAAAATGGGATGTAACAACCCCACCGTCACGGCTACGCCGTGCCACCACCCCCGGGTCTGCTGCGCAGCCCCCGTACTGGGGAGGCTTGGTGTTAGAGGCTCCCTTGTGGGGAGGTCAAAATTTAGAAGTCCCCCTTGTGCAAAGGGGGATGTCAACGAAGTTGACAGGGGGATTGTTCTCCCTTTACAACCCCTCCGGCGGCAAAGCCGCCACCTCCCCTTACACAGGGGAGGCTTTTATAAAGATATTGCGCCACCACCCCCGGGTCTGCTGCGCAGCCCCCACGAAGGGGAAGCTTATATTAGATTGCCCCCCCTTGTGCAAAGGGGGGTGTCGACGCAGTCGACAGGGGGATTGTCACTTACAACCGATAGCTTTCCGCCTGCTTTTCGTACATGGCGCAGTAGTCCCCCCGCTGTCCGATCAGCTCCCCATGGGTGCCGGATTCTGTGATCCTGCCCTCGTTCAAATAGTAAATTTTATCGGCATATTGAACCGTTGACAGCCTGTGGGAGATGATGATCATGCTCTTGCCTGCCGTGTTGTCGAAAATGGACTTGTTGATATTGTACTCCGAAACCGGGTCCAGGGCGCTGGAGGCCTCGTCCATCACCACCAGCCGTCCGTTGTTTGCGGCCAGGGCCCTGGCAATGGCGATTTTCTGGGACTGCCCGCCGGAGGGGATCAGCCCGTCCTTATCGAATTCTCGGGTGAGGTTTTTTTCTTTCAGGTCTTTGAAATCCGACAGATGACTTTTGTCCAGCGCATCGTCGATGACACGATCGTCGCCGGGCACCGGATCCCGCATCATGATGTTGGACCCCAGCGAGAAGGCGTAAAGCTGGAAGTCCTGAAACACCACCTGGAACAGCTTCCGATAGGTTTTTACATCGATTTCCTTTATATTGACTCCGTTGATCCGGATCTCCCCCTCCGTGGGGTCGTACAGCCGCATGATCAGCTTGACCAGGGTGGACTTGCCCGCTCCGTTAAATCCTACCAGTGCGATCCGCTCTCCGTCATGGATTTTCAGATTGATATTCCGGAGCACGAATGTATCGCTGCCTGGATACCTGAAGCTGACATTTCTCAGCTCGATTTCACGGAAGGACGCTAAAAACGCTTCCGGTTCCACAGGCACTGCATCGGGATTTTCCATTTTGCTCCGGTAATCCAGAATCTTCCGTACCCTTTCCGCGTACAGCCCATTTTCCGTTATCTGGGGGATGGAATTAAATATAGCGCCGACGGAATAGGTGAAGTTGTTTACGGCTGTAAACATCGCCACAAAGACGCCGGCGGAAAGGGATCCCTGCACGATCACACGCCAGGAAATGTATATGGACATACATAAGACACAGAAGATGACCTGAAAATGACTGCATAAAAAACTGATCACCGTCATTTTGAAGCTGTATTTATCGATGATATGGGCCCTGTCCTGGACAGAATCATTGAATTCGTCCACAACCTTTTTGTTCATGGAAGGATAGAGGCGCAGCTCCTTTGCATACTGCTGCAGATAGAACACCCGCTTCGAATAGTCGCCCTTTCTTTCGGGGTAAATGCTTTCTTCTCTTTTGGCTACAGAAATATGGCTTTGCCAAATCCCGAAAAAAGTCGTTGCAACGACCGGCACAATGGAAAATACCAGCAGCATGGGATCGTAAAATATGGCAATGCTGGAAAAGGACAGCGCGGCAAGTATGTTGGATATAAGGGAAGTAACGACATTGAAGGAGCGCAGCGCACAGTTGTCCGCCTCGTTGATCGCCAGAATATAGCTGTTATAGAAGTCGGAATCGTCAAAGTTTTCCAGCTCTACATGTTTGATTTTATCAAATATTTGATTGTGCATCCCCTTATGTATTTTCAGCGTGCCCTTGGGGCTGATTCTTTCCTGGTATATACTTGTCAAAATGCCATCAAATATAATGAGTGCGCCGATGGCTGCAATAAAAAGCAAAATCTTTTGGAAATCTCCGCCGTATTCCATAGCATCCACAACCGTTTTTAAGAAAAAGACATTGCATCCTATATTGACTGCAAGGGAGGTAAGCGTGCTTATGATTTTCAGGATAAACATGCCGGGGGCATACCGCAAAACAAAGCGAATCATGTACCAGTTGTTTTTGAGTTTCTTCATACGATGCTCCTTTGGGGATGCCGCAAACTTGAAATTTGTCTGTTTTTTACAATTTTGCAAGTTTTATTTATAATATATTAGCATATTTTTCTATACTATTCAATATGTTTTTTGGATTTTCGCGTTTTTTCGCCGCCCCCTGGATGACACAAAAAACTTTTGCTTTGCTGCCGCAAAACGTAAAAATACCATTGCATCCAACCCTCGGGGGTCGATACAATGGTATCTCGTATAAAAGGAAGCTAAAAAAGATCTTTTGGAGATTCTGGCGGGTGAAAGTTGCACCAGAGAAATGACGCACCCGTAATAATTTTGAATCGAAGTTGGTCTTCCTTTCGTTCCTGTTTAACGCATTTGGTACTATCCGTTCCTCCTATTCCCCTTCCTCATGCCCATGGCTGCCCATCCAGGCTTTACATTTATCGCACCAAGTACAGTCGCACGCGTTCCCATACATGATTTCTCTGCCACAGCGAGGGCAAAATCCGTCATCATACGCTTCTCTGCTGTCAAAGGTCATGGTTTCAAGCGGCATATACGAAGCATTGGAGTTTTTGATCTCAACTGTAATGGAGTCTTCGTGAAAAGTCAATGTTCCGATGACGGTATATTGCCCGTCTTCGTATGTGAAATCGGCCTTGTTTCCGTCAAGCGCCACTGCTGAAGATATGGAGCCCGAACGGAAATAAAACAGTTGAAAAAAGAGGGAATTTTCACCGTAACGAACGATGGATAAGTTTTTTTCGTACGCATGATAATCCCTGTCATACTGCTGCCCATCGATATGCCACTGTCCAGCGTAATCATCTATATTGACTGCAGCTGCGCCGGGATCTGCCGCATCGCTTGTCGAAAGAACATTTGAATCGGCAGTCCTTGAAATACCCAATTGAAATCCGTTTTCTTCCATCTCGGTACGCAAGGGTTTCCAACGATGTTCTGTAAATATGTACGTACGGTCAGTTGGTTCGGCGTATTTATCGGCAGTCTTGAAAAACGTTTCTTCGTCAACTTTTTTGCCATCCACTTTAACATATGCATCTTCCGGACTTTCATAGTATAACAGCTTGTCAAGCGGTGTCAAATTCCCGTTTTCCATTGAATAATAATTATGGTACAGTACCTTCGCCCCCTCATACGCATGCCCTGCAACGCAAAGAACGTGCTTTGACAAATCCCTGCTGTAGGCTGTTGAGATACATGCGTCCCCGCCGTATCCGCTGTATCCGCCTTCGTCCTCTGCAAACAATTCCACAACTTTGCCGTCTGCGATTGTGCAAAGACCTTCTCTCATGCAGGTAAGGCCCATTGTTTTCTCTTCATATTGAATTTGGTAATATAGGTCAAGGACTCCGTCGCTGTCAAAATCAAAGAATTTCTTTTCCGTTGTTTTGCAATCTGTTTGATCTGGCTGATGATTTATTTTTTCAACTTTGCTTTCCAAGTATTGATTGTACGCAGACTGCGTTTCCACATATTTTTCGGCTTCATCAAGAAATGCATCGATACTGTCTGTATCCGGTTTGACCTTATTGTGATTTTTCATTTGCAATCCCATTGAGAAATGCATCCCGTAGTTTTGATCAACCCAACGCATTTCAAAAGAATGGAAGAAGTTCCTTTTATCCATTTCCATCGAAACATACATATCGTTTATTTTGGGAGCTTCTTCTAAATGGTTTCGTATTTCTCTCAGCGTGTAGTCAATAAACCCTTTTGTATTAAAGAAGTTATCTGAATTTACGGACTTTATGTAATTGTCTAAAGATTTTTCCAACGCCGGAAAATCAATAAGGCGGTCACGAAAATATTCTAAAAAAGCAACCGTAAAATTCGAGATATCCAAGCTGAAGGAGTATCTGTTCAATTTTCCGCTTTTGGATCTGTTAAAATCATATATAAATTTGCTGTAAACCGATTCCCGCTCACATTCCGTAAAAACAAACTCGGTTATGAATTTCCCTGCCTCTTTTTTCGCCTGGTCAGATATTTTCAGAGCGTGATCGGTTTCTTCTTCAAAAATTTTTTCTATGATTTTTTGAATCTGGGGGGTATTCAACGCATTGTTTTTCACCAAATCGTTTATAACGACAGCATTTGCCTTCCATGTATCTAACTCGAATTGATCATTCCTCTTTTCATTGGCGTTTTCAGCATTGTCGATCCGTGACTTTCCGTATCTTAAGAGTTTTTCATAATCCTCTGATAAAAGAGGATTCTCATATCCTTCCGGCAAAAATGCTTTGTCCGGAAAAAGTATAACTATATATTCATCTATTCCGCTTTCATACCCATACGCATCATTGTCCAAAGAACGAACACCATAATTTCCCTGATTTACAGCAACTCCTGCAGAGCGATCGTTCTCCGTTATATGAAGGTCCAGCACGGAATCTTTCAAATCTTCTCCCAATACAAAATACCCGGATGCCTCTCTGCTTCCCACAGACAAATCAAATTCGGCACCGGATAAATCTTTCATGGCGTAAAAAGACTTCAAGATCAACCCGATCGGCGCTTTTGCATGAAGGGCGGGAAACAGCCCGAAGAAAGAAGTCGCATATCCAACGATTGCAAAAGCGGCCACAAGCATAATCGCAATTGCCGGGATAAAAATTATCTTGCGTTTCTTTTTTTGCTTTTTGTCTTGTGCTTTTCGTTGTTCACTGTAAACGGCTTGACTGTTTTCTTGTTTTCCATTCATTTTTTCATCTGTTTCTTTTGCTGTCGAAATGCCAGTTTGATTTGCACCGCATGTAGGGCAAAAAACAGAATCTTCGTCTATTTGTGCACCGCATTTTTTACAAAACATTTCCAACCCACCTATATTGTCACATTACTTTCTTACATTAAATCATAATTCGTTACATTTTTCAATATATATCGTCAAATCATTTATCAGGGACGCAGGCAAAGAAACCGGAATGATCTAAGATTTTTCTGCGGCTGTTTGAATCCATGGCTGCCTGGCATGGACGCAACAACAGCCTTCCAAAATGGAAGGCTGTTGTTGTCCAATGGCTGTGCTTTGATGCCGCGCAGTATTATCGTTTTACGCCGAAAACGCAAGGTTTTTCATTTCCTTTCGGCATGGCAAGCCAATTCCTCTCGACCATCGTCTCCACGATCAAGGCCATAACGTCCGCCTGATGATGGATCAATGCAAGCTGTTCTCCTTGCTCCACCAAAGCTTTGGGGATAAAATCCCGCAACGTCTGCGCAGCAAGGTCACACACTTGAATCATGCACCCGCAAACATCTTCTGCCAACGGTTTTAATATCGGCCAGATGGTGCCGTCCAGCATATCAGACGAAAATACAGGAAATTCCGCTGATAACTTCCCATCGCGGCTTGCAATAAACCCGTCACGGATTTGTTTTATCAGCATATCACTATCGGGGTCTGGCGACTTTTCAAGAATGGCGTCACACATCGCTTCCACAGATTCATTCCAGTTTACAGGCTCCCAAAACTGACTTTCTCCAAGGATGCGATAGTTTTCCGCTGAAAAATATGCGGTGTGATCGCTATTCTCACAATGGCCATAGAGTCCGTGAAAATGATGGTTTTGATAGTCGTTGTCATACCCAAACACAAATCCATAGCTGCCGTTTGAAAGGAGAGGATAATCTCCAAACCGCTTTCGCCCTATACTATCGGAAAGGTTCAGGGCAAACACCATCGCCAGATTTGCAAAGGTCCATTTCAGCCGATTCTGGCTATAATCATTTCCTTTGAAATCCAATGCTTTTAGGGTGGGAAGAACTTCTGACAGCTTTTCGTTGAACTGTTCTGCTGCTTTTTGACAAACAGGTTTGATTTTCTCCGCCAATTCTTTCTCATAATCATCCGTAAAAATGACGATGTTTGTCTGATATTTATCGCCGATTTTCCGAATGATATCATGTTTCATGAGCAATGCAATTTCATCTTCCAGATACACCACGGCAACGCCAAGTTCCACTGACAGCTCCTGCATGGTTACAGGGGTATAGTAAGCGCTGAGGAGAATGTTTCCGGGAAGCTTTCTCAAAAACAGCTGCCAGTAACAGGAATTGTCTCCGCTGCCCCAATAGTCCATGCGGAATGTTCCGGGATGATAACTCTTTTCTCCGAATTCTCTGATCATACCAATACCTTCTTTCAGAATTTTTCTTGCTTTGAACAGAAAATATTTTACCATTTCCGTACTGATACCGAAATCGGCCGAAATTTCGGAACAGCTCTTGCCGGCAATATAATACGCGACCGTGGTTTCACGATACTGCTTTGAAAGCAGGGACAACTCGCGGCGCAAAAGATGGAGTTCTTCCGCTTTCAGATATTCATCTTCAGGTGTTACCCAATATGTTCCCACGAAGTCCTCGTCAAACGCTGTCGTTTGAAAGTTGTTTTTACGGATTCGTTTCTTGAAAGTGTTTTCCGCAATCCGCCACATGAAACCGTAAAAGGCGTCGTCATTTTTTAATCGATGCGCGCACTTTAACACCTCGCAGACAATATCGTTTGTCAAATCCTCCGCTTTTGACCGATCGTACAGCCGCGACAGGGAAAAAGCAAAAATATTCTTTAAGTTATCAGATAACAACTGTGCCGCCTTTTCCCGCTCCAAAATCTCACCTCCGGTTCTTTATTGAAAGCTTTCGACTATATAGTATCCGATAGACGGTATTGGTTAACCACAAATTCATACAAAATAAAAAAATAATAAAAGCACAACACGAGAGTTTGGCTCCACAATGTTGTGCTTTTCTGTGTTGGGACGTCAACAATGGATATCGCTGGTTTTGCTGTTACACTATATCATACTTTGACACGGTTAATCGGCTCTGCACCAGTTTTCTCAATTATGGGCAGCCTTTCTTTTCTTTGGCGCAAAAAGGGGTTTCATATCCACCTTTTCCAACTGCAATAGCTTTATTTTCTTATCAATCCCACCGGCATAACCGGTCAGACTGCCATTTGCTCCCACGACACGGTGGCAAGGCACAATGATGGAGATTTCATTGTGACCTACCGCGCCGCCTACGGCCTGCGCTGACATACGCGGCAATCCCTTCTTGGCGGCGATCTGCTTTGCAATTTCACCGTATGTCATCGTCTGTCCGTATGGAATGGTACAGAGGATCTTCCATACCTCATTTTGAAAGTCCGTGCCGGTAAAATGGAGGGGAACAGAAAAATCCGGTTCTTTCCCCGAAAAGTAAATAGTAAGCCACTCTTTTACTTGATCAAAAATGGGAATTTCTCGTTCCTCAAGCTCTTTGTCTAAATGGAGTGCAAAATATTTTTGTCCCTCAAACCAGAGACCGGTCAAGCCAATCTCATCGGCAGCCAATAATATATTCCCGATCGGTGAGCGGTAATGACTGATGTACTGCATATCATTCCTCCGTACCGAAGTATCTGTTAGAGTCCTGCGGAGCCTGCGCCCGGTCTGTGTCCGTGTAGGAACGGATTTCCGAGCAGACTGTAATTTTATAGCTTTCAAACAGTTTCTCCCGCCCCTCTTTCTGGCTCATGCGGTGCTGCATGACATTCCGCCAGCGCTCCACGGCTGCTTCGTCCGTCCACACATTCATGGACAGCAGCTTGCCGTCCTCGTTCAGGCTGGAAAACCGCTCTGCCCGGATAAAGCCTTCAAATCCGGCAAGCATGGGCTTCAGCATGGCCGCAAGGTCAAGGTATTTCTTCCTTCCAGCCTTTGTAGGCTTCACTTCAAACAAAACAATGATATTCGCCATGCTTACTTCCTCCTGTTCTTTTTCGGCGCATAGTCTTTCATTTCAGGGATTGCCCCGCCTGCCACGGCCCAGAGATACAAGCTTGCTACGCTGCAATAGGGGCTGAACCGCCGGCGGTATTTTTCAAACAGCTTTCGGTCTATTTTTCTGTGGTGGTAGACCATACGCAGTCCGCGTTGGATTGCCAGATCGTCAAAGCTGAATATGTCAGGCCGCTGCAAACAGAACAGCAAAATCATTTCCGCTGTCCATACGCCGATCCCTTTCAAAGAAGCCAGCGCCTGGATTGCTTCACTGTCCGGCAATTGGGAAATTTCCTGCAAAGCAAATTCTCCGGTTTTCACTTTTACAGCAAAATCTTTGATGTATTCAGCTTTTCGGAATGTCATTCCCAAAGATTGCAGCGTGTCTATATCGGCTGCCGAAACGCTCTCAGCGTTCACTTCTCCAAACTGCGCTTTCATTCTCGCCCAGATTGTTGCCTGCGCCTTTGTTGATATTTGCTGGCCGATGATGTGATGCACCACGGAAGAAAACAGGTCGGTATCTACCTCACGGTCAACGTGGCCAACCTTATCTATAACCGCGGCTAAGATTTTGTCCCTGCCTTTCAAATATTCCACTTCAGTTCTTCCGTAAGGGAAGTACAATCGCCACCCCTCCGCTCTGTCACGCCTGTTGCTTTTACGCACTATGATGTCTTCTAATCTTCCAACTTTTTTCTCTGTACGGTTTATGATAGCTCATTGTACTGTACTGGCTCCTTGTGTGTCAAGCTGCGCCGCGAATGGAGCCGTCTCCCATCTGGCAGAACATTAAGGGGGCGCCAATATATTGCTGCGGTTGCTGACCATTCGCCTGACCTATCGTATCGCCAACACCTTTGGGAACCCCGTGTGCCTCCGGTATTCTGCGGCATCAAGGGAAACGGCTTGCTGCTTATTATTACGCCGCAATCCCGTTCTGGCAGCGGCCGGATGTCGGGGTTGACTTCGTCCCAGCGGCAGTTTTCTGCCCCAAACTTTATCCGTGTCAGTTCTGAAAAAGTGGTGCAGAGAGAAACATCCGTGTCAGAAGTGGTGCGATAGACTCACCAGTAAAACCGGCCTTTCTCTCCCACTCACAAAAATGGTGCAACTCGATCTCTGAGCAAAGTCCAGAACAATCAAAAATGAACACAAAAAGCGGGACACCTCTGTTATTCACAGAGGTGTCCCATAACTTTGCGCCGCCATGCGATATCCATAGACGACGTCTTAATGTGGCGGAGAAGGAGGGATTCGAACCCTCGAACCGCTTTTAACGGTTACGCGATTTCCAGTCGCGCGCGCTCGACCAACTACGCGACTTCTCCGTGTCGGCGCTCCGTGGTCTTTTCAGAGCGCCTTGTTATTATAGCATATCCATGCGGAAAAATCAAGAAGTTTTTGATTTTTTCTAAAATCAGCGCATTCCCACTTCAGCAGATGCACTTTACAAATGCCATATTGTGCGAATGCATTCTTTTACAGCTCCACTTCGCCCTCGTACACCAGTTTTGCTTCCCCGGTAAGGGTGACGCCTTCGTCCGTGTACCGCACGATCAGGTCTCCGCCGGGCAGCTTCACCGTCACATCGGTGCCCTTCTTGAGACGGCCCAATCGCGTGGCAGCTACCACCGCCGCGCAGGCGCCGGTTCCGCAGGCAAGGGTCTCCCCGTTGCCCCGCTCCCATACCCGCATTTTCAGCGTCGCTTCATTGACCACCCGAACAAATTCCGTGTTGATCCGGTTGGGGAAAATTTCCGCATTTTCAAACTGTGGGCCCACCTTTTCGATGTCCACATCGTCCACCCGGCCGCAGAACACCACACAGTGGGGATTTCCCACGGAAACACAGGTGATCTTGTATTCCTCGCCGCCGATCTCTACCGGACGGTCTACGATTTCGTCGCCTGTGAGTGTGGTTCCAATATCTGCCGGAGACAGGCTCGCCTGCCCCATATCCACGGAAACGGAAGAAACCTTTCCGTTCATGGTATACAGACGCAGGGTACGCACGCCGCTGGCGGTCTCAATCTGCAGCACACTCTTCGCCGTAATGCCGTTGTCGTACAGATATTTCGCCACACAGCGGATGCTGTTGCCGGCCATCTTCCCCTCGCTTCCGTCCCGGTTGAAGATGCGCATTTTCGCGTCCGCCACGTGGGATTTTTCGATGAGCACAATCCCGGTGCCGCCGATGCCGTAGTTGCGGTCGCACAGGGTCACACAGAGGGATTCGGGGCAGGTGATCTTTTCGTCGAAATTGTCGATGAAGATATAGTCGTTTCCACTGCCCTCCATTTTGGAGAAGCGCACCCGCTGCCGCTTGGTCCGCATGTTGTTGATATCCACCGGCTCTGTATTCTGCTGGTTATAGCGGGACGCAAAAATATCTGCCAGCGCGTTTGCCGTATCCAGCGAGGTAAGGCACGCGATGGACAGCTGGATGGCCCGGCGGTGGAGGGTGATGTAATCGCCCACCGTGTCGTCGTGCACGGCCCCGGTATAGATCACATAGCTGACCTTGCCGGATTCCAGCAGCTGCATCATATCGTCCCCCTGGTCCATGCCCCGCACGGTGTGCACCTCGATGCCCAGCTGTGCGATCGCCTTCGCCGTATCCGGCGTGGCGTAGATCTCGATGCCAAGGTCGTGGAATTTCTTTGCCAGCGTCACCACTTCAAAGTTGTCGTGCTCGCACACGCTGATCAGCGCGCCGATCTTTCCGTGACTGGGAAGCTTCAAATCAAAGCCCGCGGAGGTAAGTCCCTTGAACAGGGCTTCCGCCATGGTCCGGCCGATGCCCAGCACCTCGCCGGTGGACTTCATCTCCGGCCCCAGGATGGAGTTGACGTCGGACAACTTTTCAAAGGAGAACACGGGCACCTTGACCGCAAAGTACGGCGGCGTCTTATACAGGCCTGTGCCGTAGCCCAGATCTGCCAGAGCCGCGCCGGTCATCACCCGGCTGGCGATATCCACCAGGGGCACGCCGGTGACCTTGCTGATATAGGGAACGGTACGGGATGCGCGGGGGTTTACCTCGATCACGTACAGTTCTCCGTGATAGATGAGATACTGGATGTTGACCAGCCCCTTGGTACCCAGGGAAAGGGCAAGCTTTGTAGAGCAGTCGATGACCTTTTCCAGCATCAGATCGTTGAGATTATAGGGCGGGTACACGGCGATGGAGTCTCCCGAGTGGACACCCGCCCGCTCGATATGCTCCATAATCCCGGGGATGAGCACGTCCTTGCCGTCGGAGATCACATCCACCTCCAGCTCCGTACCCATCATGTATTTGTCCACCAGCACCGGGTTGTCGATCTCTCCGGAGAGAATGATCTTCATATACCGCCGCACGCTTTCATCGTCATAGGCGATGGTCATGTTCTGTCCGCCGATGACGTAGGAGGGACGCAGCAGAACAGGATATCCCAGCTCGTTTGCCGCGGCCAGCGCCTCGTCCATGGTCATGACGCCGTGTCCCTTGGGCCGGCGGATGGAGAACTCCTCCAGCAGTTTGTCAAACCGCTCCCGGTCCTCGGCGATGTCGATGCCGTCCGCGGAGGTGCCCAGAATCTGGATTCCGTTTTGATCCAAAAACTTGGTCAGCTTGATGGCTGTCTGGCCACCGAAGGCCACCACCACGCCAATGGGGTTTTCCGCCTTGATGATGTTCATCACATCCTCCGGGCACAAGGGCTCGAAGTACAGCCGGTCGGCGGTGTCATAGTCGGTGGAAACCGTCTCCGGGTTGTTGTTGACGATGACCACATCGTAGCCCAACTCCTTGAGGGTCCACACACAGTGGACGGAGGAATAGTCGAACTCGATGCCCTGCCCGATCCGAATGGGGCCGCTGCCCAGCACCATGATCACCGGCTTGCCGCTTTTGGGAAAGGAGCGGGATTCGCATTCCGTATCGTAGGTGGAATAGAAATAGGGAGTCTGTGCGGCAAACTCCGCGCCGCAGGTGTCCACCATTTTGTACACTGCCGTGGCGCCGGGAAGATCTCCCCTCCCGGTGAGTGCGGTGAGGGCCGCATCGGTATAGCCCAGCTTTTTGGCCGCAAAGTAGTCTTCATCCGACAGGCCGCCGGCAATTTTCTTTTCAAAATTCGCCAGCTTCAAAAGCTTGTTCAAAAACCAGCGGTCGATTTTTGTAATACGATAAATTTCCTCAAGATCCATGCCGCCCTTGAGCGCCTCAAACACAGTGAACAGACGCACGTCGTCCTGGGCCGCCAGACGCTCCTCCAGGGACTGTGCCGTTTTCGGCTGCATGTTCAGCGTATCCTGGGAGATTTCCGCGCCCCGGACCGCCTTCATCACCGCCATCTCAAAGGAGGGAGCGATGGACATGACCTCACCGGTGGCCTTCATCTGGGTACCCAGCTTCCGGCTGGAATTGACAAATTTGTCAAAGGGCCACTTGGGGAACTTCAGCACTACGTAGTCCACGGTAGGCTCAAAGCAGGCACAGGTTTTCCCGGTGATCTCGTTTTGGATTTCATCCAGGGTATACCCCAGCGCCAGCTGGGTAGTCACCTTTGCAATGGGATAACCCGTGGCCTTGGAAGCCAGGGCGGAGGAACGGGAAACCCGGGGGTTTACCTCAATGACCGCATATTCAAAGGAGTCCGGATTGAGGGCAAATTGGCAGTTGCAGCCGCCCACGATGCCCAGCTCCGACACGATATCCAGGGACGCGGAGCGCAGCATCTGATATTCCCGATTGGCGAGTGTGAGCGCCGGGGCCACTACAATGGAATCCCCCGTATGGATACCCACAGGGTCAATATTCTCCATGGAGCAGATGGCGATGGCGTTGCCGGCGGCATCCCGCATCACTTCAAACTCGATTTCCTTCCAGCCGGCGATATACCGCTCGATGAGCACCTGGGTGATCGGAGACACATCCAGTCCAGTACGGGCAATCACCCGCAGCTCCTCCTCAGAGTAAGCCACCCCCCCGCCGCCGCCGCCGAGGGTGAAGGCAGGACGCACGATCACCGGATACCCGCCGATGCGCTGGGCCACTTCCACGCAGCCGTCCACAGTGTTTGCAATATCGGAGGGAACCACAGGCTGGCCGATCTTTGCCATGGTGTCCTTGAACATCTGCCGGTCCTCCGCCCGGTCGATGGCGCGGGCATCCGTTCCCAGCAGGCGCACCCCCTGCTCTTCCAGGTATCCGTCACGGGACAGCTGCATGGCCAGAGTCAGGCCGGTCTGTCCCCCCAGCCCTGCCAGCAGGCTGTCGGGCCGTTCCTTTTCAATGATCCGCTTGACCGTCTCCAGCGTCAGCGGCTCCAGATAAATCTCATCCGCAAGGGCGTTGTCCGTCATAATGGTCGCCGGGTTGGAGTTTACCAACACTACGTTGACCCCTGCCTTTTTCAGCACCCGGCACGCCTGGGCGCCCGCATAGTCAAATTCTGCTGCCTGACCGATCACGATGGGTCCGCTTCCGATCATCAGGACTTTTTTGATGCTTTTATTCAGCGGCATTTTCTTTTCCTCCCATCCATGCAAAGAACTGGTCAAACAAATAATTGGTATCCAGCGGACCGGAGCAGGCCTCCGGGTGGAACTGAACGGAAAAGGCACGAAGAGCGGGATATTCGATTCCCTCGCAAGTGCCGTCGTTTGCGTTGATCATGGTCACACGGCCCACGTCCCCGATGCTGTCGGACACCACCGCATAGCCGTGATTCTGGCTGGTGATATATGTCCGTTTGCCGTACAGCTCCTTGGCCGGCTGGTTGGCGCCGCGGTGGCCGTATTTCAGCTTCACGGTCTTCCCGCCGTTTGCCAGTGCCAGCAGCTGATGGCCCAGGCAGATTCCAAAAATCGGTACTTTTCCCAGCAGTTTCTGGATCTGTCGAATGCTGTCCACATTTTCCTCCGGATCTCCCGGGCCGTTGGAAAGCATCACCCCGTCGGGGTGCGCGGCAAGGATCTCCTCCGCAGGTGTATCATAAGGAACCACCGTCACGGCGCAGCCGCGCTTTGTCAGTTCCCGGATAATGTTCATTTTATAGCCGTAATCGATGAGGATGACGCGGAATTTTTCCTCCCCCTGGGCCGGATAGGCGATGGGGGCGGTGCAGGACACGCTTTTCACCGCATCTGTAATGGTATATGTATGCAGGGGGGACAAATCTGCGGGCACGCTGTCCGCAATGATGGCGTTCATCACACCCCGCTCCCGGATGATCCGGGTAATCTGCCGGGTATCCACCCCCCAAATACCCGGGATGCCCGCCTTTTTCAGAAATTCGTCCACTGTGCCTTCGCTGCGGAAATTGGAGGGGGTGTCACACCACTCCCGCACCACATACCCTCTGGCGGCGGGCTTTCCTTCAAAATCCTCGCTGATCATGCCGTAATTCCCGATCAGGGGAAAGGTCTGCAGCACAATCTGCCCGTAGTAACTGGGGTCCGTCAGCGTTTCGATATATCCCACCATGCCGGTGGTGAATACCAGCTCGCCCAGCGCCTCCCCCTCAGCGCCGAAGCGGTATCCCTCGAATACCTGTCCTCCGTCCAAAATCAAATACGCTTTTTTCATATACCCTTATTACACCTTTCTCTCTTTTTCCGTCCTGCGATTTCTGTTTTACTGTCCCAGCAGCCTTACAAGAATTGCTTTGATTACATGAAGCTTGTTTTCCACCTGATCATAGATCTCCCCCGCGTGGGCGGCAAATACCTGCTCCGACAGCTCCTTGCCCCGGTTGGCGGGCTGCCTGTGGAGCACAAGCATGTCCCCGGCGCCTGCGGCGACGACCGCCGCATCGATCTCTCCCCAGGGGGCCTTGGGCCCCGTGTATAAAACGTCGGCGCCGGCGGCAGCGTCCAAAAGCCGGTCGTACTGAATCCAGCCCCCCGCCCCAAGGGGATGTCCGTCTGCCTCTCCACGGGGAGGTTCCAGTACGGCGACTTCCATTCCCATGGTCAGCGCCCCGGCAACAAGGCTGTCTGCAGCAGCGCCGGCAGGCCCCGCATAGCAGAGACGCAGACCCTCGAAAGAGCCGTATCGCTCCCGGATGGTCATCAGATCCGCCAGAGCCCCGCAGGGATCCGCCAGATCCGATGCACCGTTGAGCACCGGAACGCCGCTCTCCCTTGCAAAGGCGGCGAGCACCGCATGTGGCAGGGCCCGCAGGGCGATGACATCCACGAAGCGGGAATAGCATCGGGCGCTCTCCCGGATCCGGGACCCATCCTGCCCCTTCAGGCTGTCCGCGGGCATGGACACCGCCCGGCCGCCCAGATCGTACATGCCCACCTCCAGGCAGATACGCGTGCGGGAAGAGGAACTCCCCGGCACGATCCCCAGGGTTTTGCCCTGAAGCAGCGGGTGGGAAATATGATGCTGCTTTTCATATTTCAACTGATCCGCCAGATTCAAAATCTCGTGGATCTGCTTGGGCTGCAGCTCCGACAAAGTCAAAAAATGTTTCACTTTGCAATTTCCTTTTTCAAAATTTCCAACGCTTCCAAAAGCAGCTCCTCCGGGATATTCAGCGCAGGCAGCAGGCGAATCTTGTCCTTTGCCGTCAGCGCCAGGACGCCCTGCTGCGCCGCACGGGCCACAATCTCGCCCGCCGGTTTTTCGCACCGGATCCCCAGCATCAGTCCCCGGCCTGTGATCTCCACTATTCCGGGAACATCTGCAAGCGCCTTTCGAATCAGTCCCTCTCTGTGGAGCACGCCAGCAAGGAGTGTATCGTCGATCCGGTTCAGAATACTGACAGCGCCGGCAGCGGCCACCGGATTGCCGCCAAAGGTGGAACCGTGAGAGCCCGGCGTGAGCACGTCGGCGCATCGGCTGCCCAGCAGCGTAGCGCCGATGGGCAGTCCCCCACCCAGCCCCTTTGCCGTAGTGACGATGTCCGGCGCAATATCATGGTGCATGTAGGAATACAGCTTGCCGCACCGGCCGTTGCCGGTCTGCACCTCGTCGACGATCAGCAGCATGTCCCGCTCCCGGCACAGCTGCCACACCGCCTGGAGATACGCCCCGTCCAGCACATGAATGCCGCCCTCTCCCTGGATGGTCTCCAGCATGACGGCGCAGCAGCCCTGGCTGTCCGCCAGGCGGCGCAGCTCCTCCGTATCCCCCGGCTGTGCATAGACAAAGCCGGGCGTAAAGGGACCGAACTCCGTGTGGAAGCTGTCCTGTCCGGTGGCGGACAGGGTGGTGATGGTCCGTCCATGGAAAGATCCCTTCAGGGTGATGATCGTACTGTGGGATGTATCCCCGTATGTAAGGTATGCCCGCCGGCGGGCCGTTTTGATGGCACACTCGTTTGCCTCGGCGCCGGAGTTGGAAAAAAACACTCGCTCCATTCCCGTGCGCTGGCAGAGCATCTGGGCAAGGCGCGCCGCAGGAGCGCTGTAGTAGAGGTTGGACGTATGCTGCAGGCAGGACAGCTGTGCAGTCACCGCCTGTATCCATGCAGGATCTGCGATGCCGAAGATATTGACTGCAATGCCGGTCCCAAGGTCAATATAGCGTTTTCCGTCCGTATCGTAGACCAGAGACCCCTCTCCCCGAACCAACTGTACCGGGGTGCGGTTATAGGTCTTTGCAATATAGGTATTTGTGAGCTCCATCATATTTTCCATATCGGCACCATCCTTTTCTCCTGTCTTTGCGAGGGCTTCAGCCGCCTACAAACATGGTACCCAGCCCTGCATGTGTAAATATTTCAATCAAAATGGAATGGGGGACCCGGCCGTCGATGATAAACACACGGCTCACACCCCGGCGGATCGCGTCCTTACAGCACTCCACCTTGGGGATCATGCCTCCTTCCAGCACCCCTTCTCTGGCAAGGCGGAGAATATCGGACACAAAAATCTTTGAAATCAGCGTCTTTGGATCTGTCTTCTCCCGAAGCACCCCAGGCGCATCCGTCATGATAATGAGCGATTCTGCCTGAAGCGCTCCTGCGATCCGGGAAGCCGCCGTGTCCGCGTTGATATTGTAGACATTTCCCCCTTCATCGGTGCCTACGGTAGAAATAATGGGGATATATCCCTGCTCCAGCATATCGGAAATGGGACGGGTATCCACATCGGTGATTTCCCCCACATACCCCAGCCGGCTGTCCGCAGCCCGGGCACGGATCATCCCGGCATCGATGCCGCACAGACCGATGGCTCTGCCGCCTTTTTGCGTGACCAGATCCACCAGGCCTTTGTTGACCTTGCCCGCCAGCACCATCTGCACAATCTCCACCGTTTCCCGGTCGGTGACCCGCAGGCCGTCCACAAACTCGCTTTTCTTTCCCACCCGGCGGAGCATCTCTGTAATTTCCGGGCCACCTCCGTGGACCAGTACCACCTTGATTCCGATGGCGCTGAGCAGGACGATGTCTCCCATGACCGCATCCTTCAGCTCCTCGTTGATCATGGCGTTGCCGCCATATTTGATCACGATGGTTTTGTCCTTATATTTCTGAATATACGGCAGCGCCTGAATGAGCACCTGAGAGGTGACTTCCGCGCTGAGCTTTGGTTCACTCATGTCCGGTAATCTCCGTTTATTTTCACATAATCATAGGTCAGATCGCATCCCCACGCCTGGGCGCCGGCGTCGCCGCTATGCAGATCGATCAGAATCTGGATGTCGTCCTCGGAAAGGATCTTCTTTGCGCTGTCCTCGTCAAAGGGAATGCCGGCGCCGTTTTTGCACACAGCGACCTCCCCCGCCGCACTTTTGAAGGAAACATCAATTTTATTTACATCCAGCGGTGCGCCGCAGTAGCCCAGTGCGCAGAGCACTCTGCCCCAGTTTGCATCGGCGCCGAACATGGCGGTCTTCACAAGAGAAGAACAGATGACGCTTTTCGCCGCTGTCTTTGCTGTAGCTGTATCCGGCGCGCCGGACACGGTGCAGTCCAGCAGCTTGGTCGCACCCTCTCCGTCGGCCGCCAGCATCCGGCACAGAGACCGGGTCACCGCCGCCAGCGCCTGGCAAAAGGCCGTATAGGCAGGGCCTTCTTCCGTGATTTTTGGGTTTTCCGCCATGCCATTGGCCAGCACCGCCACCATATCGTTGGTGGAGGTGTCCCCGTCGATACTGACCATATTGAAGGAATCCACTACATCCCTGGACAGGGCCCGCTGCAGCATTTCCTGGGAAATAGCGCAGTCCGTGGTGACAAACACCAGCATGGTGGCCATATTGGGATGGATCATCCCGCTCCCCTTGGCGATGCCGCCGATCCTGCATTCCACGCCGTCCGCCTGAAAGCTGACTGCCGCCTCTTTTTTTACCGTATCCGTCGTCATAATGGCCTCCGCCGCGTCCTCGCTGCCCGATGGGGACAGAGCGGCCGCCAGTTCTCCTATATGGGCGCGGATCGGCGTAAGAGGCAGGGAGGGTCCGATGACTCCAGTGGACGCCACGACAATATCCTCTTGTGCAATTCCCAGCGCCTGGGCCGCGATATTACACATGCCGTTTGCCGTTTCCATGCCGTCGGCGGCACAGGTGTTGGCAATGCCGCTGTTGCAGACGATCGCCTGGGCATATCCGTCCGCCACATGGGCCCTTGTCACGCCTATGGGCGCGCCCTTCACCAGATTTCTCGTATACACGCAGGCCGCCGCCGCACGCTTTTCACTGACGATCAGCGCCAGATCCTTCTTTGTTTTATTTTTCCGGATCCCGCAGTGTATCCCTGCCGCTTTGAATCCCTTTGCGGCGCACACGCCGCCCTTTACAAATTCCATACCGGTCACCATTTACCACATGTCTTTCTCATTATTATACTTTGTCTTGCTCTATAAGTCAACAGCCCACGCAAAACCTCACAGGAGAGAGGCGTCCATATGAAGCCCCCTGGTCTCCTCCTGCCCGGTCATGATGTTGAAGCTTTGGACCGCCGCACCGGAGGCACCCTTGCCCAGATTGTCATACCGGGCGCACAAAAGGACCCGTTTTGCATTTCCGTGGACGGAGATCTCCATCCCGTCCCAGCCCGCGTACTTTCCCGCGGAAAGAAATCCGCTCTCCTCTGCGTCCGGACAGTATCGGACCACCGGGCCCGTATACAGCGCTTCATAAATCCTGCGCACATCTGCCACACTGCCGCGAAGCATATTTGCAAACAGGGGAACCGTCACTTCCATCCCGCAAAAATAATCCGCCACGATGGGACAGAAAATGGGAGCGGCGGAAAGGCCGCACAGAGTCTGCATCTCCGGCAGATGCTTATGTCCCTGGGAAAGGCCATACTGCCGGGGTGCGTCCAGCAGCGCGCTGCGCTGCTCTCCTTCATATTCTGCGATCATTCCCTTGCCGCCGCCGCTGTAACCGGTGATGGAAAAACAGGAGAGCGCCACCTCCCGACACAGCAGGCCAGCGTCCACCAGAGGGCGAACCAATGCGATGAACCCGCTGGCATGACAGCCGGGATTGGCCACCCGCGCGGCGGAGGCGATGGACTTTCGGATATCGCCGGAGAGCTCCGGAAAGCCGTAGATCCAGCCCGAAACCGTCCGATGCGCGGTGGAAGCGTCGATGACCCGCACCGCCGGATTTTCGATCATCACCGCCGCTTCCCGCGCCGCCGCATCCGGCAGACAAAAGAAAGCGATGTCGCAGCTATTCAGCGCTTCTTTGCGGGCGGCGGGATCCTTTCGCTGCGCCTCTGGCAGCACCAGCAACTCCACATCGTCCCGGTCCGCCAGCCGCTCCCAGATCTGCAGGCCCGTAGTCCCTGCTTTCCCGTCGATAAACACCTTTGTCACAGATTGCTTCCTCCCGCTTCCGCCTTTCCTATAGGAAAGGCGCGTCGTTTATTTAGTCATTATATTTGTATAATTATACATTGTATGTCTCTGCTTGTCAAGGCAAAATCTGTGAACAATTCGGATTTGGTGATGTGCACAATGGAACAAAAAAAGCCCTTTTGGGCTTTGTATAAATATTAGTGAGCGACTTTTGGAAAACCATTCCCCAGTCCCTGGAGATGCTGCGCATAGGAGGACGAAATGAACGCCAGCCTCCCCTCAAGAGACTTAGGCCTCCCTTGTGTGGGGCTGCGCAGCAGACCTTTATAAAAGCCTCCCCTGTGTAAGGGGAGGTGGCACGGCGCAGCCGTGTCGGAGGGGTTGCAAAACGGAACAATCCCCCTGTCAACTTCGTTGACATCCCCCTTTGCACAAGGGGGACTTCTATTTTAAGCCTCCCCTTCGTAGGGGCTGCACAGCAGACCTTTATAAAAGCCTCCCCTGTGTAAGGGGAGGTGGGTTTTGCGAAGCAAAACTCGGAGGGGTTGTAAATAACGTAAAAGAGAACAATCCCTCAGACTCCGCTTGCGCGGAGCCAGCTCCCTTTGCACAAGGGAGCCCTATACAAACCCAAGCCTCCCCTTCGCGGGGGCTGCGTAGCAGACCTTCATAAAAGCCTCCCCTGTGTAAGGGGAGGTGGGTTTTGCGAAGCAAAACTCGGAGGGGTTGTAAAACGGAACAATCCCCCTGTCAACTTCGTTGACTTCCCCCTTTGCACAAGGGGGACTTCTATTTTAAGCCTCCCCTTCGCGGGGGCTGCGTAGCAGACCCGGGGTGGTAGCACAACTCTGTTGCGGGGGAGGGGTTGTTCCCCCTCTAAAAAACACCGCCTTTCTACCACCCAAACACCATTTCGCCAGCGCGAAAAGTCACCTGAATCGTCTGTGCCCGCGGGGTATCTTCCCTGGCAAAGCGCAGCGCTCCCCCGGTAGGATCCCCTCCCGCCGCGGCCTGCCGCACAGCTTCCAAAGACACCTGCAAATCCTCATCGGATCCTTCCTTTCCCAGCACGCCTTCTTCTACGCTGGGAAAGGCGCCCAAGGAAAAAATCACATCCGTCACCGAGTCTGGAAACCGCTCGTCCGCGGTTCGGTTGAGCACCACCGCCGCCGCGGCCACACGGCAGAGATACGGCTCACCCTGGCACTCTGCGCTCACCAGCCGCGCCAACAGCGCGCATTCCGCCGGGGTAAGGGCTACAGCGGCTTCCTCCCCCTCTCTCCCGTCGCCTGCAACACAGGCCACGGCTTCCTGCCGGCTCCCTTCCACCGCGTCGGCTCCGCATACGATTCCCGTCAAAATCACACCCATCAGCAGCATCCCCGCGCAGGCATACCGGATCCCCGCCTTTTTCATAAGTGCACCTCCTGCCTTTTCCAAGGCAAGGTTTTCCCAAAAAAGGCGATCCTATGCCCACGGGGGAAAAATTTTGTATTTTACATGCTTGTTTTTTGCATTTTAATCAAAAGAAAAGGAACCAAAGCATGGTAATAAGCAGCAAAAGAATTCCGGCGATCCAGGTGATCTGCACGCCGATTCCCTGTCTGGTTATACAGCCGGAAGCCTTTGCGACCTCCTCCTGGTCCTCTCCGTCCTTTTCTTTTACTGTGAGGATCCCCCGCATCTGAAATGCAACAAATTTGTAGAAAATCGCATATTGTCTGTCCGGTTTTACCGTAAACGCCACCTCTACTGTGCCCACCTCGTTTCCCTGATAGGGAATCGATACACGCAGCGTGTGCTTTCCCGGTGCAAGCTTTAGAGAAACAGACATCCCGGGCGCAATTTTAACAGGCACGCCCTGGTCCACAATTCCTTCCACAGAATAGGAAATTGAAGATTTAAGTGAAATCGTTACGTTGTCCATATTTTCCTCCACATCCCAAAATGTAAGAAGGGAGGACATACGCCCTCCCTTGATTCCCTTATTCCGCAGCTATGTCCACCAGCTTGATCATAGCCATTTCCGCCGCGTCTCCCCGACGGGGACCGAGCTTATAAATCTGTGTATATCCGCCGCTGCGGGAAGCGTACTTCGGTGCGATCTGATCAAACAGCTTCTTCACCACGTCTTCCTTTGTGATATATGCAAGCGCCGCACGGCGGGAGGCAAGGGTATTCTTCTTGCCGAGTGTTATCATCTTCTCTGCCATGGAACGGACTTCCTTCGCACGGGTCAGTGTGGTCTCGATTGTACCGTTCTCCAGCAGGTAGGTTACCATTCCGCGGAGCATGGCGTTTCTGTGGGCCGTCGGCCTGCCAAGCTTTCTTGTTCCGGGCATGTTCATATCCTCCTTTTCGCAATACTAATTTTGGGAAAGTCTCACTCGTCTTCTTTCTTCAGCTCCAGGCCGAGGGAATGCAGCTTCGCGATGACTTCCTCCAGCGATTTCTTTCCAAGGTTTCGAACCCGGATCATTTCGTCCTCTGTCCGATTGATCAGGTCCTCTACCGTATCGATGCCCGCCCGCTTCAGGCAGTTGAAGCTGCGAACGGACATGTCAAGCTCCTCAATGGTCATCTCAAGTACTTTTTCCTTCACTGTCGCTACGCTTTCCACCATGATCTCCGCGTTTTTCGCTTCGTCTGAAAGATCCACGAACAGGTTGAGATGTTCGTTGAGTATCTTGGCACCCAGGGAAATCGCTTCTTTTGCCGAGATGGTTCCATTGGTCAATATCTCGATGGTCAGCTTGTCAAAGTCTATGATGTTCCCCACACGGGTGTTTTCCACATTGTAGTTCACATTGTACACCGGTGTGAAGATGGAATCGGTAAAGATGGTCCCCACCGGAGCGCTGACCCCCTGGTTCTCATCCAGGTAATCCTGTTTGTTCCGCTGCTGGGAGACATACCCTCTGCCTCTGGCAAAGTTCAGTTCCATATGCAGACGCACATTTTCCCCCAAAGTCGCAATGTGATGCTCCGGATTGAGGATCTCAATATCCGCATCCTGATGGATGTCCCCCGCCGTTACTTCGCAGGGACCGGTCATATCCAGCATGACCGTTTTGGTGGTTACAGAGTGCAGCCGCGCCGTGATCCCTTTTACATTCAGGACAATCTCCGTCACGTCTTCCTTCACGCCGTCGATGGTGGAGATTTCGTGGAGCACGCCGTCGATCTTGATGCTTGTAACGGCCACACCGGGCAGAGAGCTGAGCAGCACCCGGCGCAGGGAGTTGCCCAGGGTGATCCCATATCCTCTTTCCAGAGGCTCTACCACGAAGGTTCCCGATTCTCCCGTCTCGCTTACATTCAGCGTCGTGATATTCGGCTTTTCTATTTCGATCATTGTAACAACCTCCTCTAATTTCTTTCATAGATCCTTTTGACGCCCCATGCAGGGGCAGGAACGAGGCTGCAATACCCAAATGCGGCACGCCGGAAGCTGCCTTGCATCCGACGTTTTTTCGTACCGCCTGTACGTTGCAGCAAGGCAGGTTATTACTTGGAATAAAGCTCGATGATCAGCTGCTCGTTGAAATCAAAGTCCACATCGTCCCGGGCAGGCATTGCGACCACTTTGGCGCTCACTGCATCCTTGTTCAGATCCAGCCATTTGGGAGCCGTTACATTGGCCATCTCTTCGATGAGCTCCTTGAACTTCTCACTGGAACGGCTCTTCTCCCGCAGCGCGATTACGTCGCCCACCTTCAAAAGGATGGAAGGGATGTTCGCCTTTTTCCCGTTGAGTGTAAAGTGCCCGTGGCGCACCAGCTGTCTTGCTTCCTTCCGGCTGGAGGCCAGACCCATCCGATATACGGCATTGTCGTAACGGCTCTCCAAAATGGACAAAAGGTTCTCACCGGCGATTCCGCTCTTTTTGTCCGCCTTCACATAGTATTTCTTGAACTGCTTCTCCTGCACACCGTAATAGCGGCGGGCAGTCTGCTTCTCCCGCAGCTGCATACCGTATTCCTTTACAGTCTTGCGGCCTGCGCCATGCTGGCCGGGAACCGTCGCGCGTCTGGATACTGCGCATTTGTCGGAGAGACAGCGGTCTCCCTTCAAAAACAGCTTTTTTCCTTCTCTGCGGCACAGCTTGCAGGAAGGTCCTGTATATCTTGCCATTGATTCTTCCTCCTTAAAGGTTATACACGGCGGCGCTTGGGCGGGCGGCAACCGTTATGGGGAATGGGGGTTACGTCTTTGATCAGGGTGATGTTCAGCCCGGCCGTCTGGAGCGCACGAATGGCTGCTTCCCGTCCGCTTCCCGGACCCTTTACATACACCTCTACCGTTTTCATCCCATGCTCTATGGCCAGCTTTGCTGCGGTTTCCGCAGCAGTCTGGGCCGCATAAGGGGTGGATTTTCTGGAACCCTTAAAGCCCATCTCCCCCGCGGACGCCCAGGACACGGCGTTCCCGTGCAGGTCTGTGATGGTAATAATGGTATTGTTGAAGCTGGAGCGGATGTGTGCGGCCCCGCTTTCAATATTTTTACGGTCGCGGCGCTTCTTAATGGTTTTCTTTACATTTGCCATGAAATCAACTCACTCCTTTACTTCTTCTTGTTCGCGATGGTCTTTGCCGGACCCTTTCTGGTCCTCGCGTTGGTCTTGGTCCGCTGTCCCCGTACGGGAAGACCTTTTCTGTGCCGGATACCACGATAGCAGTTGATCTCTACCAGACGCTTGATGTTCATTGCCACCTCGCGGCGAAGCTCACCCTCTACCATGTAATTGTTCTCGATCTCGTCACGCAGCTTTGCAATCTCCTCTTCGGTGAGATCCTTTGCACGCGTGTCGGGGTTGATGCCGGTTTTTGCAAGAATATCCTGGGAACTTTTCAGTCCGATTCCGTAGATATATGTGAGCGCATACTCTACGCGCTTCTGGTTGGGAATATCGACACCGGATATACGAGCCATTGCTTTCTTTCACCTCTTTCAGATTCGTTGGTTTTGCCCTGGGGGCGTGCTTTCTCTCGGGCTCAGCCCTGTCTCTGCTTATGCTTGGGATTCTCGCAGATGACCATTACCCGGCCATGCCGCTTGATAATCTTGCACTTCTCGCAGATCTTTTTTACAGAAGGTTTTACTTTCACAGTAACAACCGCCTTTCTTTGATTTGCCGATTTGCCTGCCTACAGCCTGTGCTGTATCATTTTGTACGCCAGGTGATCCTGCCCTTTGTGGGGTCGTAGATGGAAACCTCTACCGTCACCTTGTCGCCAGGCAGAATCTTGATATAGTTCATACGCAGCTTCCCGGAAATGTGTGCCGTCACAATCATTTCATTGGGCAGCTTTACCTTGAAGGTGGCGTTGGGCAACGCTTCCACAACAACACCCTCGAATTCGATCACATCATCCTTTGGCATAAATTGAAATCCATACCTTTCTCAGGCTTTCCGCCGTTCTCTTTGCTCCTGTTTCTCCTGCAAAGTCTCTTCATGATTTTTATGCGCTTTTTCAAAATCCTGCAGATATCCATATACTGCGTCGTCCGTGTCCCAGGAAAACCCCGCCGCCGGTCCCGCTGCCAGCACCGTCAGATGCCGCAGATTTTTCCGCTTCGGCCGCTGCAGCGGGTGCAGCCTGCCGTCGGCGATCAGCACGCGGCCGTCCTCTGTGACGCCGATGACTACATACAGTCTGTATCTGTCCCGGCCCGATCTGCTTCGGACCACCGCCCCCATATACACCGGTCAGTCCACCTTCGTCAGGAGCAGCGCTCCCTCTTCGGTGATGGCCACCGTGTGTTCGTAATGGGCGGACAGCTTTCCGTCCGCTGTGCGCACCGTCCAGCCGTCGGGCTGCTCAACCACACCGCAGACGCCCGCGTTCACCATGGGCTCGATGGCAATCACCATCCCCCGGCTGATCCGGGGGCCGTGGCCCGTCGTTCCATAATTGGGGACGCTGGGATCCTCGTGGAGCTCCCGCCCCACACCGTGCCCCACATACTTGCGCACTACGGAAAAACCAAACTGGGATACATATCCGTTCACTGCGGCGCCGATGTCGCCGATGCGGGCATGTTCTTTCTCTGCAGCGCGCACCCCTTCATAGAAGGACGCCTTTGTGACATCGATGAGGCGCTGGGCCTCCTCGCTGACCTTCCCCACGGGAAAGGTATTTGCACTGTCTCCGTGAAAGCCGCCGATACAGGCGCCCACGTCGATCTTTACAATGTCCCCCTCTTTCAGATACCGTTTCGATGACGGAATGCCGTGGATCACTTCATCGTTGATGCTGATGCAGGCGCTGCCGGGAAACCCGCCGTACCCCAGAAAGGAAGGACGGGCACCGCACTTTTCGATATGGGCGCGGATAATCCGGTCCAGTTGCGCGGTGGTGATCCCTTCCCGTACCGCTTCCCCGGCCAGGGCCAGGGCCTCGCCGGTGATCCTGCCGGCGAGGTGCATCTTTTTGATTTGTTCAGGATTTTTAATAAAAATCATGATAGCACCTTCTTACCTTCCGCCCCGAGACGCCAGCGCAGCCAGCGTGTGGGCAGTGGTATCGGCGATTTGCTTCTGTCCCTGGACGATCTTCAAAAGACCCTTCTTTGCATAATACTCCTTCAGCGGCTCCGTCATGCTGTGATAGGTGGCAAGCCGGCTTGCCACCACAGCAGGGTCGTCGTCGCTGCGCACCGTGAGCATACCGCCGCAGGGACACCGATCTCCTGCCGGAGAAGGATTGTGTTCCACATGGAAGGTGGCGCCGCAGACACTGCAGATGCGCCGGCCCTCCATCCGCTTTTGAATCTCCTCATCCGGCACCTCGATGCTGATTACATCTGTAATGGAAACTCCCATCTCCTCCAGCGCCTGTGCCTGGGGCACGGTACGGGGAAATCCGTCCAAAATAAAGCCATCGGCGCAGTCCGGCTGGGAGAGCCGATCCTGGATCATGTCGATCACCACCTGATCCGGCACCAGCGCGCCGGCGTCGATATACTTCTTAGCGCTCATACCCAGGGGCGTCTGCCGGGCAATGGCCTCTCGGATCAGCGCGCCGGTGGATATCGTGGGAATGTGGTACTTCTCCGAAATGACGCTGGCCTGGGTTCCCTTTCCGGCTCCCGGCGCGCCCAGAAGAATCAGCTGTATGGGTCTCATATCACAACCAAGCCTTTCCTTGTCCGGCATCGCCTTACTCCAAAAAGCCCTTGTAATGACGCATGGTCATCTGTCCTTCGATCTCCCGTGCCGTTTCAATGATGACACCGACAACGATGATAATGGAGGAGCCGCCGAAGGCAAGTCCCGCCATTTTCCCGCCGGACACCAGGTTGATCACCATGGGGAACACGGCGATAAAGCCCAGGAAAATCGCGCCGATCAGCGTGATCCGGTTCAGCACCCGCTTGATGTAATCGGAAGTGGGCTTTCCGGGACGAATCCCGGGAATGGACCCGCCGTTTTTCTTCAGGTTGTTGGACACCTCTACCGGATTGAAGGAAATCAAAATGTAGAAGTATGCGAATGCGATAATCAATAGGAACGTGAGAATCGCATAGACAACGGAGCCGCTGTCAAACAGATTGAAGAAACCCGTCCAGAACGCAGAGTCATGATAGTCGACAAACAGACCGATCGTCGCAGGAATGCTGACGATGGAGCTTGCAAAGATGATGGGCATAACGCCGGTATTGTTCAGCTTGATGGGCAGCGTGGAATTCTGTCCGCCGTACATCTTCCGTCCCACGACCTTCTTTGCATACTGCACAGGCAGACGGCGTTCGGAATTGGTGATAAACACAATGAGCATCACCATCAGAATACCGATGATAACGGAAGCGACAGCGATGATAATCCCCAGCCACTGAGGGGTGCCCTCAATGTTGCCGGCAGCATAGTTCCACAGAGTTGCCACAATGCTGGGGCCTCTGGAAACGATGTTCGCAAACAGGATCAGCGAGATGCCGTTTCCGATACCGCTTTCGTTGATCTTCTCCGCCAGCCACATGACAAGCGAGGAGCCCGCGCAGTAGCAGGCGATGATGACCACGGCGGCAAACGCGCCCGTGTCGGTCAGATAGTCATATCCCCGGAGCATGAAATAGTAACCGACGGCCGTCAGCAGTGCCAACGCCACGGTGACATACCGGGTGATCTGATTGAGCTTCTTTTTGCCGTCCTCTCCCTCTTTTGCAAGACGCTCCAGGGGAGGGATGGCCACTGTAAGCAGCTGAATTACGATGGATGCGGTGATATAGGGCGATATTCCCAGCGCAAACAGCGTCGCTTGAGAAAACGCGCCGCCGGACAGAATGTTCATATACTGCAGGATGGATCCCGCCGTCTGTTCGTTCATGCTCGTTGCCAGATCCGCCGTGAGAAAGGGGACCGGGATCTGTGCGCCGATCCTGTACAGCAGCAGGATAAACAGCGCAAATACGATCTTCTTGCGCAGATCGTCGATTTTCCAAGCGTTTTTAATCGTCTGGAACACCTTACTTCACCTCGGCCTTTCCACCTGCCGCTTCGATCTTTTCCTTTGCCGTACCCGAAAAGACAGCCGCCACAACAGTTAATTTCTTGGTGAGTTCGCCGCTTCCCAGCACTTTCAGTCCATCCAGGCCCTTGCGGACAATTTTTCTGTCCAGCAGCGTTTCCAGATTGACCGTATCACCGTCTGCAAACTTTTCGTTGAGCGTTCCGATATTCACAATTGCATACTGCGTTGCAAAGCGAATATTGTTGAAGCCTCTTTTGGGAAGCTTTCTGTAAAGGGGCAGCTGACCGCCCTCAAACCCCAGGCGCACGCCGCCGCCGCTGCGGGCATTCTGGCCTTTGTGCCCTCTGCCGGCAGTTTTGCCGTTTCCGCTTCCGGGGCCTCTGCCTTTGCGCCACACCTGCTTTGCAGAACCTGGTGCCGGTGAAAGTTCATGGAGCTTCATGGTTTTTCCTCCTTACGTTGAAATCATTCGTTTTTGTCTGGAGTGGTTTACGCCTTCTCCACGGTCACAAGGTGAGAGATCACCTTGATCTTTCCATCCAGCACGGGTCCGTCCTGATGGGTGATGCTGTCCCCGATCTTCTTCAGTCCCAGGGAAGCAGCCGTTGCCTTTTGCTTCGGATTTGCTCCGATCAGGCTTCTGGAAAGTGTTACCTTTGTCATATCGTCACCCTCCCTTAGCCTTTCGTGACCTGCTGCACGCTGATGCCGCGGGTCTTTGCCACCTGTTCCGCAGACCGCAGGGTCTTCAGTCCCTCGATGGTGGCCTTAATCACATTGGTGGGGTTGTTGGAACGCAGGCTCTTTGCGCGGATGTTCTTTACGCCGGCCAGCTCCACAACGGCACGCACCGTCTTGCCTGCAATGATCCCGGTACCTTCTGCCGCGGGCTTGAGCAGCACCTTGCCCGCGCCGAATTCACCCAGCACCTCATGGGGGATGGTGGTCTCGTTCAGCGGTACCTCGATCATGTTCTTCTTCGCATCTTCAATGCCCTTGCGGATCGCCTCCGGCACCTCCGCAGCCTTGCCCAGGCCGAAGCCTACGTGACCGTTGCCGTCGCCGACAACCATCAGCGCTGCAAAGCGGGCGATGCGTCCGCCCTTCACCGTCTTGGACACGCGGTTTACAGCGACCAGACGCTCCTGGAGCTCCATGGTCGATGCGTCAATATTTTTTGCCATGTCTTTTCTCCTAATATTTGTTTAATTGTTCCATTAAACAGTGTACAAACCGGATGTACAGCCGAAAGCCTCAGAACTTCAGTCCTGCTTCTCTCGCCCCGTCTGCCAACTCCGATACACGTCCGTGATAGATATATCCCCCGCGGTCAAATACAACTGTTTCGATCCCTGCCGCCAGCGCCTTTTCCGCCAGCTTCTGTCCCACCTTCTTTGCCGCTTCCTTGTTGCCGGTAGCTCCTTCGAAGCCTGCTTCCAAGGTGGATGCGGAGACTAAGGTTACGCCCTTCACATCGTCGATGATCTGTGCGTAAATGTTTTTGTTGGAACGGTATACACACAGCCTGGGCCGTGCCGCTGTGCCGCTGATCTTTCCGCGCACCCGGCGGTGTCTTCTCAGCCGCTGCTGGTTTCTGTCCCGTTTCGCTATCATACCTGCCGCCTCCTTTCCTTATTTACCGGCTTTTCCGGCCTTGCGGCGGATGTGCTCGGTGTCATACTTCACGCCCTTGCCAAGGTACGGCTCCGGCGGTCTCTTCTTCCGGATCTGTGCTGCGATCTCCCCGCACTTCTGCTTGCTGGGGCTCTTCACGATCACCGTATTTGCATCCGGCACTTCAAAAGTCACGCTGTCTTTCTCTTCAAAGATCACGTCGTGGGAGAAGCCCAGCTTCAGGTTCAGCTTGTTGCCGGTTTTCTCGGCACGGTAGCCCACGCCGTTGATCTCCAGCTTCTTGGAATAGCCCTGGGTCACGCCCTGCACCATGTTGAACAGCAGTGCGCGGGTGAGCCCGTGGAGACTTTTCATTTCCTTTTCGTCGTTCGGGCGTGTAACGGTGAGCACATCGCCGTCCCGGGTGATGGTCATGCTCTGGTGCATCCGCTCGCTCAGAGTGCCCAGCGGGCCCTTTACAGTGACCAGGTTGCCTTCGCCCAGGGTGACTTCAACGCCGGCAGGGATGGTAATGGGTTCTCTTCCGATTCTTGACATTTCTCTTCTCCCCCTCTCTTACCATACAAAGGCGAGGATCTCGCCGCCGACTTTTTCCCGTCTTGCCTTCTTATCCGTCATGATGCCCTTGGAAGTGGATACGATGGCGATGCCCAAACCATTCATCACCTTGGGCATATCCTCGTAGTTGGAATAGATCCGCAGACCGGGCTTGGACACTCTGCGCAGGCCGTGGATGACCTTCTGCTTGCCCGCCTCATATTTGAGGGAGATGCGGATCACGCCCTGCTTGCCGTCCTCGATGATCTGGACGCCCTTGATGTAGCCCTCTGCCAGCAATATGTCCGCGATCGCTTTCTTCATATTGGAAGCAGGGATGTCCACTGTATCGTGCTTTGCGTTGTTTGCGTTTCGGATTCTTGTCAGCATATCCGCAATTACGTCTGACATTTGCATTGTTTTTTCCTCCTGTCATGCAAGTATAATGTCTTGCTGCCGCCAGCGGCGGCCGCACACAGACGGTTAATTCCCACCGGGAATTCCTTTCTGTGGGGATGGGCGGAGCCTGCTTACCAGCTCGCCTTGCGAACGCCAGGGATCTCGCCCTTATAGGCAAGCTCCCGGAAGCAGATACGGCAGATCCCGTACTTGCGCAGGTAAGAATGAGGCCGTCCGCAGATCTTGCAGCGCGTGTATTCCCTGGTGGAATACTTTTGCTTCTTCTGCTGCTTGAGAATCATTGCTTTTTTTGCCATCTTACTTCTCTGCTCCTTCCTTTGCAAAGGGTGCGCCCAGCATGCCCAGCAAATCTCTTGCTTCCGCGTCTGTTTTCGCCGTGGTTACAAATACAATATCCATTCCCCGGATCTTATCGATCTTGTCGTAGTCGATTTCCGGGAAAATCAGCTGCTCCTTCAGACCCAGGGCGTAGTTGCCGCGCCCGTCGAAGGCGTCGGGGTTGATGCCCTTGAAGTCACGTACCCGGGGCAGGGCAAAATTGAAGAGGCGGTCTACAAACTCGTACATGATCTCCCCCCGCAGAGTGACTTTTGCGCCGATCTTCATGCCTTCCCGCAGCTTGAAGTTTGCCACGGACTTTCTCGCATATGTGGGGACAGCCTTCTGTCCGGTGATCGCCGTCAGCTCGCTGACAATGGTGTCGATCACCTTGGAATTGTCCTTCGCGTCGCCCGCACCCACGTTGACAACGATTTTGTCCAGCTTGGGAATCTCCATGACGCTTTTGTACTGATATTTCGTCATCAGGGCGGGAGCAACGTCGGACTTATACAGATCTTTGATTCTTGCCATTTCCGTTTCCCTCCCTTAAAGCTCTGCGCCGCATTTCGCGCAGACTCTCTTTTTCTGATCCCCGTCGATCTTGTATTTTGCACGGGTCGCCTTTTTGCACTTGCTGCAGTACAGCTGCGCCTTGCAGGCGTAAAATGCGCCCTCTGCCTCTACGATGCCGCCGTTTTCCTGGGGCGGACGGGGTTTTACATGCTTCTTGACGATATTGATCCCCTCGACAATGATCTTGCCCTCTTTGGGAGATACCTGCAAAACCTTGCCGGTCTTGCCCTTGTCGTCTCCGGACACGATGATGACTGTATCGTCGCGCTTTACATGAACCTTTTTCATTTCACTCTGCCTCCTTTACAGTACTTCCGGTGCCAGAGACAGGATCTTGGTATACTCGTGCTCCCGCAGTTCGCGGGCCACCGGTCCAAAGATACGGGTCCCCTTGGGGTTTTTATCGTCGTTGATGATCACGGCTGCGTTCTCATCAAATTTAATGTAAGAACCGTCGGCACGGCGAAGTCCCTTAACGCTTCTTACTATAACTGCACGGACCACGTCGCCTTTTTTGACGACGCCGCCGGGTGCCGCTTTCTTTACAGCACATACGACCACATCACCGATGTTGCCGTAACGTCTGCCGGAGCCGCCCAGCACACGGATGCACATCAGTTCCTTGGCACCGGTGTTGTCAGCTACCTTCATAAGTGACTGCTGCTGAATCATTTATAGCAAGTCCTCCTGTTGAATTTTTCGGTATGCTCTTTGACATAGCCTGATTTTGAGGAGCGGTGAAGATTACTTCGCCTTCTCGATGATTTCTACAAGACGCCATCTCTTGGTCTTGGACAGCGGTCTCGTCTCCATGAGCTTTACAGTGTCCCCCACGCCGCAGGTGTTTTCCTCGTCGTGTGCGTGGAGCTTCACGGTTCTTTTGATGATCTTGCCGTAAGTGGGATGCTTTACGTGATCGGTGATTGCCACAACAATGGTCTTGTCCATTTTGTCGCTGACCACCTTGCCCACTCTGGTCTTTCTCAATGCGCGTGTTTCGTCTGCCATTCGTCCGTACCCCCTTACGCTTTCTTTTCACGGATTACGGTCATAACCCGGGCGATATCTTTCTTTACATCCGCAATCTTGTGGGGGTTGTCAAGCTGATTGATTGCGTGCTGGAAGCGCAGATTGAACAACTCCTTCTTCAGATCCAGCAGCTTGTTGCCCAGATCTGCATCCGACATTTTTCTCAGTTCTGTTGCTTTCACAGCTTATCCCTCCAGTTCCATGTCAAGCTGCTCCTTGGTCGCAAAACGACACTTGATGGGGAGCTTGTGCATTGCAAGACGCATTGCTTCTCTTGCGGTCTCCTCGGATACGCCGTCCATCTCAAACATCACGCGGCCCGGCTTTACCACGGCCACCCAATATTCGGGAGATCCTTTACCGGAACCCATTCGGGTTTCCGCCGGCTTCTCCGTGATGGGTTTGTCGGGGAAAATCTTGATCCACACCTTACCGCCACGTTTTGTATAACGGGTCATCGCGATACGGGCCGCCTCGATCTGGTTGCTGGTGATCCACGCGGGCTCCAGCGCGATCAGACCGAAGGTGCCGCTGGTGATCCGGTTGCCCCGGGTGGCACGGCCCTTCATACGGCCTCTGTGTACACGTCTGTACTTGACTCTTTTCGGCATCAACATTATTTTGCGCCCCCCTCACTGTTATTTCTGGGGCCCTGTCCCTGACGGAATCCCTGACCGCCGCTGCGGCCGCCGAAGTTCTGTCTGCCGCCGTCCCGGCGCTGTCCGCCCCGGCCTTCTCTGCGGTCGCCCCGGCCACGATTATCTCTGCGGCCGCGGCCGTCCCGGCGGTTGCCCTGCTGCCGGCGCTCTTCCGATGCGCCCGTCTGCACTCTGGCAACTTCGGGGAGAACCTCTCCCTTATAGATCCAGACCTTTACGCCGATCTTTCCGTAAGTGGTGTTGGCTTCCCAGAAGCCGTAATCGATATCGGCCCGGAGCGTCTGCAGGGGAATGGTCCCTTCATGATAGTGCTCGCTGCGGGCGATCTCCGCGCCGCCCAGACGGCCGGATACCGTGATTTTGATTCCCTTCGCGCCCATGCGCATGGTGCGGCCGATGGCCTGCTTCATGGCGCGGCGGAAACCGATCCGGCGTTCCAGCTGGCTTGCGATATTTTCCGCCACCAGCTGCGCATTCATCTCCACCGGTTTTACAGCGATTACGTTTACCGATACAGCCGCGCCGGTCATCTTTTCCAGATCCACGCGCAGCTTTTCAATTTCCGCACCGTCTCTGCCGATGATCATGCCGGGCTTTGCACAGTGGATATACACCCGGATCTTGCCGGTGTTGTCCCGCTCGATCTCGATTCTCGGAATGCCGGCGTTCATGAGACGTTTTTTCAGATATTTTCTGATATTGTAGTCGTTTACCAGAGTGTCGCCGAACACTTCGTCCTTGGCGTACCATCTGGAGTCCCAGTTTTTAATGACACCCACGCGAAAGCCGTGGGGATTTACCTTCTGACCCATTTGTCTCTATCCCTCCTTCATTCCTTTTCTTTCACCGCGATGGTGATGTGACTGGTTCTTTTCAGGATCCGGTCCGCACTTCCCTTGCCCCGGGGCATCATTCTCTTCAGCGTCATGCCGGGGCTGACGAAGCACTCGGACACATACAGTCTGTCTGTGTCCATGCCGAAGTTGTTGTCCGCGTCCGCCACGACCCGGTCCAGCAGCTTAATGAGATGCTCACAGGCAGCCTTGGGCGTATTCTTCAGAATCCCCCGTGCAACCTTTACATCCTTGCCGCGGATCAGGTCCAAAACGACCTTGACCTTCCGGGGGGAGATGCGCACGAACTTCAGATAAGATCTTGCTTCTTTCGTCTGTTCCATTTCTACATTTCCTCCCTAATTATTTCTTGCCTGTGTTGGACGTCTTGGAGCCGGCATGTCCCTTGAAGGTACGGGTGGGTGCAAACTCACCCAGCTTATGGCCCACCATGTCCTCCGTCACATATACGGGAATGTGCTTTCTCCCGTCGTGTACGGCAAAGGTGTGTCCAACAAATTCAGGGAATATGGTAGATGCTCTCGACCAGGTCTTCAGCACCTTTTTCTCACCCTTCTCATTCATAGCGCATACGCGAGCGTACAGCTTGGGTTCGACGAAGGGGGCTTTCTTCAAACTTCTGCTCATAAAACCTTACTCCTTCCTTACTTGCTGTTTCTGCGTTTTACGATGAACTTATCGGTGGGGTTCTTCTTTTTCCGGGTCTTATATCCCAGCGCGGGCTTGCCCCAAGGGGTAACAGGGCCCGGACGGCCGATGGGGGAACGTCCTTCACCACCGCCGTGGGGGTGGTCGCAGGGGTTCATAACGGAACCGCGGACCGTCGGACGGATGCCCATGTGGCGCTTGCGGCCGGCCTTACCGATCTTCACGGTGTCGTGCTCGATATTGCTCACCTGGCCGATGGTGGCCTTGCAGTTCATACGGATATAGCGCACTTCTCCGGAAGGCAGGCGCACCTGCGCCATGGAGCCCTCTTTTGCCATGAGCTGCGCCTGGGTGCCGGCGGCGCGGACCAGCTGGCCGCCCTTGCCGGGGTACAGCTCGATGTTGTGGATAAAGGTACCCACGGGGATGTCGGCGATCGCCAGGGTGTTGCCCGGCTTGATGTCCGCACCGGCGCCGCTGTGGAGCACCATTCCATCGGTCACGCCCACCGGACAGAGCACATAGCTTTTCTTGCCGGCGTCATCCTGCACCAGCGCGATATACGCGCTGCGGTTGGGGTCGTATTCCACGCCGACGACCGTCGCCGGCGCCTCGGAAGCCCGTTTGAAGTCAATCACACGGTACTTCTGCCGGTTTCCGCCGCCCTTGTGGCGCACCGTGATGCGGCCGTAGCTGTTGCGGCCTGCGTGCTTCTTCTTTACATCCAGAAGACTCTTCTCCGGCGTCTTCTTTGTGATTTCCGCAAAGGAGGAAACCGACATGTTTCTTCTTGCCGGCGAGGTAGGCTTATACTTGATCGTAGGCATTTTCTACTCCTCCTTAGTTCATTCCCTCAAAGAACTCGATCGTCTTGGAGTCGGCGGTCAGCGTTACGATCGCCTTGGTCCACGCTGCGGTGTAGCCGCTGCTGTAACGGAGTCTTTTGGGTTTTCTTTTTACATTGATCGTGTTTACAGCCTTCACCTTTACGCCGAAAAGCTCTTCTACCGCTTTTGCGATCTCCGGCTTTGTGGCGTCCGGATCCACTTTGAAGGTATACTTCTTACTGGAGATACCGTCCATGGCCTTTTCCGTAATGATCGGCTTCAAAATAATGTCCTGTGCAAGCTTCATTTCTCGTATACCTCCTCGATCTTCTCCACGGCGGCCTTGCTTACAACCAGGCTGTCGCAGTTCAGTATGTCGTATACGTTGATGGCGTTGTACTGAGAAACCTTTACGCCCTCGATGTTTTGCAGACTGGCGATCACCTTGCTGTCCACCTCAGGAAGCACCACAAGGGTTTTCTTTGCCGCACCGATGTCGGAAAGCATCTGCACCATCACTTTGGTCTTATATTCGCCGGCGGTAATCTGATCCACTACGATCATCTCGCTGCCCGCCACCTTGGAAGACAGCGCGCTGAAAAGCGCTGCACGGCGCACCTTTTTATTCATGCTCACCCGATAGGAGCGGGGCTTGGGACCCAGGGCTACGCCGCCGTGTGTCCACTGGGGAGAGCGGGTGGAACCCTGTCTTGCCCGGCCGCTTCCCTTCTGTCTCCAGGGCTTCTTGCCGCCTCCGGACACCTCCGTGCGGGTCAGGGTGGACTGGGTGCCCTGGCGCTGGTTCATCAGATACATTCTCACGGCAGAATGGAGGATGCTGGGGTTTACCTCGGCGCCAAATACTTTGTCAGACAACTGCATGGTGCCCGCGTCGGCACCTGCCATATTTACCACTTTGATTTCTGGCATTTGTTTTTCCTCCTTCCCGCTTATGCTTTCACGCTGTCGCGGATAAACACGATGCCGCCCTTTGCGCCGGGGACGGCGCCTTTCACAGCAATCAGGCCTTTTTCCGCGTCAATTTTTACAATCTCCAGGTTCAGCACGGTGACTTGCTCGTTTCCGTACTGCCCCGCCATCTTTTTATTCTTCATGACACGGGACGGCGTGGAACAAGCGCCCATGGAACCCACCTGGCGGTGCACCGGTCCGGTTCCGTGTGTCATTCTCAAAATATGGTGTCCCCATCTCTTCACGGCACCGGAATATCCGTGGCCCTTCGTAATGCCGGTGATGTCGACCTTTTCGCCTGCGGCGAAGGTATCGACGGCCACTACGTCGCCCACGTTCATTTCCTCGGCGTTCTCCAGACGGAACTCCTTCAGGTGCCGTTTTGCCGGCACGTTTGCCTTTTTGAAGTGTCCGGCGAGAGGTTTTGTCACCAGTTTCTCCCGGATATCCTCATAACCCAGCTGCACTGCGCTGTAACCGTCGGTGGCCTGTGTCTTCTTCTGCACCACAAAGCACGGACCGGCATCGATCACCGTCACAGGGATCGCAGCGCCGTTTTCTGCGAAGATCTGGGTCATGCCCAGCTTCTTTCCAATGATTCCTTTTTTCATTTTTTCCTCCAAACAAGGTTATTGGTTGACGCCCTTTTTCTCGCGGAAGCCACGCCGCAGCCGCCAACTTGACCTTTCCGCCATCAAGCAGCACACCTGCTCTGTACGGGGAAAATCGGCTGTTTGCAAAGGCTTACTTTACTTCCTTTGCTTCAATCTCCACGCCTGCGGGCAGCTCCACCCCAAGAAGGGATTCCACTACCTTCGCGTCGGCGTTTTCCAGAACGATCAGTCTCTTGTGGGTGCGCTGCTCAAACTGCTCGCGGCTGTCCTTGTCCTTGTGCACCGCACGCAGGATAGTGACCACTTCCTTCTCTGTGGGAAGGGGAATGGGACCGGAAACCTGTGCGCCCGCTCTCTTCGCAACGTCTACAATTTTTGCCGCCGCGCTGTCTGCCAGCGTGTGCTCATAGCTCTTGAGCCTGACCTTGATCTTTGTTGCCACTTGTTTGCCTCCTAAATTCAAATTGTTTCCTTGCCGAGGCGACGAACACGCGCCCGGGCGTTTCCAGGACCTCCCGAAGGAAACCGGACCGAAAAGCCCTGCCGGCGGTGCAACCACAAATCCGCCCAAGCCCTTCGTCCGGACATGGATCCTTTCAAAAGATCCCCGCGCCGGCCTTACACACATCGGCCGCCGCCTGCGCTCGCGTTCGCTTCGCCCGTTTTCAAAACGGACATACTCCACGAAAATTCCCCGCCCCCTGTAGCAAAAAGGGCGGCCACCTTTCGCTTCATCGCACATCAAGCCTTGTCATTCTACCACAATTTCCAAGGCATTGCAACGGATGCGGAAGATTTTCCAAAAATTTTTCGAGAAAATTTTGGAGAAATTTACAGTCATATTTTGTGCAATTTAACGAATAAATATGCATCTTGTGGAAAGAAAAGAAAAAAACACCATATACAGGAGAAACAATCCCCCACCCGCTAACGCGGGATGCCCCCGGAGTTGCTTTGCAACTCCCCACATGGGGGCCTTTTATCATTTTAGCCTCCCCTGTGCGGGGGCTGCGCAGCAGACCCGGGGGTGGTGGCACGGCGTAGCCGTGACGGAGGGGTTGTAAATAACGTAGAAGAGACAATCCCTCACCCGCTGCGCGGGAGCTCCCTTTACACAAGGGAGCCTAAATAAATATAAAGCCTCCCCTTCCTTGTGAAGGGGAGGTGTCAACTTCGTTGACGGAGGGGTTGGGCGGGAAATCCTCTCCTTTTTTGGGAAATCGCTTGATTTGCCACCCTGTTTGTGTTACCATATAAGATAGGTAAATTTTGATCGGCAATCAGGAAGGCTCAGTCATATGGAAGCAAAAAAGAAAACCTCTCTTCTCTACATCGCGTGTGCGGCGATTCTGCTGACGCTCCTTGGGAGCTTTGTCATGTTTCTGGCGCTTTCCACCGATTTCACGCCTGCTCTCGGATACTTTACCAAGGGAAGTCTCAAAGCCTTCCTTTTATATATCGTGCTTGCAGCCGGCACACTTCTGGGCGCAATCGTGTGGTTTTGCCTGCGCCGCTGCCGCCTGACGGAGCCTTCCCTCCCCATGCCCCTATACACCAGGGCCGCTTCTGTGCTGCTGATCGCGGCGCTGCTGTGGCAGGCGGGAGACACGCTTCGCAGCCTTTTTTCCGCCGGCGGCCGCGCCCCTCTCTGGGGGCTGACGCTGCTTTGCGTGCTGTTTTCTCTCTTTTTTATCCTGTTTCTCTGTTGTGATATGGGTCCGGGCCGTGTACGCCGCGGCTCCCTGGCCGCATTTTGCAGCTTTTTTCCGCCCCTTTATACCGCCGGCCAGCTCTTTCTTCTGTATCTGGACGAGACCGTGGCCCTCAACAGTCCCGTAAAAGTCATCTATCAGCTGATGTATATCGCTTTCATGCTTTTGTTTACCGCGCAGGCCGGAATCCTGCTGGGAAGAGGCGCCATCTTCCCCCGCTATGTATTTTGCCTGATTGCCGCGGCGGTCCTGGCAGGGAGCGTTTCCATCAGCGCCCTGCTGTGCGCCGTCGCCGGTGTACAGGGGCACACCCTTTCCCCCGCGCAGATTCTCTTCTCTCTTGCGGGATCAATCTACGCACTGTGCCAGTTGTTTTCCGCAGCGTCCGCCGCCGCGCAGTGGACGGAAGAGGAGAAAAAGGAGGCATAATATAATATGGAAAACAACGAAGAAAAAACCATATGTGTGAAAAAGAAATCCGCCCTGCCCCTTTGGATCTGCGCCGGAGTGTGGATCCTGGCAGCGCTGTTTTTCCCCATGTACCGCATCCTGGACATCGCCATCGTGGCGGTGATCAGCCTGGTGGCCTGGCTCATCGCCTGGCTTGTCGCTCCGGAATACAAGGAGTACTACACCGTCCCCCGCACCTCCACAGGAAACCGGGATATCGACGCCCTTTGCCGGCAAATAGAAGCGGAAGCGTCCTATTTACGCACTGCGTCGGATCTTTTGCCCGGGGAGCGGGAGCTCTTTTCCGAACGGCTGCGGTCCATCTGCGACACCCTTGGAAAAATTGCAAAAAACCTGCAGGAGGATCCTTCCGATCTGCAGGACTGCCGGCGGCTGGCAAGCTATTATCTGCCGGAAATCCACAAGCTGTGTGACAAATATGTTTTTCTCATCGGTCAGTCCCGCAAGGATGCAGAAGGAAAAACCGCCCGTTCTCAGCTGGAAGAAAAAATTGAAGACACCTTTGCCGGCATTGACAGTGCCCTGCAAAAACAGCTGGACACCCTGTACGAAAACGACCATCTGGACATTGCCACCGACATCGAGGTCCTCAATCAAATGCTTCGCCGGGACGGACTTTTTGAAAACGACAAGGACACAAAATAGGAAATGCGTATATTTTATTTATAACCCACACAAAATCTAAGCAAAGGTAAGGTCACGGTTATGGAAGACAAGGAAGAAATGGAAAAGCAGATCCCCTCTCTCACCCTGGATCCTTTCGGCAGCGGTGCAGCCCAGGCGGCTCCCGCCCCGGCAGAGGTACCGGCGGCGGACACGGCGGCAGGACTGGACGACAGCGCCCTTTCCGAAGAGGAGAAAAAAGCAGTAGAGGAATTCTCCCAGAAGATCGACGTCACGGACAGCACCGCAATCCTCCAGTACGGCGCGGCGGCACAGCAGAAGATCTCCGCTTTTTCCGATTCCGCCCTGGAATCGGTGAAAACCAAGGACTTCGGGGAGCTGGGAGACATGATCGCCGGGCTGGTAACACAGCTGAAGGGATTTTCCGCCGAGGAAGAGGAAAAGGGATTCTTTGGATTTTTTAAGAAACAGAAAAACAAAATCGCCTCCCTCAAGGCGAAATACGACTCGGCGGAGGCCAGCGTAAACAACATTGTAGAATCGCTGGAGCAGCATCAGATCGTCCTGATGAAGGACGTAGCCATGCTGGACAAAATGTACGAAATGAACCTCTCCTATTTCAAAGAGCTGACCATGTACATCCTGGCGGGCAAGAAGAAGCTGGAGACGGAGCGCGCCACTACACTGGCGGCGCTTCGGGAAAAAGCACAGACTTCCGGTCTTCCCGAAGACGCCCAGGCGGTGAACGACTTTGAGGCCCAGCTGACCCGGTTCGAGAAAAAGCTCTACGATCTGGAGCTGACCCGAACCATCTGCATCCAGATGGCACCTCAGATCCGCATGGTCCAGAACAACGACACCCTGATGACGGAAAAGATCCAATCGGTGATCGTCTCCACCATCCCTCTGTGGAAGAACCAGATGGTCCTCTCCCTGGGAATCGAGCATTCCAACCAGGCCATGGAAGCCCAGCGGGCCGTCTCGGATATGACCAACGAGCTGCTGCGCCGCAATGCGGAGACCTTAAAGCAGGGCTCTGTGGACATTGCCAAGGAGTCGGAGCGGGGCATCGTGGAGCTGGAGACCCTCCAGCACACCAACCAGCAGCTGATCGCCACCCTGGACGAGGTGCAGCGGATTCAGGCGGAGGGCAAGGAGAAGCGCGCCCAGGCGGAAAAGGAACTGGGGCGCATCGAAGGCGAGCTGCGGGCAAAGCTGCTGGAAAACAGCAAATGAGCCGGAAACTGTACAGTTAAGGAACCATTTCCATGAAATTTTTTCTGAAAAACAGAGCCAGGGCCGGGGCCGTCCTCGCCGTGGTGATCCTTTTCTCCATTGTCTTCGGCGTGTGGCGCAGCGTCGCGGTTCAGGCCGGACGGGTGGAACGGGAATTTACCAAAGAGGATGAATTCGGGGAGAGCGTCTCCTCCACCCTGGAGGATCTGGCCTATCATACGGAAGCCTTCGTCTCCGCCTGCCAGACGGTGCTGGGAGAGGATGAAGACAGCGCCGCGCTGCGCAGTGCCGCCCAGACACTGACGGAAAAAGCGGACGATCCCATCGCCCTGGAGGGCGCATACACCGCCGTACAGCGCAGCGCACAGGCGCTGCAAAGTCGCCTTCTTGTATCGGGCGAATACAAGGATGAGGCACGCTGGGCCCACATGGCGCTGGAAAGCGATCTGTCCATCCTGCGCCAGTATGACGATTACAATGCGGCGGCCAGCCGGTACAATGAAGTGACCGCCCACTTTCCCGCATCCCTGTTTGCAAAGGACACAGCAGTCGTTTTCGACTGACTTTATGTGAAAGAGGATTTTGTATGTCTGCAGCCGCAAAAAAAGCCGCCGCACTGTTTTTTTCCCTGCTTCTTCTTTTGGGCATGGGCGGACAGATCGCTGCGGCGGACCTGCCCCAGGCCCCGCGGGGGACCTATGTATACGATCCGGAGGGGGTGATCGGGGAAGAGACGGAGGCATATATCGATCGCTGCTCCCGTGCTCTGTACGCCTTGTCCGGCGCCCAGATCGCGGTGGCTGTCGTAGAAAAAACAGGGTATTCCGACCTGAGCGAATATGCCGTCGATCTTTTCAACGCCTGGGGGGTCGGAGATGCAGAGGAAGACAACGGAGTGCTTCTTGTGATGGAGCTCTCCACCTACAAATACTGGGTGACGCCGGGCTACGGTCTGGAGGACAAGATCACCTCCCCCGTACTGGACCAGATCTTTGAGAGCGGCATGAGCGCCGCCTTTGACCGGGACGAATACGACAGCGCCGTCAGGATCTTCTGCGAGGAGATGACTCAAACGCTGGAGCAGATCTATGGCATTGATGTGGACAGCTGGGACGGCGTTACCTACCGTTACGGCAATGCCGAGGTGGCGGCGGGACCCTCCGGCGGCGGAGGGACGAGCGGCGCGGCGAGCTTTGTAGGCACCCTGTTCTCCGGGATCATCGGCCTGCTGCTCACCCTTGCCGCCATCGCCATTGTGATTTTTGCGCTGCTGCGCTCCTCCTGCTGTGCCTGCGGCGGACCCGGATATTACGGCGGTCCCCGTTTTCGTCGCCCCTTTTGGGGCGGATACCATCACCACCACTTCGGCCCAGGTCCCGGTCCGCGGCCCGGTCCGCGCCCGGGCGGATTCGGCGGCGGCAGGACCGGTGGATTCGGCGGCGGACGCGGCGGTGGATTTGGAGGCGGCGGCAGCCGCGGCGGCGGTGGCGGCCGAAGATGAGCTTTTCATGGGACCTGCGTCTCCCGGGCGCAGGTCTGTTTTCTGAAGACAACCTACAGGATGAAAGAACAAAGGAAAAACAATGATCGCACTCAGTGTAAGGAACCTGTCCTTCCATGTGGGAACCAGGCCCATTCTCTCGAAAATCACCTTTTCCGTAGAGGAGGGGGACCGGCTGGGAATCGTGGGGGTAAACGGCAGCGGAAAAACCACGCTGCTGCGGCTGATCACCGGCAAGGAGACGCCGGAAGAAGGCAGCGTTTATCTGGCGAAAGACAAGACGGTGGGAATGCTGCAGCAGGACGATCCCTTTCAGGTACTGGAGGGAGAGGACACGGTGCTCTCTCAGATGTATGCCGCTTTTCCGAATCTGTGCCGGGACGAGGCACGGCTGGCGCAGCTGGAGGAAGAGATGCAGACGGCCTCTCCCCAGCAGCTGCTTTCCCTCAGTGATACATACGAGCGGCTGAACGCCCGCTTTATCGAAGGAGGCGGACTCCACTACAAATCCCGGTGCAAAAGCCTGCTGACAAAGCTGGGCTTTGGGGAGGACACCTACAGCCGCAGCGTCACCACCCTGTCCGGTGGGCAGCGCACCCGTCTGGCACTGGCGCGGCTATTGTTCCGGGAGCCGGACATCTTGATACTGGACGAGCCCACCAACCATCTGGACCTGGACACCATGACCTGGCTGGAGGGACATCTGACCGGATACAAAAAGACCCTGCTGCTGGTGAGCCACGACCGGTATTTTCTGGACCGGGTCACAAACAAGACTCTGGACATCGAACACCACAAGGCCAAGCTGTACAACTGCGCCTACACGGAATACAAAAAACAAAAGGAGGCGGACCGGGCCGCCCAGGAAAAGCAGTACCTGCTCCAGCAGCGGGAGATCGCACGGCTGGAGGCCTTTATCGAGCAGCAGCGCCGGTGGAACCGGGAGCGAAATATCATCGCGGCGGAAAGCCGGGAAAAGGCCATTGCCCGCATGGAGAAGGTGGAAAAACCACAGGACGCACCCAGCACCCTTCAATTTGCCTTTTCCAAGGCAGTCCGTTCGGGAAACGACGTGCTGGATGTAAAAAATCTGACGGCGGGCTTTGGAGGCAGCAATCTATTTACCGATCTGTCCTTCAGCGTCAAGCGGGGCGAGCGGCTGATCGTCGCCGGGCCCAACGGCTGCGGGAAATCCACGCTGCTGAAAGTCCTTTTGGGAAAGATCCCGCTCCGGGCGGGCAGCGTGACCTTCGGCTACAATGTGCGCTTGGGGTACTACGACCAGGAAAATCAAAACCTGTCCCCCACAAAGACTGTGCTGGACGAGCTGTGGGACGCCTATCCCACCATCGGCCGGCAGGAGCTGTACAGGGTGCTGGCCGTATTTATGTTCCGCGGGGAGGACGTGGAAAAAACGGTTTCCGTCCTGTCCGGGGGAGAGCGGGCGCGGCTGACCCTGGCAAAGCTGATCCTGTCCAAGGTAAACGTGCTGATCCTGGACGAGCCCACCAACCACCTGGACATCTCCTCCAGAGAAGCCCTGGAAAACGCCCTGGAAGCCTTTGAGGGAACGGTGATCGCCGTATCCCACGACCGGTACTTCATCCGGCGGCTGGCCACGCGCATCCTCGCCCTGGGAGAACAGGTGCGGGACTTTCGCGGGGGCTACGAGGAATACATGGCCGCCGCAGAGGCCGGCACGCCGAAAGCAGAAAAGGCCCCACAGGCGGCACCTGCCCCCAGCGGCAAGGAACTGTATTTGAAAAAGAAGGAAGAGCAGGCCGTGCTGCGGCGAAAGGAAGCGCGGCGAAAAAAGGTGATTTCGGAAATCGCACGGCTGGAGAAAGAGCTTGCGGACATCACCGACCGGCTGTACGGAGAGGACGCCGCTGATTATGTGAAGGCAGCCCAGCTGGAGGATCAGCGGATCTACGTAGAGGATCAGCTCATGCAGCTGTATGAGGAAGAGGAATCGTATTCGACAGCGGGAGAGGCGGAGAATTGAAGGTACAGAGAACGACAATCCCCCCCCGTCGACTGCGTCGACACCCCCCTTTACGCAAGGGGGGCTTTTTCTTACGCCCCCACATCCCCACAGGGGAGCCTCTTTGCTTATGCCTCCCCACAAGGGGGCTTTTTTTATGCCTCTCCATATGGAGCATTGCCTCAATTTAAGCCTCACCTGCAGTGCAACTCCGAAGGAGATGCTGGGGTGGTGGCAGCGTAGCTACATTAAATAAAGCCTCCCCTTCCTCGTGAAGGGGAGGTGGCAGCGTAGCTGACGGAGGGGTTGTTAAAACAAACCCATTTATACGAACATCTCTTGTTTTTTATCTATCTGTAAACTTTTTCTCCTTTTGTGGCAAACAGATTTGTTTTTTGATACAATGATAAAAAGGAAAAAGCCCGGCAAAGGAGGCGCCGTATGCAAAAAAGAATCCTACTGGCAGGCCTTTTTTTGCTGCTGTTCTTTTGGATCGCCCCCCTCGTATCCTGCGGCGGAGGAGAGGGCCCCGGCCTCTGGCTGTACGCAGACCACGCACTGCTTTTCTCCACGGAAGACGGACCGGCGCTGCGCCAGGCCGTCCTCTCCGGCCGCGTGCGCCTTGCCCTCTACAACAATACAGACACAGACGCGACACTCACCCTGTACACGAGCGCGGCAGAAGGGGGCTGCGTCACGCTGACCGCCCCGGCGGGCGGCAGGTCCACGGAACGCCTGACGCTGGAACAAAAGACACCTATAAACGACGGCGTCCGACTCTCCCAAGACGGTACGGACTGCGCTTATATCCTGTCCGCCGCGGGTCTGACGGCCGCGGCGGACACTCAGGCGCCCGACATTCTCCTGCTCCAGGACATCTCCCTGGAGGGCTCGCTGGCCTTTCTTGCGCCCCTGACGCTGTCCGCCGACGGGCACACGCTGTCCGTCTCTGAAACCCTCTCCTTTGCCTGTGCACAAGAAGGCACCCTGTCCCTCTCCGGGGACATCACCGCCGCCGATTTTTACGCCCGCGCCCCGGCGTGTCACATCTGCATCCCCGACAGTCTCGTACCGGAAAACCTCTCCTTTCAGGTGGCAGCTGCATCCCTGAACGGCACGGCGCTGGACGGGACCGTCACGGTCTCCTCCCCAGAGGAGCTGGAAACCCTCGCGGGGGGACCCGCGTATGTCCAGGCAGGCGACGCCCCCGTGCGCCTGGGTGCGTTCACCACGGACCGGCCGATCGTATTTGAAAATCCCGTGACGCTCATAGACGCAGGCGTCACGCTGGAGGAATCCATCGCCATCGAGACGGATCGATCCGGAGAGATCTGTCTGGAGGGCGCTTTTCCCCCGGAAAAGCTCCGCCTGGACGCACCTGCCTGCTCCCTTCTCTGGGAAAAAGACGGTCCGCCGCTCCACAGAGCGGCGCAGCTTTATGACATTGCATCCTATAATGGCGAAGATCCCGCCGCCTATGTGCCGGGCGGGGACGACATCGCGGCGCCGGAGATTTCCCTGCAGGCGGCGGAGGGCAGCTACATCACAGAGGATGTATTCTGGCAGGAGGGGGAAGATCCCTTTACCCTTTCCGCCACGGTAGACTGCGCCGCAGCTCCCTCCTGCCTGCAAAATGCGCATCTGACCGTCACGCCGCCGGAGGGCTATACAGTGACCTTTGCCCAGGTAAACGCAAACGAGGACGGCACTGTGGATTTGACAAACTCCCTGGGCTGTTATTTCACTCTGTCCAACGGATCGAAAGAAGCCCTCTATTACATGGAAACCATCTGTCCCCTCCGGCTGCCGGTGGTGTGCATCGAAACGGAGGGCGGCAGGGGCATTACCTCCAGGGAGGAATATATCGGCGCCACCGTCTCCATCGAGAGCGACTTTGCCGACGGGCTGCCCTCCCTGGAATCCAGCGCGGCCCAGATCCGCGGGCGGGGAAACTCCACCTGGACCTGGTCGGCGAAAAAACCCTACCGGCTGAAATTTTCCGAAAAGGTATCCGTTTTGGGGATGGAAGCAGCCACAGACTGGGTGCTTCTTGCAAATTTTGCCGACAAGAGTCTGCTGCGCAATACAGTGGCGCTGGAGTGCGCCAAGGTTCTGGACCAGATGGACTGCTATGCCTCCCAGTATCCGGTGGATGTTTTTCTCAACGGAGAATACGTGGGCGTCTACTCTCTGGGAGAGCAGGTGGAAGTGGAAGACGGCCGGCTGTTCCTCCGGGAGGACGCGGGCGATGTGGACACCGGATTTCTTTTGGAGCTGGGCGTAGATCCGGAGAGCGGACACACGGTGTTCTCTTCCTATATGTTAAACAGCGTCGGGGTCCTGGAGCCTGAAAACCCGGATCAGCAGACGCTTGCGTTTCTCGAAAACTACCTGAACGCCGCAGACCATGCTGTCGACGCACTGAAAAATTACGAAGACTACATCGACATTCCCTCCCTCATCGACTGGTTTATTCTGACGGAATTCACCTACAACACGGATTCCTGCTTCCGGCGCAGCGTCTATATGACCAAGAATCCGGGAGAAAAGCTGAAAATGTCCCAGGTGTGGGACTTTGATCTGGCATTCGGCAACAACATCGCAGACTTGAACGATTATGACATCTGGGCATGTCTCAGCGTCGAAAACGGATACGTCCGTGACAATTGGATGTGCAGGCTGATGGAGGACGAGACTTTCGTGACGCAGCTGCGGGCGCGCTGGAACGATGTAAAGGATGTGCTCCTGCAAACGGCGCTCGCGGCCATCGAGGAGGGATACCGCTGTACGGCCCCCTCCGCAGAGAACAATTTTGACCGGTGGGACATCGTGTCCACCCGGGTGGGCATGGAGCCGGAAGTCCTCTACGACAAGAACACCTACGCATCCCAGGTGGAATACCTGCGGGATTTCGTTCTCCGGCGCTGGACCTGGATCGATACGACCCTGAACAGCGAAGCATAAAAATACAAAAGGGAGCAGGCCATCTGCTCCCTTTTCCTTTCTCTTTTACTGCTCCGCCCGCAGCACATCCCAGGGCGTGATCATCCCCATCAGGGGACTTTTTTCATTTCCCCCTGCCGTGACAAAAATCGCCGCGACCCGCCGGCTGCTCGCATCCCGCTTTTGAAACAGGCGCCGCAGCTCGTAGCAGGACGCCTCCCGATCCACAAAATAAAACTTTTCCATCACATGCTTCTCCGGCGGCAGCACCGCCGCCATATCCCGCACCCGCAGACCCGCCGTCGGCAGCTCCGGCCGCGCCCGGGAAAAGGCAAACAGAGATCCCACACTGAACACCCCGGTCAGGTGCCGCCGTCCGTCCACCACCGGAATATGAGAAAACCCCCGCTGCTCCATCACCTCCAGCAATTCTGTCACCAGCTCGCTTCCATCGGCACAGTGAAGCTGATCCGTCCGGGTGGAGATAGACAGCGCCACCGGCGGATGGCGCACATATTCCAGGATCTCTTCCAAAATCTTAATCGTCGGGTTTGTGGGCTGTACCGGCGGCTGTGCGTCGATTTTTGCATGATGGGACAAGAGATTGCGCATTTCCCGAAACAGGGTCAGCTCCTCGGACCACCGGCTCCCCTCCCTGGCGGCAAAATGCTGCACAGCCCCTGTGCGCATTTGATATTTCGCACCCAGCGCCTCTTCCAAATCCCGGTACAGGTTCAAAAAATGCTCACTGTTGTCCATTGATTTCCTCCGATTATAACATCGTTTTATGAATAATTTATTATTAAAAGAATCGCGAAAAATTTAATAATTCACCCAAATTAAACGATTTATAAAAATTTTTTTGCCTTTTTGGGCAAAAATCTTTGCCAATTCCCATAAAATGTGTTTTTTCTGCCGCGCCAATCGGCCAATATACCATATGTTGAAAATTTATAATCAATTTGGAAAAATAAGGAAAATAGGTAATTGTAGAAAAAGATCCCGAAAACCCCTGATTTTACTGTGGTTTTCGCTGTGTCCCGTTTTGTCGAATCTGCGCAAAGAAAATCGGTTTTTGCCAAAAATGCACACCTGTCTTAATCTTCAAATCCTGTACCCCTGTTATAATAGGATCAAACTTATAGAAAGGGCGGTCGGTATGACACAAAACCATTCGGAGAACAAACTGCAGGGAGTGATTCGTATGTCCATCAAGCGGGCGGCGGGAGATATCATCCTCCTTTACCGTCTGACAGAAGAGCCGCTCCCGCCAAATCCACTCCAGCACACAGCCATGTATTCCCTCACCGTAACCAAGATAGACGCAGGCGGCACACGCAGAGAAGTGCGCAACCTTCCCGATCTCACCAGAAGCCAGACGGAGGCGGAACGCATCTTTGATCTCATCAGCAGAGGTCTGGTGACACCTTGCACTCTGGACGAAGTGATTGACGATTTGTTTGCCATATAGCCCGATCCGGTGCAGCTTGTATTATTTTATATATTATATATGTTACTTATATGTAACATATATAATATATTATCCTATACAACGCTACAGCCGAATCTCCACCGGATTGCGTATATCCATGCGGTTTTCCGTCACGACACAGTCCACAGCGCGCAGACATACGCCGGCGTCTGCGGCCTCTGCCAATGCGTCGGCAAAGACGGGGTCGGTTTTGCGGTTGGGGGTAAAGCAGGAGATGCCCTCCATCTGGATCACAAACAAAACGCAGGCGTGCTGTCCCTGGCCGGCCAGGCGCGCAAGGGTGTGCAGATGCTTCACACCCCGCCGGGTGGGAGCATCTGGGAAAAGGGAGATGCCGTCCTCTTCCAGTGTGACCCCTTTTACTTCCAGATATACGGGGCCCGCAGCGGTCTTTATGCAAAAATCCAGACGAGAATCTTCTATTTTATATTCCGGCAAAATTTTTCCGCCGGGGAAAAGCGTCGGCAAATACTCTGCGGCCGCCCGGTTGGGGGCCTGGGAATCGATGTTGATGAGCCGGTCGCCTTTTTCCACTGCAATCAGATCGTAGGCTGTCTTTCGATGGGGATTTTCTGCGGCACACAGCACTACAGGTGCGCCGGGGACCAGCAGCTCCCGGCAGCGGCCTGTGTTTTTCACGTGGCACACCCGTTCTGCGCCCTCTACTTCCGCCAGGGCGACAAACCGATTGGGGCGGGCGATGAAGCGCCCGCGGACGGTGGCTTTATATTGCATAGAAGTACCCTCCTGATATGGAACAACCCCTCCGCCACAACACAGTTGCGGCACCTCCCCTTTATGAAAAAGGGGAGGCTTTATTTCATGATAACTGCGCTGCGCCGTCACTCCCGGGTCTGCTGCGCAGCCCCCCAGGGGAGGCTTATATTTTATTTAGGCTCCCTTGTGCAAAGGGAGCTCCCGCGAAGCGGGTGAGGGATTGTTCCCTTTAACAACCCCTCCGTCAGCTACGCTGACACCTCCCCTTGCACAGGGGAGGCTTCGTTTAGTGGTAAATTTTGCTGACACCACCCTCGGGTCTGCTTCGCAGTCCCCACACAGGGGAGGCTTATATTTTATTTAGGCTCCCTTGTGCAAAGGGGGCTCCCGCGCAGCGGGTGGGGGATTGTCCCCTTTACAACCCTTCCGTCTCGCCTGCGGCGAGCCACCTCCCCTTGCACAGGGGAGGCTTTTTATAAAATATGCTGCGCCACCACCCTCGGGTCTGCTGCGCAGCCCCCCACGCAGGGGAGACTAAAGAAATTGGAATAAGGCCCCTTATACAGAGGTGGCTTGGATTTGTGCAGACCCCCCGTGGCAGACTTATTTTCTTCGACTCCTTCGGCGGGAGTTCCCAGAGCGGGCGCCTTTCTTCGTTCCTCCGCCGGCCGGTTTCTTCCCGACGGCGCTGCGGCTGGGGCGGATCAAGCAATCCGGGCCCCAACCAATGAGGTCCTCCCTGCCGCACCGGTGAAGTGCCTCCAATACCAGCCGCCGGTTTTCCGGTCGCCAGTACTGAAGCAGTGCCCGCTGCATCTGCTTTTCCTTATAATCTGTGGCAGTATATACCTTTTTCCCCGTCAGGGGATCGACCCCCGTATAATACATCACCGTAGAGGCCGTCCCCGGGGTGGGATAAAAGTCCTGCACCTGTTCGGGAGACAGGCCGATGCGCTTGATGTACAGCGCCAGCTCCACCGCATCGGTCAATCGGCTCCCCGGGTGGCTGGACATAAGGTAGGGCACCAGATATTGCTCCTTCCCTACCCTCTCCGTAAGGCGGAAAAATTTTTGTCTAAATTTGTCGTATACCGCAATGTCTGGCTTTCCCATACACTGCAGCACATAGGGGGAACAGTGCTCCGGCGCCACCTTCAGCTGCCCGCTGACGTGATCCCGCACCAGTTTTTCAAAAAAAGCGTCGTTTTTATCCTGGAGCATATAGTCGAACCGGATCCCGCTGCGGATAAACACCTTTTTCACGCCGGGCACCGCTTCTACCGCCTGGAGCAGTTTTATGTATTCGCTGTGGTCTGCGTCCAAATGCTTACACGGCGTAGGCACTAAGCACCGCTTTCCCTGGCATACGCCCCGCTCCAGCTGCTGCCGGCAGGAAGGGTGGCGGAAATTCGCCGTAGGACCGCCCACGTCGTGGATATATCCCTTGAAGTCCGGCATGGCGGCAATGAGCTTTGCCTCCCGGACCACGCTCTCGATGCTTCTGCTGCGCACGCTCCGTCCCTGATGGAAGGCCAGAGCGCAGAAATTGCACCCGCCGAAGCACCCCCGGTTGTGGGTGATGGAAAACCGCACCTCGGATATGGCGGGGACGCCGCCGTCCTTGTCGTACATGGGGTGAGCGGCCCGCATATAGGGCAGGGCATACACCCGATCCAGCTCCTCCCGCTCCAGAGGCGGCATAGGAGGATTCTGTACCAGCATCCGATCTCCGTAGTATTCCGTGATGGCCCGTCCGCTGATGGCGTCGTTGTTTTTATACTGGATGGCAAAGGCCCGGGCGTAGGCCTCTTTGTCCGTTTTCAGCTGATCGTAATCGTAGGTCTCCTCCACTTTGGGATAGTGGATTTCCTCCCCGCTTTTGCAAAGATACGCAGTGCCCCGCACGTCCCGGATCTTCTTTACGGGAACGCCCCGGTCCAGCAGCTGGGCGATGCGCAGAATGGATTTTTCTCCCATCCCATAGGAGAGAATATCCGCCCGGCTGTCCACCAAAATACTGCGGCGCACCCGATTGTTCCAGTAGTCGTAGTGGGCAAACCGGCGCAGGGACGCCTCCAGTCCGCCGATGATGATGGGCACATCCCCATACGCCTCCCGGATCCGGTTGCAGTACACGATCACCGCCCGGTCCGGACGCAGGCCGGCCTTCCCGCCGGGGGAATAGTAATCGGAGGTGCGCTTCTTTTTTGCGGCAGTGTAATGGCACACCATGGAATCGATATTCCCGCTGGAGACCAAAAAGCCCAGCCGGGGACGGCCGAAGGTCTGCATCGCCTGGCAGCCTTTATAATCCGGCTGGGGCAGCATTGCCACAACAAAGCCGGCGGCCTCCAGTACGCGGCCGATGATGGCGGCGCCGAAAGACGGGTGATCCACATAGGCATCCCCGCACACATATACAAAATCCGGCACGTCCCGTCCGGCGGCCCGGACCTCTTCCGGCGTGACCGGCAAAAATTTTCCTTCCATCTGCGTTTCCTTATGTCCTGGAAGCATCCTTCTCGGGATCCTTCTTTTTTGCAAAGACGAACACGCGGCTGACGATATAGTTGAGCACCGTGACGATCACCAGCACCGGCAGGCGGACGATGTTTTCATCCCAGTGGGCCAGTTCTACAAGAAGGGCCAGGCACACCGTCTGCACACCCAGAGAAAACAGCCGCCCGGAGACAAACTTCAAAAGTTCCGACACCATGTCCCTTCCCCGCGACTTACTGACAAACACATACCGCTTGTTGGTAAAGTAAGCGAACAGGACCGCCACCATCCAGCTGATGGTCTGGGCGATGAGGTAGTGCACAGAAAACAAATTATAAAGAAGATAATATACCGCCAGGTCCACCGCCGTAGTCAGGACCCCGAAAACGGCGTACAGCAAATAATGCCGATATTTCTGCAGCAGCCGCTGTATCATAACCGTCTGCTCCTTTCTCTCCAAGCTGTATTGAGATTCATCCTTTATTTTGCACCGTGCCTTCTGCTTTATCCCTAAAAAGGCACGCCACCGCCTCCCGGTACTCCGCCCGGTCCAGCAGCAGGTTCACCGCCGCCAGCAGCGCAGTGGGCGTCATGTCCCCCGGAAGGGACAGACGTGTACACAGCGCACGCCTTCTCTCGGCGCTGCCCGGCTTTCCCGTAAGCCCGTCGGCGAAAAAATCCGCCTTGGTAACAGCCTCCCTTTGCGCTTGCCGGACTTCTCTTCGGGCCGCAAAGGTTTGAAACAGCTCCCGCAGCACCGCCGCATCCATTCCCTCTACCCCCAGCGTCCCTGCTTTGGAGGGGGATTTTTTTCGCTTCTCCTTTCCCGCGATTTGCGGGATATACAGCTGGTAGATCTTGTCCGGCGGCAGAAAAGACTGCAGGTGGGATCGAATCACACCGCCCGCCCCATCGCTGTCCGTCAAAAGAATGATTCCATTTTTCGACAGCGCCCGCAAGAGAGCTCGCTTTTCCTGATTGTTAAATATGCCGAATCCCTCCGTCGTGAGAATGGTGGCGTCGATCACGGAGGACAGCTTGATTTTGTCGTATTTTCCCTCCACTACCACCGGAAGGGATATGGGAATCTTATCCACGGCGCACCTCTCCCGCCTTTTTTGAAGGAATGGTACAAATCACCCGCTCCAGGGCGATGTAGTCCAGCTTCGTGCTTTTTTGCAGCACATCCGCCCGTCGGCACCGCGCGGCGATGGCCGCAAGCCGGGCGGGATCCATGCCCCGCACGGCGGACAGGTACAGCCCCGCACGGTAAGGATGCATTTTCAGCGCAGACGCAACGCCGGCCGGATCGTACCCCGCCGCGGCCAGGCGGCTGACCGTCAGCATATCACAGACGGTGCGGGACACGGATGCCAGCGCCGCTACGGCGCTGATCTGGTGTTTCTTATAATAAGCAAGCACAGACAGTGCGCGGCTCCTGTCCCCGGCCAGCACGGCGTTTGCCAGGGCAAAGGCGTCCTCCTCCCCGGCGGCGGCAGTCACAGAATGCACCTGCTTTGTCCCGATTTCCGACAGCCCGTTTGCCCGGGCATAGGCCGCCAGCTTGTCCAGTTCACCGGACAAAACATACATGCTCTTTCCGCAGCGCCCGAGCAGCGCGTCCCCAGCACCTTCCCCCAGGGAGACACCGGAGCGGGCCAGGCGGCGGGCCATCCACTTTTTCATGTCCCCGGGCCCGTACGGGGCCAGGTCCACCATGGTGCACACCGTCTCCAGTTTTTTATAGAGGGAAGAGGGTTTGCCCCGGCCGGGCTTGCCCGCGTCGAACCCTCCGGCGGGAGGGGTCAGGAGGCAAACGGTTCCCTGGGGATCCACATTTTTCAAGATTTCCAGCAACCGCTTTTGCTCGGCGGCACCCAGCGCGTTCAGATTCGCCCGGTACCGGATAAACACTTGTCCGCCCATGGCGGGCAGGGACAGGACCGCCTCCTCCAAGTCGTCCAGGTCGGGGGCGTCCGCTCCCATCGCATAGCTGTTGAAGGCGGCCAGGGTCTCATCCCCCGAAAGGACCAGCTTTCGGGCGCGCGCCGCATAGAAATCCTTGAGATAATCCTCTTCGCCGTACAGAAGGTACGCACCGGCCAGGCCCGTTTTCATCTCCCGCCGAAAGTCCGCTTCCGTCACGCTCTCCGCCTCCTTTTTGGTATAGTATGATATGCTCGAAAAAGACAACCCCTCCGTCTCGCCTACGGCGAGCCACCTCCCCTTTATGAAAAAGGGGAGGCTTATATTTATTTAGGCACCCATGTAGGGAGGCTTTTTATAAAAAATATTGCGCCATTACCCCCGGACTTGCGTAGTAAGTCCTCCACTGGGGAGGCTCTTTCTTAAGGCCCCCTTGTGCAAAGGGGGCTGTCAGCGTAGCTGACTGGGGGATTGTTTCCTTTACAACCCTTCCGGCTTGCCTTCGGCAAGCCACCACCCCCGGGTCTGCTGTGCAGCCCCCGCACAGGGGAGGCTTTTTATAAAATATTGCGTCGCCTCCCAAAAAGCTGCAATTCAGTCAGCCTTACGCACGCTCCGGCCGCACCCGAATGGTCATTTTTGTGCGCTGGGCGATCAATCCCCGCAGCTCTACGATATAATCCAGCCGCATCACCCCGCCGCCGGTATCGATCCTGTTTTCGATCCGCCTTCCGATCACGCACAGCTCCATCTTTCCGTGCTCCGTGTCGTAGACGCTGTACTGCCGCACGCCTTCCTGGATCGTGAACGCCGTGCGCATAGCGCCGGTGCGGCTCACAAAGACGGGACCCTTTTCTCCCGAGGGGAAGGTAAGGCTCACCTGGACCGGCGCGCCCTCCCCTTCGCCCAGTTCTTCCGTATATGCCAGCTGCAGCATATTTCCTTCCCGGGAGAGCCGGCCCACGCTGACAATCACATACCGGTCCACCGTCTCTTCCGTACCGGACGGAGTTTCCACGTGCAGCTGGCCGTCCTCTCCGTCCTCTACAATCACCTCTGCGTCTGCGGGCAGTCTGGGGCCCGCGAACAAACGGGTTTCCTCCAGTTCCCGCTGGAGGCTGTCCACTTCTATGATGACCCGCTCTCCGGCCGTCTCCCCGGGATGGTCCTCTGTTTCATATTCACGAATGGGCAAGAGATCCCCTCCCTTCAAAAAGTTTCAAAAACCAGGACAGCCGGAGAAGTCTCCGGCTGTCACCATTTTTCATAGGATACCACATTTTTGTCTCTATTGCAAGAGCATCCGTCAAAATTTTTCCCGCGCCATTACGGGAAGTAGGGCGTTTCACTGGACGTATACCCGTCGGGCATCACATAGGGACGGATATACTGAATGGTAAAGTCGATGCCCCAGGCACCCTTTGCATCCTTCCAGTATTCCGAGTGGGGCTCGATGGACAGCATACCGTCATAGCCCTTGCTGTACAGCATATCCATCACGGCGCCCCAGTTGGTCTGATCCAGTCCTGCCGGAGGATCGTCATACCGCTGGCCGTCTATGTACAGGGATCCCTTAATGTGGAAGTGAACGACCTTATGGCCCCAGTCCCGCAGCTCCCGCAGGTAATTCTGGTCGCCGCCGTGGGCGAAACAGTGGGACACATCGTATTTGATGCCAAGCTCCGGCAGCGCGCCCAGCACGATCTCCCACGCCTTGTCCTCGTACACGAAGTTGTTCCAGCCGCAGTTGTATACGGCAATCTTCACACCCTTCGGTCTGGCAAAGTCGAGAAGCTTTTCAAAATATGCAATGGCCCGCTGGCAGTTTTCATAGTAGGACAGTCCCTCTGTCCAGTTGCAGCCGGTGTTGAAGATGGGACAGCCGATGATGGAAGCCGCTTCGATGATGTCTTTGTCCTCCTGGAGGGCCTTTTCAATAATATTGCCCTTTTCATCCAGACGGGTCGCGCCCCAGCGTCCCGTAGAACCCACAGGGATGCCGTACTTTTTGCTGAGCTGGGCGATCTGCGGCGCCTTTTCCAGAAACGCCTTGCTGTCGCTGTAGTAGTTCACGCAGAACTCGATGGCCTCCAGCCCCTTTTCCTTTACGTACCGGAAGCCGTCCTCACTCCAGTCGTTGATAATTCCAAGTTTCATATATACCTCCTTAAATATTAGGTGCGAATTTGTCCGCTGCCGCTGATGATATACTTTTCTGTAGTCAGTGCCCCTACCCCCAGGGGCCCCCTTGCGTGCAGCTTCTGGGTGGCGATGCCCACCTCGGCCCCCAGGCCGAAGCAGCCGCCGTCTGTAAACCGGGTGGATGCGTTCACATACACGCAGGCAGAATCCACCGCCTCGGTGAAATAGGATGCCGCCCCAAGATCCCTTGTGACAATGGCCTCACTGTGGCCGGTACTGTAGCGGTTGATGTGCGCCACCGCTTCTTCGATGGAGTCCACCACCTTCACGGCCACAATCAAATCGTCGTATTCCGTGGCCCAGTCCGCCTCCGCTGCGGCCTTTCCCTGAATATACCGAAGGGTGACGGGGCAGCAGCGCAGCTCCACGCCCCGGCGCTCCAGCTCCTCCTGCAGGCGGGGCAACAGCGCGGGCGCCGCCTCCCGGTGAATCAGAATTGTTTCAATCGCATTGCACACGGAGGGGCGGGAGGTTTTCCCGTTGACGGCGAGGGAGATCGCCATATCCGCGTCCGCGTCTGCATGGATATACAAATGGCAGTTGCCCGCCCCCGTTTCGATGACAGGCACCTTTGCGTTTTCCACCACGTTTTGGATCAGCCCTTTGCCGCCCCGGGGAATGAGCACGTCGATCAGGCCCCGCATTTCCATCAGCGCCGCGGCCCCCGTCCGATCCGTAAAGGGAAGCAGGGACACGCACGTCTGGGGAAGTCCGTACATGGAAAGGGCCTGCCTTACCGTCTCCACAATGGCCGTGTTGGAACGGATGGCCTCCTTGCCCCCGCGAAGCACGGCGGCGTTCCCGCTCTTGATGCAAAGTCCGGCGATATCCGCACTCACATTGGGGCGGGATTCAAAGATTACGCCCACCACGCCCAGGGGCACCCGGATGTGCTTGATCTCCATGCCGTTGGGGCGGGTCTGCACCGTCCCCAGCCCGATTGGGTCGTCCTGCATCACCAGCGCCTCCATGGCGCGGGCGATCTCCTCCAGGCGGCCCGGCGTAAGGAGCAGCCGGTCCTGCATGGCGGCAGAAAGGCCACTGCGCCTGGCCGCTTCCATATCCTTCCCGTTGGCGGAAAGGATCTTTTCCGCATCCTTTCGCAGCAGGGCGGCAAAGGCGGACAGCACACCGTTTCGCGTCTCCCCGCTGGCCCGGGCCAGTGCGGGAGCGGCAGCCTTTGCCTCTGCGCACAGGTCTTTTACCTTTTCATAAAGTTCTTCCATTGTTTCGACCATACTTTTCTGTAAATTTGTGGGGGATTGTTACAACCCCTCCGTCAGCTACGCTGCCACCTCCCCTTCACGAGGAAGGGGAGGCTTTATTTAATGTAGCTACGATGCCACCACCCCCGGGTCTGCTGCGCAGCCCCCACACAGGGGAGGCTTTAATCTACCTTAGGCTCCCTT
>CAJFOI010000029.1 GCA_904396155.1 Candidatus Avispirillum faecium | reverse complement strand
GCAGGAGCTGTATACCAGCCTCGGCTTTGCATTCGGAGAGGACAAGGCATGGGTATGGGACCCGCAGTATAACATTCCCATAGTAAACAACAGCTGGTTTGAGATCCCGGAAAACACAAGTCCTGCCCTTGTTATGGATGAGGAGGGATACTTCCTGATTGACAGCGCAAGTGATTTCGCACAGATTCAAAAGGCACCGGATGCAAAATATCGTCTTGCAAACGATCTGGATGTGCGATACAGCGAACTTGCAAGCATTGCGTCCTTCGCAGGTGAATTTGACGGACAAAATCATGTCCTGAGCGGATACACCGCCGCAGGTCCGCTTTTTGAGACTCTTACACCCGGAGCAATCTTAAAAGACCTTACAATGGTCAATGCTGAAATCATTTCGGACAGCGAATATACCGCAGCAGCCGTCGGTGTCTGTGACGGAGCGACCATTCGCAACGTGAAGGTACATGGCACTATTAAAAATACAGCCACCGCTGCAGGTATCGTAGGGCAACTGTGTTCTACTACAGGGGAATATTTGGTAGAAAACTGCTCCGCCGTTGGAAATGTCTCCTCTACCGACGGACCTGCCGGAGCAATCTTCGGCCAGAGTGTGAGCGGAGCTGTTGGAGTTATCCGTGCGTGCCTTGCCCAGGGCACCGTAAGCGGAGCCAGCTTTGCTGGAGGTCTCGGCGGATGTATCGAAGAATCTGCGAATGTATGGGTGCGCGACTGCATCTCCGAAGCAGCTGTGAGCGGCGTATCCAACGTAGGCGGACTGATCGGTATGGCAAACTGCGGCGTAGAGAGATGTATGGTCGTGAACGCCGACATCAAGCAGGAAAGCGATTCCCAGGATCCGCAGCATTCCGCCTCCTTCCTGATCGGATGGAACACTTCCCTTCAGCCCGGTATTTCCAACAATGTAGTATACAGCGGCAGCATCACGACGACCAATCCCGCCGGCGCATATAATATTGCAGGCGGAGAAGGTATGCGCGAAAACAACTATGCAAGTGAATCCCTAACGATCAACGGCGCCTACCAAAGTATCGAAAATCCGTCCTATGACGGCGAAACGGCCTCCGGCGAACAACTTGGCACTGAGAGCTTCTATACGGCGATCGGCTTTGACTTCAGCGAAAGCGGTCCATGGGAATGGAACGAAACTCGTCCTATTCTCAAGGGAAGCGCAGTAGATGTTCCAGAAATGGTCTACACTACGGAAAACGATGTGATCAACGTAGGCGCCGACGAAACCAGCCGGACGCTGACCTGGTACAGCCCGGCAAGCGGAATGGCAAAAGTGCAATATGCCCCCACCGCCGCACTGGTCGACGGACAGATGCCCGCCGATGCGATCACCCTGACAGCAGAGCCCACTCCTTCTACCCTGGAAGGACGAAACATCTACCGTGTACAGTTTTCTCAGCTGCAGGAAAATACCCAGTACACATACCGCATCGGCAGTGAGACCGATGGCTGGACCGAGCTGCGTACCTTTGACACAGGCAGCTATGGAGACTTCTCCTTCCTTTTTGCAGGAGACCCGCAGATCGGCTCCAGCGGAGATGTGGAAAACGACAAATCCGGCTGGAAAAACACATTGGAAAAAGCCAGTGAAAGCTTCCCCGATGCCAGCTTTTTGATCAGTCTTGGCGATCAAGTTGATAACGCTGCCAGCGAAAGCGAATACAGCGGATTCCTGTCCACAGGCGATTTCCAGTCCCTGCCTCTGGCAGCCGTTGTCGGAAACCATGACAGCGCAAGCGCTATTTTCCAGGAACATTTTGCGCTGCCCAACCCTGTGGCAAATGAAGGAGATACCCCCGCAGGCAGTGACTACTGGTTTATGTACAACAATGCCCTCGTCATGTGCCTGAATTCAAACAATCTCAGCACAGCCGAACACCGGCAGTTCCTCCGGGATACCATCGAAGCGCACGGAAGCGAAGCGGACTGGAAAATAGTTGTTTTCCATCATTCCATATTCAGTGCGGCGAATCACTCCTTCGACGATGAAATACTGCAAAGACGTACGGAATATGCACCGATCCTCTCCGAACTGGACATCGACCTCGTACTGAGCGGCCACGACCACTCCTATACGCGCAGCTATATGATGGATGGCGTCATTCCTGTGATCCCGGAAGAAGGTGTGACCGACAGCGTCACCGATCCGGCAGAGGGACAAGTCCTTTACATCACTGCAAACTCAGCCTCCGGCAGCCAGTACTACCCTATTCAAAATGCCGAATTTGATTACGCGGCTGTAAAAAATCAGGAGAATGTTCCCAACATCTCCAAAGTTGATGTAACCGAAACTTCTCTGACCATCACCACGTACCGTACCAGCGATATGAGCATAGTGGACAGCTTTACCATCCATCGTACAAAGACCAGTCATTCCGTCACAGGTGTAACCCTTAATGAAACACAATTGGATATGACAGTGGGAGATACGTATCAGCTGACTGCCACTGTAACTCCCGAAGACGCAGATGACCAAAGTGTGACATGGGCGACAGATAACGAAGAAGTCGCAACAGTCGAAAACGGAAGTGTAACCGCTGTCGGCGAGGGGACCGCAACCATTACTGTCACTACAGCGGACGGGGCATTCACCGACACATGCACCGTTCATGTGACAAAATCTGCAGACACAGATGAGCCTGTAGATACAGACGATCCTGTGGACACGGACGAACCTGTGGATACAGATAAACCTGTGGACACAGACGATCCTGTGGACACAGACGATCCCGTGGACACAGACGATCCTGTAGATACAGATAAACCTGTGGACACAGACGATCCTGTGGATACAGACGATCCCATGGACACAGATGAACCTGCGGACACAGACGATCCTGTAGATACAGACGATCCCATGGACACAGATGAACCTGCGGACACGGACGAACCTGCGGATACAGACGAACCTGCGGATACGGAAGGCACCCGCGCTCCGCAAACCGGAGATCGGATGCTGCCGATAATTGGCATCGTGCTGCTTTTGTCCGCCGGATCAATAGGTGCAGTCATATGGTTTGGTAGAATGAACAAAAAGAGACGGTAAAAATTAATTTTCAACTTGATTTTCTTACAGGGTGCGCTGCAGGATCCGGATTTCTGCGGCGCGCCTTGTCCAATTGTTATATGCTACACATAAGGTGGTCTCTCTCCATGAAAAAAACTTCCCGCAATCTGCTTATTCCAAACATACCGAAGAAAAAGCTGCTGGCATATACCCTAATTGCTGCCGCTGCGCTGGCCGTGTTTTTGTTTCTATGGCTCTGGAACAGCAGCCACCCGGTGGATTACCTTATTTATGACAGCCAGACCATCTCCTACGACAAGGGAAAGGTCGTTGAGGTCCTGAACGAAGAGCTGCAAAAGGAAAACGATACTTCCGGACGAATGCTGGGCACCCAGAGAATTCTTGTACAAATGAAAAGCGGTGCGCAAAAGGGCCGACAAATTGAAATCAACAATGTCCTCAGCACTGCCCACAACATCCCTCTTTCCCCGGGAGATTCCATCATTGTAAAGGTGGATGCCCCGGAAAATGCCGAACCGTTCTACAGCGTCTACAACTATGATCGCACAGGCGGTACGATCCTGATCTCCATTATATTTTTGCTGTTTCTCGTATTTGTAGGAAAGAGCAAAGGACTTCGCAGTGCGCTGGGGATCGCCTTCACTTTGTTGCTCATCCTATTTGGACTGCTGCCAATGCTGTACCACGGATACTCTCCCGTACTGTGCTGCTTTGGAACCATCCTGCTCACATCTACGGTATGCCTCTCCCTCCTGAGTGGGATCACCCAGCGCACCCTCATCAATCTCGCTTCCGTGCTCCTGGGCACAGGAGCCGTATCCTTGTTTTACCTGCTGTTTACTGCGCTCCTCAATCTGTCTGGATACAATTACGAGGAAGCGGAAGAGCTTCTTGTCGTCTCTCAAAATACCGGACTTGGGATCGGTGAGCTGCTGTTTGTAGGGGTGATGGTCTCCTCGCTCGGTGCAGTAATGGATATGACCATGTCCCTGTCCAGCCCCCTGTTTGAAATGAAAAGCTTAAAGCCGGAAATAAAAGCCAGAGAACTCATCGACTCCGGGTTTCGCATCGGCCGGGATATGAGCGGAACGATGAGTCAGACGCTGATCCTGGCCTTCATCGGTTCCTCACTCACCGCCATGCTGGTGCTGCGTTCCTACGGTGTACACTTCAATCAGTTTCTCAGCTCCGACTATATGGCCATCGAAATCCTTCACGGGATCATCGGTGGGATGTCTGTCATTCTCTCCATTCCCGTCACGGTGCTTCTCTCCACATGGTTTCTCTGCAAACACGGAGCACCCTCCAGAAAGGAAAGATATTCATAAAAAATCCCCGGGCATGTCCCGGGGACTTTTTCAATCCTGGCTCCGCTCAGCCAGCAGGATCCGATACTTCTGATAAAAGCTCTCAAAATATCCGCCGTCCAGTGCGTCGCGAATTTTTTGCATCAATTCGTTGTAGAAATACAAGTTGTGGGTAACTGCCAGCATCATCCCCACTGCCTCCTTTGCCTTGATCAAATGGCGGATATAGGAACGATGGTGATGTCTGCACGCGGGGCAGCCGCACCCCGCATCGATAGGCCGGGGATCTCTGGCATATTTTTCGTTCATGAGATTCATCTTGCCATGCCAGGTAAACACATTTCCGTGGCGCGCATTGCGGGAAGGCATCACACAATCAAAAAAATCCACCCCCAGATGCACTGCTTCCAAAATGTTTTGCGGTGTCCCTACTCCCATCAAATAGCGAGGCTTATCCACAGGCATCCAGGGTTCTACCGCATCAATGATCTGATACATCTCTTCCGCCGTTTCTCCTACTGCCAGTCCACCAATGGCAAAGCCGTCCAGGGGAAGCTGTGCGATTCGCTGCATGTGCTCCACTCTCAAATCCAAAAAAGTGCATCCCTGGTTAATCCCAAACAGCATTTGTTTGGGGTTTATCGTTCCTGGAAGGCTATTCAAGCGACCCATCTCATCCATGCAGCGCACCAGCCAGCGATAGGTTCGATCGCAGGCTTCCTTTGCATAGGAATAGCGCGCCGGATTTTCCACGCACTCGTCAAAGGCCATGGCAATGGTCGATCCCAAATTGGACTGGATCTGCATACTTTCCTCCGGCCCCATAAAAATCCTGCGCCCATCTACATGAGAAGCAAAATGGACACCTTCTTCCCGAATTCGCCGCAGCTGCGCCAGAGAAAACACTTGAAACCCGCCGCTGTCTGTCAAAATGGGACCCTTCCAGCCAGTAAAGGCATGAAGTCCACCCATATCCCGAATGAGACTGTCTCCCGGACGAATATGCAAATGATACGTATTGGACAGCATCACCTGACAACCTACCTCCCGCAGATCCCAGGCATCCAGCCCCCCCTTAATGGCACCGCAGGTCGCCACATTCATAAACACCGGTGTTTCAACGGTGCCATGGGGCGTAACAAAGCGCCCTCTGCGGGCTCGATTTTCTTTTTTCAGTACTGTGAGCATACTTTTCCTTCCTGCAATCATGTAATCCGGTCAAATTGCCGATCCAATGCATTTTTCGTGATTTCAAAGGCTACCGGGCGTCCGTGCGGGCACGTTTTAATCACACTGCCCTCCTCGTCCGCCTTTGATCGCCGCCTTGCAGGAAGCACTGAACAATTTTGCCTCAAAAAATTTCCGCCTTGCCGCTGCGACGCTGCCAGTTCCCTCAGAAAGTCCGACGGCCAGCTCAGCAATCATATCTGCCGCACTATCTCTGCTGATCTCCTCAGGAACCTCGGAAACAATAACTTCTCCGGTACGCTTCTTCGTCTGGAACTGAAACCCAATTGCTTCAACATCTTTTCTGTAATCCTCAAGTGCCAGAATTTCCTCGTCACTCAGCTTAATTTTCACCGGAAACATCAAGATTTGTCCGTGCTTTTCACTGGCCTGCATTCGCCGGCATAATTCGTCAAACAAAATTCGCTCGTGAGCGGCATGCTTATCGATGAACAAAAGCCGATCCTCTAACTGAATGATCACATAACAATTGTAGGCTTCTCCCAGTATAATATACTCTGGAATATCCGCTTCCTGCTGCACATCAGACACATCAGCAACAACATTTCCACTCTGACTGCCAACAGCAGGCGCTGCAGACGAAAGGTCCGCACTCGGCTCTTGCGCAGATGCAGCCGGCTCCAAAGTCGAGGCATCTGCATCAAGGCGCAACTGCATATTTTGCGGAAAATCAGAAGGCTCGCGCTCTACCGGAACAAACGCTTGCAACGGGCTGGGCTGCGCAGATAAAACTTTCTCAAAGGAAGGAGAAAAGTCAGGAAGCGCCCGCCTTTTCAAATCTTCCTCCCATGTTACGTCGGTGTCCTCTCCCTTAGAAGCGGCAGATATTTTTTGTTTTCCTTCCTTCGGTCGCACAGTGTAAATACCACGACTCTGCAGATAAGCCAGCCGTTTGGGATCTTCTATCTGTTCATGGAACGTCTTAAACGGAAGCTCTATGTGTTCTCTCCCCAAATTCAAGTGGGGCCTGGAGCCGTTTTGCAATGCGTTGAGCACAGCAAAATGCACCGCGTCGTATATCATGCGTTCGTCCGCAAACTTTACTTCTAATTTAGAGGGATGAACATTTACATCTACCACTTCCGGATTCAAATCCATATTCAGAATACAAACAGGAAACTTCTGCGCAGGAATCAGGGATATATATGCTTGTTCCAAACCAGCCATAGCCGTTCTGCACTTCACATATCTCCCATTGATGAAAAAAATTTCATGATTTTTGTTGGCGCGCACCAAATCCGGCTCGCCAATATATCCGTAAACGCGGACGCCGTTTTCATCTGTTCGGTCGACTGGAGACATTCGAGAGGCCACTTCCCGCCCAAATACAGAGTAGATCGTGCCCTTCAGATCTCCATCTCCGCTGGTCATAAAACGAACTTCCCCATCTATGATGTACTTGAAAGCAATATAGGGGCAGGAGAGGGCAAGCTTTTCCACCAGTGCCGTTACGGCAGCACCCTCCGTGGCATCCCTTTTTAAGAATTTTCGCCGGGCAGGTACATTGTAAAACAGCTCCGAAGCGATGACCGTTGTGCCGCCGGCACAACCTGTCTCCATCACATCGACGATTTCTCCTCCGTCGCACTCCATAGAGGACCCCATCTCAGTATCGGCAGGCTTGGACAAAATCCGCAGTTTGCATACAGCTGCAATGGCAGCAAGCGCCTCCCCGCGAAAGCCAAGGGTTCCAATACGATTCAAATCTTCCGCAGTAGTAATTTTGCTGGTTGCATGACGCAACACGGTAAGGGGCAGATCCTCTGCCTCAATGCCGCTTCCGTTGTCAGACACCCGAATCAAAGAAATCCCGCCCCGCTTGATCTCTATGGTTATACTCTTTGCACCGGCGTCGATCGCATTCTCTGCCAGTTCCTTTACCACAGAAGCCGGGCGCTCCACCACTTCCCCCGCGGCAATCAAATTGGCGATGTCAAAACCCAAGACGTTGATCTTGCCCATGGCGTTCCCCCTTTTCGTTCTTTATCCCAGCGTTTTTTTCCATTCAAAAATAAGATTCATTGCCTCAATGGGTGTCAGTGTGTTAAGATCTGCCTTTCGTATGCTCTCGCACACATTGTCCCGGCATATATCCATCATACTAAGCGGCACCGCCTCCGGCTCTTTTTCCGGCATCTTTGTCTTCTCCTTTTGGATTTTACAGGATGAATCTGACGCAGATGCTCCCTTTTCCAACCCCTCCAAAATCTCTCTGGCATGGTCTACAATTTCCTGCGGGACCCCCGCAAGCTTTGCCACTTCGATTCCGTAGCTTTCGTCCACAGGACCCCGAACGATCTTGCGAAGAAACGTCAGCTCATCCCCCCGTTTTTTCACCGCCACATTGTAATTGACAACGCCGGGAATCTGCCCTTCCAACTCTGTAAGCTCGTGATAATGCGTGGCGAACATGGTTTTCGCCCCAAGCTTCTCCCCTGCAGTATACTCCAAAACTGCCCGGGCGATAGACATACCGTCGAAGGTGCTGGTACCCCGCCCGATCTCATCATAGATGATCAGGCTCTGCTTGGTGGCATGTTGCAAAATAGAGGCAACCTCCCGCATTTCCAGCATAAAGGTGGACTGACCGCTGGCCAGATCATCCGACGCGCCTACACGGGTAAACAGCCGGTCCACAACACCTACCCGCGCTTCTGCCGCAGGTACAAAAGATCCAATCTGCGCCATCAGGACAATCAGCGCCGTCTGACGCATGTATGTAGACTTCCCTGCCATGTTCGGACCGGTGATCAGCATCATCCGATTCTCATCCGTGTCCAAATACACATCATTGGGAACAAAGTAGGAATCTCGTACAAATTGCTCCACCACAGGGTGACGCCCGTCCTTAATCTGCAAGATATCGCTGTAGTCCACCTCTGGGCAGACGTACTGGTTTTGCGCTGCCACCTGCGCAAGGCTTGCGTACACGTCCAGTTCTGCAACAGCAGCACCGCTTTTGCGCACTCGGGAAGCATTCTTGACCACAGTCCCCCGCACCTCACAAAACAGATGGTACTCCAAATTCTTCAGCTTATCGTCCGCACTTACGATTTTGCTTTCCAATTCCTTCAATTCATCCGATATATAGCGTTCACAGTTGGTAAGGGTCTGCCTGCGGACATAATCCTTGGGAACCTGATCGCTGAAGGAGCGAGTTACCTCGATATAATACCCGAATACACGGTTGTTCCCAATACGCAGCGTCTTGATGCCCGTTCTTTCCCGTTCCCTCTCTTCTAATTCTTTAATATAGTCCTCTGTATTGTCTATAATAGAACGAAGTTCATCCACACGAGGGTCATATCCCTCTCGAATCATTCCCCCTTCGCGCACCAAAAACGGCGGCGTGTCCGTTATCGCCGTAGACAAAAGGCCGTATATGTCAGAGAGGGCGTCGATATTTTCCCAAATGGCGGAAAGCTGTTTGGACTCTGCCGCCTGCAGCAGTGTCTTAATCTGGGGCAAGACTTCTATGGACTGGGCCAGCGCCCGCAACTCCCGGGCACTGCCGGTCCCGTACAATATTTTTGCAAGGATCCGCTCCATGTCCAAAACAGAAGACAGCAGATGGCGGATCTCCTCCCGCAGCATATGATTGGATACCAGCTCCGCTACGGAACGCTGCCTTGTGACGATTTTTTTTACATCCCGCAGGGGATGTTCCAGAAAAGAACGCAACAGCCGGCGTCCCATCGGCGTATTGGTCTTGTCCAAAATACCAAGAAGGGACCCTTTTTTCTCTTTTTTGAGCATGGTTTCCATCAGCTCCAAATTGCGCCGGGTACTGGTGTCCATTTCTAAATATTGGGTGTTTTCGTAAAAAGAAAGATCCTCAATGTGGGAAAGGTCCGTCTTCTGCATGGCGGCAATGTAACCGAAAGCAGCGCCGCAGGCGTATACCGCCACCTGAAAGGAAGCCCGATTTTCGCTTGTGTCTACAAGTTCCCGGTACCATTCCAATGCAGTCTCCGGCTCGAAATAAGCGGTTTCCTTATCGGAATAAGAAACCGTATGCTCCTTGATATACGCAAAAAGTGCAGGATGCCTTGCAATATCAATATTGGTAATGATCTCCGCCGGACCGATGATCTCCAACTCTTCCAGCAGATCCTCCTCTGCTGAAATGCCGGCAAAATATGTAGCACGCACCTTTCCAGTGGATATATCCGCAAAGCAGACCCCAATAGAGAGATCCTCATAATAAATCGCGGCCAGATAGTTGTTCTTTCCATCCGGCAAAAGATCCGACTCAATTACAGTCCCCGGTGTGACGACCCGAACGACTTCTCTGCGGATCAGTCCCTTTGCTTCCTCCGGGGATTCCATCTGCTCACAGATGGCCACTTTATAGCCTTTTTCCACCAGTTGTCCGATATAATCCTCGGCACTGTGATAAGGAACGCCGCACATAGGCGCTCGCTCCGGCTCACCGCAGTCCTTTCCCGTGAGGGTCAATCCCAAAAGTCTGGAAGCGTTTACAGCATCGTCAAAGAACATCTCATAAAAGTCTCCCAGCCGGTAAAAAAGAAAATAATCCTTATATTCTTCTTTCTTCTCTAAATACCGCTTCATCATTTCTGTCATGTGTCTTCCCTCTGCTCTCTTCCCTTATGCTTTGCTTTTCGTCCCGATCAGTGACAACCGCTGCAGGTGGAACAGTCGTGCGTACAGCCGGACTGCCCGCCGTTCAGCGCAAGTTCCAATTCCTGGCTCACCGCTTGATAAAAGGCATGATAGGCATCGCTGGCTTCCTTATATGCCAGGTATACAGGATGTTCCACCACCTGGCTGTAAAGCTCACCCAGTCGTCTGCGGATGGACTCTGCCAGCTGCGCGTCCTCTTCTCCCTTACATGCCTGTGCCAGTGCTGCCTGTTGTACGTTGTACTCCGTGAGAAGCTTTGCAATCTGTGCATCCTCTGTGTACGCCTTTTGCGCCTCCATCAGCGCCCCATAGCGAGGATCCGCCTGGATCAGCGCAGCAAGCTTGTTCACCGTTTCCGTAATCTCTTTACTTATATTTTCCATATTTCACGCTCCATTCTTTTTCTCTTGCAATTCTCCGTACAAGCTGAAGGTATCCGCCGAAACGATTTTCAAGTCACAGTATTCCCCAATCCGTGCGCCCGTATCTGCAAAATGGATGGGTCTGGGAGAATCCCCCCTGGCCGTCATTTTACCCGGATCCGTTTTGCTTACTTCTTCACAAAGCGCCCGCACCGTCCTGCCTACAAACCGCTGGTTGCGCTCCCGGGAGATCTCCTGCTGGAGAGAAAGCAGACGCTGAAACCGCTGGCTGCTGATTTCCTTTGGAATTTGCCCGTCCATCGCCGCGGCGGGCGTTCCCTTGCGGGGAGAATAAATGAAAGAGAAAATCGCGTCGTACCGCACCGCCTTGATAAGATCCAGTGTCGCCTGAAAATCCGCTTGGGTCTCCCCCGGAAAGCCTACGATAATGTCACTGGTAATGCTTACATCCGGAACACTGCGCCGCAGCTTTTCAATGATACATAGATACTGCTCCGCGGAGTATCTTCTGTTCATCCGACGCAGCACCTCGTCCGATCCAGACTGGACCGGCAAATGAAAATGCGGGACGATTTTTTCCTCCTCCGCCATCGCTGCGATCAGTGCATCGGAAGCATCCTTGGGATGACTGGTCATAAAGCGCAGGCGGAAATCTCCGGGCAGAGCGCAGATTTGCCGCATGAGGGAAGCAATGTCCACGCTGCCGATATCTTTCCCATAGGAATTCACATTTTGCCCCAGAAGGGTAATGTCTTTTGCCCCCTCGGCAATCAGCCGGCGGGCCTCCTCCAATATCGCCTCCGGGCGCCGGCTGCGCTCCCTGCCCCGCACATAGGGGACAATGCAGTAGGAACAAAAATTGTTGCATCCGTACATGATGGAAAGCCAGGCCTTAAACGGCTTTTCCCGATGGGAGGGTAGCCCCTCCGCCACAGCGTATGTATCGCTGGACACAAACTGACGCCTGCCGCCGGTCATGGCGTGATAAATCAACTCCGGGAGCAAATGAAGCGCACCGGTGTCAAAGGCAAAATCCACATAAGGATAACTGTTCTTCAACTGGTCCGCCCGATGCTTTTGCGTAACCATACATCCACCCACGCCGATAATCACATGCGCAGACGCCTCTTTTATATGTTTATACGTTCCAATAATGGAAAGTGCCTTCTTTTCCGCATGCTCCCGAATGGCGCAGGTATTCACCAAAATCAGCTGTGCCGCCGCAGGCGTGGCTACAGGCCTGTAGCCCATCCTCCATGCAAGCCCTGCCATACGCTCGCTGTCCGCTTCATTCTGCTGGCAGCCAAAGGTCTGTATAAAATAGCCCGGCCGATTTGCTTCGCTAAACCCCATGGAAAAAAGCTTCTGCTCAATGGCATCGCAAAGACTGCATTGCCGGCGGATTTCCGCTTGCTCTACATAAGGCGGGGCGATATTGTGCTCATTTGTTGTCATCGCCATCCTCACCCTTTCCATCGGTTTTCGCAGCCTTTGCACTGATAATTTTGTTGTAAATCAGAATGCCCGCCAGGCTAAGCACGCCCACAACAGCATAAATAACTATAGACCGCAGATGATTTCCCTGGACAAAGCTGCTGCCCACATAAGTAGATGTTATAATCGAAGGAATGCGCGCCACGGCGGCGATCAGCAAAATACGCAGCAGGGATATTCCCGTAAACGGCGCAAAATAAGTCAGCAAGTCCTTGGGCGTGCCTGGAATAAACATGAGAAAAAACATGAACGTGTCCCGCTTCACCGGATCATGCAGAAATTTCAGCTTTTGAAACTGCTTGGAATCGATAATCTTTTCCACAAAGGATCGCCCAAGCTTCTGCACCAATATATAAATCAGTGCTGTGCCGCAGACGATCCCTGCGATACACAGAACCGTTCCCCACAGTGTGCCGTACAGAGCGCCGAAAATCAGTTCAATGGGCTCGCCGGGAATTACCGCCAGAACCACCTGCACCACCTGAAGCAAAAACATAAAAACGACGCCCCAGATGCCAAAGGAATCTACCAATTCCTCAAAGGACTGCATGTTTTCTTCATCATAAAGACGCATGATATACAAGCACAATAAAACGGTGACTACAACGGCAATAGTGATTGTTACGATCTGAACGATTCTGCGTATCCTTGCATTCTTGTCTTGCATTTTATATCTCCGTGTCCGATTTGTCTTTGCCCTATGCCTTCACAGCAGAATAGACTCCTGCCCGGTACGCACCTTCTGTCACTTCCACACTGCCATCTTTCAAATAAAAGACCGCCTCAAAGGGCACCGCACCTGCAGCATACAGTTCCAGTCCCCGGTCATACCCCATGGCATACAGCGCATGTGCCAGCGCATCCCCCGCCACAGCGTCCTCCGACAGAACGGCGACCTTTGCCAGATCCGATTCTGCCGCGGAGCCATCTGTGTAATTTATCGCACCACCGAGAGCATCGGAAACCACAAACACATATCCCGAATCGATGTGCGCATAGCCCTCTGCAGAAGCTTCCCCGGCATCGGCCAGGATCCCGATCTCAAAGGGATCCCCCTCCGGCTTTGTACCAAATACTCCTGCGCAGCTTCCCAGCGTTACAAAGCCGTATACTACGGAACTCTCCTGCAGATAAGCAATGATCTTCTCCAGTGCATATCCGTTTTTCAGCGCAGTCAAATCTGCCTGTGCAAGAGGATCCGTTTTGTAGACAGAATTTCCTTCTATTGCAATCTTGTCCACACCCGTATGGGAAAGCGCTTCTTCCAGCAGCGCCGCGTCCGGCTGGGAATTTTCCTGTAGAAGCTGGGTGACGGAGCCGAACACCGGCTGATAAAATCCATCCGTCGCATCGGCAAGTGCCAGGGAACGGTCCAGCAAATCAATGATTTGCGCATCTATATCAAAGATCGCATCCACTGGCTGATTGATCTCGAAAAGATCGGAAGCAGAATCCGCAGGATCTATGGCGCGCAGTGCGTCGGCATAGACATCACAACAGGCATCAAAGATCTCCTCCAACTCATCGTTGGTAAAATAAATTCGATTTCCGTCCGTATCTTCTTCCATCGTATCGTAAGCAAAATAGGCAGAGAGGACATCGTCTCCTGCGTTGTAGGAGTTTTCGTAATACTCCTCCCGCTGCTCCCCCGAACACGCACCGAGAGAAAAAAGGACAGCAGCCACACACAGCAGCGCTGCGCCCCGCAGAAAAATATTCACGAGCGTCCCTCCCTTCCCTGTTTATATTATCGTCTTCCTCAAAACATTATTATACCTGCATACAGGAGAAAAGTCAACGAAATACAGAAAAAAACGACAGATTCCCACCTATCGGAAGAGACGAAAAACAGGGAGAACCAAGTGTACAAAAAAGCAATACAGACAAAGCGCCGCACCGATCCAAAATACGACCTGCGCCCAAGACGCTCCCCAAAAAATACAGCCTGTCCACATTCCCAAAAAGCCGGCAATCTGCAAAAGCCCCCGCAGGAGCAGCAAAATGTTCCGCAAAAAGTCGTTCTTGTGGTCTTGTTTCATTTTATAAAAATCCCTCCTCTTTTGCAAGAATCAAACAGAGCAGCCCGGTCTGAACGACGCAGGACAGTACAGCAACTGCGCGAAAATGAAATTTTGTCCGCCTGTTGCATTTGTGCCGCAAGCAAAAGATTCCGAAAAGTCCGCCGAAGCCCCCACCCAGAGACATCAGCGCAAGCAGGGAAATTTCCGGTATTCGACGGCCGCTTGAGCGAATCGCAGCGCGCTTGTCTGCAAAAAAGGCCAGGGCGCACAGTGCGCTTGCAATACCGATCCACAGCAAATAAACCCTCAGCAGCATATGGGCACCTTCCTTTCCCAAACATACTACCATCCTGCGGCATTGTTGTCAATTTTTTTGTTTTTTGGAAAATCCCTTGCATTCACGGGAAAACATGGTATACTATTAAAAAATCCTCGAACATATAAGGAAAACATTATGCAGATTCAGCTTACACAAAACAGAGAAAGCCCATATCAAATCATCTATCCCTACGCTCCCTCCCCCTCGGAAATGTACGCCGCAAAGCAGCTGAAAAAGTATCTCTTTGCCATCACCGGCGCCATGCTGCCGGAATTTCAGGACAACCGGCATACAGAGGATGCAGAAATCGTCATCGGATACACAAACCGGGGAGGATATACCGAAGAGGACCAAAAAGCCCTTGGAAACGAAGGCTTTCTGATCAAGACCGCGGAGAAGAAAATCTTTATCATCGGAAGCGGTGTGCGCGGCGCCCTTTATGGGGTATACACCTTCCTGGAAAAATACTGCGGCTGCCGTTTCTATACAAACGATTTTGAACGCATTCCCCGCAACACAAATCTCTCCATCCCTGCCATTGAAGAAGACCGGCAGATCCCTGTGTTCATGCTCCGCAATTCCTACTGGCACAGCGTATCCGATACGGAAATCAGCGCAAAACTGAAGATCAACGGAGACTATGGGAGAGAACGGTTCCCAGATAAAGTCGGCGGCGACGTCCACTACGACGGAGGGTTTGAGCACACCATCGGCTGGCTGGCCGGCCAGTGTCCCTACGGGGAACGTGCCTGGTCTCAGCCCTGTCTGACCAGTGAGGAGACCTATCAAACCGTTCTCTCGAATGTACGCGGCCTATTGAAAAAAAATCCCAATGCGGATTTTATTTCCATCACGCAAAACGATGGAGACGGGGGGGCCTGCAAATGCGACAGATGCCGGGCCATCAACGAGGCGGAAGGAAGCGAAATGGGCACCATGCTCCGTTTTGTCAACCGGATCGCCGAGGAGCTGGGAGAGGAATATCCAAACGTACTTTTTGACACTTTCGCATATCGATTCACCCGCAAGCCTCCCAAAATCACGCGTCCTGCAAAAAATGTTGTAGTGCGCCTTTGCTCTATTGAATGCTGTTTCCGGCATCCCCTGGATGAATGCGACGTAGCACCTGCGCACGAAAATGCGGAAAGCTTTGCCGAAAATCTGCGGGAATGGGCCGCCATCGCCCCCAATCTCTTTATTTGGAACTATACCACCAATTTCACCAACTTCCCGGTCTTGTTCCTGAATCTGGAGGCACTGCGCAAAGATGTAGCCTTTTTTGCAAGATACGGCGTGCGCGGCGTATTTGAGCAGGGAAACATCGCTTCTCTCAACGGAGAATTCGGTGAGCTGAAGGGATACATTCTGGCAAGGCTTTTGTGGGATCCTTATATGTCAAGGGAAACCTATATAGAGTATATCCGGGAATTCATCCGCGATTTCTATGGTGCGGGGGCAGAATACATCGAAACATATCTGCAAATGGTACTGGATTCCTCCAGAGACGCCCACTTCGGTATTTATTTTGATGACCCGACCCAGTATGTGTATATTCGGGACTGCAAAAACATACTGGAAGGCAAACGGGAATTCGTACGCCGGGGGACAGAATTGTTTGACACGGCAGAGGCCGCGGCAGAAGACGACCGCACCCTGGCAAATGTGCGCCGCTCCCGCATCCAGCTGTATGATTACATAGATTTCACCCTTCGTGCGCAAATCGAAGGGGCGGCGACAGAAAAAGAAAAGGCCGCTTACCAGGAGCAACTAATCGAAAACAACAAGCTGCGCTTCCTCTATATGCGCCGCTATAACGTAACGCACAATCACGAATTCCACAATATCGAATCTCTCAGCGATCCGGACTATGCAACCCACTGTCTTTTGTGGAAATGTCCGGGGGAGGAATAAAGCAAGGAAGGCGTCGGCAAAATGCCGGCGCCTTTTGGAAGAAAGAAAAAAGCCTCTGCAATGCAGAGGTTTTTCTGTTTCAAATCTGCTCTTTTACCTTGGCGGCTTTACCCACTCTGTCGCGCAAATAATAGAGCTTTGCACGCCGAACCTTACCAAGACGAACTACTTCCACCTTCTGTACATGGGGAGAATGAAGGGGGAAAGTTTTTTCCACGCCGCAGCCATATGCAACTCTGCGCACGGTAAAAGTCTCGGAAATCCCACCGCCCTGTTTGGAAATCACAGTGCCTTCAAAAATCTGGATTCTCTCTCTTGTTCCCTCTTTGATGAGGTTGTGCACCTTGATGGTGTCGCCGATTTCAAACTGAGGAACGCTCTCCTTCAGCTGCTCACTGGCAAAAGCTTCAAGTTTTGTCATCTTGACATCTCCTTTTCTTCTTTTGGTTCAAGAACGTTCGTACAGAGCTGCATTGGACCGTTCCGGCGTATGTAGTCACACGCAAAAAGCATTGTATCATAAAGAAGGCAAAATTGCAAGGTATTTTACAAAAAAATACAAATAATTTCTCACAAAAATTTCAGGATACCAGTTGACACCTGGGGAGGCCTATGCTATCTTATTACCAGAAAAACAACGGCGCCTGCCGTATCAGCAAAGGAGACAAAAATGATACCTGTACCGGAAAAACGTATCGCAGATTTTGAAAATATGGGTTTTGGCATGTTTATTCACTATGGCCTCTATTCCCAGATGGGGCAAGGGGAATGGATTATGAACAGCGCAAAAATTTCCAGAGAGAAGTACGCAAAGCTGGCCTCTACCTTTACCGCCAGAGATTTTGATGCAAGAGCGATCGCCCGCACCGCAAAGGCGGCAGGCATGAAGTACATCACGCTTACCACCCGGCATCATGACGGATTTTCCCTCTACGATACCAAGGGGCTCAGCGACTTCGATGCTCCCCATTCCGCTGCCGGACGGGACCTGGTACGGGAGTTTGTCGACGCCTGCAACGAAGAGGGACTTCTCCCCGTGTTTTATCACACCACCATCGACTGGCATGTGGAATCCTACGAAAAGGATTTTAAGCGTTATCTTCAATACCTGCAGGACAGCGTAGAAATTCTCTGCACCCAGTACGGCAAGATCGGCGGGCTGTGGTTTGACGGCAACTGGGCGCGTCCCGCCGGGGACTGGGATGAAGACGGGCTTTATAAAACAATCCGCCGGCACCAACCGGATGCGCTCATTGTAAACAATACTGGGCTGGATGCCAGAGGGGCTACCGGGCATCCGGAAATCGACAGTGTGACCTTTGAACAGGGACATCCGGAGCCGATGCATCGGGAGGGGATGCCCAAGTACGTAGCTGCAGAAATGTGTCACACCATGAATGATCACTGGGGCTTTGGTAAGGGAGACCTCCACTATAAAAGCCTCACAGAAATGATTGAAACGCTCTGCGCTTGCCGCAAGGTGGGGGCAAACTACCTGCTCAACGTAGGTCCGGATGGAGACGGAAACATCATTCCCCTCCAAAAAAGCATCCTGCAAGGCATGGGAGACTGGATCCGGATCTGCGGAAACTGCATTTACACCGGACGTCCCAGCGAAATCAAAGGGGAACGAAAAAACTTCGCGCTGGAAGATGGCAGGGGGGCCTATCTGTTCGTTCACGACTTGGGGGTAATCGGCAGTGCCAATGTCGTGGTAGACGGCGGCGGTCTGGGATACAAATATTTCAAAAACGTGCAAAAGAAAGTAAAACGTGTTTTTTGGACAGATAACAACGAAGAATTGGACTTTGTACAGCATGGGGACAATCTGTGGTTTAATGCAACAGGATTTCCCTATGGCTGCAATTACGTTGTACGGATTGCACAGGCGGAATTTGAAGCGTGAACATTTTAGCACACAATCGGCGGGACACCTGTCCCGCCTTTTCTTATGCCAATATACCTTTTTCGTCATATAATGTAATGAGAAATGATCGCGGCAGAAAAACAGGATGGATGAATATGGAATCTAAATTGAAAATCGCACTATGCGGCGGAGATGCACGGCTGCTTTCCGCCGCAGCGCTCTTTGCGCAAAACGGATATGCCTGCTCCGTATGGAAAGGCGCTCCCGGAGATTGCGGCGCAGCCGTGCGCTGTCACGAGCTGCGGCAAGCTGTGGAGGACGTCGGCGCAGTGATACTTCCTGTGCCTGCATTTACCAGCGCAGGCAGACTTACATGCACCAGCGGCGAAAGAACAGGGATCGATGCACAAACCCTTTTTGCAGCATTGCCGCCGGAAACCAAAATTTATGCAGGAAAAGTGCCGGAGCTGATCCGGCGCATCGCAGGCGAATACAATCTGCCCCTTTGGGATTACGCCGAACAGGAGGAATTCAGCATACGAAACGCAGTGCCCACCGCCGAGGCTGCCATCCAAATCGTTATGAACCGCCTGCCAGTTACCATTTCCGGCAGCAAATTCGTCGTGATCGGATATGGCAGAGTCGGCAGAGCCCTGGCACAGCGTCTTCTGGCACTGCAGGGAAAAGTCACCGTGGCCGCACGAAGCAAAGCCGCACGGGCAGCAGCGGAAAGCGACGGCTGTCGTACCGTCTCTGTTTCTGATTATCTGTCCGCTCCTCTTTCTGCCTTAGTCTGCTTCAATACAGTCCCAGCGCCAATCATTCACGATGAATGCGCAGCCGGCGCAGACTGCCGTCTCTTTATCGACCTGGCTTCCGCTCCCGGCGGATTTCGGGAAGATGCTCGCTTGATTTTGGGGGATCAATTGATCACAGCGCTTTCCCTGCCAGGAAAATATTCGCCTGAAACCGCAGGAGAAATCATATATAAAACTGTACAGGGTTTGCTTTCAGAAAAAGGAGGGGCGGCGTCATGATCGGATATGCCCTCTGCGGCTCTTTCTGTACCCACGAAGCCTCCCTCGCCGTTCTGGCAGAACTTCTGGCAAGAGGGTACCCCATCACCCCCATATTCAGTGAGACGGCCTACTGTACAGACACAAAATTCGGAAAAGCCGCCGAAATTGTAGAGAAAGTAGAAGCCATGTGCGGCAGGGCAATCACCCATACCATCCCGGCTGCAGAGCGTTTTGGACCCACTACTCCCCTGGACACGTTGATCATTGCTCCCTGCACGGGAAACACACTGGCCAAGCTGGCCCACGGCATCACGGACACCGCCGTATGTATGAGCGCCAAAGCCCATTTGCGTCAAAACAGGCCGCTGCTCATCGCCCTTGCATCCAACGATGCCATGTCGGCAAATCTGGAAAATATCGCCCGTCTGCTGAATCGAAAAAACATCTATTTTGTGCCCATGCGGCAGGACGATCCGGAAAAAAAGCCCCATTCTCTGGTGGCGGATTTTTCCAAGACCATTCCAGCCTATGAAGCAATGCTTCAGGGAAAGCAGCTGCGTCCTCTCTTTCTCTGAGTTAAAGCCCTCCCAGCGGGAGGGCTTTTTCATTTTACAGAAAAATTTTTTTGCACAAAACAAAAGATATAATATGAAATAATGCTTTCCGTCCAGAATGCCACCGTCCCAATGGTTTTTGCTAAAAAAGACACCGGCACTCATTTACAGAGTTCCCTTCTCTCCCGCAGCAGTTTCTGTACCAGTACCGGAGGAAAAGCTTTCTTCACTGTTCAGGCCATCTCGCCGCAACATCTGTTCCAATACGTCAATATCCGCAGAAATGTCCATAGCCTGTGCCGCGTACAAATTGTCCAATTGCTGCCGATAAGCGCCTGCAAGGGTCTCCAGAGTTTCCTCAATACTCTGCTTCGTGCTGCGCATATTTTCTCCGGCTACTCCTGCTTCCTCTAACATATTGTAGGACTGGAGCAATTTGCGTGTCATGGGAAGATAATAATTCATAAACGTCCGTATCTGACCTACGTCCTCCGGATGCTTGCGTATGAAGAAAAAAATCCTCTCTGCATACAAATGGATCCGATTTACGCAGAAATGCACCGCGCTGTCTTCGATTTTATCACCGGCCTCCTTGATCCTTTGCAGCCACACATCATACTCGTCTGCAGGCTCATCCGTTGGAGCGACATTTTCAGCAGGCCTTTGTTCTGCCACCTTCTCCGCTTCTTCCGGATTGATGACCACTCTGTCGCCGGCATAATCCAGAAAAGCCTGCTTTCCAAAATAATTCTTCTCAATCACGTGCTCCAAATCCCGGCGTACCTTTTTCTCTGAACTGTGGAGTACATCCGCAAGCCCGGATATAGAGTATTCCGGCAAACTGCCGATCACACGTCCGTAACGGCATGCGGTCCTATACAGCCAGTTGTTCCGCAGCCCGCTGATCAACACGGCACATCCGCCCGCGCCAAACAAAGCAGTCCAAATGATCTCAAACGGGGAGGGATCATGAAAAAGCCCTTCCAGCATAGCACAGGCCGCCAACAGCAACCCTGCGGAAATCACGATCGCAGCGCGGATGCTCCGCCCGCGGCGCTTGATTTGCAGTTTTTTCCTGCGCGGTGCCGGAGGCGCTTCCCGCGTCGGCCGGAAATCCATATCTGGCTGGGCAGTCTCTGTTTTCAAATGCAGGTTTTGAAGATATGCCCCTCCCTTTTCCTTCCACACCCCGGAGAGGTTCCATGCAGCAGATCCCACTGCAGCGCTTACAGTATGGATTGTATCTTCAATTTTTGCAGCAAGGTCATTGTATGGATCTCTGCTGTTTTTCGAGTCACTCATTTTTTGCTCCTCTTTGTTTCTCAAACACGCACAGCCATACACAAGGCTTTGACGTATAAATCACTCGGTGACGTTCACCTGCCGGAATCATTCTGTACGCTCCAGGCCCCAACTTCTCCTCCGTGTGGGTATCGGGAAAATACAGCACTCCATACCCCTGCAGCACACTCACCCATTCCGCTTCCTGCTGACAGTATGTATAGTCCGACGGCGTCGTCTGCCCATAGGATACGATCTTTTCGATTCGTATCTGATCGTCCTCCCACAGGACAAAACACATCTCTTTTTCCGGTGTCCCTCCCTGCGTATCCAATAGATTCATTTTGACATTGCCCCCCCCTTTTTCCTCATATGCCTCCAATTGATTTGCATCATCAAGGAGCGGCAATTGTATAAAGAATTGTATTTCCACGCTTGCCTGCTCGATAAATGACTTTTACATCCTCTAAAAAGCGCACAGCCTGCCAGAGCTGACGGCCCCGCATACCAAAGACCTTCGCCAGATCTGCATTTGTAGCAGTATCCCCTGGAGAAAAAGGAATTATTTTTAAGAGATCCCTTCGATCCCGAAGAGAGATAACTTCTACAAGTGCATCCGGGATCGTGTCGATCTTTGTCGCGCGCCTTTTTCGATCTTTGCCGAAGCCATCCAGCAACCTGTAATCACTGGAAACAGTCAAGAGATTGAGCACCTGCAGCCCCGAATGAGAAAAGTATGTGGCAATATAGCAAAGCTCCGATAAAATACTGTAACGGCCGCGCCTGCTTTTTCGATAGATCCCCTCATTTTTCATTCCCGTATCCGGATCTATCCACACATTTCTCTTCTGTATGGCACTGGGATAGACCAAAGTCACCGGATATTTGTGTAAAAAAGCCTCCAGCTTTTCTCTGAGAACGCCAAAGCCGGAGGTTTGTATTTCAATCACACCTGCATCGTTGTATATATCGGCTATATACCCCTCCAGCGGAACCTCGTGCCGTGCCGGATCCGGTTCAAAGTAGTGCTTCAAAAGCAAATGCTGACTTCTCTCCCGATATGTACCGATATTGTATCTGTTGTGTGTTTCTGTAAGCACTGCACGAGCTGCGGCAAAACGCGCTGCATCCGGTGCCGGTATAAACGCATTCATAATTCCCGTCAATACTTGGTCTTCAACCATTCCAGCAACTCGTCGATATCAGTCTCCGAAAGGCTTTTGTCCCGATATAGCGTATCCATAAGACGCACAAAAGACCCTCCGTGATACTGCTGCACAAATTGTTCTGTCACCGTCTGTATATACTGCTCCCGCTCTGCTACCGGTCTATAACGCCGTTCTTTCCCATATTTTTCAGAGGTGATATATCCCCGACCCTCCAGGCGCACTAAAAAAGAAATCAGCGTGGAGGCCTTCCAGCCTTTGCTCCGACCGACTTTTTCCATCAAATATGCAGTATTAACAGGAGCCGTCCCTTCCCAAATCGCCGTCATCACATCAAATTCCGCGTCCGGCAGCTTTTTTGCATAATTGATCGCCTCTGGTTTTTCAGTTGCGCCCGCTTTGTTCGCCATAACAATCCCCCCACAACATCTTCACAGAACCGCACCGCGATTTATATAAAAAAGCCGGCCCTTATTATAACCAGCTGCCGCGAAAAAGCCGCATGCGTATCCTGTTGTCAACTAAAATACATTATACAATTGTCAAATGTGTTTGTCAACAGATTTTCCCGGTACATTTTTGTGAAATGAATATTTTCTGAACTTTTCATGAAATTTCATCGGTTTTTTTGTGTGATTCCACTATGCAACCCCGCAAATATCGTTGACAGTAGACGCTGTTTGCTGTAAAATAAAGGAAAAACAAGCTATTTGCAGTCTGTATATGGCAGAAGGGAGACGCGTTGTGAGATCCGAATTTGGGAATCAAAAACCGGAGAGCGTTCTGGACATCTTTTGCGCAGCAACCTCCAAAAGCAGAATTTCCAGAGCGGAAATTGCAAAAATGACCGGGCTCAGTGTAGTTACCGTAGGAAAAGTAGTAGATGCCCTCCTTTCTCTGAAAATTTTACGGCAGACTACATCCCTGGATCCGGCTCCCGGGCGCAAATCCCGAGTACTCAGCGCTGCGGGCGGTCTCAATATTGTCGTTTTCAATCTGGCGACACCCAGCTATACCGTGCATATCTGTGATTTGATGCAGCATACGGTAGATACGTATACCTACCATTACAATGCAGACTATTTTCCCGATGAGAATCTTCATTTCTTTTTCGAGCAAGGTGCAAAATACGCAAGCGAAAAGATCCAAATTCAAAAATGCTGCGGCTGTGCCATCCTCACGCCTGGGGACTACGACGATTACACGGACCGCATTTTATTTTCCCGTAATCCCAGGCTGAGCGGACTTGCCATCAGCAGTATTTTCGAAAAATATTCTTTTGGGACGATGCCTCCCCTTATTAGAGACATACGGCGATTCACCCTTGACGCTGCGCTGACAACACTCCACAAAGGCGGCAGTGCCCTTTGCGTATTTTTAGAGCAGCCGCAGATAACCAGCTGTTATCTGCGGCGCGGAGACAGCACACAAGACGCACACTTCTGCCATTTTGGCAATCTGAACGTCGGTAATGGAAGGACCGTAGAAGATTTCGTCTGTCGCAGCAAAAATGTAGATGCTGCTCTGGACGCTCTGACCCGTACTTTATACTGGATTTTTTCCGCAGTCCATGTAGATAAGATCGTACTGACCGGTAGTCTTTATACAGATGCCGGCGCCCTGGCTCTTCTCATTGGAGAGCGTCTCACAGAACTGCCGCAAGAAGAAAACGCAAGGCTCCCTGAAGTATTGGGTATGAAATATATATCTGCCGGTGTAAACAGTGCCGCTGTGGCCGTCAAGAAAAACTGGTTTTTGACAAATGTCCTGCAAGAATAAGCTGCGTCCCTTTTTCATTTCACGGGGAGATAAGAACCGGCGAGATACCAGTCTATATAAGTCACATCCATTGTGGTGATCCATCCATCCCCGTCTATATCTCCTTCAGG
>CAJFOI010000028.1 GCA_904396155.1 Candidatus Avispirillum faecium | reverse complement strand
TAGGGAAAACCGGCCATTCCATGAAAAAGACCGAAAAGGTAGAAGCTACCTGCACTGCAGACGGCAAGGAAGCGTACTACACCTGCGAAACCTGTGGGAAGTACTTTGAGGACGAAGCCGGGAAGGTGGAAATTGAAAACCTTGACGGGTATGGAAATATCTCCGCAACCGATCATGAAGCAGGGACAGCATGGAAATCGGATGGAATCAACCACTGGAAGGAATGCACCAAGTGCGGTGAGAAGCTGAACGAAGCCCCTCACTCGGGCGGGGAGGCCACCTGTACTGCTCCGGCTGTCTGCACGGAATGTGGGCAGCCCTATGGCTCAGTCAATCCTGACAACCATACCGGAGAGATCGTATGGACAAAGACAGCGACCACGCATTCCAGCGCATATAGCTGCTGTCATGTACCGGTTGTGACAGAAGAAGCACACGAATGGGAAAACGGCGTATGCTCCGAATGCGGATATGCATGTCAGCACGACGGCGGCACCGCCACCTGTGCGGATAAGGCAGTCTGCGACATCTGCGGCGAGGAATACGGCGAAGTAAACGCCGCCAATCACACGAACCTTGTGAAAACAGAAGCGAGACCGGCGACCCATATGACAGTCGGCAACACGGAATACTGGTACTGCGACGGCTGCGGTAAGTATTTCAGCGATGCAGCCGGTACAAAAGAAATTGCTCTTGCAGATACGGTAATTGAGAAAATATCAGAGCATACCGCCGATAAAACGGGGTGGCATTCCGACGAAACAAGCCATTGGAACACCTGTGAATGTGGTGCAGTGTTGAATGGGGCTGCCCACACCTTTGCATGGGTAACGGATCGGGAAGCGACCGCCACGGAAGCAGGCTTGAGGCACGAGGAATGCACCGTCTGTGGCTATGAGAAAGCGGCGGTGGAAATCCCTGCAACGGGAACCCCGGCAGATACCGATACACCGACCGACGTAAACCAGACAGAGGATGCAGCTGCTCCACAAACCGGCGATGACGGCAATATCGCCCTTTGGACCACGGTCATGCTGGCAGCGGGGACGGCCTTTGCCGGCACGATGATTTACAACCGGAAGAAAAAGCACAGCAGATAATCCATAAAAAGCATTGCGCCCTGTGGAACAAAGAACCACAGGGCGTTATTCTATGCGCCGTGTATGCGCTGCTGAAACTCAACCGATTTGAATGACTTTTGTCACGGGATCAAAGGTAATTTTTGTTCCTGTGCTTACTTTTTCATACAGCCAGTTTCCCGCCGTGCCGTGTCCGGACAGAACGAACCCTCCGCTGGGAATCGCCATATCGCCCACGCCGTATACAGGTTTTTCCAGCGCGTTTCCGTCGGCGTCCACGCCTACCTCAAATCCATATGGGTTGGTGTGGGTACTGCCGCCCTGGTTGTACAAAATCAACGTATCTGTATCTCTGCCGGTGTTTACTCCGTTCAGAGTACGCCAGATGCCGGGAGTGGGGACCACGCGGCTTCCCTGGATGCATACGCGATAGTTTTCCTTTACATGGCTGTACAGCCAGTCGCCTGCTGCTCCATGTCCGGACAGCACAAAACCCCGCTCCGGCGTTCGCATATTGCCCTCTCCGTAGATGGGATCGCTGAGGGCGATGCCGTTTTTATCGATGCCCACTTCAAAGCCATATCTGTTGGTTTTTGTATATTCCCATGTGTACAGCACCAGGGCGTTGGAGGAGCGGCCGACATTGACTCCCGTAAGGGGATATCCGCCGGCATTGTCTACGTCTGCGGATGCCGCGTATCCGTTTTTTCCGGCTGCGCGGATCATAGCAGGATAATCTTCGATCATATAGTCCTGATCGCATACGACACCTGCAACCGTGTTGGGCCGAAGCAAATTGGTCTCTCCTCCAAACTGCCACATGCCCAGCAGAGAGGATGGCGTGTAGGTGCATTGACGCGCCCATTGCGCCACCCAGTGGGCATAGCGGTACAGTTCTGCATCGTACAGATTTGTAGCAAAAAAGGATGTGGATGAGTAGATCCCCACCCAGAAGTTTCGCTGCTCCAAGTAATCACACCACGCTTTTACCACGTCGGTGAGCTTGCGCTTTCCCAGGGCGCGCAGGGTGCTGTCCTCTACATCCAGATAGATCGGCAGATCAAACTGCCGTCCAAGGAGAATGTTGTTGTATAAAAACGCCGCTTCTTCCCGCGCCGCATCTGTGGTGGTAGCCATACAGTATTGATATACCCCTCGACTCAGTCCGGCTGCGCCTGCCGCAGGGTAATACTGGTCAAATCTTGCGTCCTTGCCGGTGGAATATGCGCCCCGGAGAACTGCAAACTGGACACCCTCGCCGGCGGCCGCCTGAAAATTGAAATCGCCCTGCCATTTGGACACGTCGATTCCAAAAATATATGCCATAATCCTGTTCCTTTCTGACTGATAGATTTGCGGCACGGGATATGTGCCGCCCATAGGCGGGGTACAGCAGATCGTTGCAACGGCTGCCGAAGCCCGCGCCTATGTACCCGACGGCTGTCTGCACAAAATATGTAGCTATTTTTTTACCCTTTCCTCTAATTTTGCCAGACGGATGTCCTGGGTCTGCAGGACCTCCTGCAGCTCAGCCACGCCCCCGTACAGTTCATCATGTTCCTCCCGGTTTTCGGTGGTCAGCGCTGTCAGTGTGCTGTTCAGGTTTTCTACGGAGCAGTTCAGCTTTGTCAGCGTGCGGGACAGCTCGTAGACAATCTTTCCTGCACCAATCCCTGCTGAGACCAGCGCGATCAGCCCGGCAACGACTTCCCAAGTCATATTTCTCTTCCTTTCTTTTTTCTTGTGCCGGCATATACGTGCGGTAATAGTATTGTATTCAGCTCTTTGTCCGGTTGCGATTGTGGGGCAATACAATTTTACAGGACGATTTTGTTTTTTTCTCCCTGGGGGTTGACAAATACCCTTTGGGGGTATATACTATCTATAAGAAATACCCACATAGGGTATATTTCCTGCAACAAGAGGATTTCGTTTTGTATAACGGAGTTGGGAGGAGAAACAATATGAATGACAAAAAGAACTGCACCTGCCGGTACAAGGTAAAACCCCGGGATGCGGTGACTTTGCGCGGCCTTCAAAATCGACTGAACCGCATTATCGGTCAGGTGGGCGGCATCCAGAAGATGCTGGAGGAAAACCGTTACTGCGGGGATATTCTCATACAAACGGCGGCGGTAGAACGGGCGATTCAGGCCTTTAGCTACCAGGTGCTTCAGGAGCATTTGGAAACCTGCGTGGCGGAGGAACTGTCCAGAGGCAACACAGAGATCGTTGCCGAGGCGGTAGAACTGATCAAAAAATTAAAATAGGAGGACAATAGATGACAAAAGGCACTTTTCAGGTGACAGGCATGACCTGTGCGGCATGTCAGGCAAATGTAACCCGACGGGTAGGCAAAATCGATGGAGTGTCGGATGTGGATGTAAATCTGCTGTCCGGCCGAATGCAGCTTTTATATGATCCGGAAAAAACCAACCCCGGCGCTATTGCCAATGCTGTACAGGAGATCGGATACGGCGCGTCTTTTGCGTCGGAGAAGGAGCCGGACATATCAGATTTCGCTCGCTCCTGGCAGGAGCGGCGGGAACGGGAAGCCGGGGAGCAGGCGGCACTGCGTCGGCGGTTAGTCTGGTCTCTCATTCTTTTGATCCCGCTGATGTACATTGCAATGGGCCCTATGATTGCTCTGCCCCTTCCTCCCTTCCTGGCAGGGGAAGAAAACGTCCTTGTCTATGCACTGACTCAGTTGTTTCTCACACTGCCGGTAATGCTTATCAACAATAAGTTTTTCCGTTCCGGTACGAAGGCCCTGTGGAAGCGTTCCCCCAATATGGATTCCCTCATTGCGCTGGGATCGGCCGCGGCACTGCTGTACAGCATATACACTATCTACCAGATGGCGTGGACGGCGGGGAGAGGGGCTTTGGATGCCCATCTGGCCCATTCTTTGTACTTTGAAGCCTGTGCAATGATCCTCACACTGGTTACTGCCGGCAAGTATTTGGAGGCGCGTTCCAAGTCAAAAACGACTGCGGCACTGGATAAAATGATGGATCTGGCACCGGCTACCGCTACGGTTCTCCGCGGAGATACGGAAGTACAGATCCCCGCCCGGGAGATTGTGGTGGGGGATGTGATTGTCATTCGCCCTGGGGACAGTATCCCTGCAGATGGAACTGTCGTCAGTGGCAGCGGGTATGTGGACCAGTCCGCCATTACGGGAGAAAGTATCCCCGTAGAGGTGGGCGCAGGCAGTGAAGTGATCTGTGCCACGGTAAACCAGAACGGGACCTTCCGTTTTACCGCTTCCAAGGTGGGGGCGGATACGACCCTTGCGCAAATGATCCGTCTGGTGGACGAGGCCGGCAGCTCCAAGGCGCCTGTGGCGCGGCTGGCGGACAAAATCAGCGGTGTGTTTGTGCCGGTGGTAATTGTGCTCGCTCTGCTCACAGCAGTGATCTGGCTGCTGGTTGGGAAGGAGTTTTCCTTCGCCCTGTCCTGTGCTATCGCCGTGCTGGTCGTTTCCTGTCCCTGCGCGCTGGGGCTTGCCACGCCGGTAGCGATTATGGCGGGTACCGGCCGGGCGGCGGAGATGGGTATCCTCATGAAATCTGCCAAAGGGTTGGAGACGCTTCACAGCGTAGATACCATCGTTTTGGACAAGACGGGAACAGTGACCAGCGGCCGGCCGGCAGTGACAGATGTGGCGGTACTGGACCCGGATCTGTCCGAAGAGGATTTTCTCCGCATTGCTGCCGCTGCGGAGGCGGGCAGCGAACATCCTCTGGCGGCAGCGGTTTTGGAATATGTACAAGCTCAGAAAGTGCAAATTCCTCAGGGCGAATCTTTTGAAGCGGTCCCCGGGCGCGGCGTGCGCATTTTGCTCTCCGGGCAAACGGTACTTGCGGGAAATGAGGCGTTTCTTGTAGAGGAAGGACTGCGTGAAAAGGATCCTGCCGGCATGAAGCAGGGCAGTGTGCTTTTGTCTCAGCTGTCTGCACAGGGAAAGACCCCCATCCTTTTTGCGGCGGATGGAAAAGTGGCCGGTGTCATAGCTGCTGCGGACGAGGTGCGGCCCACCAGCAGGGCAGCCATAGAAACCTTCCATAAAATGGGACTGCATGTGGTCATGCTCACCGGGGACAACCCACAGGTAGCGAAAGCGGTGGCAGATCAGCTGGGCATCGAAGAAGTGATCGCCGGTGTACTGCCCACCGGAAAAGAGGCCAGTATCCGCGCTTTGCAGGAACAGGGGAGAGTGGTGGCCATGGCCGGCGACGGTATCAACGATGCGCCGGCGCTGGTGCGGGCAGATGTAGGCATTGCAGTAGGCGCGGGGACGGATATTGCCATGGACTCGGCGGATGTGGTGCTTATGAAGGACACCCTGCTGGACGTAGCCCGGGCGATCTCCCTCAGCCGTGCAGTGCTGCGCAATATCCATATGAATTTGTTCTGGGCCTTCTTTTACAATGTACTGGGTATACCGGTGGCGGCAGGTGCGCTGTACCCTGCCTTTGGACTGCTGCTCAGCCCCATGCTTTGCGCCGCTGCCATGAGCATCAGCTCACTTTGTGTAGTGACCAACGCGCTGCGGCTCCGGTTTTTCAAAGATAAAACGGTGGATGCGCAGACGGACAAGACAGTAAAAAACAGCGGCGGACCGCTGCTGAAAATGAAAGGAGAATATACGATGGAAAAAGTTTTGAAAGTGGAGGGAATGCAGTGTGGACACTGCAAAGCCCATGTGGAAAAGGCGCTTGGAGAGGTTGCAGGTGTTGTATCCGCTCAGGTGGATCTCGCCGCTGGAACAGCGACAGTTGCCCTGACAGGGGAGGTATCAGATGCTATTCTAAAAGATGCCGTTGAAAATGCAGGGTATACGGTTGCCTCCATTGCAGAGAAGTAAGAAAAATCAGTAAAAATTTCCCCTTTTTTCTTGACTGCTTTCTGCGGCATGTGTATAATGAAGCAAACTACCTTTGCAGATTCCGCGTCAAAGGCCATCTTTGGCGCGGACATCTTCTGCAACAATTGGAGGAAATCGATGACCATTGAACAAATTCTTGCCGATATCAAAAGCAAAAGACGGAAGAAAGTCATTTTGGATACGGATGCCTACAACGAAATCGACGACCAGTATGCCATTACATACTGCTACCTGGCGGACTCCATCGACTTGCAGGCGGTATATGCCGCGCCTTTCCACAATGACAAAAGCACCGGTTTTGCGGACGGAATGGAAAAGAGCTACGATGAAATTAAAAAAGTTCTTTCCATGACGGATCCGAATTATATAACGCCGGTATTTGAAGGCAGCCGCACGACCATTGAAGAGAGCGGCGGGCCGGTGGACAGCCCGGCAGCCCGCCACCTGATCGAATTTGTGAAAACGTCTGATGAAATTGTCTATGTACTGGCCATCGGCGCCATTACCAACATTGCCTCTGCCTTGATGCTGGATCCTTCCATCCGGGAGAATATGGCGGTGATCTGGCTGGGGGGCAATCAGCTGGACAGCGACAATTTGGGGGAATTCAATCTGGTGCAGGACTATACGGCAGGACAGATCTTCCTCAACAGTGGTGTGCCCCTGCTTCTTTGTCCCGCCTGGTTTATTGTTTCGGTGCTCACCACCAATATAGAACTGACAAGGGATTTGATGGGGCACAGCAAGGTCTGTGATTATCTGGCCGGCATCTCCCAGCAGGCGTGGAAGGACGCGGGGGAAAATCCGGCATGGGTGCGCACCATTTGGGATATTGCGGCCCCTGCGATTCTGGACAATCCGGACTGCGCGCAGATTGAAATTGTCCCCGCGCCGATTTTCACTGATCAGCGGGTATATGCTTTTGACAGCACCCGCCACAAAATACTGTATCTCAAGTCTATCGACCGGGAAAAGGTGTTTGACGCCACCTGGAAGATCTTGAAGTCCCACAAGGACAAGGAAGCGTAAAATATGTCGCGGGGAGGATCTGTACGGGTCTTTTCCAGGCAGGAAAAAAGAGGGGAGAGATCCCCTCTTTTTTATGATTCACAGCCGTTTTCCTGCTCCAGATATTGAATGGCGTCTGCTCTGCCATCCCCGCAAAAGATCCGCTGCTTTTGTAGCTTTTTTCACATGTCGTTGCGGCACAGATCTTCGTAGGATTCCTTGCGCACCGCAACATAGTCCTTTCCGTCCCGGAGCATGACCACGGGCGGACGCGGGAGCCGGTTGTAGTTGGACGCCATGGAATAGTTGTACGCGCCGGTCACCAGCACGGCCAGCGTGTCTCCGCGGACGGGGCGGGGCAACATCACATCCTCCTGGATGAGATCTCCGCTCTCGCAGCAGCGCCCGGCGATGGTGGCGCAGAAATCTGCTTTTTCCTCCGGCCGGTTTGCCAGCAGCGCCGTGTAGTCGGATTCATACAGCGCATACCGGATGTTGTCGGTCATACCGCCGTCTATGGATACATAGCTTTTATAGCCCCTGATGGTCTTCACGCTGCCGACTGTGTACAGGGTCACTCCGCTGTCTGCCACGATGCTTCTTCCGGGTTCCATAAGGATGTCCGGCTGCCGGATGGACAGCTCTGCGCAGATACGGCGGATCTCCTCTGCCAGTCCCCGAATATTGGCTTCATAGTCCACTATAGGGTCGCTCTCTACATAGCGCACACCAAAACCGCCCCCCAGGTTCAGAGTCCGGATCTCATAGCCGCATTCATCCAGGAGTGTGCGGATAAACCGCAGCATGATTTCCGCCGCATCCCGGAAGGGATAGTAGTCGAAAATCTGGGAGCCGATGTGACAATGGAAGCCCTCCAACTCTACCGCGGGAAGTCCCAGGGCATATTTGCACAGTTCCAGGGCCTGCCCGGTCTCGATGGCTGTGCCGAATTTGGAGTCCACCTTTCCGGTGGAGATCTTTTTTTGGGTGTGGGGATCGATGCCCGGCGTGAGCCGCAGCAGGATCCGCTGCCGGATTCCCCGGCGGACGGCGCAGGCGTTTACTGCGTCCAGCTCTTCCCGGTTATCCACGATAAAATGGCCGACGCCTGCGCTCATGGCATATTCGATGTCCGCGTCCGTTTTGTTGTTTCCGTGGAAAAAGGCATTTTCCAGAGGAAACCCCGCCGCCTGCGCCGTGTAAAGTTCTCCCGGAGATACGATGTCCGTTCCCATCCCCATTTCGTGGATGATGGCGTATATGCGCTTGAAGCAGCAGGCTTTGCTGGCAAAAATTGGCCGGGATCCCTCGCCCATGTACTTTCGCATGGCGTCCATGTATATCCGGCAATTATCCCGAATCCGATTTTCATCCATAAGGTACAGGGGCGTTCCGTATTTTTTTGCAAGCTCTACGGTGTCTGCTCCTGCCAGGGTCAGATGTCCCGCTTTGTTGACGGATAGATTTGAATGCAGCATATTTTGTTTTGTCCTTTTCATTTTATCGTGGGGTGTTTTTATCAGACGGTGAGATTGACCATACTCTGCATGTCATAGAGCCCGGCGGGTTTTCCCACGAGGAACTTTGCGGCGGAGATGGCGCCCTCTGCGAAGACGGCTCTGGACTCGGCCTTGTGTTCCAGACGGATGGTCTGATAATCTGTAGAGAGGATCACCTGATGGGTTCCTGTTTCGTTCCCCATGCGCAGGGCGTGAATTCCGATCTCTTCCGGTGCCCGCTTTCCCATTCCGTGGCGGCCGTACACAAAGGTGGCATTGGGACGTACCGTTTTTAACTCTTCGGCAATCCTGTTTGCGGTGCCGCTGGGAGCATCCAGCTTTCGATTGTGATGGATTTCCACAATTTCGATGTCCGCGCCGGGCAGCAGTGCTGCCGCCCGCCGCGCAAAGTCTGTGAGGATGGCGATCCCCAGAGACATGTTGGCCGAATAGAAGATCGGCACAGTTTTTGCCGCCTCGTATATCAGGGCTTTTTCTTCCTCTGTGTGACCCGTGGTAGAGAGCACCAGAGGGATGGAGCGGCCCAGTGCATAGGAGATCAGCTCCCGTACGGCGCTATGATGGGAGAAATCGATGATGACGTCCGCCTCTCCCTTGTATTCCGCAATGCTGTGCATGGAAAAATCTTCGGAAAGCTTGTCAATTTCCGCCACCAGTACTGTGTCGTCGGCGCTGCCGGCAACCTGCTCTCGTACAGCGCCGCCCATCCGGCCGCCGGCGCCGTTCAAAATGATTTTTAACATAGATAGGGTTCCTTTACTTTTCTTTATTATGCAATCAGCCCGTGGGTGCGCATGATTTCCAGCAGCTTTGCCTCTTTTGCCGCATCCATGGGTGTCAGCGGCAGGCGCAGGGTGTTTTTGCAAAAGCCCATGGCTGCCATAGCCGCTTTGACAGGGATGGGGTTGACTTCGGAAAACAGGGCGCTGATGAGAGCGTGATATTTATACTGAAGCTGGGCCGCACCCTGGATGTCTCCCTGGAAAAACCGTTCTGTGATCTGGCAGGTTTCTCTTGGAAGAATATTGGAGAGCACCGAGATGGCGCCCACGCCTCCCACAGACATCAGGGGCACGATCTGGTCGTCGTTCCCCGAGTACAGATCCAGCTTGCCGCAGACATAGGACATGGTCTCTACGATTTTGGACAGATTGCCGTTTGCCTCTTTGATCCCGCAGATATTTTCGTGATCGGCCAGGATCCGGTATGTGTCCGGTTCGATATTTACGCCGGTACGGGAGGGGACATTATACAGGATCACGGGAACATCGCTCATATCCGCGATGTCGGTGAACATTTTTACAAGGCCTTTTTGTGTGGCTTTGTTGTAGTAGGGGGTCACTACCAGTACCGCGTCTGCCCCCGCCTCGCAGGCGCAGCGGGTCAGATCCTTTGCATATTCGGTGTCGTTGGAACCGGTTCCGGCAATGATGGGTACTCTGCCGGCAGCCTGCCGTACCGCAAAGGCGATGGCGTCTCGGTGTTCGTCGTCGGTGAGGGTGGAGGCTTCTCCGGTGGTTCCGCAGATCACCAGTGCGTTGATACCGGACTGGATTTGCCAGTCAATGATGCGTCCGAACTGCTCGTAGTCAATTCCCTCTTCGTTGAAGGGAGTGATCAGAGCGGTGGCGATGCCTTTGAAAATCGTTTTTTTCATGGGAATGACCATGCCTTTCATAAAATTTGCGCCGCTTGAAGCGTTGTGCGCCTGAAAACAAAAAAGCCGACACACGGCCGGCTTTGCAAAAAAGCTGCTATTCCTATGGAAATCAGATAGCTCTCCGCAAAAGCGACAGTCGGGGTGATCTTATTCACCCAAACCAGGACAGACGCGACCGCAGTCTGCCTTCGGCACCTGCCCCTTTCCTGCCGACAACGGGCGGTCAACCCTTTTGCATCTGCAGTACTCATGACACAATGCACCTCTACCGTGTTGTGGGTATTGTAGCATAGATTTTTCTTGTTGTCAACAGGGAGATGCAATTTTTTCAGGAGAGGCACAACAACCCCTCCGGCGCGGCTTTGCCGTGCCGCCACCCCCGGGTCTGCTGCGCAGCCCCACGAAGGGGAGGCTTAAAGAAAGGGCTCCCATGTGGAGAGCATCCAGAAACTCCGGGACCATGGCGGCGGAGTCGTCTGGGGGATTGGTGCGTTCAAGAAAAATCCCCTCGTTTTCCTTGACGAAGGATCTTTTTTGCTATATAATAAAAAGTAAGAATCATAAAATCGCCCTATTGTTGTCATTTGCTTTTTCAAGGATGTCAGACCGGACAGTATGGCGGGGTACTATGTGGAAAGGTACGGTAAAATATATGGCGCAAAAGAAAAAAACGGCCGCGCCTGCGGCGGAGACGACTGCGGAAAATAAGAAAAAGGCGTTGGAGACGGCGATTTCCCAAATTGAAAAGAATTTTGGGCAGGGGACCATCATTAAAATGGGAGAAAACCCGAAGATGAACGTGTCCGCGGTTTCCACCGGTTCTCTTGGGCTGGACATTGCCCTGGGTGTGGGTGGATTTCCAAGAGGGCGGATCATTGAGATTTATGGTCCGGAATCCTCCGGTAAGACGACGGTGGCGCTCCACGCGGTGGCAGAAGTGCAAAAGCTGGGAGGGGAGGCTGCCTTCATCGATGCGGAACACGCACTGGATCCCATGTATGCAAAGGCGTTGGGCGTGGATATCGACAATCTATTGGTGTCACAGCCGGATTCCGGAGAACAGGCGCTGGAGGTGTGCGAAGCTCTGGTGCGCTCCGGCGCGATTGACATCGTGGTTATCGACTCTGTGGCGGCCCTGGTGCCCCAGCAGGAGATTGAAGGGGATATGGGTGCGTCCCATGTGGGGCTCCAGGCCCGGCTTATGTCTCAGGCACTGCGCAAGCTGTCAGGGACTGTTTCCAAGACAAACTGCATTGTTATATTTATCAACCAGCTCCGGGAAAAGGTAGGTGTGGTCTATGGGAATCCGGAGACGACCACCGGCGGTCGGGCACTGAAGTTTTATGCTTCTGTGCGTCTGGAGGTTCGCAAGGCGGAGGTGCTCAAAAATGGATCGGAGCCCATCGGCAACCGGGTGAAGTGCAAGGTGGTAAAAAACAAGGTGGCGCCCCCCTTTAAGACGGCGGAGTTTGATATCCTCTACGGGCAGGGTATCTCCAAAACGGGAGAGATTGTAGACCGGGGTGTGGAAACAGGCGTCATGGAAAAGAGCGGTTCCTGGTACTATTACAACGGGGAGCGGGTAGGTCAGGGAAGAGACAACGCCCGCAAATTTTTGGAGTCCAATCCTCAATTGCTGGCGGAAATTGAGGAAAAAATCAAGGCGCTGGGTACGGAACAAAAGGAAGAGCTTTCCACGGCCGACCTGGAGGATGAGGAAGAGCTGGACATTCGTCTTTTGGACATGACCCTGGACGAGTAAAACCATAGATAGAGTGAGGATATATTTTGATTTGCAGCAGCGTATCCTTCTGCAATTACCGCAATATTGCCCTGGAAACGGTTTCTTTTGACGAAGGTGTCAACGTACTCTGGGGGGACAACGCCCAGGGCAAGTCCAATATCCTGGAGGGGATTTACTTTTTTGCCAGAGGCCGCTCCTTTCGCGGCGCCAGAGAGCGGGAACTGATCCGGTTTGGAGAAAAGACAGCGCAGCTGTCCCTCACTTTTCGGCGGGCGGGGGCAGATTATCCGGTCACGCTGGAGGCGGATTTGCCCCAGGCAGGCAGAAAGGTTTTGCGCCGGGGCGGCGCACGGCTTTCCGGCGTGCGGGAGATGATCGGAAATTTTCGCGCCGTGCTGTTTTGTCCCACGCATCTGTCCCTGGTAAGCGGGGGACCGGCGCTGCGGCGCAGTTTTCTGGACATTGCGCTGTCTCAGCTCTATCCCGCATATTTGGACAGCCTCTCCCGATACAATCGGATCCTCGCCCAGCGCAATGCACTGATCAAATCGGGGGGCAGTGCGGATGCGGCGGTGTGGGAGGTATATGCCCGTCAGCTTGCCCGCTTGGGCGCCGACATCGCCGTGCGCCGTTATGACTATATGACGGCGCTTGGAACGCAGGTGGCGCAGATTTTTGACCACATGACCCAGGGAAAGGAGTCGCCGCGGCTGGTCTATCAGTCGGGTGTCCTTCCGGAGGAGCGGGCCGGCGAGGAAGCGTTTCGCAAAAGCGGAGAGGCACGGCTGTTTGCAGCGCTCACAGAGTCAATCGATCGGGAAATGCGGTACGGTGCGACGCTGTACGGGATCCACAAGGACGATATTTCCATCCGGCTCAACGGCCGGGAGGCCAGAGCCTATGCTTCCCAGGGCCAGCAGCGCAGCCTGGCATTGGCCATGAAACTGGCGGAGGGAGAGATGGCAAGACGCATCGGCGGGGAGTATCCGGTCTTTTTGCTGGACGATGTGCTCAGCGAGCTGGATGGGCATCGCCGGGCCTTTATCCTGGAGGCGCTTACAGGGAGGCAGATCATCGTCACCTCCTGTGAGCCGGCGGATTTTCACATTTCCGGTGTGCGGATGCTTCAGGTGCGGGAAGGCTGTGTTTTGCCGCAGACGAACTGACGGGGACAGGTGTATTGCTTGTACCGAAAAAAGAAAGGAAGGGAGCATGCAGTATCAGATTACGGACGTATATGAGACACGAGCGGGGATTTCCGTGGTGCTGTCCTGTGACGGCGAAGACGAAGGGGAGAAAACGCTTTTGTTCAAGCCTTCTCTGTGGTTTGAAGCAGGTCTGCAGGCGGGAGACGCTCTGGATGAGGAAAAAATGGACCAGCTGTCTGCCACAGCCCAATATTGCCAGGCCATTGCACGTGCGGAGGGACTTCTTGCAAGCTCCGATTACAGCCGTATGCGTCTGATCCACCGGCTGATGCGGTATGGGTTTGGGCGGCCGATATGTGAACGCACCGCAGACTACATGGTGGAAAAGGGATACATCCGGGAGGAGGAACAGACGCTGCGCATCGCCCGATTTTACTGCAAAAACAAGCATTGGGGAAGAAAACGGATTGCAGCGGAGCTGATGGGCAGAGGTTATTGCCACGACGCAGTGATGCACGCGCTGGACTCCCTGAGTGATGCGGACTATCTGACCTCCCTCGTACAACTGGTGGAGAAAAAGTATTCAGCGCCCTGTGTGGACGAGCGGGAACGGCAGAAGCGGATTGCAGCCCTGACCCGCCTGGGATTTACATATGGGGAGATCCAGCGGGCGCTGGAGGAGACTGGGGTCTGAAGACAGCAACAAACATGGAAAGGAACGGATAAAGCTTGACACAAAAGAAGAAAGGGAAAGTGGGTTTTGTCTCTTTGGGGTGTGCAAAAAATCTCTGTGACACGGAGGTGATGCTCCACCGCCTGCTGCAGGCGGGGTATGAAATCACGCCGGAGGAGACGGAAGCAGATGTGGTGATCATCAACACCTGTGCGTTTATCGAGAGTGCAAAAAAGGAAGCCATTGACAATATCTTGGACATTGCCTGGCTCAAGGAGCACGGGAAACTGCGGGGCCTGGTGGTGGCCGGTTGTCTGCCAGAGCGGTACCGGGAGCAGGTGCTAAAGGAGATGCCGGAGATCGACGCCGTCATCGGTGTGGGAGCGCTGGACAAAATTGAGGAAGCGGTGGCGCAGGCGATGGAATCCGGGGGAAAAAAGTACTGCTGTCTGCCGCCAAAGGACGCCTGTCCCCTGGGCGGGGATCGGATCGTTACCACCGGTGAGGCATTCGCGTATATCAAGATCGCCGAGGGCTGCAACAACCGTTGCGCCTATTGTGCAATTCCTTCGATTCGGGGAGAACTGCGCAGCCGTCCCATCGAGGATATCGTAGCGGAGGCAAAGAATCTGGATGAAATGGGGATCCGGGAGCTGGTGGTGATCGCGCAGGATACGACGGTGTATGGTTTGGATCTGTACGGAGAATACGCTCTTCCCCGGCTGCTTCGGGCCATTACGGAAAATACGAAGATCCCCTGGATCCGGATTTTGTACTGTTATCCGGACAAAATAACAGAGGAACTGATTCGGGAAGTGCGGGACAACGACCGCATTGTAAAATATATCGATCTGCCGGTGCAGCATATCAGTGACAAAATGCTTTCCGCCATGAACCGCCACGGGGACAGCGCCTGCGTGCGGGACGCGATCCGGCGGCTACGGGAAGCAATCCCGGAGATCGTCATCCGTTCCACGGCGATTGTGGGTTTTCCCGGGGAAGGGGAGGACGATTTTGAACAGCTGTGCCGTTTTATCAGCGAAGGGCCCTTTGCCCGATTTGGTGCTTTTCCCTATTCCAGAGAGGAGGGGACCCCTGCTTGTTCCATGAAGGAGCAGATCGACGAAGACGTAAAACAAAAGCGATACGATATCCTGATGCGCCACCAGCTGGCGGTCAGTGAGGCATTTCAGGCGTCCCTTGTAGGGGACACGGTACAGGTGCTCTGCGAGGGCTTCGACCCGGTTTCCGGATCTTACTGGGGCAGAAGCTTTCGGGAAGCGCCGGAGATCGACGGAAAGATCTGGTTCTCCGCTCCCCGCCGGATACGGGAGGGGGAATTTGTCCCTGTCCGCATCACGGAGGCTATGGACTATGATTTGGTAGGAGAGGCCCAGATATGATCACGGTAGAAACCTTGTTTTCCGGCTCCGGCGGCAACTGCACCCTCGTTCGAACCGAAAAGACGGCGGTGCTGGTGGACGCGGGCAAAAACTGCAAGGCGGTGGTGTCTGCGCTGGCACTTTTGGGGCTTTCCCTTTCTGACTTGTCCGCCGTGTTTGTCACCCATGAGCACCGGGACCATATCAGCGCTTTGGATGTGATGCTGCGCCGGCAGCCGCTGCCTGTACATGTGACGGCTCCTTCGGCGCCGGAGCTGTGCCGGGGACGCAGCGCCGCAGAGCATGCGGTGATCCACGCAGGCCTGCTTTATGAGGCGCAGGTGGGAGATCTGACTGTCCAGTCTTTTCCCCTGCCCCACGACAGTGCAGGCCATGTGGGATATGTGTTTGCTTCCAGGGACGGAGATCGTGCCGGGGTTGCCACAGATATGGGTTATGCCACCATGGATGCCTATCATCACCTGCGCCGCTGCCGGACAGTGGTGCTGGAGGCAAATCACGATTTGGATATGCTCCGTACAGGCCCATATCCTTTTTCCCTGAAGCAGCGGATTTTGTCCCGTGGCGGCCACCTTTCCAATACAGAGAGTGCGCAGCTGTGCTGCGGGCTGGCAGATTGGAATACGGAGCGGATCATTCTGGCGCACCTGAGCCGGGAAAACAATACGCCGGAGCGGGCGTATGCCACTGTACGCGGTGCTTTGGAAGCAGGCGGACATGCAGACATCGCCCTTTTTGTGGCACAGCGGGATCTGCCGGGCAGCGTAGATCTGACATCTGCGCAGCAGGCGCAGCCCAGATGGGACTGCCAGGGGGCACCGGCCATATGATAAGGCTCAGGCTCATTGTGTTGGGGCGCCTTGCGGAGCCCCACTGGCAGGCCGCATGTGCGGAATATAAAAAACGGCTGTCTGCCGTTTGTAATGTGACAGAGATCGAATTAAAGGAAGTGCGCACACCCCGTACGCCCGGAGAAGGCGAAATTGCGGCCGCATTGGAAAAAGAGGCGGATATGATTTTAGAACAGATTCCGCCCCGGGCTTTTGTGGTAGCACTGTGCATTGAGGGAAAGGCGTATACCTCGCAGTCTCTTGCAGCATTGCTGGCGGACCGGATCACCGGAGGCGCCAGCGAGCTGTGTTTTATCATCGGTTCTTCTTACGGCCTGGCGAACCGGGTCAAGGGAGCTGCGCATCTGCGGCTTTCCATGTCGTCTCTCACATTTCCCCACCAGCTGGCGCGGGTGATGCTGTATGAATGCATTTACCGCTGCACGGAGATCTGGCGGGGTTCTCCTTATCATAAGTAATTATCCTGTGGGCAAGGGGCAAGGTACAAAGCGTTGAAAACCACCGATCGTTTGAAACTGCAACTGAAGAGAAAGCTGCCGGCGATTTTGGGCGCCGTTTTTGTTGTTGCTCTTGTGGGATTGTATTATCTGGGGGTGTACGACGTCTCCTTTTTGCCGAGGCCCCAGGAATGGGAAACCAATATCGACCGGCTGTATGATGTCCTGTTTGGCAGGGAGGAGGAAGAGGAGGATCCGTCTGTTGAGACAGAACCTGAAACCCCGGAGGAGGGGGACAAGCCTTTTTACAGCGAGGGAAGCGGTTCCCGTCCCAGCGGCCCCACAGAGCAGGAGTTTTCTACCGTGTCTGCGCTGCAGGAACAGGGATGGGTGCGTACAGACGCGGTCTATACGGCGGATACCTGTCAGTTTGCGCTTCTGGATACACCCTATGCCCTGCCTGGTGCCTTTTCCTATACGGAAAAGACATATGACAAGGAGGAGTTGATCTATTACGAAGACGGCACAGAGGCCCAGCGTCAGGTAGTGCGTGCCACCGCCCAGCGCCCTGCGCTGGAGTTGTATATGGGCTATATCCTGTACGACGACAGGGGCACGCTGTATATACTGGGGCCGGACGGGACCCCTTTGCGTGCATACGACGATACGCAGTACATCCCTGCCTATACCAGGGACAAAGAGGGCCGTCCCCTGTTTTATGTTCCCTATTCCTATACCATGACCTATCCCACCGAACTGGGTGAGCCGGACGAGGAAGGCAACCGGGAGTGGATCCAGACAGCCACGGTGCAGGTGGACAGCAAGCGGTACTATTACCTGGGGGCGGACGGACGCACCTTTGTGGAGTCCGATTATGACGATGCGGTGGACGGGAGGGGACTGTACTTCGACTACCCCGCCTATTACGGCAGCACAGACAGCCGGTATGGCCGGTATTACAAAAAAGTCACCAAAGTGGTCACAGACCTGAAGGGGAAAACCTCCGTGCTGGATCTGGCGCAGTGGATGTTTGCCACAGAACGGCCGGACTATGCCGATACAGAATTGGTCTTTCCCTATACCCGGGCATATGCCATGCGGGAAGGGTACGCTGCGGTTATGCAGGACATCCACTGGGATTACTACAATACTGTGACGGAAGACGGAGTGACGGAAGAGAGGTATTTTGAGGTCGTCAGCAATGAGATGCGGGTGGTGGACGAGTCAGGCCGGGAAATGTTTTCCTCCCGGAAGAATTATATCAGCGAGGAAGGATGGTCTGCAAACGAACGGTTTGTAGAACCGCTTTCCCGGGGGATCGATGCCCTGGGCAGTTATTATTTTGATCACGGTCTCATGCGCCTGCGGATTCAGGCCTATGACCGGTACCACTTTACCGATTTGGATATGATTCGCATTGTGTCCGATGAGGATGTACTGGTATACCCGGACGGCACCCAATTCAATATCCCCGTGGGATATCGCCTTGTATCCTATTCCGATGGGGTGCTCCTTTTGGAGCAGGATGGTGTGTACGGATACATGTCCAGCACGGGTGTATGGATCCTTCAGCCGGGCGCGGCCGATGCAAAGCCTTTTTTGGAGGGGGTAGCGGTCACAGAGCAAAACGGACGTTATGGCGTGATCGACACCGATGGAAATGTGGTGATTCCTTATAAGTACGATTATATCTCCAATATTTCCAGCGGCACCATGGTGGCGTACAGTGAAGAGACCGGTTGGGAAATCTATCAGAAAATGACGCCGGCGGCGTGAGCTGCCGGAGGAGAATGTATCATGCAAAATTTTGACGTGATCGTAGTGGGCGCAGGACACGCGGGCGTAGAAGCTGCGCTGGCCTGCGCCCGGCGCGGTCTGGAGACTGCGGTATTTACCATCAGTCTGGATGCGGTGGCGAACATGCCCTGCAACCCCTCTGTAGGGGGGACAGGCAAAGGCCATTTGGTTTTTGAATTGGATGCGCTGGGCGGGGAAATGGGATATGCAGCAGACTGCTGCACCATTCAGTCCAGAACCTTGAACACGGGAAAAGGCGCGGCGGTTCAGTCCAAACGCGTGCAGACGGACAGAGTCGCTTACAGCAGACGGATGAAGCATACCTTGGAGAATATCCCCCATATTTCCCTCATTCAGGGGGAGGTGTGCAGCCTGCTCACGGAAACCGCAGATGGGAAAAAACGCGTACGTGGTGTTGTTGCAGCGCCTGGGGGGGAATATCTGGCGAGCGCGGTGATCCTCTCCAGTGGTACATACCTTGGAGGCACTACCCATGTGGGAGAAGTGCGGCGCAGCGCAGGCCCGGACGGAAGCCTTCCGGCAGCAGAGCTCAGTGCTTCCCTGCGGGAGAACGGCATTCGCCTGGCCCGTTTCAAAACGGGGACCCCACCGAGAATCCATCGGGCCTCCATCGACTTTTCCAAACTGGAGCGGCAGGATGGAGAGGCCCATATCATTCCCTTTTCCTACCGCACCGATGCGGCAAAGCTCAACGCCATCGAGCAGCTCCCCTGCTACATCGTGTATACGAGTGCGCGTACCCATCAAATCATTCGGGAGAATCTGCATCGTTCCCCGCTGTTTTCCGGACAGATCCACGGGACGGGCCCGCGGTATTGCCCGTCCATCGAGGACAAGGTGGTCCGGTTTGCCGATAAGGAGCGGCACCAGCTGTTTGTGGAGCCGATGGGGATGGACACGGAGGAAATGTACCTTCAGGGATTTTCATCCTCCCTGCCGGCAGACGTACAGTATGAGATGCTCCGCAGTCTGCCCGGGTTTGAAGAAGCCCGGATTATGCGGTACGCTTATGCCATCGAATACGACTGCGCTGACCCTACCCAGCTGTACCCCACCCTTGCCTTTCGGGAAATAGAAGGGCTGTATGGGGCGGGGCAGTTCAACGGGTCCTCCGGATATGAGGAGGCAGCAGTACAGGGACTGGTAGCCGGGATCAATGCCGCCGCACGCCTGGAGGGCCGGCCGGCGGTGGTACTGCCCAGATATTCTTCCTACATCGGTACGCTGATTGACGATCTGGTCACCAAAGGGACCAATGAACCGTATCGGATCATGACTTCCCGCTCCGAATACCGTTTGATGCTGCGCCAGGACAATGCGGACCGGAGACTGGTGGAATACGGCCGCGCGGCAGGGCTGATCGACGATGCGCGGTACGCAGCTATACTGGAAAAGTGCCGCCTGGAGGACGGAGAGATCCGGCGTCTGGAACAGACTACCGTGTCGCCGTCAGCGGCAAATGGAATTTTGAACTCCCTTGGAAGCAGCGAAATTTCCACCGGCGCAAAGCTTGCGGATTTGCTTCGCCGGCCGCAGATTACCTATGCGGCTCTGGCGGGAGCGGATCCCGGACGGCCGGATTTGCCGGAGGATGTGATCCGCACGGTAGAAACCGAGATCAAATATGCAGGGTACATCACCCGGCAGCAGGCTCAGGCGAAGAAACAGAAGAAGCTGGAGGAAAAGGCACTGCCCCAGGATTTGGACTATACAAAAATCAAGGGACTCCGCCTGGAGGCCATGCAGAAGCTGCAGGCAGCAAAGCCTGCGTCTCTGGGGCAGGCGTCCAGAATTTCCGGGGTAAGTCCGGCGGATATTTCTGTTTTGGTGATTTATCTGTCCTTGCAGGATTAAGGCGCGAATGTTTTTATTCAGTAAAAGTTTTCCTGTGTAAGAGCGGAAACGCTATACATAAAAAAGCCTCTCCACAAGGAGGGCTTAGTAGCCTCCCCTGAGAGGGGAGGGAGACAGTCGAGCTTATTAAACGAAAGCCTCCCCAGTGGAGGACTTGCTACGCAAGTCCGGGGAGGTGGGTTTTGCTCCGCTGACATCCCCCTTTACACAAGGGGGACTTTTAATGTAAGCCTCCCCTGTGCAAGGGGAGGTGGGTTTTGCGGAGCAAAACTCGGAGGGGTTGTTACGAATGGAACAATCTCCCTGTCAGCTCCGCTGACATCCCTCTTTACACAAAGGGGACTTTAGATGAAGAAGCTGCTCTGACAATCCCTCAGTCTGCTAACGCAGACAGCTCCCTTTACACAAGGGAGCCTTTTTAATGTAAGTCTCCCCTTCGAGGGGGCTGCGCAGCAGACCCGGGGGTGGTGGGTTTTTGCGGAGCAAAACTCGGAGGGGTTGTAAAGCATTGGGAGAACATTTATTTCATTCCTATTTTATTCTTCAATTATCATAGCGGCAAATCCGTCCGTATAGCGCAGTGTTCCTTCGGCGTCGACCCAAGCGGCCTCCACGTCGTCCATACTTTCGATCAGTGCTTTTCCTTCCGTATAAGTCATATTGAATACCGCTGTGGACAGCGCGTCTGCCATGCCGGCATCTTTGCAGACAATGGATACGGAGAGAAATTGGTTTTCCGGGTACAGGGTCTGCGGGTGGATGATGTGGTGATACCGCACGCCGTCTACGGTGTAGTACCGCTGATAGGATCCGCTGGTCACCAAAGACAGGCCGTTTGTCAGTTCAAGCCGGCAAATTGCGGTCTCTTCTGATGTAAGATCCGGGTTTTGGATGCTTGCCGTCCAGGGGGAGCCGTCTCCCTTTTCTCCGATGGTGCGCACATTTCCACCTACGCTGAAGGCGAGGTGATCCCAGCCTTGCTCCTCCGCAGCCCGGGCGATTTGCTCCGTAGCGTAGCCTTTGGCAACGGCGCCCACGTCCAGCTGCATGTCGGGATCCGGCAAGTACACGGTTTTCTCTTCCCGGTCGATTTCAATTTCATATATGTTCATGTGCTGGGCCGCCTGAGACAGCTTTTCCGGGTCCGGCAGCGCTGCAGATGCCGGGTCGGCTTCCCCTGCTTCTCTGTAGGTATGCCATATAGAGAGCACGCTGCCCATGGCGACGTTGGTCATTCCCGCCGTAAGATCGTACATTTCTATGCAGTATTCCAGCAGATCCAAAATACGCTCGTCTACTTTTACAGGCTGCAGGCCTGCATTGTCGTTGACCGTTTTCAGATTATGGATCCCTGCGTAGTCGTGGTAGATGTCGTATAGCTGGTGATATTCCTCTAAAAGCTCCAGCAGCCAGTCCGCTTTTTTGTCGAAGGCTTCCTCTGACGTGTCAAATCCGGTGAGGATCGTCACTGTGTCGAATAAATCGAAGGAGGTGCGGGAGTAGCGCTGCAGCTCCGGCGCTGCTTCTTTCGCACATCCGGTGCAGAAGAACAGTAAAAGGGCGGCGACCCAAAGTGCAATATGTTTTTTCATCTTTTCAAACAGAGGGATCCTGCGGGGGCAGGATCCCTTTTCTCGTTTATTTTTCCAGTGCTTTTGCCAGTACGGAGGCGAGGGGTTCGATGCCGATGGTACAGCCGGCATAGAGATCTTCGTCCGCGGCCACGATCATGCCGCTGTCATTTTGCCGGGTTTCAATGTTCGCGGCTTCTTCTGTCGTCTTCCCTACGACGAAATCTGCAAAGGCGCGGGCCTGTTCATACCATTCCTTGCCGATGCCGGAGACATCTTTCATTTGATAGTCTTCCTTTTGTTCCCGCTTGGAGCCATCATACTGAATGTCTCCAATGGTACCGTCCATGGTAAAGGAAATTTTCGGCTCGATCTGATCTACGCAGCAGGCCAGCACACGCCCGTCGTCCACTGCTACTGCGGCAAAGGTGGTATACATGGCAGCAAGCCCATCTGCCTCGTCTGTCGCATCCTTGGAAGAGGAATCCTCCGTTTGAGCGGCAAATTGCAGCTGGGGTGCGCTGGTGGAATGGAATGCATATGCCTGATCGTCGCCGCAGGCTTTTGCCACTGCCTGGATCATCTCCGTAACACCCATGGTGCAGCCGGCGTACAGGTCTTCCTCTGCGGCTACAAGCGTTCCGGCGTCGTTTTCCTCCGTCTTTATGGCGGAGACTTCCTCTTTTGTCATGCCCTTTACAAATGCGGCAAAAAAGTCGGCCTGTTCGTTCCATTCTTTGCCGATGCCGGAGATGTCCTTCATTCCATACTCGCTGCCCAGTTCCTGTTTGGTCTGGTAGGCTTGTCCCTTTTCGGCTATCCCGTCTGCGATGTTCATTTTGTTTTGTGCTGTATCAATGTAGCAGTCGACAATTTTTCCGGCATCGTCTGTGATGACGGCTGCAAAGGTGGCCTCTGTTTGAGCGGTTGTGTCCTTGGAGTCCTCGGTATTTACCACAACTCCCATTCCCAGCTTGTATTCTCCGCTGTCACCGGCTTCGGCAGTGGTGTCCTGGCGTGAGGTATCGGTTTCCTTTCCGTCCCCGGTTTGATTGCTGCAGCCCGCCAGCATAGATGTGGCCAGCAGCAGGGCGAAAAATACGCAAAGCAGTCTTTTCATGTTTTTGTCCTCCTGAAAAATGATATTATATATTTTATCCCCACAGGGGAAAAATATGCGGATTTGTCCTGATATAGGAAATCATGTGCTCTCCTGGACGATTTCATATGGAAAGTCCATTTTCTCCAGAGCGTCTATAATCGGCGCGTTCTCTTCTACGAAAAGCGTGGTGGTTTTTTCCACGGCATCGGCAGAAATGTGTACCAAAGTTTGGGGCAGCACAAGCTTTGCAAGGCTGGTGCAGCCGGCGAAGACCATGCTGTCAAGAGCGGTAAGAGAAGAGGGCAGCTGCACACTTTCCAGTGCAGTGCAGTTTTGAAAGGCGCCATACCCCAGCTCTGCAAGCCCCTCTCCCAGCGTCACGGACTGGAGCATTTCGCAGTCTGCAAAGGCATACATCCCGACGAAAGCAGCGCTCCCTGTATGAACGCTGCGCAGCTTCGCTCCCTGAAAGGCGCCGGTTTCAATCTGCTCTACCTGTGCCGGGACCGTATAGTTTTGATTTTGCAGCCCGACGGGATAGAAAACCAGCGTTTTTCTGTCTGCGGAAAACAATACGCCTCCAATTACGGTGTAAAGGGAATCATAACCGGAGATTCGAATTTGGGACAGGGCACTGCAGCCGGGGAATTTTGCTGCGGAAACCTGTGCGGCGGCAAATAGTCCCAGGGACTGCAGGTTTTCCATGTTTGCAAAAGCGCGGTCTCCGATCCATGTGACACTTTTGGGAATATCCAGATTCTTTACGGAAGTACAGCCGGCAAAGGCATTTTCCCCGATGGATGTCAGGGAAGTCGGCAGCGTGATTTTCTCGAGAGCGGTGCAGCCGGCAAAGGCACTTTCTTCAAGGGAAAGGACGCCGTAGGGAATGCTTGCAGCAAGAAGCCCGGTACAATCCTGAAATGCGTTCTCTCCGATGTGCTCCACGCCCTCTGTGATCTGTGCGTCCCTTAGACTGCTGCAGCCGCTGAAAAAGCGCGGGGGGATTTCTGTGATTCCCCGGGGCAGCGTGTACTGGGATAAGTGGGTACAGCCGGCAAAAACGCCTTCGCCGAGGGTGTCGATATTGTTCGACAGATGTACCTGGGTCAGTGCGGTGCAGTTTTCGTATGCGCCTGTACCGATGGAGAGAATTCGAGGCGAAAGGCCGGTGTCCGCAAGATGGGTACAGCCGGCAAACGTCCGTGCCGGGATCGCTGTGATTCCCGCTGGAAGAGGGGGAGCGGTAAGGGCGGTACATCCCTGAAAAGTGCCCTCTGCGAGAGTCGTTCCTTCGTTTTCATAAGTGACTTCTGTCAGTGCGGTACAGCCGTCAAACAGTTCTGCCCCCAGGGAGAGGGTTTTGCCGCCGAAGGCCGCGCGCTCCAGCGCAGTGCAGTCTGCCAGTGCTCTGCTTCCCACATTCAGACAGTTGATTTGTGCCGACGTCAGTCCGGTACAGTTCAAAAAAGCACCCGCGCCAATGGAGTCCGCATCGGAAATGATGATCTGCATCAGAAAGGCGCAGCCCGCATAGGCGTTTTGTCCGATTTTGGACACAGAGGCGGGGAGCAGCAGCTGGGGTCCCAGTGTGCTGCAGTCTTGAAAAGCGCAGTTGCCGATCGTAGTGACTGCATCCCCCAGGGGAAAAGCCGAAAGAGCGGTACAGCCATGAAAAGCGTAGGCGCCGATGCTGGTGAGGTTTCCTTCTGTGACAGTGGTCAGAGAAATGCAGCCGTCAAAGGCGCCTTGGGAAATTTCCTTTACGCCGCCCAGATGGAGGAGGGAAAGACCCGTACATCCTTCAAAGGCGTGCACACCGATCTGTGTCACCTTCTTTCCCACAGCAACCGATGTGATTTCCTCTATATGGGCAAACCCTTCGTCAGCCACACCCACGACCGCCTTTCCGTCAAAGGTGTCGGGAATGACAAGCTCGGCGGGGAGATTTCCGGTATAGGCGCTGTTGTAGGCCAGCATACCGTCGGCAAAGGACAGCCAGGGGGCGTCTTTGGCCGTGAGAGAAGCGGTTCTTTCCGTGTCTTTCCCACCGGCAAACAAATTTCCGAACTGGAGCGTCAGCACCGCGGCCGCAGCAAGCACCAGAAGGACGCAGGCGCAGATGATCCAAATCTGCCGTCCGGCGACGCGCCGAACCGTCCGGCGGATTTCACCGGCATTTGCTGCCTTTGGCTCTTTGGGTTCGATTCCATTCTCCCGTTCGCCGGTATTGTCCTGTGCTGCTTCGATACGCGTCCGCAGCGCACCGGTATCCAGATTTTTTAGGGAGGGCGTTTTTCTTTCCTTTTTTTCATTCTCGTCCATGTGCTTCGCCCCCGACAGAGTCTTTCTTAATATATATGATAGCACATATGGGTTCAAAACACAACAGTGCATAAAATGATTAGGAAAAATATTCTAACTTTCACAGAAAAATTTGCAATTCTATTGCAAAGCGTGGAGAGAACCGATACAATAGCAGTTGAAATCTCAAAATCTGCTGTTGCGCCCGGAGCGCAAGGAGGTATTATGTCAAAAATCAAGGTTGCCGTCATCGGCTGCGGATGTATTGCAAAATCTGCGCATATCCCCTGTTATATGGCGGCGGAGGATGCCGAAATTAAGTATTTTTGCGATGTGATTTTGGAAAAAGCACAGGCTTGTGTGGAGGAATACGGCTGCGGCACTGCCATTACGGATTATCGAAAAGCATTGGAAGATCCGGAGATTGCAGCGGTGTCCGTGTGTACGCCCAATCAGATGCACAGCGTGATTTCTATCGATGCCATGCGCGCAGGCAAGCATGTCTTGTGCGAAAAACCTGCGGCCCGCATTTACAGCGAAGCACTGGAGATGCAGAAAGTACAAAAGGAGACGGGAAGGGTACTCAATATCGGTGTCGTGTGCCGGTTTCACGAGGCAGTGGAGCAGGTGCGCCGGCGGATCCTCGACGGGGAGCTGGGCGAGGTGTATCACGTGTTTATCAATTTCCGCAGCTACCGAAGCATTCCCGGTATCGGCGGTGCATTTACGACAAAAGCTGTCTCCGGGGGCGGCGTGCTCATCGACTGGGGCGTTCACCGGCTGGATCAGGTGCTGTACTGCGTGGGGGATCCGGAGCCTGTTTCCGTTTCCGGCGCTGCATACTGCAAGCTGGGCGTGGACATAAAGAATTATGTATATCGCAGTATGTGGAGCGAAGAAACCCGGAACGTGAACGGGACGTATGATGTGGACGACTCCGTGTCTGCGCTGATTCGGACCACCGGCCCGGTCATCACCCTGGAGGGGGCATGGGCACAGAATATCGAAGAGGAGGAGCAGTATCTGGACTTTATCGGGACCAAGGCGGGGATCCGTCTGCAGTACTGCGGGGACTACAAGCTGTACGGTGTCCGGGACGGGGCGCTGTTCGCAGAGGAGATCAAAGTCCCCGAGGCCAGCATGTTCCAGCGGGAGATCGACGCATTTCTCCGGTGCGTGCGCACCGGGGAAAAGGAGCGTTCCCACATCGATTATGCCATCAAAACGTCCAAAATCATGCAGGGGATTTACGATTCTTCTGCCAGCGGCAGAGAAGTGGTTTTTGACTGATTCTGTAAGCCGAATATGAAAAACCGGAGAGCCGCTCGGCTCTCCGGTTTCATATTTTCAAAACGTGTAGTTGGGCGTCACGGTTCCAATGGAATACGCCGCGATGGCATCTGTATCGATTTCGATGTCGTCAAAACGCTCCCGCAGAAAATTGCGAAAGACAGTGTCTCCTACGGCATCTTCAAATCCGTCGAAGAAATCTTCATTTTCCGCATTTTGCCACGCCCCGGCGTCCAGCGCCAGCTTTTGTATGATACACGTGCCGTAGTCTCCTTCTACGGTAGCCGTCTCTCCCTCCTCCATGCCCAGTGCCTTTTGGATCAGATCATAATAGATGGGATCGTTGTAGGCGGTATTTTTGCTGAAATAGTATCCGCTTGCGTAATCCTTCAGTTCAGAGTAGGTTTCATACAGTTCGTTGAAATCTTCTCCGTCGGCCAGCCCCGCCTGCACTTTTTCGATGACTGCATCCTTCTGCGCCTTTGTGTCTTCATCCAGGTCCTCTGTCATGTAGTACCCATCCGAATCGGTGACATAATTCCCGCTGCTGTCGGTTTGATACTGGTACTTGTTGTTGACAAAAATCATTTGAAAATGCACATAGTTGTCCTGGTAGTATTCTTCCAGCTGGGTGTCGTCGATGGGTGTCTGCCCATTTTCCCCGTATAGATAATCGTATACCTTTGTGGTTTTCGCATCGTCGATGTAGATCTGCTCCAAAAGATCCATGTTGACGCCGTATTCTCCCAGCGCCTGATTCAGCAGGTTCCGGTTCCCGTCGGCGTATTCTGTGAGGTAGTCCGAAACGAGATCTTCGATGCTCTCTTTTTCCGAGGCGGAGATCACCAGCCCGTATTCCTCGAACAGCTGCATACAGACCAGGGTGTACTGGACATTTTCCAGAATCACTGCGTCAAAATACTCCGCTGCACTCATTCCGTCGATCAGCTCTCCGTTCCAGAATTCCTCTGTGTTTTCCACGTCCTCATATCGGTACAGGAAATCTCCCTTGTAGGTGCAGGCCCAGTAGTGGAAGACATTTTCGCTGATAGAAACATCTCCCAGGGTCAGTACCGGCGCGCTGGTGTCCCTGCTGCAGCCCGACAGACAGGCGGAGAGCAGAAGCCACACTCCCAGGAGCGCTGCCAGATATTTTTGCCTTCTTTTTATCATTTGTTTATACCTCTCTCCCTCATTTACCGCGCAAAGGGAGGCTTTTTCTTTTATTTTACCACACCATACGGCTTATTCCTGTACGTCTTTTGGAAGAAACTGTATATAATCCGTTAATAAATCGCAGAGAAAGTCTACTGCCTGCACTCCACGGAGCTTTTTTACCGTAATTGCCGGCAGTGCGCCGATGGTCATGCGTACCGCTCCGGGGTATTTCCCCGCAAGCTGCTGTACCGCTGTAAGATCGGGATTTTTTCCGCACAGTAACATCTCCCGTTCCCGCTCTTCGATTTTTTCCATTCCCGCCTGGATGCCAAGCCCCCGAAGCAGGGCGATGCGGCACAGCATCATAGCGCTTCGTGGCGGATCTCCAAATCGGTCGCACAGCTCGTCGATCATGTCGGAGAAGTCCTCTTCACACTGGATTCTGGCGATTTTGCGGTACATTTCCATACGCTGGGCCTGATCCCGAATATAGCTTTTCGGAAGATACGCGTCTGCTCGAACGCTGACGGCGCACTCTGTCCGGACCTGTTTCTCCTCGCCCTTTTCCTCTAAAACGGCTTCCTCCAGAAGCTTGATATACATGTCATAGCCCACTGCTTCCATATGTCCGTGCTGCTGCTCGCCCAAGAGATTTCCCGCCCCCCGGATTTCCAGATCCCGCAGGGCGATTTTAAATCCGGCACCAAAGGCGGCATATTCCCGAATGGCCTGGAGCCGCTTATCTGCAATCTCTGAAAGCTGCTTCATTTTGGGGTAGGTGAAGTACGCATATGCCCGTCGGCTGGAGCGGCCTACCCGCCCCCGGATCTGGTGCAGCTGCGCCAGGCCGAACCGGTCAGCGTTTTCAATGATCAGCGTGTTGGCATTGGGAATATCCACACCAGTTTCGATGATTGTAGTGCAGATGAGTACGTCAATTTCTCCCTGTACCAGTCCTTCCCACACTTCTTCCAGCTCGTCCCTGTCCATGCGTCCGTGGGCCACGGCGCACCGGGCTTCGGGAATGGCTCGGCTCAGCTTGCCGGCGATGGTGTACAGATATTCCACGTTGTTGTTCAGATAAAACACCTGCCCTCCCCGGCGCAGCTCCCGCCGGATGGCTTCGTACAGGATGCTGTCCTCGTGCTCCATCACATAGGTCTGTACGGGAGAGCGCATACCCGGCACGTCGTCCAGCACGCTCATATCCAAAATGCCGCCCATGGCCATGTTCAATGTCCGCGGGATGGGTGTGGCGGTGAGGGTGAGCATATCTGCGCCGATGGCGACCGCCTTCAGCTTTTCCTTTTGGGCTACGCCGAACCGCTGTTCTTCGTCTACAATGACCAGTCCCAGTTTTTTGAATTCTATATCCTCTGAAATCAATCGATGGGTGCCGATGACGATGTCTGTTTCTCCCCGGCGCAGCCGGCGCAGGGATGCGGTTTGCTGCGCCTTTGTCCGAAACCGGGACAGCATATCTACTGCGACGGGAAATCCCCGAAACCGGCTGAGAGCCGTTTGATAGTGCTGATAGGCCAGAATCGTGGTGGGAACCAGGATCGCCACCTGGTATCCGCCGCAGACGGCCTTAAAGGCCGCCCGCAGCGCCACCTCCGTTTTTCCGTATCCCACATCCCCGCAGATGATCCGGTCCATGGGATATCCTGCCTCCATGTCCCGCTGTACGTCTGCAATGGCGGAGAGCTGACTGTCCGTTTCTTCGTAGGGGAAGGCGGCGGCAAACTGCCTGCTCATATCGTCTTCCGGGGGAAAAGCGATCCCCTTTGCCCGGCGGCGGCGGGCGTACAGTTCGATGAGTTCGTGGGCCATTTCCCTGGCGGAGGCACTGGCCCGGCTTTTGGCCTTCGTCCAGTCGGCCCCTCCCATTTTGGAGAGGCGCACAGCACCTCCCTCCGCGGAGGCGCCGATATACTTGGACAAGAGATCCAGCTGATCTACCGGCAAAAACAACTGATCGGTTCCCGCATATTTGATTTTTACATAGTCCCGGGATATGCCGTCTACCGTCAGGTTTTCGATTCCCTCAAAGCGGCCGATGCCGTAGGCCTCGTGGACCACATAATCCCCTTCCGTAAGATCGCTGTAGGAGAGGATCGCTTCCCGGTTCTTTTTTGCTGCGGCTTTTTTCCGTTTCCGTCTGCCGGTGGTCCCGCCGGGCATTCCGGAATAGTTGAGGAAGGCAAATTGCTCCCCGGTCAGTTCAAATCCTCCGTCGCCGTCTCCGTACAGGACCGCGATGGGATAGCGCGCTTTTGTCTCCCTGAAAAAATGAAAATCTTCGTCGCAGACAGCGGCGGAGTACCCTTCCTCTGTGAGCAGACCGGCGATGTTTTTTGCTTCCGTCTCGTTGGCGCAAAGGACTGCCACCCGATATTTTCCCTGTATGAACTGGGCCAGGTCTTCCTGGAGCAGGGACATATTCCCTCCGTATGCGGGAATGTGTCTGGTGACGAAATGGAATTCTGCCGCAGGCGTCAGCCCCGGATGGCTTCTTGCAAAGGGATCGATCAGCACACTGGGAAGCACTTCCAGCGCCTTTTCCATCCGTGCCCACGGCTGGATATATGTGCCCCGTACCGTTTTGGACAGCTCGCCGGCGGCAATCAACTCTTCCAGGGTCTGCATGGTGAGCAGCTCTGCCGCCTGGGCCTGCTGCTGCACGGCAGCCGCATCAAACAGCACGCAGAGGCCGTCGTAGTAGTCCAACAGACAGGCGGATTGTGGATAGATAAGCGGGATATATTTATCCGCAAATCCAAGGGAGCCTTCGTTTTTCAGGGATGCAAGCTCTCCCCGGAGAATATCTGCCGCCTGCGTGTTGTCCGTATTTTCTATTTTCTTCAGCTGCTTTTCACAGGCGGCTTGTATCAGTGCCCGGCTTTGTTCGCTTACAAGGATTTCTCCTGCCGGGGGAATCCGGACGGGTTCCCGGATCGTTTCGGTAAACCGCTGGGTCGCAGGATCAAAATTGCCCATGCGGTCGATCTCGTCGCCGAACAGTTCGATACGGATGGGAGCATGTGCCGGAGGGAATATGTCGACAATTCCTCCGCGCATGGCAAACTGCCCGGGCCCTTCCACCAGCTCCACCCGTGTATACCCGCCGCCGACTAAGATTTCTGCCAGGCGGGCGGTGTCCAGAGGACGCCCTGGATCGACAGTGACTGTGAGGTGGATCAGATCCTCCGGCGGCACCGTGACCTGCAGCACTGCTTCTATTGTGGCGCAGATGATCATAGGTTTTTCTGTGAAAAGCAGCGCCGACAGCACAAAGAGCCTCTTGTGCTCGTAGTCACGGGAGGCGGTGGTGTTGTGAAATTGATAGTCCCGCACGGGGAAGTGATAGGCAGGCAGTTCTTCTTCCGACAGACGCAGGGCCGCATCAGCGGCTGCCCGGTCGCTGGGATACAATATGAGCACGCTGTGTCCTGCCGCAGTTTCATCTGCAGTCAGCGCAGAAAGAAACAAGGGAGATGCTCCCTCGCACAGGCCGTTTACACATACCGGGTGCTGCACTGCCCGGCGTCGGGATGCGGTCAGCGCGTCCAGCAAGGCGCCGTATTCCCGGCAGGAACGAAGTGCGGAAAGCAACAGCTTTTGATTGTTCATGGGTACCTCGTGCTGTCTTTGTCTAATCTGAGGAGGGCTGCATTCCGTTGAAGCGGCCCATGGCCTCGTCTGTTTTTCCGTTTATGATCAAGGCGGCCGCATCGCAGCAGGCGGAAAAACAAGGGGTCATTTTTTTCAGATCCTCTTCGGTGAGCTTTCCCAGAACCCAGTCTACCAGATTTCCCTGCTTTTTTTCGCCCACGCCGATGCGGATCCGGGGAAAGCGGTCGCTGTCCAAATGATAAATGATATCCTTCAATCCGTTGTGCCCCCCGTCCGAGCCGCCGGCACGGATGCGCATCCGCCCGGGGGGAAGATAGATGTCGTCCACCAGTACAAGAATATTCTCCGGAGGGATCTTGTAGAAGGAGGCTGCCTCTCCCACTGCTTCACCGGATCGGTTCATAAAGGTCTGTGGCTTCATGAGGAGGATTTTTTGTCCTTCCAGCTCTGCCGCTGCGTTCATGGAACGAAACCGGACGCTGCTGCACTCCACACCCAGCTGCCGGGCGATGAAGTCTGCGGCGATGAATCCCGCGTTGTGCCGGGTGCGCAGATATTCCTGCCCGGGGTTGCCCAGTCCGACGATCAAATGTGTGGGCGGGCCGGCAGTCTCTTTTTTATCTCCCGAAATTTTTTTGAACAGTTCAAATATATCTGCCATTTCAGCCTCCCTTGCACGCGCAACAAGCCCGCCACGGCATACGAGGCGGGTGTCTTTTCTCCATATTGCAGTTATTGTATTTATTTTACATGAGTGCATCTATTTTTGCAACGCCCATTTGAAAAAAAGAATAAAATTTTGCTTTTGTTCACATATTTTTTGTTGCAATTGTCTCTGCCGGGGGATATAATCAAACTATCAAAGTATATTTTTCTATACGGAAAGGAGCAGCTATGGCTAAAAGGAAGAATAGGAAAACGGTTGCAGCGAAAGAAGAAGCTACAGTTTCTGCGGCTGCTCCCGCCATGGTGGAGAAGGCACAGGACCCCGGGATGGTCCCGGCGCCGGATGTGGAAATCCCCCACAACAAAGATTTTACATACGAGGATTTTACCCAGTCGGTGGATGCACTTACCGAGGAGGAGCTTATGGCAGGACAGAGTGGAAATCCGGACGCGCCCCAAAAGCCGCCGAAAAAGAAGCGCAGCCGGGCGGCCAATATTTTTCAGCTTGCGCTGCTGGGGATCTTCGGCACGGTTTTTGTGGTCAGCCTTGTGCTTCTCGGCCACAATATCTGGGGCAAAATCGAGGGCGGAAAAATCTACGATGAGGCGGAAGAACAGTTTCATCTGTTTATTCCCGGTCAGACGGACGCTTCCGGTGCATATCCCTGGAACAATACGCTGACTTGTCTTTCGGGAGATGCTGCGCTCCAGTCTCTTTTTGACAGGATCAACTCCGGCAAAACGGACAATGTGGGCAACACCTCCGGATATGATCAGGACATGGAGCAGATGCGTGCCAGCCTCACTTCCCTGCGGGAAGTCAACGAGGATGTGTACGGCTGGATCTATGTAGAGGGTACCAATATCAACTACCCTCTGCTTCGAGGCACGGACAACGAGTATTACCTGGATCACTCCTACAATCACAATTACCTGCCAATCGGTTCAATTTTCCTGGACTGCACCACGAAGGATGTGATCACTGACAATTACAACACGGTCATTTACGGGCACAACGTAGCGGCAGGGTCCATGATGTTTCACGATGTGGTAAAACTCCTCAGCGAGGACCTTTTCTACAGCGCGAAAATCTATATTTACACCATGGACGGCGTGTATATCTACCAGCCGGTGTCGATCTATCAAACCACATCGGATTATCAGTATTTCCGCACGCAGTTCGGATCGGAGGCCTCCTTTTTGGAGTTTGCAAACGAAGTGGTTTCCAACTCCAAATTTCCCACAGACGCTACGTTTTCCTCCGGAGATACGATGATCACGCTGTCCACCTGCACCAATGGTGCGGCCAACGGCAGATATGCTCTCCATGCAAAACTGGTGGAGACCGTCAGCTGATGCCGGATCCCATTACATATCTTGCCTGTCCTCTGTGCGGGGCCCCTCTTTTGCGAAAGGCGGGGAGCCTGTACTGCGGCGGTGCACGGCGGCACTGCTATGATGTCGCCGGATCGGGCTATGTAAATTTGCTGCCGCCGGGAAAGAAAAATAACGCAAAGGCCGGAGACGACAGAGAGATGCTCCGCTCCCGCAGCCGGTTTTTGGCCGACGGATGGTATGATCCCATCTCGGAGACGGCCGCCCGGCTGGGCGCCTTGACTGCAGGCGCCGGAGGAGAAATTGTCTTTGCAGATGCAGGCTGCGGCGAGGGGTATCACACCTGCCGCATTGCACGTCTTCTGGGAGCAGAAGCCTGCGCGGGGATCGGCATAGATGCGGCGAAAAGCGGCGCTGCGGCCGGCGCAAAACTGGCCTGGGCGATGGGGCTGGCCCCCTGCCTGCAGTTTGTCGCCGGAAACATCTTCGCCATGCCCCTTGCGGACCGGAGCGTAGATCTTGTGTACAGTATTTTCGCCCCCATTGCGGGAGAAGAAGCCCGGCGCATCCTAAAAAAAGGGGGTGCGCTGATTGTAGCCTCTGCCGGAAAGGCACATCTGTGGGAGATGCGCTGCCTTTTGTACGGGACTCCTCGCGTCGGCGGCGGTGTACAGATGCCGCCAGGGTTTTCCACAGTGAAAAAAGAGACGCTTTCTTATGAAATGCACCTGCCGGATCAAAGGACCGTCGCCAGTTTGTTTGCCATGACGCCCTTTTTTTACCGCTGTCCCAGAGAGGGGCGGGAACGGCTGCTGGCACAGGAGCAGCTGGCAGTGCGGGTAGAAGTGGATTTTACCGTACTGGTCCGATCACATGGATAAATTACTTGTGCCGCCTTCGGGCGGCGGAATAGAGCATATTATGAAAATTTCCGTATGTATCCCTATGTACAACGAACGTGCGATCTGCGTCGATACTGCACGCACCCTTTGCCGCGCCATGACAGACTTTTGCGCACGCTTGGAGTACGACTGGGAGATCCTCTTCTGCGACGACGGTTCTACCGACGGCAGCCCGGAGATTTTACAGAAAGCTGTAGAGGAAGAAGGGCTGCCCAATGTGCGGTGCGTAGGATACGAACAAAACCGGGGCAAGGGCGCTGCAGTGCGCACTGCCGTGCTGGCCTCAAAGGGAGATGTCGTTCTCTATACCGATTGTGATCTGGCCTACGGCACGGATGTGATTGTGCCCGCCGTGGAGCGGATCGTCTCCGGGGAGAAATTTGTTCTGGGTTCCCGCAATCTGGACCGGGACGGATATGCGGGATATACCTTTTTGCGGCGGATCGCCTCCAAGACCTACATCAAGGTGATCGCCGTCTGTGCGGGATTTCGTCTTTCCGATTCCCAGTGCGGGTTCAAATGCTTCGACGGTCAGACGGCCAGAAAGATTTTTTCTCTGTGTACCATCGACGGGTTTTCCTTTGATCTGGAGGTGATTAAGATCGCCCAGAAATTGGGAATTCCCCTGGGAGAGATGCCGGTACATATTGTCAATCACCGGGAGTCCAAAATCCATGTGGTTTCCGATGCGCTGCGAATGCTGCGGGACATCCGCAGAATCAAAAAACACGTGCGGGAAATATAAAAGTCCCCTGGCGTCCCGCCAAGACGCCAGAGGACTTTTCGTTTGGATTTATGCTTCGAGTGAAGTACCTGCGGGACAGGGAGAGGCTGGGGCCTTTGGAAGAGCGTCGACAGCAGCCCACAGTTTTTTCAGTAGAATACAGCCACAGCCGGGTCCGGCTCTGCCGCCGCCTCTACTTTCTGTGCCAGCAGCACAGGTCCCACCCCCGCGTACACCTTGTGACTTTTTACCTGTATTTCGCCGGTCACTGTGACCCAGTCGTAGCTTTTGTAATTGTCGCTTTTGCCCCATTTGCAGATCATGGCGCTGTACTGGATGTCCTCCACACAGCAGGTCATCACGTGGCGGCCGACAAACATCCAGCCTGTACCCAGGCTTTTTTCTTTTGCCACCATCGCTTTGAACTGCACCGTCCTGCCGTTGTAGGCGGACAGATTTTCACACAGGTCCCGGTAAAAAATGGCGTAGTCTTTGTCTTCGATAACGATGACCGGCGCATCCATGTCGTAAGGCAGGGGATCCTCTATATCGTCATAGGAGGTCTCTCCGTTGGTGTCTTCGTAGATGATGGACGCCATACGGGAGAGGCCCCGTACGATCTTATGCAGATCCATGAAATCGGCGCCCGGTTCCATTCGGTTGAACACGATCATGTCCGCACTTTGGATCTTGTCCACCACCAGGCTGCGCATATTTTGATTGTATGTCGAAAAGGTGCTGGCATCGAAAAAGGAGATCTGCTGGGCGATGATCCAGTGTTCCGGGGCTCCGTTGTACAGTGTGGTCAGCGGCCACATGCCGTTGTATTCCACGAGAATTTTTGTTGCGTCGTGCTTTTTTTGGAGAAGGATCAGCGTCTCGGGGGACAGGGCTTCTGCTTCGGATATTTCCTCCAGATATACCTGGGAAGATGCAAATTCTAAGGGCTCCAGCTCTACCTCACCCCATTCGCAAAGCAGCACCAGGATCCGCTCCCCCTCACAAAAGCGCTTGTCCGCCAGCGTTTGCTGGATAAAAGTTGTTTTTCCAGACTCCAAAAATCCCGTGACCAGATAGACCGGTGTGTCTTGCATCGTTTTTTCCTCTTTCCCGCTTGTATCTCAGCCGAAGAGCGCTTCCAGCGCATCTTCCTGCAGACCGGAACCGATCACGCAAAGCCGGCCGGTGACGGCGGGCGTCCCGGTGCGAATATCTGCTTCCCCAGGAGTATAGTCGAAATGGAACCACTCTGTTTCTCCCGCGACGATTCCCTTTGCCCGGAGCACTGTGCCAAATCTGTGTTCATCGGACAGCGCATCCAGTATTTCTTTCAGATGCTCTCTGGTGTAGCGGCTGGCAGTTTCCTTTCCCCAGCTGACAAAAACCTCGTCCGCGTGATGGTGGTGCCCGTCTCCGTGGTGGTGATGGCCGCAGGTACAGTCCGCATCATGATGATGTTCCCCGTGGTCGCAGTGCGCTCCGTGGTGATGTCCATGCTCGTGATCGCAGCAGCCGTCCCCTTCGTGATGGTGTCCGTGCTCTTCGCCGCAGACGGGACAGACTTCTGTTTCTAACAGAGGATCCTGTGGCCGCTCCATCGCCTCCAGGATCTGTTTTCCGGTGAGCAGGTTCCAGGGTGTAGTGACGACCAGTGCCCGGCTGTTCTTTTCCTTCAGCAGCGCGATACAGTCGTTGATCTTTTCCTCGCTCAGACTGTCCGTGTGGCTGAGAACGATGGTTTTTGCATATTGAAGCTGATCGTTGAAAAACTCACCGAAGTTTTTCATATACATTTTGCATTTTTTCGCATCTACCACAGTGGTGCAGCCGTTTAGTACAAGATCTGCCTCTCCCCCGCCCTCCACGGCGCGGATCACGTCGGACAGCTTGCCCACCCCCGAGGGCTCGATGAGGATACGGTCCGGTGCATAGTCCCGGTACACTTGCAAAAGAGCTGTTTTGAAGTCTCCTACCAGGGAACAGCAGATGCAGCCTGCATTCATTTCCCGTATCTGGACACCGGCTTCCTGCAAAAAGCCGCCGTCGATGCTGATGTCACCAAATTCATTTTCAATGATCACCAGCTTTTCTCCGGTATACGCTTCCGCAATCAGTTTTTTGATCAGTGTGGTTTTCCCTGCGCCGAGAAAGCCGGAAAAGAGATCGATCTTTGTCATTGTATGTTGTATGCCTCCCTGTGCCGGGCTTTGCAAAGGACAAAGCCCATGGTTTTGCTGCAGGTATTATACCACTTTTTTTCCTTTGCTGCAAGGTACGCTTTGCCGTTTTACCATTCCCGCTTTTTGTAGGTTGCCACGGCGCCGATTCCTCCGGCAATCAGCAGCGCGATTGCTACGCCCAGGACCACATACAGGGCCGCAGGTGTCTCTTCTACCTGCGCATCCGAGGGATAAGTGGTCAGCGACGCAAATGCGTCCTTCAAGGCGTCATAGACGGATGCAAGTTCTTCCTTTGTAACGGATTGGGTACACAGAAGCTCCTTTGCGGCGTTCATTTCTCTTTCCAGGCGATTGCGGGATTCCCGTGTGTAGGAGGAGGTGTCTGTTGTGAGACATTTATCCAGGAAAGTATCCAGATCCGCTAAGTTGGCCTGAGTAATTTGCAGAGAAAGACCTGTGCAGGCGAGGGCGTAAGATGTTTTGTTTTCCCCGTCGCTGCTGTATAAAAGCTGCACGCCCTCTCCCATTTCATATACCGGCAGGGATACGGATCCGTCTTCCAAAGAGATGGATAAAAGGTAGGCGCTGTCGGCCTCCAGCTCTGTAGAAAACTGGAACAGGATGCCCCCACCGGCAGAGACCCCTGCTGCTTCTTCCAGCCGGTCTTTTGCAGAATATCCGTCTTTTTGCAGATCGTACAATACGGCAGTCATGCCCTCATAAAAGGTTCCATTTAGAAAAATTTCTTCCAGGGTGCCTGCCTTTTCGGTGGTGAAAATCTGGCAGATCTCCTCCGCCTCCAGTTCTCCTACGATAGAAGCAGACTCCTTGGACAGGGTCAGCGTATAGCCGGACTGGGTTCGGGAGAGTCTTGCGGCTGCCTCTTCCAAGGCGGCCGCCGCCCGGTGCATCTCCGACGCAGGGCCGGTACGGGCCGCTTTTGCGTTTTCCAGGGCAGGGGTAAACAGGGAGACGGAGTAGTTCGTGTATTCTGTCAGATCCGTCCCTTCATAGGCGGCAATGGCGACTTCAAGGGCGCGCTCACTTTGAAAGGACTGTGCAGCGGTCTGCGGGTCTTCCCGAAGGCGCACGGTGATCTCTGTCATTCCTGCGGGAACGCTGACAATGCCGTTTTCTGCGTCAAAACCACAGGAGGCGTATTCGATATTGTTCAAAAATATGGGGAATTCCAAAGAGACGCTGGTGGGCGTTGAAGGAGAAAGCAGGATTTGCACCTCTCCGTTTTCAAAAGATAGGGCACAGTCCAGCGTGCCGCCGTCCTGCAGCGGATAGTTTTCAAAGGAAATGGTATCGCCTTCACTGAGCCAGAAACCGGAAAGTCCCTGCCCAAGGACGATGGTACCGTCCTCCAATTGGGAGACGACGGCGTCAATTTGAGAAAACAAATCCTCCTGCTGTACATAGGGGAGCTGCTGTCTGGCCAGACGTTTCAGATACGTTCCTCCTCCTGGAGCGGAAAAGACGGCGTCTTTCTTATACCACGCGGCCGCCGCAGCCGCACTTTTGTCTGCAGACAGGGAGAAGACGCCTTCGCTGAGACTGCCGGACAGATTGGTGGCGGCCCAGAGAGAGGTGCAGCGGGAGATCGTATTGCGCAGTACGGTCTCTATCGAGGAGAGAAGTGCCTGATAGGAGGACTGAACGTCAGCTTCTCCTTCCGGGTCCATTATGCGGGAAAGATAAGCAAAAGCCTTGATTTCTGCAAGCGCGTTCAGATTGTCCTCCAGCGCCGTGTCTGCGTCCTCTCCCGGCAGCAGTCGCACGGTCTCCTCCTGCCCCGCTGCGGAAAACGTATAGGTTTCCAGTCCGTCGCATATTTCTGCATACCGGGTCTGCAGGCTCTCCCATACGTCGTTTAGAAAGGACTCGTCTTGCGTTTTCCTATAATACAGAGCTGCGTCAAAGCAGGTCATCTGGGAGATGTCCCCGGGAAGCTGCCCCAGCAGGGCGGACAGGGCGAGATCTTCTGCTGAGAAGCCGCAGAGCAGATCGATGTATTTTTCCTTGAGGTTGTCTGCAAAAGGCTTTGCTTCTTCCGGTATTTCTGTAAAGAAAAAGCTGCCGGAAAGCTGTGTGTCCCAGTATGCCTCCATGTTAGACAGACGGTCGTCAAAGGTTCCCAGTGTTTGGGCATCTGCCTGGGGCAGTTCCCCTTCTTCGGCAGCTACGATCATGGCAAAGTCACAGGTGCTTTCTTCCCCGCCGGAGACAGTCTCCGGCACCTGGGTCAGGGGGACCAGCCGGGGGGATACGGCGGGGTAGGAAATGTTTTCTTCCGACAGGTTTTCTACAGTGAGCCGGGCATACAGGGCAAGGCAGGCATTTTCATCGACAGTAAGGGCGTTGACAAACAACTGAAGGGTGTAAAACAAATCCCCGTCGGAAAAGGTGTGAACAAAGAGGGGATAGGGTGTGGGACGGTCTATTTGCGCGATTTTTGTAGGATAGCCGAAATGAATCTGTTCCTCTCCCAGAAGAAAGGAGCCGTCCGCCTGTACAGTAAGCGGGGAAAAACCGGGCCAGCCCAGGGAGACGGTTGTCTCTGGAACAAAGGTTTCTGTGTGGGGAAGTTCTTCGGCTGCAGAGACGGTGGGTATACAGCAGGACAAAAGAAGGAGAAATGCAACAAAAATTGCAGATTTTTTCATGATGCAAGCAGTGCCTTTCAGATAATTTATGCAACGAATGGAAAATATGCAGAATTTTTTGTAAAGTATGCCAGACAATATTATACAGAACTTGGACAGGCTTGTCAATCTGGCACACCTTCCCTGCTGTTTCTCTCTTTTTCGCCTTGTGCGGAAAAACGGCTGACGCAGGGCTGCTCTTGACAATTCGGCCTGTGGGAGATATAATGATGCATTAGAAAAGAATTGCCCCGGCGGGCAAGACGCAGCGGTTTGCGTAAGAAGGGATTCGGTTATGTCGTTTGATTTGATAGAAACCATAGAGAAAGCACTTCCCGGCATGTCCAAGGGGCAGAAGAGGATTGCGGCCTTTATCACCGAGCATTGTGAGCAGGCGGCGTATATGACGGCGTCGCGGCTGGGAAAGCATGCGGATGTGTCGGAATCTACCGTAGTGCGCTTTGCCATCGAATTGGGCTATGACGGATATCCGGGATTGCACCGTGCCATGCAGGACACCCTGGGGAAGCGTCTGACCAGTGTACAGCGCATGGAGGTGGCAAATACCCGCTTTCGGGAAGCCGGGGTGCTGGAGGCAGTGCTGTCTGCGGATGCGGACCGAATCCGCACCACACTGGAGAACATAGACAGCCATGCCTTCGACGACGCGGTGGAGGCCATTCTGTCTGCGGGAAAGATCTACATCATCGGCATGCGCTCTTCCTTTTCCCTTGCGGAATTTTTGGATTACAACTTAAGTTTGATCTTTCCCAATGTGCATCTGCTGCGCAATACCGGCAGCAGCGAGGTGTTTGAGCAGCTTCTGAAAATAGAGGAAGGAGACACGGTGATTGCCTTCAGCTTTCCCCGGTATTCCAGCCGGATCATCAATGCAGTGGACTTTGCCCAAATGAGCGGCGCCCGCGTCATTGCCATCACCGACAGCCTCCAGGCACCCATCGCCCAGAATGCCTACGCCACGCTGTGCGCGAAAAGCGATATGGCTTCTTTTGCGGACTCCCTGGTGGCGCCTCTTTCCATCGTCAATGCCATCCTTGCCGCCATCGGAATGAAACGGCAGGAAATGGTGGCCTCCACACTGGCCCATCTGGAGGCGGTGTGGGATGAGTATCATGTGTATGAAAAGCGCGGCGCAGATCCTGGACGCAGGGAAGGGGCAGTCCGGTGAGTCCTGCTGCTGTCGCTGTAGTAGGCGGCGGGGCGGCGGGAATGATGGCTGCCTGTGCCGCTGCCCGGGCCGGTGTGCAGGTGGTATTGTATGAGCAAAACGCCGTGTGCGGCAAAAAGCTGCGCATTACCGGCAAGGGTCGGTGCAACGTGACAAACGACTGCACACCGGCCCAGGTGATGGAAAACGTGGCCAGAAACAGAAAGTTTTTATACAGCGCACTTTCCCGCTTTTCCCCTTCGGACGTGATGGCGTTTTTTGAGGCGCAGGGCGTCTCTCTGAAAACGGAACGGGGCAGGCGGGTGTTTCCCGTGTCCGATCGGGCAGCGGATATCAGTGCGGCGCTGGAACGGCTGCTGGAGCAGCTGCACTGCCCGATTATACGGGAACAGGTACAGGGCATACTGTATGATACAGGGGGCGCCGTGCGGGGACTGTACACCCGAAGCGGAGGGGAGCATCCCCATCCTGCCGCAGTCATTGCCACAGGGGGAATTTCCTACCCTGCCACAGGCTCCCGGGGAGACGGACACCGTATGGCAAAGGAAGCGGGACTTCATGTGACGCCGCTTGCCGGTTCGCTGATTCCCGTTGTATGCCGGGAATCCACCCGGGAGTGGGCAGGGCTTTCCCCGCGAAATGTGCGGCTTACGGTGAAGAGAAATGGGAAAATCGTATTTGCACAGCAGGGTGAAATGCTGTTCACCCACTATGGTGTCAGCGGTCCCCTGGTGCTTTCCGCTTCCGCCCATATGCAGGAAGGGAATGTCGCGGATTATCAAATGTCCATCGACTGGAAGCCGGCGCTTACAGAGGAAGCGCTGGACGCCCGGCTGCTGGCGGACTTGCGAAAATATGCGGCGCGGGATTTTATCAATTCCCTGGGGGATCTGCTTCCCCGGGCGATGATCCCCGCCGTAGTGGAACGCAGTGGCATCCCTCCTCGAATCAAGGCGGGAGCGGTGACAAGGGAGATGCGGAGCAGCCTGCTTTCTGTGCTCAAGAATTTTTCCCTCACCCCTGTGGCTTTTCGCCCGGTGGAGGAGGCTATTGTCACCTGCGGGGGTGTAGATGTAAAGGAAATTGACCCCAAGACCATGATGGCCCGGCGGGTCCCGGGGCTGTTTTTTGCGGGAGAAATACTGGATCTGGATGCATACACCGGAGGGTACAACCTGCAGATCGCCTGGTCTACCGGACATCTGGCAGGGCTGGGCGCGGCACAGTATATGCTCGAAAGGACAATCCCCCACCGGCTACCGCCGGCTGCCCCCTTTGCACAAGGGGGCCTATAGCCAGCTAAGCCTCCCCTTGGAGCAGCTTTGCATTTATAGAAGGAAGCTTACACGATAATAACCTCCTACAAGGAAAGCTAATATAGAAATATGAAAGAGGTAATATATGAGTCAGAAAATCAAGGTTGCCGTTGACGGCCCCAGCGGGAGTGGAAAGAGCACGCTGGCAAAGAAAATTGCCGGTGAATTGGGTCTGGTATATGTGGATACGGGCGCACTGTACCGCGCAGTGGGTCTGTATGCGGCGCGGGCCGGTGTTGATCCGGCTGTGAGTTCTCAGGTCACGGCGCTGCTGCCCCAGATACAGCTCAGCCTGGGATATACAAAAGAAGGGCAGCGTGTGGTGCTCAACGGCGAGGACGTGTCTGCCCAGATTCGCACTTCACAGGCCGCCGTGTATGCTTCCAAGGTATCTGCAATTCCCGCTGTGCGCAAATTTCTTTTGGAGATCCAGAAGAAGATGGCCAGCGAGGGCAATGTAGTGATGGACGGGCGGGACATCGGTACGGTGATTATGCCGGATGCGGATGTAAAGCTGTTTTTGGAGGCTTCTCCTGCGCAGCGGGCCCATCGGCGGTATCTGGAGCTGCAGGCAAAAGGCGAACGGGTGACGGAAGAGGAAGTGCTGGACGCCGTTTTGCAGCGGGACCGGGCGGACAGCACCAGAGAGATCGCTCCCGCCGTGCCGGCGGAGGATGCCATTTTTATCGACAATTCGCAGCTGGATGCGGAGCAGACGCTTTCCCGGGCGCTGGAGATCATTCGGGAAAAACTGCGCAGGCTGCGGTAAGCGCAGGTCGGGATTATCGGAGGCGTTATGTCCTTTTATCAAAGTGTCTATCGTTTGCTGGCCCGTCCGCTTCGGGCCGTGTTCCGGGTACAGGTGACAGGCATCGAAAAGCTTCCTCAGGAGAGGGGCTGCATTTTGTGTGCGAACCACACCGGGAATCTGGATGTGCTTGTGATTTCCGCGGGTTTGAACCGGCAGGTGCGGTATATGGCGAAAAAGGAACTGTTTCGGATTCCGCTGTTGGGATCGCTTGTTGCGGCGCTGGGGGCGTATCCAGTGGACCGGGGCGGCGCAGATGTGGCGTCTATCCGCAAAACTCTCCGCCTTCTGGAGGAGGGAGAACTGGTGGGGATCTTTCCCCAGGGGACCCGCTATTCCGGTGTGGATCCGAAAACTACAAAACTGAAGCACGGCGCCGGGATGATCGCCTATCATGCAAAGTGCGACGTGGTGCCGGTGTACTTGAAAACAAAGAAGAACAAAGTGCGCTTTTTTCACAAAACCCGACTGATTGTGGGGGATGTAATCCCATACGAAGAACTGGGTTTTGAAAAGGGCGGCACAAAGGAATACAAGGCGGCCACGGAAAAAATCTTTGCTGCGGTGTGCGCGCTGAACGATGTGACGGACAAAGCGGGAGAGATGCGGCCGTGAAGATACAGATCGCAAAGCACGCCGGCTTTTGTTTCGGCGTGCGCAGAGCTACTCATGCGGCGCAGGAGGCGTTGGCCCGCGGCGAGGGCGCCATCTATACTCTGGGCAGGCTGATTCACAATGACGGGTATATTGCAAAGCTCCGCAGCCTGGGGATGGAGGAGATTGGTCCGGAGGACATCGACGGCATTTGCCGCCGCGCTGCCGCCGGGGAAAAAATTACTGTGATCATCCGGGCGCACGGGGAGATACAGGCACATTTGTCCCGCCTGCTTGCCTGCGCCGATGTTCATGAAACCCTTACGGTGCTGGACTGTACCTGTCCCTATGTGACCAAAGTGCGCAAAATTGCGGCGGAGCACTCCGGGCCGGGAAAGCTTTTCATCCTGATCGGCGCCGCAGACCACCCGGAAGTGCGGGGGATCATGAGCTGCTGCAGGGGCGAAGGCCTGGTTTTTGACGGTGCGGCGGCCCTGGAGGAGTGGATTTTTTCTCCCAAAGCGGAAAAATACAGGGATTTTCAGATCAGCGCAGCGGCGCAAACGACGCAAAATCTGTCGCAATGGAAAAAATGTTTGGAAATTATCAAAAAAGTATATACAAACGCTTTGATTTTTGATACAATATGTAATGTTACGGAAGAAAGGCAGACGGAAGCCGAGCAGCTTGCCGCTTCCTCCGACGCGGTTGTCGTCATTGGGAGCCGGGGCAGTTCCAACACGGTCAAGCTTTATGAGATCTGCAAAAAGCGCTGCCACGAGACATATCTCTGTGAAAATGCAGATTCAATGGGGGATCTGGTCCTTCCCCCTCGCTGTAACACCATATCCATTACTGCCGGCGCATCGACGCCGTTCAGTGTAATACAGGAGGTTAAACAAACAATGAGTGAGCAAACGGAAAATTTTGCTGAATTGCTCGAACAGACCATGAAAACATTGAATCCGGGAGATATTGTCGTCGGTGTCGTTACATCCGTGTCGCCAAATGAGATCACTTTGGATCTGGGCACAAAAACGACCGGCGTGATTGTACATGACAAGCTGACCGACGACCCGTCCGCAAAATTGGAGGAAATGTTCAAAATTGGGGACGAGGTCAAGGCAAAAGTCATCAAGATCAGCGACGTGGAAGGGATCGCCACCCTTGACAAGCTCAAGGTGGACGCAGAACAGAACTGGAACGACATCGTTGCAAAATATGAGTCCGGTGAAACCGTAGAGGGAAAGATTGTAAGCTGCGTAAAAGGCGGCCTGATCATTTCCATCCATTCCGTTCGGGTGTTTATTCCCGCGTCCCTGTCCGGCGTGCCCAAGAATGCAGGGCCGGAAGCGCTGCAGGCGCTTGTGGGGACTACGCAGAAGGTAAAGATCATCGAGATCAAAGAGGACAGAAAGCGTGCGTTTGCATCCATCCGCGCCGTGCAGGCGGAGGAAAGACGGAAGCGCGAGCAGGCTTTCTGGGATCAGGTGGAGGTCGGTCAGATCTACGAGGGCCCTGTCAAGAGCCTGACCAGCTATGGTGCGTTCGTGGACTTGGGCGGCGTAGACGGTATGGTACATACCAGTGAACTTTCCTGGAGGCGGATTCGCCATCCTTCGGAGGTGGTTTCCCCCGGGGATGTGATCAAAGTCTATGTAAAAGGTCTGGATCGGGAAAAGGGAAGAATTTCTCTGGGATATAAAACGGAAGACACAGATCCCTGGCATATTTTCCATGAAAAATACAGCGTGGGTGATACTGCCAGCGTGAAGATTGTGTCTCTGATGCCTTTCGGCGCGTTTGCCGAAGTGGTCCCCGGTGCGGACGGACTGATCCACATCAGCCAGATTGCGGATCATAAGATCGAGACACCTGCCGAGGTGCTGAAGGTGGGCGATGTGGTAGATGCAAAAATCATCGCCGTGGACGAGGAAAATCGGAAGATCAGCCTTTCCATACGGGCATTGCTGGAGGAGAAGAAGGCTGCTGAGGAACAGGGCGACGCAGCAGAGCTGGAAGAGAGCGCCGTGGTGTATTCCACCGACAATCCTCAAAGTTATGCGGATGCGGATACCGGAGACGCAGAATAAGAATCAAAAAGAAATTAATACTATCAGACGTTTTTGGTGCATTCGTACAAAAACAGACAGGCAAAACAACTTTGCCTGTCTGTTTTGCTTTTTGCTCGATTGTAAAAAAATACATAAAAAATAAAAAATCTATTAATTTTATGAAGCATTGGTTGTATACTACTATAAAGTATTGAAGCGTACATATGTTTGGTATCGTTTCAAAGGATTTCAAAACAGTTTGGAGGCAAAGTTCATAAGCAAAGTTCGGAAGAAATGGTTGGCAGGCCTGCTTTCCTTATGCATGCTTGTAGCCATGATTCCTGTGACGATTTTTGGTATTGGCACAGGTGCAAGCACCCTGACGACAGACATCGGGGAAAAGACCTTCACCGTGGGAGAGGCGACGGAGTTTTCCTTCACCACCACAGCCAACGGAGACGCCGGAAAGATGGTGATCGGCACTTCTAACTTCAGCGATCCGGATGCGATCGAGAAGCTGGAGTACTATGAAGTAAAAGACGGGAACTGGTATGAGTTTTCCGGGGACTTTGGTGTGAGCACCGGTTTTCCGATGTCGGATGCGACCAGCAGATTCCGCGTGACCTTCAAGGAAGCAGGAGACTACAGTTTCACCGCTTCGATGAAGGAAGTGGGAACGGAGAATATTCTCTGCTCCACAGAGGTCAGTATTACAGTAAATGAACAGACTCCGACTGAAACCACTGAACCGCCTGAGGAGACCACCGAACCCGCAGAAACTACGGATCCCGCAGAAACAACCGACCCTGCGGAGACCACAGATCCCGCGGAGACTACAGATTCTGTAGAAACGACTGGTGCAGTGGAAACAACCGGCGCGGCAGAAACGACTGGCACAGCGGAAACAACCGGAACGGTTGATTCTGATGCAACCTCTCCACAGACAGACGACAATAGTCATCTGGCTGCCTTGGTAACTCTGGTTCTAATTAGTGCATGTGGTGTCATTGTAACAGTACTTTTTGTGAGAAAACGTAAAATGCAGTAAAGGGCATATCCCTAAAAAAATCGGTTCCCTGTAAGGGAACCGATTTTTTCTGTAAATGCCTGTCAGTGCGTTTGTCTTTTTTTATATACAATGATTTGCGGATCGACGCCGTTGCAGCCATATTCACATACAAGCAAATATTTCTCATCTGCCACAAGGCCGTAACATCTGTCACTGCCCTTTTTTTCCACTTGGTATCCCAGATACATTGCATGATCCCGCAGCAGCCTGACTTTTTGGCCGTTGGGGAGGGGGTATTCCAGATTTACGTATGCTCCGTATAACACGCACAGTTCTGTAATCTGTGGCATATCCGGGATTGCAAGCGCATTAAATTCACAAATCAGTGCATTCTTGTATTTGCAGAATGCTTCTTTTCCACCGCGCTTGTATTGCTTTGCGGCAATGCATTCTTCTCCGAAGGGAGATCCGTTTGTCTGGACACATCCGTGGCAGTTTTCCTTTAGACTGCAGCAGCTGCAGTCGATTCCGCAGATAGATGGCATCATATACCTCCGACAGGTTTTATATGGTTGTTGAAATTATACAGTATTTTGGGGGAACAGTCAATCGATGGATGATGTTATACGTGGAAACTTCCGTTGTCTGCTGCCATGCGCTGTCTGTGCGGAGGGTATCAAGTAAAAACCGCGCGATTTTAAGGCAACAGCGGGAGACGCTTTTGAATGGATCCGTTACAATAATGCCGGAGGAAGTCTGCCCGTGTTTCTGCAGACGGGGCGATATGCCGCGAGCCGGCGCGGCCGAATCTGGACTTTTCTCCAATTCTATTTTGCCGCATCGCGGCAGGGAGGAGATCATGGAGGAAACAAGATACAAAATAAACCTGGATGTACAGCAGGGAGGGGTACAGGAGACACTGACAGGATTTCGAGTGGGGGACGCCCTGTCGAGGACCGTGTGCATCCATCTGGTAGAGAGAGGGGCATCGTATTCGGTGCCGGAGGGAAGTGTAGTGACCCTGTATGCCAGGAAGCCGGATGGGACGGTGTCGTACAGCCAGTGCAGCGTATCTGGAGGAGCGGCGGAGCATACCTTTACGTCAGGCGAGCTGGCGGCAGCGGGAGAAGTTTTGTGTGAAGTGCGGATCACCACCGGAGGAGAGACGCCGGCGGTGCTGTCGTCGCCGCAGTTTAGCGTGATTGTGGAGGATGTGCTTCAGGACGACGGGGCCATTGCATCAACCGACGAGTATTCGGCACTGACGCAGGCCATAGCGGAGATGGAAGATCTGTGCGAGGCGACGGAAGCCGCAACGCAAAGTGCGAATACGGCGGCGGAGACAGCTCAGGCAGCGGCGCAGGGGGCAGCCGATGCGGCATCGCAGGCACAGGGAGCGGCCGAGGCAGCGAACAATGTAGTAGAAGGGATGCAGGAGACACTGGCAAAAAAGCCTACAAGCTACGTGCTCCAGTGGACGGATGCGCAGTATGAGGAATACGAAGGGATCATGGCACAAAATGAGGTGGTGCTGGAGACGCTGTATGGGGCGGAGGAAGGCAGCTATCATCTGGTGCTGAAGAACGGAGACAAGGAATATGCT
>CAJFOI010000027.1 GCA_904396155.1 Candidatus Avispirillum faecium | reverse complement strand
TCCAATGCGGCGGATGCGCTGGAGGTGGCGAAGTACCTGGCAGGCGCAGAGGTGGAGCAGTTTGTCCGGGATGCGGGAGACATGAATGCGGACGGGCAGGTGACGGCCTATGACGCGCTCCAGTTCCGGCTGTGTCTGGCCCAGGCGAAGGACTGGTCCGACTACGAGGTGACGGACGGATACGGGCAGGCGCTGTACAACTTCACCATTGCGGGCAATCCCATCGATACATACAGCATCGTAGTTCCGGCGGACACGGATGTGGAGGACAGCAATGTATACTATGCGGCGGATATGCTGCGCAAACACATCAAGATCGCAACCGGGTTTGAGATCGAGATTTGTTTTGGGGAAAAGAAACTGGAGAATGCCATTTATTTCAATCCGGTGGACGAACTCAGCGAACTGGGATTGGAGTTGGATCTGGATGGGTATATCTACGAGGTAACGGACGGACAAGTGCAGATTTATGGTACCCGCCGGGGCAATATGTATGCTGCATATGAGATCATGGAAGAATATCTGGGGTATCGGTTTTTCAATGGAGAGGAGACCCGAATCTACAAGAACCGTACGTCAGATCTTCCGGAGGGGACCTATGTGAAACGGACGCTGCCTCTTACATTCCGTTTTGTGGGACAGTCGTTCGGCCGTGAAACGGCAAAAGAATATTATTTCCCCCGGAAAATGAACGGGACGCAGATCTACGGAAACGCCGAAGCAAAATATGGAACGCTGACCGGCCCCCATTATATCAATGCCCACTCTTTTGGGTGGTATTACAGGATGTACACCGGTAACAAGAAATACGAGGATCAGGGATTGGTATGGCCGGAGGGGCCTTCGCTGAACGAGCGGTATAACGAAGGGGTGCAGGTGGATGAACTGGCATGGCAGCCCTGCTTTACCAGTGAAGAATCCTATGAGCAGATGTTTACCGGTTTGTATCTGTGTATCAAGATGATCACAGAGGAGTGGGGGAATAACACGCTGCGCAGGGAATCTTCTTCCATGTCTTTCTCCATCTGCGATAACACTTCCGGATATTGTAAGTGTGATGACTGCTCTACCATTTACGCCACGAACGGGTATGCGGGCGGCAGTGTGTACATTGCAAACCGGGCGGTAAAGGACATCCAGGAATATTACCCCGGGTTGAAGTTATATTTGATTCTTTATGATCATACCATTCCCCAGGACATTTTCCCGGAGGATGATTTGATCATCATGTTCTGCGGGACCGGATGCAACAACCACTTTATCGGCAGCGGGGAATGCGGCGACAATGTGACCCAATTGGGCGGCAGCAACACCTACGACGAAAAAGCGCTGAAGGCATGGGGAGACATCTGCGCGCAGACGGGCGCGGAGCTGTGGTTCTGGTACTATCCGGTAACGTATCACTATTATCTGGTAGGCTGCCCCAACATTTTCAATATTTATGAGGATTTCAGATATCTTGTCAGCGAATGCAATGTGACAGGTATTTATTATGAGGGCGGCGGCAGAACGTATAATTTTGAAACTTTGAAAGCGTATCTTGCCTCCCGTGTCATTGTGGACCCGGATATGACCGAAGAAGAGTTTATCGACATTATGAAAGAATATCTGTACTTGTATTACGGCGACGGATATGAGGAACTGTATGAGTACATTGTGATGCAGAACGAAGCGGGAGACGGGGCAGGCTGCTTTATCAACAATTACGACCGTCCCCGTCAGATGTATGACTATGTATATATCGACGAGCATTACGAGGAAATGCGTGCCCTGCTTGTGACAGCGCTGGAGAAAGCGGGCACGGATGCCCAGAGAGAGCGGATCGAAACGCTGATCGTATGCTGCGACTTCTTGGGACTCACCTGCGTACATTATCGGTACTATAAGGACGAAGGCGGAGCGACGCAGGAGACGAAGGAGTTGTACATGGAGCGGTACGATGACATGTATAATTATATCGTCGACCACAAAATGGATATCTTCTCTGATCAATCGGAAACCGCAGTATATAAGGTTCCGGAAAGCATCAGCTATAAAGAGGATCCCATGTACCAGTTCTACGGGGAAGAAAGAAATGGTGTTACCAGATATCCGTAAACAAATACGGGAGGGGAGTATTTCACCGAAGCCCCAATCGCAGACACCGCGACCATTTGGTCGCGGTGTCTGCTTTTTATATAATGTGAATAAAATTTGAAATAATGATTGCAAACATTCGTGCATTATGTTAAAATATAAATACCATGAGGCGTCTTTGAGAAGGGAGACTGCATATGAAAAAGGGTATTTCTGTTTTACTCGTATTGTCCATGCTTGCAGGCATATTTGTCACTGGTGTCGCCGCGTATGAGAATATACTGGATGACACGTACACCCTGGGGGATGTAAACGGGGATGGGGTGTCCAATGCGCTGGACGCACTGGAAGTGGCGAAATATCTGGCAGGCGCAGAAGGCGCGCAGATAATTCGGGATGCGGGCGATATGAACGCGGACGGGCAGGTGTCGGCTTATGATGCTCTGCAGTTCCGGCTGTGTCTGGCCCAGGCCAGAGACTGGGCAGAGTACGAAAGCGGCGATGCATTGTACAGATTTACAATTGGGGAAAATCTTGTTTCCAGATATAGTATTGTTGTGCCTGCAGATACAGATCCGGAGGCGGACAACGTCTATATGGCTGCCCAACTGCTGCAGCGGTATGTGAGAGAGGCCACCGGCGCAGAACTTCCCATTGTGTTTGGGAGGGAAGAGGCAGCATACGGGATCGTGTTTCATGTGATCGATGAAAACAGTGCACTCGGCAAGCGGCTGGGAGTCGAGGGATATATTTATGAGGTGACAGACGGACAGCTAAATATTTACGGCACCCGCCGGGGAAATATGTATGCGGTATATGAAATCGCCGAGGAATATCTGGGACTGCTATTCTGCGACAGCGAATTTGCCTATTTGTATCGGCAGCGCACCGTAGATCTGCCGGAGGGCTTGTATGTGGAGCGGGTGCCCCTGTTGGATTTTCGTTATACAGGCACCAGAGTGCGGAGCAATGTAGACGATTACTATTTCCCGCGAAGAATGAACGGGATGCAGCTGGGCAGCGCACAATATTTTACTTCCCGCTATGGCACGCTGACCGGCCCCCATTTTATCAATGCCCACTCCTTTGGATATTACTATGCGATGGCTACAGGGCCGGCGGATGCGCCTACGCTCCAGGAGCGTCACGATCAGGGAATTATGGTGGATGAATACAACTGGCAGCCCTGCTTTACCAGTGAAGAATCCTATGAACAGATGTTCATGGGTCTGTACCTGACGATGAAGATGATCACAGAGGAGTGGACACATATCGTGCACACCTTTGCGCCCGAGACCTCTGCCATGTCCTTCTCCATTTGTGACAACAACAGTGCTTATTGCACCTGTGCCGACTGCTCTACCATCTATGCCACGGACGGATATGTGGGGGGCAGCGTGTACATCGCCAATCGTGCGGCAAGGGATATCCAGGAATACTATCCGGGCATGAAGCTGTACATGATTGCCTATGATCACACAATTCCACAGACAATTTTTCCGGATGACAATCTGATTATCATGTACTGCGGAACCGGATGCAACAACCACTTTATCGGCAGCGGGGAATGCGGAGACAACGTGACGCTACTGGGAGGCAGCAACACCTATGATGAAAAGGCGCTGAAAGCGTGGGGAGACATCTGCGCGCAGACAGGTGCAGAGCTATGGTTCTGGTACTATCCGGTAACGTATCATTATTATCTGGTAGGCTGCCCAAACATTTTCAATATATATGAGGATTTTCGATACATTGTCAGTCAATACAATGTGACGGGGATCTATTACGAAGGTGGCGGACGGGGATACAATTTTGAGTATTTGAAGGCGTATCTCGCCGCCCGCATGATTTTCGACCCGGATATGACGGAGGAAGAATTTCTGGATCACATGAAGGAGTATCTGCATGTTTATTACGGCGACGGATATGAGGAACTGTATCGGTACATTGTGATGCAAAATGAGGCAGGCGACAGAGCGGGCTGTTTTATCAACAACTACGACCGTCCCCGCCAGATGTACGATTTTGCATATATCGACGAACACTACGAGGAAATGCGTGCCCTGCTTGTGAGAGCGTTGGAAAAAGCGGGCACGGATGCGCAGAGGAAGCGGATGGAAACGCTGATCGCCTGCTGCGACTTTTTGGGACTTTCCTGTGTACATCATCGGTATTACAAGAACGGTACGGAAGAAACCAAAAAGTTATATATGGAGCGGTATGACGCCATGTATCACTATATCAAAGACAACGATATGCAGATCTTTTCCGGATCGGAGTATACGCTGCCTTCTTCCGTAAGCTATGAGGAGAATCCCATGTTTCAGTTTTACGGTGCGGAACGGGAAGGTGTACCTGAATATCCGTAATCTGCAAAAGGACAAATGTGTGTTTCCGTTAGGAAAAAGAAGCAAGACGGCTGGCCGTCTTGCTTCTTTTTTCGGCAGAATTTGTCTGTATATTTTTCTGTGATTTTCGTACAAAAAAGCAAAATAAGACTTGCATATGTCTAAACAATATGATACAATAAAATAGAAATATGCCATAGGTTGGTCTATGAAGGCAAGGAGAAACCAAATGAAAAAAGCATTATCTATGGTGCTGCTGCTGTCTATGCTGGCAGGGATGTTCAGTGTAGGGATTGCGGCGCAGGACTATGTGGTGGACGACTCGTACACCCTGGGAGATGTAAACGGGGACGGGGAGTCCAATGCGCTGGATGCGCTGGAGGTGGCGAAATATCTGGCAGGCGCGGAAGTGGAGCAGTTCGTCCGGAGTGCGGGCGATATGAATGCGGACGGACAGGTGTCGGCTTATGATGCTCTGCAGTTCCGGCTGTGCCTGGCCCAGGCGAAGGACTGGTCCGATTATGAGATCACGGATGGATACGGGCAGGCAATGTACAACTTCACCATTGCCGGCAAACCGGTGACGGAAGAGACTTTCTGCATTGTAGTTCCGGCGGATACGGATCCGAATACCAGCAATCTGTATTACGGAGCAGACCAGCTGCGCAAGCACATCCGTATCGCTACAAACGAGAACCTCACCATTTGTTTTGGGGAAGAGGAAAAGACAACAGAAAATGCCATTGTGTTCCATATGGAGGACGAGACCGGAGAGCTGGGTATCGAAGGCTTCATCTACGAGGTGAAGGATGGACAGTTGAACATCTACGGTACCCGCCGGGGCAACATGTATGCGGCCTACAATATTTTGGAGGAATATCTGGGGTATCGGTTCTTCAACGGAGAGGAAACGCTCATTTATAAGAATCGGACATCGGATATTGCAGAGGGTACATACTTCAAGAAAATTCCCGAACTCACCTTCCGTATGGCAAGACAGACGGCGGGCGAGTATGACGAGGAATATGCGTTCCCCCGTGGACTAAATGGACGGGGCTCCAGCTATGCGGACGATGATCGGCACGGGACCCTGACAGGCGCACACTTCATCAATGCCCATTCCTTTGGATATTACTACAGGATGTATACCGGCAATAAGAAGTACGAGGATCAGGGGTTGATATGGCCGGAGGGGCCTTCGCTGAATGACCGTTATAATGCAGGTGTTCAAGTGGATGAATATGCATGGCAGCCCTGCTTCACCAGCGAGGAGTCCTATGAGCAGATGTTTACTGGTTTGTACCTCACCATGCGGATGATCTCTGAGGAATGGGGCAGCCACAAGTTCCGCGTGGGAACCTCTGCCATGTCCTTCTCTATTTGTGATAATACTAAGGGATATTGTAAGTGCGATGATTGTTCTACCATATATGCTACAAATGGTTATGCAGGTGGAAGCGTATACATTGCCAACCGTGCAGTAAAGGATATTCAGGAATATTATCCGGGCATGAAGCTGTACTTCATTATCTACGACCATGTGATTCCCCAGGATATTTTTCCTGTGGAGGATCTGATCGTGCTGTTCTGCGGCACCGGCTGTAATAACCACTTTATCGGCAGCGGAGAATGCGGCGATAATGTGACCTATCTGGGGGGTAGCAATACCTACGATGAAAAGGCACTGAAGGCTTGGGGAGACATTTGCAGAGAGACCGGTGCAGAGCTGTGGTTCTGGTATTACCCGGTGACTTACCACTATTATTTGGTGGGCTGCCCCAACATCATCAATTTGTATTATGACTACAATTACTTGATCAACGAATGCGGCGTTAGCGGCATGTTTTACGAAGGCGGCGGCAGAGAGTACAACTTCGAGACTCTAAAAGAATATCTTGCCATTCGCCTCAACTGGGATCCCGGCATGACAGAGGAAGAGTTCTACGATCATATGCTGGAATATTTGTATATGTATTATGGTGACGGCAACGAAGAGCTGTTCCAGTATATCATGATGCAGAACGAAGCGGGAGACCTGGTAGAGTGGACAGGAGAATTGTCAACAGGAGAGACGGTCACCTCCAGTTGCTTTATCAACAACTTTGACCGTCCCCGTCAGATGTACGACTATGGATACATCGATGATCACTACGAGGAGATGCGCGCTCTGCTTGTGACAGCATTGGAGAAAGCGAACACGGATGCGCAAAGAGAGCGGCTTGAGACGCTGATTGCCTGCTGTGATTTCTTGGGTCTTACCTGCGTACACTACCGGTACTATGAAGACGAAGGCGGAGCGACGCAGGAGACGAAGGAACTGTACATGGAGCGGTACGACAATATGTACAACTACATCGTCAGCCACAAAATGGATATTTTCTCTGACACGTCGGACAACGCAGTGTATAAGATCCCTGCCACGATCAGTTATGAGCAGGATCCTATGTACCAGTTCTACGGAGAAGAGAGACCTGGTGTTACCAGATATCCGTAACTGTAAGGAAATCTTAGTAAATTTACTAAAAAGACCGCCCAAGTGGGCGGCCTTTTTATGTAAAGAAACTTTATTAATTTACTTGACTAAAGTGATAAAATGTGTTATGCTTTTGTTGAGGTAGTTTCTGGGGCGAAAAGCTTGAGAAACGTTTGTCTATATGGTATACTGTAGCCATATCGGATATATATCAGACAGAGGGAAGAGAAACGGGGGGCGTATGACAGTGTTGGGGCAGGTTTTGCGTAGAGAAGAGCGGGATATTCTCAAAATGCGTCGTCTGTATGAATTGTACGGATACAAAAAATATAAAATGAGCAAATTTGAGCATTATGATTTGTATCTGGAAAATAAGAGCTTCCTTGCAAGCAACAATATTGTCACCTTTACGGATGCAGGAGGAACGCTTCTTGCACTCAAACCGGATATCACTTTGTCTATTGTAAAAAATGCGCCTGAGGTGATCACTTCTCCCGAAAAGGTGTATTACTGCGAAAACGTATACCGAAGTGCAGGGCAGGACGGCGGCATTCGGGAAATATTGCAGGTGGGCATCGAGTATATTGGAGAAATGAATACATATGCCCAGGGAGAAGTTTTGTCTCTGGCGGCAAAAAGTCTGGGAGAGGTCTCCGAAAATGTTCTGATCGGCGTTAGCCACATGGGACTGATCACCGCGTTGTTGGAACGTGCAGGATTGCAGGACGCCGCCAGACGAGAGGCGTTGCGCTGTATTGGTGAAAAAAACGCACATGAGCTGCGGGCGGTCTGCGAAAGAGAGCAAGTAGAGCCGGAGGCGGCTGGTCTCCTTGCGGCAGTGGTGGCAACCTATGGAGATTATGCAAAAGGACTTGCGAGGATCCGTGTCCTTTTGAAAGACCTTCCGCAAAGGGATCCATCGTGGCAGGCGGTGGAAGAACTGGGAGCGGTATACCGCGTTTTGGAAGCCGTGGGATGCGGGAGCCGGGTGGTTTTGGATTTTTCCGTAACCAATGATATGGACTATTATAACGGAATTACCTTTCAAGGCTTTGTGGACGGGATCCCGCAGCATGTACTGTCCGGCGGACGGTACGATACGCTGGTGAAAAAATTCGGGAAAGATGCTGGAGCCATTGGTTTTGCCATCTATCCGGACCTGCTGGAGCGCCTTGCTGGTGAAGAACACGATTGCGTGGATGTGTTGCTCACCTATGGGGACGCGGATCCTGCGGTTGCGGCTGCCCAGGCAGAAAAGTTGACAAGTGCGGGACTGCGCGTTTATGTGTTAAGAGAGGATACGGGAAAAGTCCGGTATAAAGAGCATATACAGTTGGATAAAAGATCTTAAGGCGGACGGTCGAGAATATGAAAAAGCTGAATATTGCGCTTCCCAAGGGCAGGCTGGGAGAGAAAGCGTACAAAATTTTTGCGGATATTGGATACGGCTGCCCCGAAATTCTGGAGGACAGCCGCAAGCTCATATTTGAAAACAAGGAAAACGGTGTTTGTTATTTTTGGGCCAAGCCCTCCGATGTGGCCATCTATGTGGAGCGAGGTGCCGCCGATGTGGGGATTGTGGGAAAAGACATCCTTCTGGAAGGACGGCATGACGTGTATGAATTGACAGACTTGGGAATCGGAAAATGCAGAATGGCAGTGGCCGGAAAGAAGGGTATGCAGCCCAGTGGGGAGACCACCATACGGGTGGCCACCAAATTTCCACGGATCGCCCGGGCGTTTTACGATAAAAAGGGGCTGGATATCGATATCATCAAATTAAATGGCTCGATTGAGATTGCACCCCTGCTGGGACTGTCGGATGTGATCGTGGATATTGTGGAGACGGGGAAAACCCTCTATGAAAACAATCTGGAGCCTTATGAGACCATTGTCCCCATCAGCGCACGTCTGGTGGTAAACAAAGCAAGTTTTCAGTTCAAAAATGCAGAGATCCTTGCATTGACGGAGAAAATTCAGCAGGCAATTGCCGGGGGTGAATAAAAATGATACGTATTTTGGAGTATGCCCAGTGTGCAGAAGAGATTTTGAAGCGGGGTGTGCAGAAAACGGATCCGGACGTGGAACAGGCGGTAGCTAAGATTTTGCGGGACGTACAGGCGAATGGAGACGACGCGCTGCTTGCTTATACGAAAAAATTCGACAAGGCGGATTTGGAGACTCTTGCCGTCAGCGAGCAGGAGATCGACGAGGCGGTAGCTTCTGTGGAGCCGGCGTTTTTGCAGATCTTGCAGGAAGCGCGGGAGCGGATCCGGACTTTTCATGAAAATCAAAAACGCAGCGGGTTTGTGCTGACCGGCCCCAGAGGAGAAGTGCTGGGACAGCGTGTGATCCCCATGGAGCGGGTGGGATTATATGTTCCCGGCGGCACAGCCGCGTATCCCTCCTCCGTGCTGATGAATTGTATTCCCGCGCAGATTGCCGGTGTGGGGGAGATCGTTATGGTGACTCCTCCGGGAGCGGACGGAAAAATCAGTCCGGCCATCCTGGCAGCTGCAAAGATCGGCGGTGTACAGAAGATCTTCAAGGTAGGCGGTGCCCAGGCCGTTGCAGCGCTCGCATACGGGACGGAGTCTGTACCCCGGGTGGACAAAATCGTAGGCCCCGGAAATCGGTATGTAGCAGAAGCGAAGCGGCAGGTATTTGGGACTGTGGCGATCGATATGATTGCCGGCCCCAGTGAGATTTTGGTGATTGCTGACGGCGCATCCGATCCGGTTTATGTGGCGGCGGACCTTTTGTCCCAGGCTGAGCACGACGTGTGCGCTTCCGCGGTTTTGGTGACGGAGAGCAGGGAACTGGCACAGCAGGTAGCAAAGGAGCTGGAGCGGCAGATCCCGCTGCTGTCGAGACAGGACATCGCGCGCAAATCTATTGACGCAAACGGAAAAATTATTCTGGCAGATTCGATTCGTCAAGCCGTGGAAATCTCCAACGCACTGGCGCCGGAGCACCTGGAAATCTGCACCGAAGCACCGTTTGATTTTCTGGGCCTTGTAAAACATGCCGGCAGCGTATTTTTGGGACGATATTGTCCGGAAGCTCTGGGAGATTATTTTGCAGGCCCAAACCATACGCTTCCCACCAGCGGTACGGCCCGGTTTTCCAGTCCGCTGTCCGTAGACGACTTTGTAAAGAAAACCCAGTTTACCTATTATACAAAGGAAGCATTGGCGTCTGTCTATGAAAAGGTGGGGTACTTTGCAGACCAGGAGGGGCTGGGTGCCCATGCAAAGTCCGCAAGAGTTCGGTTTACAGAAGAACAATAAGAATATACCAGTCGAGGGAATATGAGCAGATTTTTAAGCGGTCGTTTTGCCGCGCTGGAGCCGTATACGCCGGGGGAACAGCCCCAGGATCGGACATATATCAAATTGAATACCAACGAATCTCCGTATCCGCCGGCTCCTCGTGTTTTGGAGGCGGTGGACCGGGAGCAGGTGGCAATGCTGCATTTGTATCCGGATCCCACCTGCCGCCGTCTTCGGGAGAAGCTTGCGGAGACATATGGTGTTGGGGTGGAAAATGTATTTGTCACCAACGGCTCCGATGACATATTGAATATGTCCTTTATGGCTTTTTGCGACAAGGAGCACGGGATCGCGTTTCCGGACATCACCTACGGCTTTTATTCCGTATATGGGCAGCTCCACGGCGTTCCCTGCCGGGTGATTCCCCTGACAGAGGATTATCGGATCCGTGCTTCAGATTATGAGTGCATCGGTATGCATGTGGTGCTTGCAAACCCCAATGCCCCCACGGGAATACCCCTTTCTCTGGGGGAGATCGAAGGGATCGTGCGCAGCAATCCGGATCATGTGGTGATGATCGACGAGGCGTATGTGGATTTTGGTGGAACGTCTGCCCTGCCGCTGCTGCGGCAGTATAAGAATCTCTTGGTGATCCGCACTTTTTCCAAGTCCCGGTCCATGGCCGGCGCAAGACTCGGATTTGCCATGGGAGACAGTGCGCTGATCCAGGATCTGGAGCGGATCAAGTATTCCATGAACCCTTATGATGTGAACCGACTCACCCAGGTCGCGGGCATTGCAAGCCTGGAGTCCGATGCATATTATAAGGCGAATGCAGAAACGATCATAAAAGTGCGGGAATATACAAAGAAAGCCTTGGAAAACAGAGGATTTATCGTACTTCCTTCAAAGGCGAATTTTCTATTTGCGAAAAAACCGGGTGTGAGCGGTGAGGAAATTTATCAGCATCTGCGGGACGGCGGCGTGCTGGTACGCTGGTTTGGGGGAGCGCGCGTTTGGGAGTTTGTTCGGATCACGATCGGGACGAAAGCACAGATGGACACGCTTTTATCCGTCCTGGACAAATTAAGGAGTGAAAGATGAGAACGGGAACCATTCACAGGAAAACAAAGGAGACAGACATCGAAATGCAGCTGTGTCTGGAAGGCACAGGGCAGGCGGCCATCGATACGGGGATCGGATTTTTGGATCACATGCTTACCCTGTTTGCCGCGCACGGGCGGCTGGATCTGCATCTTTCCTGCAAGGGGGATTTGCAGGTAGACTGTCATCATACGGTGGAAGATATCGGTATTTGCCTGGGGAAAGCATTTCGTGCGGCCCTGGGCGATATGGCGGGGATTTGCCGCTATGGGCACATGATTTTGCCTATGGACGAGGCGCTGATCCTGTGTGCTGCGGATTTTTCCGGACGTTCGCACTTGTCCTATACCGTAAATCTGCGGGCAAAAAAAGTGGGGGCTTTTGATACAGAGCTGGTGCAGGAGTTTTTGCTGGCACTGGTTCGCAATGCAGAAATGACCCTTCATGTGCAGCAGCTGGCTGGAACCAACACGCATCACATCATAGAAGGAATTTTCAAGGCGCTGGGCCGAACCATGCGCCAGTGCGTTGCGGTCGATTTGCAGATGGCAGGAGAGATCCCGTCTACCAAAGGAGTGCTGTGACAATGATCGCAATTATAGATTACGGAGTGGGGAATCTTTTTTCCTTAAAGTCTTCCTTTGCCTATATTGGCGAAGAGGCCATTGTCACCGGAGATGAAAAAAGAATCGGGGAATGTGCGCGCATCGTTCTTCCCGGGGTGGGCGCTTTTGGAGATGCGGCGAGCAAGCTGCGAAGTGTGGGACTGGACCAGGTGGTATGCCGGGAAGCGGCCAAAGGAAAGCCGCTTTTGGGGATATGCCTTGGGATGCAGCTGCTTTTCGACAAAAGCCTGGAATACGGGGAGTATGCCGGACTGGGACTGATCCCGGGCAAGGTGGTCTCCATGCGCAATGTTGTTCCGCAAGCATACAAAATTCCGCAGATCGGTTGGAATGCATTGCATTTTCCAAAGGACAGGCCCCGCAGCCCTTTATATAAGGATATCCGGGAAGGAGATCACGTATATTTTGTTCATTCTTATTATGCGGCAGAATGTTCTCCCTGGGTCAGCGCGTGGACGGAATACGGTGCGCAGATCACGGCGTCCGCAGAGAATGGAAACGTGTTTGGAACCCAGTTCCATCCGGAGAAAAGCGGGACAATCGGACTGAAAATATTAAAGGCTTTTTGCGAAATCTGACGAGCGAGGAAAGCGGTATGAATATACTTCCGGCAATTGATTTGTATGAAGGAAAAGCGGTACGACTGGTAAAGGGCGATTACAAACAGATGACGGTTTACAGCGAACACCCCGAGGCACTTGGATGGGAATTTCGCTGTGCCGGGGTTGAGTATCTGCACACGGTGGATCTGGAGGGAGCGAAAGACGGCACCACTCCCAATTTGGAGACGGTGGAGAAATTGGTGTCCTCCAGCGGCCTGAAGGTGCAGGTGGGCGGTGGGATCCGCAGTCCGGAGATCGTGCGTCGGTATCTGGACGCCGGTGTACACCGGGTGATCATTGGGACGGCAGCGGTCACCGATCCAAAATTTTTGCAGGACATGGTACAGACCTATGGGGAAAAAATTGCAGTAGGTGTGGATATACGAGACGGGATAGCAGCCATCCGCGGATGGCAGGAGCAAAGTGCGCTTACCTGTGACGCGCTGCTGCATCGGCTGTGCGATGCAGGCGTGCAAACGGTTATTTGTACGGATATTTCCAAGGACGGGATGCTTGCCGGCCCCAATGTAGAGCTGTACAGACACTTGTCGGAAAAGTATCCGGTGCGTCTGATCGCTTCCGGTGGGATCACGACCCTGGACGATGTGCGGACGCTGAGAGATTTGGATCTTTACGGTGCGATTCTGGGCAAGGCCCTGTATACCGGGGCCATTGATCTGGCGGCGGCAGTGCTTGCCTGCCGGAATGCTCTGTGACTGGGAGTGGGGCCATGATAACAAAACGAATCATCCCCTGCCTGGACGTGCGGGACGGACGGGTTGTGAAGGGCGTCAACTTTTTGAATGTAAATGATGTATCCTCTCCTGTGGCTCTTGCGAAATACTACAGCGAGAGCGGTGCGGACGAGCTGGTGTTTTATGATATTACCGCCTCCTTTGAAGGGCGGCAGCTCTTTACCGATATTCTAACGGAAGTAGCCAGCCAGATTTTCATTCCGCTTACGGTAGGGGGCGGCATCAACACGGTAGAGGATTTTGAACGGGTGCTCCGGTGCGGTGCGGACAAGGTGAGTGTAAATTCCGGAGCGATTCGGGATCCCGGCCTCATTCCCGCAGCTGCAAAAAAATATGGGGATCAGTGCGTGGTGCTCTCTGTAGATGTACGCCGTGTGGACGGCCGGTTTACTGTCTTTGCAAAAGGCGGCCGAGAGAACACCGGCATCGACGCCTTGGAGTGGATTCGCAGCGGTGTGAAGAACGGTGCCGGGGAGATTGTGCTCAACAGCATCGATACAGACGGCGTAAAGGGCGGATTTGATTTAGAGATGCTGTCGGCAGTTTGTGATATTGTGGACGTGCCGGTGATTGCCTCCGGCGGCGCCGGCTGTATGGAGGACTTTACAGAGCTGTTTTTGCAGGTACCCAAAGTGGACGCCGGACTGGCAGCTTCGATCTTCCATTTCGGAGAGGTGTCCATTGGAGATTTGAAGAAGAAACTGCAGGCGGACGGAATCAACGTGCGGCTGTCATAAAGAAATGGGAGGTGCAGTGCGATGCATGTGAACATAGAGGATTTGAAATTCGACGAAAAGGGATTGATTCCTGCGGTGGTGATCGACAGCAGGACGAAGAAGGTCTTGACGGTGGCGTATATGAACCGGGAGAGCCTTGCGATCAGCCTGAAGGAAGGGCGCACCTGTTTTTGGTCCCGCTCCCGGCAGAAGCTTTGGAGAAAGGGAGAGACCTCCGGCAATGTGCAGCATATCGTGCGCATCGATACGGACTGTGACTGTGATGCCCTGACGGTATATGTGCAGCCCGAGGGTCCTGCCTGCCACACCGGGGCGGAGTCCTGCTTTTTTAATACGGTCTATGCGGGGGAAGAGCCTTTTTCTTTGGAGGGACTGCTGCGGCTCATCGAGGGCAGGAAAACGGAAAAGAAGGAAGGGTCTTACACCACCTATCTTTTTGAAAAGGGCATCGATAAAATTTTGAAAAAGGTGGGTGAGGAGGCGACCGAAGTGATCATCGCCGGCAAGGCGGATGATAAGGCGGAGACGATCTACGAGATCTCAGATCTCACCTACCACGTGCTGGTGCTGATGGTACAAATGGGCATCTCCGTAGATGATATTTATAAGGAGCTGGCTTCCCGCCATGTAATCGATCACAAGGTGAAGCAGGAGAAGATGACCAAATGAAGATTTTATCCAATCTTCACACCCATACCACTTACTGCGACGGACAAAATACGGCCGAGGAGATGATCCAGCGGGCCGTAGAATTGGGCTGGGAATCCATCGGCTTTTCCGGCCATGCGTTTACGCCCTGTGATACGGCATACTGCATGTCCCGAGAGGGGACGGTCTCTTATCAAAAGGAGATCTTGTCTTTGCGGGAAAAATACCGGGGAGTCATTCAAGTTTATTTGGGAATTGAGCAGGATTTGTTTTCGGATCCGCCGGGATTTTCCTATGATTTTGTTATCGGCAGCGTTCACTATCTTTCTCTTGCCGACGGCACATACAAAGCAGTCGACGATTCTCCTGAAGTTACTGCTGCTATGGTGGACCAATATTTCGGCGGAGATTATTTCCGGTACATACAGGCGTATTACCGACAGGCAGCTCAGGTGGCAAAAGTGACACAATGCAATATTGTGGGACATTTTGACCTTGTTACGAAATTTAACGAGGGAGGGCGCTTTTTTGACACCGCAGACTCCCGGTACCGTACGGCAGCGTTGGAAGCGCTGGAGGAGGTTGTCAGAACATGTGCGCTGTTTGAGATCAATACGGGAGCGATGCTGCGCGCAGGCCGATCCGTTCCTTATCCGGAGGCATTTCTGTTGCGCCGGCTCCACGAGCTGGGCGGGGAAGTGATCCTTTCCAGCGATTGCCACCGCGTCGAGGGGCTGGACTGGGCATTCGGGGCGGCGGCGGAGCTTGCGAAAAGCTGCGGCTTTCGGTATGCAAAGATCCTGCAAGACGGGAGATTTGCAGATGTTGCGCTGTAAAAAGGAAGGGGCATAGGCCCCTTCCTTTTCATTTTGGAAATAAGTTTACAATTTCGCAGCGACGACCCGTCTTGCGTATGCCCGGCAGACCGGCCGAAAGATACGGGATTGGTACAACTGGAAAAACAATCGATATTTGCGATACTTTTTTGTGCGGTCGGCATGGCGGAATATAGTCTGCAGTGCATTGTACAGATCCCGAAAAGACTGCTGCGTTTCATTTTTAGTGGATATGTGTCCGAAAAAGGAGCGCATGGCCGGCTGCATGAGGAAGTTGCCTGCCTGCCGCAAAAGATCCGGTGCTGTTTTTGGCAGGTCCTGTAGGATGAGCGTGGCAAAGTGGGGGGCTTCGTAGTCGTATCGCCGGAAAAAGTTATTGGTGGCGCCTGCGGCATTGTCCAGCCAGTAATTGTATAGGGGATCCTGCAGGATGCGAACGGTGCGGGAGCGCTGCAGCGCACAGTAAACAAAATAGGCATCCTCGCCGATTTTCACGTTCAAAGGGAAGAAAAGCCCTTCAATGATTTTGCGCCGGTACAGTTTCGCACAAGCAAAAGTGGGAAACTCTGCGTCAAAAAAGGATGCCAATGCGGTATGCGCAGAAACGGATTCGTTTTTTTCAATGTTTCTTTTCGAGATTTTCTCCGGATGGTCTGCAATTACTTTGTAATCCATGATGCAGACATCTGCGTCGCTTTGAACAAGTTCTTCATGCAGGCGGGCAAGAAAAGCGGGTTCCACCCAGTCGTCCGCGTCGACAAAAGCGACATAGTCTCCGGATGCGGCCCGCAGCCCGGTGTTTCGCGCATCCGATACGCCTCCGTTGGGTTTGTCGATGATCTTTACCCGCGGATCGCTTCCATAGGCGTCTTTGCACATGACAAGGCTGTTGTCCTTGGAGCCGTCGTTGACCAGGACAATTTCAAAATCCTTGTAAGTTTGTGCCAGCAAGCTGTCTACACATTTTCGGATTTGCCCCTGCGCGTTGTACATGGGAATGATAACGCTGATCTGTTCGCCTTGCATGAAAAAACTCCCTTTTATCAAACTCTCCTTGATTATATCTTGCAGGGGCTTTTTTGTCAATAGATAAAAGTCTTGGTGGGTTTTGTCGGATATGCAGGGGCTTTATGGTTATGGAAAGGTATTAGAAAATGGAAGTGGCAACGCCGCGGCGAATCTGCTTTTTGTTAAATTTTTCAAATATATTGCGCAATTTTTTATGAATTTTCTGTGAATCTCTTGACAATACTGTACAGAAAAAGTATAATGTAGGTACCAATATTTTAGGAGGTTAGCCCATGAAAAAACTATTATCGGTTTTTGTGATCGTGGCATTGATGCTGACAAGCCTCTCTCCGGCTTTTCTTGTCATTGCCGCTGACGACTTAACCGGGGGCGACGAAACGCTTGATTATGATACCTTCACCCTCTACATGGATGAGGTTTCCGTGTATGAAGGGGAAACACAGGCAGACGTAGGCCTGTACTGGGGCGGCAATACTGCCGAAGTCAACCCCAATGATATTATGGGATTTGAGCTGTACGTCTATTATCCTGCTACGCTGACGTATGCCGGGTTTGCTGCAAATCCGGATTTCCCTTTGGGATCGACAGGTGCCTGGGAGAACAGCGACGCTGAATCCATGCTCAATGCGGAGGGTGTAGCTGTCTATCCGGATGCAGACCTTGTGTTTGCTTCCAACGGTGTCGAAGTTGCAGAGGGCTCTGCAGACAATGGCTACCGCTTCGTAAAGCTGATTCTGGACCGTGATATGGAAGATCCTTCTTATTATAACGGCCTGTTGGGAACCCTCAGCTTTGATGTAGCTGCAAACGCAGAAGTAGGTACATATGAGATTGGTCTTGCAACAGACGTTGCATCTATCACCAGTTTGGATCCTTTGACGGACGTGGAATATGCTCTGGACAACGGCGCTGTTTCTGTGGCGCAGAGACCCGTTGCAGCTGCAAGCGTGTCTGTGGGCGCAGCGTCCGGCAAGACTGGCGGCGAAGTGACCGTTCCCGTGAATCTGGACGCCAACTCCGGTATCTTTCTTGCCAGACTGAGTCTCCAGTATGATGCATCTGTATTTACTGTAAAAGAAATTACGGCTGGCGATGTGTTCACAGATCCCAACTATTTCCTTTCCAGTGTAGATGCAGACGGCAATATCATGCTGTATTTTGAGGCTGGCGCGGATGCAGATGTGACGGCGACAGGAACACTTGCCTATGTGACTTTCACTGTTGCTGGTGCTGATAGCGTTGCCGGCGATCATACCATCACTCCTACATATTATGAGATTCTCAATTATGCGGAAGAAGAACTGGCAGCCACTATGGTTCCCGGTACTGTGACAATTGAAGTTTCTGATCTGTTGAAGGTGGAAGCTGCGCAGGTATCTGCTCCTCGTTTCCAGGAGGTACAGGTTCCTGTAAGCATTGGCAGAAATGCGGACGGTATTTGGGGAATTCGTGCAGAGTTTACTTATGACCCTGCTGCCCTGCAGTTTGTAGGTGTCGACGATGGCCTGTTTAGTGTAGTAGATGGCTACAGCGAAGAGGGCGGCGTGATTACCGTCTTCATTGAGAAGGAAGACTTGCAGGAAGTGACAGACACGGAAGGTGTTCTGTACACGTTGAAATTTAATACACTGCTGGAAGGTGTGACGCCGATTCGTGTCGATGTGAAGGAAGTCATTGGTGCGGATGAGCTGGATGTTCCTTTCGTAGCAGTAGATGGTGCTGTGACTGTGACGCCTTGTGAGCACATTCATGGAACCCGTGAGGAAGTTACCCAGGCGCCTACCATGTATGAAGAGGGTGTTTTGTCCACCATCTGCGAAGATTGCGGCGCAGTGATCAGCACAGCTCCTATTGCTAAGGTTGCCGGACTGGCACCGCAAAAGACAGAGGTTGCGGCTGGTACGCGGGCAAAGGTTCCTGTGAATTTGCTGAACAACCCCGGCCTTGTATCTGTAGGTGCAGAGTTTGTGTATGATCCTACGCAGATAACCTTCCGGGGCGTGGAGAGTGGCCTGTTTACTGCGGATCAGTTCAGTTACAGCGATCACGAAGGAACGATAACTGTTTATGTAGAGAGCCCTGCAGTCGAGAGTATTACGGAAGACGGCGTGGCGTTCTACCTGCTGTTTGACGTTTCTGCAGAGGCTGCACCTCTTACGGAGTATACTTTTACAGGTGCTTCTATTGACCAGTATAATGTAAATGCGGATGAAGAGTACGTCTATATGGAAGTGGACGATGGTGTTGTGAAAGTTGCTTGTCCGCATGAAGAACTGCTGGATCCGGAGGTTATTCCTCCTACTTGTACAGAGCCTGGTTTGATTGTGCAGAAGTGTGCTCTGTGCGGTGAAATTATTAAGAGCGAGGTCGACCCCGATCATCCGGATCCGTTGGATCATGAAGAGGGCGAAGGCGTTGTGACGAAGGAAGCAACTTGCACGGAAGAAGGCGTGATGACCTACTATTGTGTAAGATGCGGCATAGAATTGCGCACTGAAGCTATTGAGAAGATTCCTCATACGGAAGGCGCAGGTGTAGTAACCAAAGAGGCGACTTGTCAAGAGGAAGGCGAAATGACCTATTACTGCACTGTATGTGAGACGGTTATTCGCACGGAACCCATCGAAAAGATCCCGCATACGGCAGGTGAGTGGGTTGTAGAAATCCCCGCGACTGCAACTGAAGATGGCCTTGAAGTTCTGTACTGCTCCGTTTGCGGAGAGAAGATGGACGAGAGAGTGATCCCCGCGACCGGTGAGGAAACCACGAATCCGGATGACACCACGAACCCGGATGACACCACGAACCCGGATGACACCACGAACCCGGATGACACCACGAACCCGGATGACACCAC
>CAJFOI010000026.1 GCA_904396155.1 Candidatus Avispirillum faecium | reverse complement strand
TCTTTTTCATGGAATGGCCGGTTTTCCCTATCACACCGTAGTTTTCAAGGTCTGTAATCTCCGTATTGCCGGCTTCGTCCTCGAAGTACTTCCCGCAGGTTTCGCAGGTGTAGTACGCTTCCTTGCCGTCTGCAGTACAGGTAGCTTCTACCTTTTCAATCTTTTCTAATGCTGTATGCACATGATCTGGATCAAGTGTCCCGCAGATCGTACAATATACCTCGTCCGTTCTAAAATAATGAAAATGCTTGTCCTCAGGTTTATATGCCTCCGGAACAGCCGAAATCTTTTTCCCATTTAGCGTTTCCGGCGTTTTATCCAGAGCAGTGCCATTTACTGAATCAATCGTGATGGTTCCATCTTCATTTACAGAATAGCCTACCTGTGTCTTGCTCAAATAAAAATTCGACTGATGAGCCGCATCCGATGGATAGTAGACAACCGCATCCAAGCAACGGCCAAAAACAGAACTCCCTATGGAGGTTACTGAAGCAGGGATCACAACTTCCGATAGCGCATAGGAAGGATCATCATTCGTTGTGTGACTAAATGCGAAACTTCCGATAGAAGTAATCCCATCAGCCAATGTAACGCTGCTTAACTTTGCACAGGAGGAAAATTCGCTGTTTCCGATTGCAACATCGCCGGAAAGAATTTCGACACTTTCCAGATTGCTGCAATACCGAAAGGCTCCGTTTAGAGTCAAGATTTCTGTTCTTCCATCGGAAACAGTTACTTTGCTGAATCCGGCTCTTAAAAACGCATCCTTGTCAATATATGTTACATTCGTCGGGATGGTCAGCGACATTGACGCTTCGTTGTATACTCCGAAATTTTCAAATGCGTTTTTTCCTATTGTCGTCACCGTAGACGGAATGGTAAGGCCCGTTACGCTAAAACAGCCCTGGAACGCTGCGCCGGGAATCTCTGTGACTCCTTCAGGGATATTGATGTTTTCTTTCCACGCTGAGCAGCCCCAGAAAGCGTTTTCCCCGATTGTTGTCAGGGAAGACGGCAAATTTATACTCTCTATTGCGTCGCAATAAATAAAGGCAGAATCTCCGATTTCGGTGATCGTATCCGGAAGCTGAACTTTTGTTGCTAAACGATTATTCCTAAAGGCATCATCGCCAATCTTCGTTACAGTATAGGTCTCGCCTTCATACTCTATCGTTTCGGGTATGATGACCTCATCGCTTCCCAAAGATCGAACAACAGTTGCTGTCTTCGTTGCCGGGTCAAGCTCACAGGTATACTTTTCCATTGAAATTTGTTCTCCTGCGGCAAATGCTGTTACCGGCATAAGTCCAATCACCAGCACCAGCGATAAAAGAACCAAAGTGAATCGTTTTTTCATTTCTTTATACACCTTTCTTCCAGATTTTTTCATTTTTAAGGCGCAAGAAGGCGCATCCTGTTCGTGGTAAATCGGACAGAATACGCCTTCTGTTTTTGTACAGTTTTCAGCTTGACAGGAAAATGGGCAGAATTATTGCTTGCTTGCTAAGAGTATGCACGCTGCCGCCATTTTTGTCAAGCCCCTTTCTGAAATCATACAATTTATTCTTGTCAGCCGGAAATCTCCTCCAGCAGTGCATACATCGCCTTAAAGTATGCGCGCTTTTTCTCTCCGGCAGCGAGAATCGCCTGCTGCTCTTCCCTGTTGTATTTTTCCAGCGCCTCGGGGCCGTCCTTGCCCTTGTACAGCCGGTCCGCCGTCTGCGCCAGATTGATGTCTACGGAAACGATCTCGCTGCCCTGTTCGCAAATCACGAGATTGGACTTGCCGGCCAGCAGCTCCGCCACAGCGCGGGAGCCCATTCTCGCACCGGCAACCCGGTCCCGCAGGGTCGGTCTGCCGCCCCGCACCACATGCGCCAGGCGGGCAAATTTCGTCTCTACACCGGTTTTTTCCTGGATGCGCTTTGCAAAAGCGGGATCTGCAAAATTCGGGATCAGCTCCGACACAATGACGATAAAGCCCCGCTTGCCGGCGTCTTTGAGCCGCGCGATTTTCCGATACATGGCTTCTTCATCAAAAGGCACTTCATTGATCACACAGGCCACCGCACCGCAGGCAATGGCCGACTGGACGGCAATTCCGCCGGCGTTGTTGCCCATCACCTCTACCACGTTGCAGCGTGCGTGAGACTCGCAGGTGTCCCGCAGCCGGTCCACCATCTCCACTACAGTATTCATAGCAGTATCATATCCGATGGCATATTCCGTGGAAGTGATATCGTTGTCGATGGTACAGGGGATGCCGATGGTGGGTATGCCCCGGTTGGAAAGATCCGTCGCACCCCGGAAAGTGCCGTCGCCGCCGCAGGCCACGATCCCATCGATTTCATACTTCCGGCAGGTGGCGATGGCCTTGGCCATGCCCTCTTCCGTTTTGAATTCCGCACACCGGTCGGAATACAGTACGGTGCCGCCGCAGTTTACAATATTGGACACGTCCCGGGCGGTGAGTGTACGCACGTTGTCGTTTACAAGGCCGCTGTAGCCGCCGTTGATTCCAATGACTTCCACACCGCTTGCAAGAGCGGCGCGGGTAATGGCGCGCACCGCGTTATTCATACCGGGCGCGTCTCCGCCGGAGGTCAGCACCCCGATTTTCCGAAACTTTGTCGCCATAGCTTTCTCTCCTATCCTCGCTGGTAAAACATAGTACCCTTATTGTAATACCACATGAAGGAAAAATCAAGAGGTTTCTGTGTTTTTTGGAAAGGCGCTACACCCGGCGGTAAACGATCCTGTAATATACCTTTGCCGTCATGGAATACACGATGGCATAAATCAGTGCGAATACCAAAACGGTACATACGGTACACACCCCAAACAGGGACACATTTTGCAGATTCAAAAGCGCCAGCAGCTTTGTGAGGATGGGAAATGCCACGGCGATGTGCACTGCCGCCGCCAGCAGCGGAATGAAGAAAACGATCAACACCTGGGTGCGCACCGTCCCCTTGACCTCCCGGCGGCTCATCCCCACCTTCTGCATAATGGCAAACCGCTCCTTGTCGTCATACCCCTCTACGATCTGCTTGTAATAAATGATCAGCACCGTCGCCATTAAAAACAGGGCCCCCAGGAAGATCCCCAGGAAAAACAGCCCGCCGTACAGGTCAAAAAAGCTGTCCCGGCTCAGCTCCATAGAGGAAAAAGTGATTTCCTGAGCCTCGGGAAATCCCATATTGCGGATCTGAGACAGCGTTTGGGCCAGCGCCGCCTTTTCCTCTTCCGTCCCGTCCGTATCAAAGGCGATATGACAGGTGAAGGGGTCGATCAAATCCCCGTATTCCGCCTGCGCGGCATTCGCCACGGGGACCGCCGCATCCAAATCCTCCACTACCAGATAACAAACCTCCGCCAGATAGGCGGCATATGTGCCCATTTCGGGGGACGTGCCGCCGGTTCCCGCCAGCCGGAAGGGATTTCCAAAAATTTCAATAGACTCCCAGTCCGCCGCCTCTCTGCTCTCGAAAACATCTCCAAAAGCGTAGATTTCCCCATCTTCCACAGACACCTGTTCCCCGGTGAGCGCAGTGTAATCCTGCGCCGACAGAAACACGAGCAGATAAATGGCAGAGGAAACATCCGAATCACTGCCAGAGACAAAGGTATTCCCCTCCCGCTGGGTAGATACGGTCAGAGAGTCGAAAACCTCCAGGTTTTCCGTCTGCCGCCCCGCTTCCGTTACAGTGTCCTCCACATAGGAAAGCAGCGCCTCCCGGTCAAAATCTGCCCCGGGCAGATAGGTGGCCGAAATATCGATCTCCTGGGGAAAGCGGGTGTGAAGTACATCCTCCATGCCCACAAACATGGAAACAGTGGTGGAGATCATCACCAGCACTGCGGTGGAAAGGATACAGATGCTGGCAAGCCCCGCGGCGTTTTGCTTCATCCGGTAAATCATGCCGGATACGGTCGTAAAATGGGCAGGCTTGTAATAATACTTCTTGTTTTTGCGCATCAGCTTCAGAATCACAATACTGCCGGCGCAAAACAGCAGATAGGTGCCGATGATCACCAGGACGACCGCCACAAAAAACATCGCCAGCGCATCCATAGGTGATTCGATGGTCAGAGCGATCCAGTAACCCGCGCCCAGCGTCAATACACCGAGAACGGCAATAAACCAATTGGCCTTCGGCTCTTTCTCACCGGCACTGCTGCCCTGGAGCAGCTGCACAGGGCGGGCCAGCTGCACCTGAAGCAGATTGAACAAAAGATTTGCAACAGCGATTCCCGCAAACAATACGATGCTGTAAACTATGGCGCGGGGGCTGATCTCAAACTGGAAATTGGGATCAAAATTGAGAATCCGGTACAAAAGCAGTGTGACCAGCTTGTTGAACAGGATCCCAAGGCCGATCCCCAGAGCCGTACTGCCCAGATACACATACAGGCTTTCAAAAAACATGGTGATGCCGATGTGCTTTTTTTCCAGGCCTAAAATATTGTAAAGTCCAAATTCCTTTTTGCGCCGCTTGATCACAAAGCTGTTGGTGTAAAAAAGAAAAATCACCGCAAAGATGGCGGTCACTCCCATCCCTAAGCCCATAACAGAGCTTAGATTGCTGTTCTGGATCGTGGAGGCGTGGTAGGTGAGCGCGCACATGTTGTAAAACATCATCACCGTTCCGGTGCAGGTGAGAAAATACGGCAGGTAGGTCTGCCGGTTGTTTTTGAGGCCCGTGGCCGCAAGGCGGGGAAAGAATCCCTTACGCATGTTCCTCACCCCCTACGGACAACAGAGTCAGGGACGAGGCGATGTCCGCATAGAAGGCTTCTCTGGTCCGTTCTCCCCGGTACAGCTGGGTAAACACCTCTCCGTCCCGGATAAAGAGTACCCGGGAGGCATGGCTGGCCGCCTTTACACTGTGGGTCACCATGAGAATCGTCTGTCCGTCCTCGTTGATCTGAGAAAACATGTCCAGAAGATTGTCCGATGCACGGGAATCCAAAGCGCCGGTGGGCTCATCCGCCAGGATCAGCTGCGGTCCGGTGATCAGCGCCCGCGCCACAGCGCACCGCTGCTTTTGTCCTCCGGAGATTTCATAGGGAAATTTCTCCAAAATATCGTCAATCTGCAGCTTTTTTGCAATGGGGGTGAGCTTTTCCTCCATTTTTTTGTGGTTTTCCCCCGAAAGCACCAGCGGCAGATAAATGTTGTCCCGGTTGCAGAAGGTGTCCAGCAGATTGAATTCCTGGAACACAAAGCCCAGCTTTTTCCGGCGGAATACGGACAGCTGCTTCTCCGGGATAGACGTCACGTCCTCTCCCGCCAGCAGCACCTTTCCGGCGGTGGGTCTATCCAATGAAGCGATGATGTTGAGCAGCGTGGTCTTGCCCGATCCGGACTCGCCCATAATGGCTACATATTCTCCCCGCTCCACAGAAAAACTGACATTGCGCAGGGCCTGCACCTGCGCGCCTCCAAAGCGGGTGGTATAAATCTTCTTCAAATTTTTTACTTCTAACAGCGGCATATGTATTTCATCCTTTCTGTTTGTTCTGTTGGCATTATACCGAAATACTTTTGCCGCTGCCATCGATCCATCTTACATTTTCCCCCGGATTCTTACACTTTTGTAAGGTTGTCACTCCACTTCTACATCCTGTCTGCCGAAATGCACAGACACGCAGGTGCCCTCTCCCGGCCGGGAAGCAATGGACAACCGATGGCACAGCCTGCGGGCCACTGTGTCGCACAGATACAGCCCCAGTCCCGTAGCACGCTTATCCATACGGCCGACGCTTCCGGTAAACCCCCGCTCGAACACTCGGGGAAGGTCCTCTGCCCGGATGCCGATGCCTGTATCCCGCACATGCAGAACAGTGCCTGCCTCGGAGGTATACTCACTCCAGATACGGATTTCCCCCGCAGCCGTATATTTCAGCGCATTGGACAAAAGCTGCTCAATGATAAATACCAGCCATTTTTCGTCGCTGATTACCGTCCTGTCCAAATTCTCCGTCACGATGGGCAGTTTCTTATAGATAAATACCGGCGCATATTTTTTCACCGCCTGCCGCACCACATCCGAAAGACAGCAGGATTGCGCCTGCAGGTCGGCGGCAATGGAGCCGATGCGCAGATACTCCAGCGTCAGCTCTGCATACCGCTCGATTTTAAACAGCTCCTGCCGCAAAACCGGCGCGGTGGAATCGGTGTTTTGCTGGAGCAGCAGACTCATAGCGGCGATGGGCGTTTTAATTTGATGCACCCACAGCGTATAAAAATTTTCCATTTCCTGCTGCTTTTGCAGCGCGTGTGCTTGCTGTTCCTCCAGTTCCCGGCACAGGCGCAGCACCAGCGCCTGATCGTCCTGCTCCCCCAAGCTGCCCGCAGAGGGGAGATCCTCCGGGAGCACCATGCTGCTTTCGCACAGCCCTGCCATTCGATGATGCCTGCGGCGGTACCAAAGAAAATCCCGTACAGCCACCGGGACCGCAACCACACAAAACAGCGCCCCGGCATAAAGGATCGGAGGCAGAGGTATGCGAAACAGGGCAAACACCACGATAAAAATGAAAAGCAACAAAAGCAGCAGAAACAGAACGGTCCGTCTGTCCCGCAAATACCCAAAAAACATCTTTCTCTCCTATGGGATCATATATCCCGCATTTTTCTTTGTCACGATGTAATCGGAAAGCCCCGCGTCCGCAAGCTTGCGGCGCAGGCGGGTCATATTGACGGTGAGGGTATTGTCGTCAATAAAGGCATCGCTCTCCCACAGGTGCCGCATGATCGTATCCCGGGAAACAATGCTGCCGCCGTTCTCCATCAAAAGCTGCAGGATGCGAAATTCGTTTTTCGTAAGTTCGATTTTCTGTTCCTGCACGGTCAGAGTGGCATCCGCCAGGTTCAAAATCGCACCCCCGCGCTCCAGCAGCTGGGCAGATGCACCGAAGGAATAGGTCCGGCGGATAAGCGCCTGCACCTTTGCGCACAGCACGGTGAGATCAAAGGGCTTTGCGATAAAATCATCTGCGCCCATGTTCATGGCCATAACAATGTTCATCTTGTCCCCTGCCGAGGACAGGAAAATAATGGGCACGCTGGAGAGGCGGCGGATTTGTGCGCACCAGTAGAATCCGTTGAAAAAGGGGAGGGAGAGATCCAGCAGTACCAGCTGGGGGGGCAAAGGATGTAAAGGTCTCCAAAACATGGGCAAAATCCCGGACGCACATCGTTTCATATCCCCACCGCTTCAGCTGATTTTCCACCGCATCGGCGATGGTCGTGTCATCTTCCACAATTAGGATTTTATACATACCTTCGGATCCTTTCGATTTATCTGTATTAACATAGTAACACAATCGGCCCTGAAATGCAAGATATACATTGAGAATATAAGAATTTCATAGAGAAACAATCCCTCAGTCTGCTGTCGCAGACAGCTCCCTTTACACAAGGGAGCCTTTTTAACGCAAGCCTCCCCTGTGGTGCAGCTCCGCAGGAGATGCCGGGGTGGTGGGCTTTGCGGAGCAAAGCTCGGAGGGGTTGTACCAGAACAATCCTCCCGTCGACTGCGTCGACACCCTCCTTTACACAAGGAGGGCTTAGTAGCCTCCCCAGTGAAGGACTTGCTGCGCAAGTCCCGAGGTGGTGTCAGCGCAGCTGACGGAGGGGTTGTATCAGCAGCGTATGATGTTTCATCCAAATCCTTCCACAATCCGGCATCTGTTAATTTTCATATTTTATGTAGGATTTGGTTGAAACAAAGAATCATTCATGGTAAAATAAGTGCAGTTTTGATTTGAAGGAGCAATCCGTATGTTTGAAGATGCATTTTCTTTTGAAAGTTTCAAGGGCACAAAGTGGACGGCGCCCTATCGCCTCCGCCTGCCGGAAAACTACAGCATTGAAAAGAAATATCCTGTGGTCCTCTATTACCACGCCGCAGGTGAGCGGGGAGACGACAATGTAATGCAGCTGGCGATCGGCCTGCCCGTTGCCATGCAGGATCCCAAAAGTCCTCTGTACAATGCCATCATTATCGCGCCGCAGTGCCCCACAGAGAAGAAGTGGGTGGATACAGACTGGACGAAGGGAGGCTACCGTGTAGACGACACCCCGGAGACCATCTACTTGCAAACGGCGCTGGAGCTTTTAGACTACATATTGAAAAAATACAGCTGTGACAAATCCAGAATCTACACCATGGGGATTTCCATGGGAGCTTTTGCCGTGTGGGATACCCTTGCCCGCTGCGGAGAGCGCTTTGCCGGTGCCTTTGCCTGCTGCGGCGCGGGAGATCCCTCCAAGGCCTCCCGGATGCGGGACATCCCCATCTGGGCCTATCACGGCGCACTGGACGCCGAAGTACCCGTCGACGGCACCAGAAACATGGTTCGCGCTATCCAGGCGGCAGGGGGAAACAAGATCCACTATACGGAATATCCCGAGCTTGGGCACTGGAGCTGGGACACCGCTTACGCCAGCTATGACGATATTCGGGCGATGTTTCAGGAAGTGAAGGGGTAAGGAGCTTATTATACAATCCTCCTGTCGACTGCGTCGACTTCCCCCTTTACACAAGGGGGACATCTTTGGTCTAAGCCTCCCCTGTGGTGCAGCTCCG
>CAJFOI010000025.1 GCA_904396155.1 Candidatus Avispirillum faecium | reverse complement strand
TTCTTTTACAACCCCTCCGCCACGGTTTCACCGCGGCACCTCCCCTTCGCAAGGAAGGGGAGGCTTAGATATAAAGCTTTGCCACCATCCCCGGGTCCGCTGCGCAGCAGACCCATACAGGGAAGGCTTTGGTTTCGTGTAGGCTCCCTTGTGTGGAGATGCACAGCAGCTCCAGGGACATGTCAGCACTATTTGATCTTCAAGGGCTCCCCTGTGTAAGGGGAGCTGGCGGCGTAAGCCGCCTGAGGGGTTGTGATAAAGAACAATATATTTTTTATTCGTTGGGCGTTATAAACTTCCAGTAATGGCGCAGGTAGTCGGCGCCGGACCAAATGGTCATCACCGTCATGGCGGCGATAGTGATGTAGGAGAGAATGTGCCACTGGGTAAAAGGCGCAAACGGCAGGACCACAGGCTCCAGGAGCACGGTGGCAATGCACACCACCTGCGTGACTGTCTTCACCTTCCCAAGCCAGCTTGCCGCGATCACCAGTCCCTCCTGGCCACTGGCCACCAGACGGATGGAAGTGACCGCCAGTTCCCGGAACATGACGATGGCCGCCGCCCAAAGAAACACGGGACGAATGTAGTCAAAACGGTACAAAATACACAATAGCGCCCCAAACACCATAAATTTGTCCGCCAGAGGATCCATGAATTTTCCAAAATTGGTGATAAGATTCCGTTTTCGGGCGATTTTCCCGTCCAGCATGTCGGTCAGTGCGGTGAGAATAAACACCACAGCCGCAAGCACACGGCACAGGGTATCGTCCGGCACCGCCACGAGAAGGATCATAAACACGGGAACCAAAAAAATACGGACGATGGTCAGCTTATTGGGAAGATTGAGTTTCATGATTTATACGAGCATTCGGAGCTTTGCTCCGGGCCCGGAGGAGTGGGATTTGCGGCACGCCGCAGTGCCTCCCGGCCGACGCGGGCGCTTCAGCTTAGCGAGGACAAAAGCCCCCGCAGCGCCTGCAGAAAATACAGATCGATAAAGTCCAGCAAAAAGACGATCAATATGGGAAAGAAAAAGGAAAGCAGCACTTTTCCCCTGCCCGCCGGCACGTCGCTGCCATCTTTTGGGTGGGTTTTTATCCAGTAGAGCAAAAACAGCACGATGGCCGCCGCCGCAAAGGCGATGGTACAAATCTGATAGGGAAGAGCAGTTTTCATACGGCTCCCCAGCTGGATGCAGCCCTGGTACAAAAGGAACATCCAGACGAAATTGACGAGGATCAGCAGAGCAAAACGGGATTTTTTATGCATGGAGGTCTTCCCCCTTCCACAGGCAGACGGCGCCCGCCCGCCGGATAGAGACAACATGACAGGCGCCCGCTCCAAAAAAGGTCTCTATATAGCGTTTGTAATCCTCGGTGCGGGCAGCGGGAGCAAACACCTGAATCGTTCCTCCAAACCCGCCGCCGTGCAGGCGCCAGGCAGCCTGCTCGCCCGCAAAAAAAGCCTCCGTAAGGCACAGTGCCAGGGGAACGCCCTGTTCTGCGGGATTTTTTGCAGCGTATCCGTTTTGCAGATAACAGAGACTGGATCTGCCGCTTTCCAGCACCAGGCGAAGAAACTGCTCCGTCTCGCCGGCCGCCAGTGCCCGAGCCTGTGCATCTACGCGTCGGTTTTCCTCTATAAAGTGGATCGCCCGCAACAGTGCCCGATCCCCGCAAGTCCTGCGGATCTCGCCAGCGCGCGCCAGCAGCGCCTGCAGCGAAAGTCCCCGGAGCACGGGCTGGCCAAACAGAGCGGCCACCTGTCCCATTTCCCGGGGAATGGCGGCATACTCCTCCCCCAGGTCTGCATGACTTGCGCCGGTATTCACAATACACATGGTATATCCGGCAGTAAGGCCGCCGGAGAGCCCTTTTATTTTGGGACACGCCGGATCTGCAAAATCCATATGAACAATGCCGCCTGTAGCACATGCCAGCTGGTCCATCAATCCGCAGGGCTTGCCGAAAAAGGTATTCTCGGCAAACTGGGCGATTCTTGCAAGTTCTGTGCTGTCTATACGCCCGCCGTTGTACAGGTGATTTAGCATATTCCCCACCATCACGCCGAACGCCGCAGAGGAGGAGAGTCCCGCACCTTTGGGGATGGCGGAGGTGGTATAGGCGTCCAATCCGCCCACTGCATATCCCCGGTCCAAAAAGCCCCGGGCCACCCCGGCGATCATCGCCCGAGAGGTGAAATACGCGGCAGGGTCCGCTTCTTCCAGCATAGAGGGCTCTGCCGTATCCGGTGCAAATCCCTCGCTGTGGATGGTGATGCGCCCGTCCGATCTGGGTGCGGCGACAGCCAGGATATCCAAATCCACACTGGCGGCGATCACCTGGCCGTGGTTGTGGTCCGTGTGGTTGCCGCCGATCTCCGTCCTGCCTCCCACAGAATACAGAGATACAGCACGCCCGCTGCCGAACAGCGTCGCAAACGCTTCTATTGCCCCGGCACAGCGGGTTCGGGCATCCGGCAGGCCGGATTTTCTGCCGCAGTCCAGCAGACCTGTATCGATGCCGCCGGACAGAATAGATGTTTTTAAGCTTTTGGGATCCATGTCGTCGGGCCTTTCTATATTCTAAGCCTCCCCTTCGTTTGGGCTGCGCAGCAGACCCGGGGTGGTGGCAAAGCTTTATATCTAAGCCTCCCCTTCCTTGCGAAGGGGAGGTGCCGCGGTGAAACC
>CAJFOI010000024.1 GCA_904396155.1 Candidatus Avispirillum faecium | reverse complement strand
GGATGACACCACGAACCCGGATGACACCACGAACCCGGATGACACCACGAACCCGGATGACACCACGAACCCGGATGACACCACGAATCCGGATGATACCACGAATCCGGATGACACCACGAACCCGGATGACACCACGAACCCGGATGACACCACGAACCCGGATGATACCACGAATCCGGATGACACCACGAATCCGGATGACACCACGAATCCGGATGACACCACGAACCCGGATGACACCACAAATCCGGATGAGACTACAGGTCCGGAAGTCACCACTGGTTCTGACGCCACTACGGGCTCTGATACTACCGGTGTACCGGTAGATTCTACAACAGGCTCCGGAACTGGTGATACAGGCAGCCGTCCGCAGACAGGTGACGCAATGGTGTATATCATGGTCGTTGTTGCACTGGCAGCTGCCGGATGTGTAACGCTGGTTGTGATCAGACGGAAAAAGTCCTCTGAAAAATAATACGCGGCTGTAAATTACAGACTCGTATGTGAAAACAAGGAAAAGAGGTCCGGCATGTGCCGGACCTCTTTTTGTATAAAATGCTTCAAAAAATCCCCCGCGACAGGCGGGGGAGCGGAGCAGCTTTTATTCGGCCAGCTCAAACAGATCTTTTCCTACAGAACACAAAGGGCACGCAAAATCTTCCGGAACATCTTCCCATTTTGTACCGGGAGCGATTCCGGCTTCAGGAGCGCCCTTTTCCTCGTCATAGACATACCCGCATACCGTGCACACGTATTTTTTCATAGTTCCTCCTTTATAATTATGAGCGGCAGACGCCGCGAAATAACAATAACACATAAATAATCTTTATCATAGTATGCCACGGTTTGTGGAAACAATCTGTGATTATGTCACAATTGTCCTGGAAAAATATATTTAGATGCGCGTTGGCTGCAATATTTCGTATGTAAGTTCTGAGATTTTTTTACAGGTGTGGGAGATTCCCTGTGTGGCAGCAATGTTTTTTCAAATCTGGCAACATTGTGCCAGCTTCCCATTTTGGATCCTGCTTTTTGAAAAATACTGATGCGTGAGATTCCGTATTTTTCATGATCATGCTGACTTTGAAAATTGGGCAGTGGAATACACGCTGCGTATTTGCGAAACCCAATGACCCCAGGATCGAAAATAAGGAAGTACCCGCACCATATCCACGGTGTTCTTTCTGTATAAATTTTGTTTTACAGTTGTTTGTATTATAACATATATTTATACTAAATCCAATAGGAAACGGGAAATCTTTTTTCAATAGACCAACGTGCAAATGTGTTTTCGCTTTTTCACAAAAAGAGGTTGACAGCACCTTTTTTTCCGTGTATAATAAAAAAGCTGATAGGGGTGAGAGCCCCGTGCAGGTTAAACGGAGAAGTACTCAAGTTGGCCGAAGAGGCGCCCCTGCTAAGGGTGTAGGTCGGGATAACCGACGCGAGGGTTCAAATCCCTCCTTCTCCGCCAGTGTTTTTGTTTGTATTTATGTGCAAGGGTGTAGCGCAGAGTGCGTTGCCTTTTGTGCATAGCGGTCGGGGTTGTCTGTTTTTAATAAGATGCCTGATGAGAAGCTTGCATCATTCCCGCTGAGATATGAGATAGCCACATGAAAAGCTTCAAACTTTCGTGTGGCTATCTCTGTTTACCGAGTCGGCAAGAGGATGTGCCGCGATTATCGTGAGAATGCGAGAAAGGACGCTGTACCTATGGAACAGGAGAGAATATCTGAGCTTACCGAAATTGCCCGCCGGGTGCGTCTTGGGATTGTGGAGGCGGTATATAATGCCGCGTCCGGTCATCCGGGGGGATCTCTGTCCTCTGCGGATATTCTTACATATTTGTATTTTGAAGAATTACGGATCGATCCTGCCGATCCTGCGGCGCCGGACCGGGACAGAATGGTGCTGTCTAAGGGACATGCATCCCCCGTATTGTATTCTGTTCTTGCCAATCGGGGGTATTTTCCGGCGGAGGAACTCAAGACTTTCCGCAAGGCGGACTCCCGTTTGCAGGGACATCCGGATCTTAAAAAAACGCCTGGAGTGGATATGACCACGGGTTCCCTGGGGCAAGGTGTTTCGGCGGCATGTGGTATGGCATTGGCGGCAAAGCTGGACGGGTCCCGGCGTCGGGTTTATGCGCTGATGGGAGACGGAGAAAGTGAAGAAGGCCAGGTTTGGGAGGCAGCCATGTTTGCCGCGCACTATAAGCTGGATAATCTTTGTTTCATTTTGGACTGGAACGGACTGCAGATCGACGGTGCCATTGACGATGTAATTGGACCGGCACCTTTTGATACCAAATTTGCCGCTTTTGGCTGGAATGTCATTATGGCGGATGCACATGATTTTGCATCTTTGGAAGCTGCATTTCAAGCAGCCCGTGCCCAGATTGACAGGCCCAGCGTCATCATAGCGAAGAGCGTCAAGGGCAGGGGGGTATCCTATATGGAAAATCAGGCTTCCTGGCACGGAAAAGCGCCCAATGCGGCAGAGTATGAAACTGCATTGCAGGATTTACAGGCGTGAGATGTATTTTGCAGGATAACCAAAGGATGCCAGAGAAAGGTATGGGCTGAGATATGGCAGATAAAATCGCAACAAGAGATGCTTATGGAAAGGCGCTGGTAGAGTTTGGCGCAGTATATGAAAACCTGGTAGTGCTGGACGCGGATCTTGCCGCTGCTACCAAGACAGAGATGTTCAGGAAGGCGTACCCCGATCGCTTTTTTGACTGCGGAATTGCAGAGAACAATATGATCTGTGTTGCTTCCGGTATGGCGCTCAGCGGAAAGATTCCCTTTGCTTCGTCTTTTGCCATGTTTGCGGCAGGCAGATCCTTTGAGCAGGTGCGCAATTCCATCGGATATCCGAACACCAATGTGAAAATCGGCGCGACGCACGGGGGGATCACTGTGGGGGAAGATGGCGCGACGCACCAGTGTCTCGAGGATTTTGCCCTGATGCGGGTCATTCCGGGTATGACAGTAATTTGTCCGGCGGATGCTTGCGAAGCGCGTCTTGCAGTGCAGGCTGCGATTGAACACAAGGGACCGGTATACCTGCGCTTCGGTCGGATGGCCGTTCCGGTGTTGTATGACGAAACATATGCCTTTGCCATTGGCAAAGGGGATCGTCTTACAGAGGGAAATGATGTTTCCCTGATTGCCAACGGCGTGGAGGTGGAGCAGGCGCTTGCCGCTGCAGAGCTTTTGAAGAATGAAGGGATCCATGCTTCTGTAGTGAATATGGCTACAATCAAACCCCTGGATCGTGAGATGGTTTTAGAAGAAGCGCGGCGTTGCGGCTGCATTGTTACCTGTGAGGAGCATTCTGTCATCGGCGGGCTGGGCGGTGCTGTCTGTGAGTTGTTGTCGGAGACGCTGCCGACGCCTGTACTGCGTGTAGGAACGAACGATTGCTACGGACGTTCCGGTCCTGCAAAGGAATTGCTTTCTCTGTTTGGACTGGATGCGGCAGCGATATGCGAAAAAGCAAAAGCTGCGATACAAATGAAAAAATGAGACGGTGAGATGCACCGTGCTGATAAAGGGAAGGCTGCGGGCAACCTGTGAAAGTGAACAAGGGGGTCTGCGGCCTTTTTATGATTTTTCCTGCGCTGTTTTTGTCGAAGAATGCGGGGCAAAAAAAGAAAGCACGCGCTTGAGAAATATCGTATAAAAAACGGGGAGGAAGATACGCAGATGAACAGAGCGCACGCCTGTGAAATATATAAAAAATGCGGTGGATGTCAGCTGACAAATTTGAGCTATCAGGAACAACTCAGCTATAAGATGCGTCGGGTTATCTCCCTGCTCGGCAGATTTGCCAGAGTGGACGAGATTATCGGTATGGATGACCCCCTCCATTATCGCAATAAAATGCAGGCGGCGTTTGCAGTGGACAAACGTGGACGTCCCATTTCCGGTGTCTGGCAGGCAAAGGAATGCAGAGTGGCGAAAACGGACGCCTGTCTGATCGAGGATGAGGTGTCGCTTTGGATTGTGCGGGCAGCGCGGGGGCTTTTGCAGGAGTACGATATTTCAGTATATAATCCCAAAAACCGGCGGGGCATGCTGCGGCATATCATGGTGCGCAGGGCGCACGTTACCGGGGAGATTATGGTGGTGCTGGTGACGGCGCCTTTGAAGATGCCAGGGGGAGAACATTTTGCCCAGGCGCTGGTTCGGCGGTTTCCCCATATCCGCACGGTTGTTCAGTGTGTGAACGATACAGATACACCCCTTTGGATGGGAGAGGAGCAGACGATTCTTTATGGGGACGGATATATTGAGGATGTCCTTTGCGGGTGTTATTTCCGGATTTCTCCCCGGTCTTTTTACCAGGTGAATTCCGTACAAACAGAAGTTTTATATAATAAAGCGTTGGATTTTGCCCACTTGCGTGGGAGAGAAAATGTAATTGATGCATATTGCGGTATCGGTACCATTGGGATCATCGCCGCGGCAGAGGCCAGGCAGGTGATTGGAATTGAAGCCGGCGGGGATGCAGTCAAGAACGCAGTGGAAAACTGCCGCCTCAATCACACACAAAATTATCGGGTGTACAAAGGGGATGCCGGAGAAGTCATGGATGCGCTGACAGCAGCCGGAAGAGGGGCGGACGTGGTGTTTGCAGATCCGCCGCGGGCAGGCTGTTCCCGGGCATTTTTGAACGGGGTTTTGCAAATGGCACCGGAGAAGATGGTATACATTTCCTGCAACCCGGAGACGCTGGCCCGGGATCTGGCGATTCTTGTAAAGGGAAAGTACAGAGTGCAAAAGATCCAGCCGGTGGACATGTTTCCCCATACAAAACATGTGGAGTGCGTGGTACTGCTTTCCCAAAAAAATGCGATTTCACAACATAAAACATGAGATTCGATCTATGAATTGAGCGATAAGGGCACATTTTCAAAGAAATGTCACAGCTGCATTTTATTTCAAAGCAACCGGTTAACAAGGGTTGGTCAAGCGACAAGAAATACTGTGTTACCGATGAGAATGGTACACGGTATCTTTTGCGCGTTTCAGACATTGCGCAATACGACACGAAACAGTTTGAATTCAATATGATGAAACAGGTGGCATCCCTCGGTGTCCCCATGTGCCTGCCAATCGAGTTTGGAACTTGTGGAGAGGGCGTCTATTCCATCCAGAGCTGGATTGATGGGGATGACGCTGAAGAAATTATGTCAGCTCAGTCTGATACCGAGCAGTATGTATATGGCTTGGAAGCAGGTCATATTCTTCGCAAGATCCACTCCATTCCTGCTCCTCCGACACAGGAGGATTGGGAAATCCGTTTTAATCGTAAAATGGATTATAAAATCAAAAAGTACGGCGAGTGTCCCGTCAAATACGAAAACGGACAAGCATTTATCAATTACATAAATGAAAACCGTTATTTACTCAAAGGCAGACCGCAGGTATATCAGCACGGCGATTATCACATCGGTAATATGATGATCGGCAGGGACAGAAAGCTGTATATTGTTGATTTTAACCGTAATGACTTCGGGGATTCGTGGGAAGAATTTAACCGTATTGTGTGGTGTGTCCAGAAATCACCTCTCTTTGCTTCCGGCATGGTGAACGGATACTTTGATGATAACGTACCTGTGGAATTTTGGAGATTGCTTGCGCTTTACATTTCAAGCAATGCGCTTTCCTCGGTATGTTGGGCAATTCCGTTCGGACAGGACAAAGTAAACACCATGTTGAACCAAGCAAAGGAGATTCTGTCTTGGTACGATAATATGCACAATCCCATGCCGACATGGTATTTCAAAGGATATTATTTGCAGTACATTGACGGGATTCCTTTCAAGCTGAAAGGTGCGTTTGATTTCAGCTTTATGAAAGAGTATGGAACCGTGTTCAAGGTTTATGATGACCAGGATTCCGGAAACATCTGCTTTGGTACTGAAAAAGACGGTCAGCGTTATTTCGTTAAGTTTGCCGGTGCTCCTACCGAACAGTACAATGGCGATCCTGCAGATGCTATCTCCAGATTGAAAGCTACACTCCCCATTTACAGCAATCTAAAGCATAAAAATCTGATTGAGCTTATTGAAGCTAAAGAAATCGGCGGCGGATTTGCTATGGTATTCAAGTGGGCAGACGGAGATTGCATGGGAAGAATGTACCCTGCCGCGCACCAACGCTTTATGCAGCTGCCCGTTGATGCCAGACTGACAGTGTTCCGTGATATACTGCGCTTCTTTGAATATATCGCCTCTCAGAACTACGTGGCTATCGACTTCTATGATGGAAGCATTGTGTATGATTTTGAGAATGGAAAAACAACGATTTGCGATATCGACCTTTTTCGCAAGCAACCATGCATTAATAATATGGGGCGTTTGTGGGGCAGTTCTCTCTTCCAGTCCCCGGAGGAATATCAGCTTGGAGCAGTTATTGATGAGATTACAAATGTCTATACTCTTGGCGCCGCCGCTTTTGCTCTCTTTGGAAGGTATAATCGTACACGGGACAGCTGGCAGCTGGGTGATGCGCTCTTTGAAATCGTCACCAGAGCTGTAAGCGATGACAGAGCCGGGCGGCAGCAGTCGATAAGTCAGCTGCGGGAAGAATGGGAGGCTGCCCTTTGTACGGAATATACGTGAGCACCATCAAGAATCCTGTGGAGTGCGTGGTCTTCATGTCAATAACAGCAAATGAAAATTTTGGGCATGCAGTCCGCGTGCGGGAATACAGTTGATTTCGTTTGCTAAAATCTTATATAGATGAAATTAGGGGATGCAGGATGGCCTCGCGTGTGATGCACCTCGCAATAACCGATTGCGTATCAAAAATTTATAAATGCAGGGACAAAAACAGATTTCGCCTTGGTTCTGTCCTGCCGGACGCTGCGGTGGCTGGGAACAGCCACTGGAAAATTAGCATTTTCGGCGGTACGAAAAAAACATATGACCTCACAGGATTTCGCCTGGATTTTCTTGACAAAATACTTGCGGATGATTTGTATCTCGGGTATTATCTTCATTTGGTACAGGATTTGCTTTTTCGAGAGTTTGTTTACAGCCGCTATCAGTGGAATCCGCGGCTGGAGGGAAACCCGAAAAGACTGCATGGAGATTACGGGCTGCTTAACCCATATATCATTGAAAAATATGGGGTTTTTGACGACATCGCCGTTCCACCTTCCTTGGATGCAGAGCCTATATGCAAAGTGTGCTCTTTTGCCGTTTACAAGTTCCTTGCTGACATGAAAACAGATTTTACAAATATACTGGCAGGGGCCGCTTACTTTTTTACAAAGAAAATGGCGGACGAATTTATAGAACTTACCATAAGCAAATGCGCGCAGGAAATATATGCGCTATTTCACGATTTGGAATCAATAGATGAGATTGCGTTGGCGTGGGGGTAATTGAATATGCTGCAAATACGATTTTATGATTCTGTAAAGGACGACCTTCTGAAATTTGCTGTGATGATAGCAAAATACCGCGGCAAATGGGTGTTTTGTAAACATAAAGACAGAGATACATATGAATGTCCCGGTGGGCACAGAGAACGGGACGAAAGTATATGGGAGACGGCAAAGCGGGAACTATACGAGGAAACCGGTGCGACAGATTTTGATTTGACGCCCATATGCGTATATTCTGTAACGGATGAAGAAAACTTTGACGGGAAAGAGACCTTTGGAATGCTATATTTTGCAGAAATACGGACATTTGAAGAGACGCTGCACTGGGAAATCGAAAAAATCCTTTTGACGGAGCAGCTGATTAAAAATTGGACCTATCCCCAGATTCAGCCGACACTGATCGCTGAGGCGCAAAGACGAGGATTTTGTGAGGAATAAAGTACAAATGAATGTTATGCAAGAGGCGCTACTATGCAAATCGAGACGGAACGGCTGCTTTTGCGGGAGATGACAGAAGACGATCTTCCGGCGCTGGGGGAGATCCTCACAGATTCCCGCGTCATGTATGCCTGGGAACATGCCTTTTCTCCTTCGGAGGTGCGGGAATGGATGGACAGGCAGCTGCAGCGGTATGCGGCCTATGGCCACCGGTTCGGACTGTGGGCGATGGTATTACAAAAGACGGGGAAGATGATCGGTCAGTGTGGAATTACCATGCAGCCGTATAAAGAAACAGAGGTCCCGGAAATCGGGTATCTTCTTGGGAGAGGCGATTGGCACCGAGGATATGCAACAGAGGGCGCGCTTGCCTGCAGAGACTATGCGTTTGAGACGCTGGAACTGCGCGAGGTGTTTTCCATTATACGGGACACAAACACTGCATCGCAAAATGTGGCCCGGCGCTGTGGAATGACGGCGCGGGATTGTATTGTGAAACGGTATTATCACATAGATATGCCGCATCTTGTATTTTCGGTGAGAAAGGAAGAAAGATTTTACGATGGAAAATAAGATACATTTTGTCAGGCTTACTACCAGCGACAGTCCGGTGTACGCTGCCGCAATGCGGCTTTACGAGGAGAGCTTTCCTCTGTTTGAAAAAAGAACGCCGGATGCACAGAGAGAAATTATGGGATGCGCAGCGTATCAGTTCCTTTTGATTTACGATGGGGACCGCTTTGTGGGACTTCTTTCCTGCTGGGAAGCAGATACTTTTATTTACGTGGAGCATTTTTGCATTGACCCCCAGCTGCGGGGACAAAGGTACGGACAGCGGGCTCTGGAGCTTTTGCACAGCAAAGGAAAACCGGTCATATTGGAAATTGATCCCCCTGTGGACAGCATTTCCATACGCCGCAAAGGATTTTATGAGCGGCTTGGATACAGGGAGAATCCTTTTCCCCATATGCAGCTGCGGTACAGAGAGGGATGCGGAGATCATCAGCTGGTTGTGATGTCTTACCCGAGACAATTGACCCGGGACGAATACGCTGCCTTTTACAATTTTTTGCATACGGCAGTGGCAGGTGTAAATAATACGAAAATTTGACAGAATATCCCTTTTTGTGTATGATAGAATAGCATCACATAGAGAACGGGAGAAAATCATGTCGGGGTATTTGCTTGCAAGCGATTTTGATGGAACACTGTGCCGCTGGGAAAACGGCGGAATTACAAACGAGGATAAAGAGGCGGTCCGCCGGTTTCGGTCTGCGGGAAATCGGTTTGTCCTGGTTACGGGCAGAGACTACGAGAGCACCATGTCTGTCCTGCAGGAGCAGAATTTCTGGGAGATGGACAGCTGTTTTTGCATGAGCAGCGCTTTGTGCATGGATTTGTCTGGGAATGTGATCTATGATCGCCGAACGAAAGAAGGACGCGTGGGGGAGATTCTTCGATATTTTAAGGATACCGGCGCCCTGTACGCTGTGCTTCAGGTGGGAAAAGAAGGATATAATGTAGACATCGGCGGCATGCCGCTGGCCATGCGGACCATTTCCTTTGCCGAGGGCTGCAAAATTCCTTCCATTACCAACTGCAATGTGAAATATGAGACTGTCGAGGAGTCTGTACGGCGTGCAGAGGAAATTTCCCGTTTGTTTGGGGACTTTGTCAATCCGCTGCTGAACAACAATAACATCGATATGCCTCCCGCGGGTGTTGATAAAGCCGGCGGCGTGGCATATGCCGCGCAGATGTTTCAAATTCCTCATGGAAATGTCTACACTGTGGGGGACAATTTGAATGATCTCTCCATGGTGGGGGCCTTTCACGGAAGATCCATGCAAAGCGGCCCGCCTGCGCTGCAAGACGCGGCGGAAAGAACAGTTTCCACGATATGCGAAATCGTAGACGAGTTGACGGGAAACATGCGGCAGAGCGATTCTGCGAATTTGTCTTGAGAGGAAAGGACAGAAATATGAAAAGAAGCATTTCATTGATTGTTGCCTTACTGTGTTGTGGCAGCTTACTGATGTCTTGTAGTGACCCTGCTGCCGGGAACGAAAGTACAACCGGAAAAGATGAAGCAAGTACAAACCAAACCACTGGACCAGAAAATGAGACAGACCCCGCAGCGTCGATCACACTGGACACAAATACTGCGGATATTCCCATAGGCGGCTATGTGGATCCCGCTGTGACTGTTTCTGCCGATGGAACAGATCAGAAACTTTTGTGGGCAACAGATAATGCGGCTGTGGCTGTAGTGGACGACAGCGGGCGCATTATCGGCAAGGGAGAGGGACAGTGCGTAATAACCGCTTGCTTGGAAAGTGACCCGAAGGTGGCGGCAAGCATTACAGTAAATGTAACAAACCCTACCAGTGCGGATGGACTCACTTATATCAATGGGATTTTAATTGTAAACAAAACTTATGCTCTTCCCAGCACCTACAGTCCAGATGTAGACAGTGAGGCAAACACTGCACTTGCAAAAATGTTTCAGGCTGCAAAAGCAGATGGAATTTCTCTGACAATTGTTTCTGGGTATCGTTCCTATGAGCGGCAGAATACATTGTATAATAATTATGTTGCGAGAGACGGCGTGGAAGCTGCGGATACGTATTCTGCCAGGGCCGGACATTCGGAGCATCAAACGGGCCTTGCTTTTGATTTGAACTCCTTGGAAGAATCCTTTGGAGAGACAAAGGAGGGGATTTGGCTTCGGGAACACTGCTGGGAATATGGGTTTATCATACGGTATCCAAAAGGGAAAGAGGATATTACCGGGTATATGTATGAACCGTGGCATGTACGTTATCTGGGGAAATCTACGGCAAAGAGTGTTTTTGAAAGTGGATTGTGCCTGGAGGAGTATTTGAATGTCACTTCTGTGTATGCGCAGTAAGTTTTGCTTAAACTTTAGAAAAAAAGGAAAAAAAGTTAGGAAAAAGGTATTGACAAGAGGTGGTAGGAGTGATATAATAAGCAAGCTGTCCCAGAGAGGGGCTGCGGGATCCTTGAAAATTGAACAACAAAGACAACAAGTTTGGGGGGACCCAAACAGAAAAGACTCCGAAATTCTTT
>CAJFOI010000023.1 GCA_904396155.1 Candidatus Avispirillum faecium | reverse complement strand
GCCGCTCTACATCGATCTGGGGATCACGCTGACTGCCGCCCAGGATACGGTGGAATCCGACAGCTTTGACAATCAGTATGATGCGGAGGCGGTCATTCCCGGTCTGCCTATTACCATCACCTACATGACCAACGCCGATGTAGAGATGGGGACGCTGGAGTATAAAACGGGTGAGGAAAACGCGTTCCCCGAACAGAAGGACCTGGGAAGTCTGTTTTCTCAATTTTTCGCAAAACGGGGCAACTTTACCAATGTGTGGCTGGACGGTTATTATACAGACAAGGATTTTGCCACGCCTGCCGATATGCCCACGGAGACGGGAAAATACACCGTTTATGTGAAGCTGAACAACAACGCGTCCTTTGATGATCTTCAATACACCGATGGAGCGGGAGGCACCTATCTGTATGATAAATTCGGATCCAACGGCGGACCGACCACAATGGAGCCGGAAAGCAGCATCGATATTGTATCCACCTACGGCATGGCATACATGAGCTTCGGATATCAGTGTGCCGGGCTGACGGAAAACACCCCCACCATTCTTGTGGAAAAGAAAAACGGAGAGATCTGGGAACCTGTAGATGAGAGCCGCTTCCTTATGGGGAACATGCTTATGTTCTACGCCGGCGACGACGGAGACTACCGGCTTCGGGCGCTGTACTACACTGCGACGGATCAGGATGGCAATCCCATGTATTACGACTATGCCGAAGTCCCGGAAAATCTCATCCATGTAACTGTATACGCATAAGGACAGAGTCCTTTTGCGAAGTGCTCTGGGGAGCGGATTTCCCCTGGATTTGTAAAAAATTGAAAAAGCCCTTTGCCGCTATGCGGCAAAGGGCTTTTTTATTCGTGCTGCCTTTTTGCCCTGGGAATAAAACATTCCCCAAATGGTGAAACTGTTTATACATACTGGCGTGTCATGCCGGCGTACCAATTTCAGACGCAGCTTTCAAAGGGGGAAGAAGCATTTGCAACATGGAGAAACACATCTTGATTCTTGCCACCACCAATGATTTTCTTTGGAAATTTGAAAGGGAAAATGTACGGATCCTGCAACAAATGGGGTATGTGGTGCACTATGCAACAAATATAGACGAGCCCCGATATGTTTCTTATGCACGGGAGATGGAGCAAATGCAGGTGATGGTTCATCCCATTGCCATCGCCCGATCGCCTTTTATGCTTCGGGACAACCAAAAGGCGCTGGGACAGCTGCTTGGACTGGTGCAGAAATACCCCATCCGGGCGATCCACTGCCATACGCCGGTGGGCGGAGTGCTGGGGCGACTGACAGGAAAGCTTTGCCGACAAAAAAACCTCATTGTGATCTATACGGCCCATGGCTTTCACTTTTACCGGGAAGCGCCCCTTTGGAATCATCTGGTCTATTACCATGTGGAAAGAATGCTGGCCCATTATACAGATATTTTGATTGTCATCAACGAGGAAGACTACAGAAATGCCCGGCGGTTTCATCTGAAGAAAGGTGGAAATCTCTATAAGCTTCCCGGTATAGGGCTGGACCGAAGCCGGTTTGGGCCGCTCTCCCGTGAGGAGAAAAGGTCTCTGCGGCAAGCCCTTGGGATTGAGGCGAATGTATTTTTTCTGTTGTCGATCGGCGAGCTGAATGGAAACAAAAATCACCGGGTCGTTTTGGAGGCACTGGCGAGGATCAAGAAGAAACGGGGAAATCTTTCCGGGCTTCTCTATGGGATCTGCGGCGACGGTTTTTTCCGGCAGCGCGTGGAGCAGTGGATTTTGGAACTTGGAATTTCCGAAAACGTGATCCTTTACGGACACCGTACCGATATCCCCCGCATACTCGGATGCGCAGATGCCACCGCTTTTCCCTCCAGGCGGGAAGGACTGGGAATGGCTGGGCTGGAATCGCTGGCGATGGGGATCCCTGTCATTGCGTCGGACAACCGGGGCACCCGGGAATATATGGAACACGGGAAAAACGGATTTATCTGTCGCTGGGACGATGCAGGCGCCTTCGCGCAAAATATTGAAAAAATGTGGCATCTGGATTCCGGGGACAGAAAGCGGATGGCAGAGCATTGTATCGCTTCGGTGCGGCCCTTTGACAGGGCATACGCAGGTGAATTGATGCGCAGAGTATACAGGGATATGGAGCAGAAAGTCGAGGCGGAGACATATGGAAGAAAAGCCAGAGATCAGTATCATTATGGGCGTGTTTAATCCGGACAAGACCCATCTTTTCTGTGCGCTGGCATCGATTCTCCGGCAGACCTTCGGCCGCTGGGAGCTGCTTTTGTATGATGACGGCTCCGAAAAGGCAGCTGTCCGGTACATCCGCGGGGCTGCGTCACAGGATAGGCGAATCGTATATATCCGCTCTGCAGAGAATCGGGGACTGGCCTATGCCCTGAACGCATGTCTTGAGCGGGCGTCCGGACGCTATATTGCCAGAATGGACGGAGACGATATCTCCCGCCGCAGTCGGCTGGAAGAGCAGTATGCGTTTTTGCGCGCCCATCCCCAGTTCCAGTGGGCAGGGTCCAATGCAGAATTGTTTGACACCCAGGGTGTTTGGGGATATCAAAAGATGCCGGAAGTCCCCACAAAAAGGGATTTTCTTTTCAACTCTCCCTATATCCATCCCTCGGTGCTCTTTCGCAGAGAAGTGCTTGTAGAAAACGGAGGCTATAGCGTAGCTTCCCGAGATCGGCAGCTGGAGGACTATGAATTGTTTATGCGGCTTCACGCAAGGGGATATCGAGGTTGCAATCTGCAAAAGCCGCTGCTGCGGTATCGGGAGGATTATGCCTCTCACCGAAAACGGACGTACCGGCGCCGCATCCGGGAGATGCGGCTGCGCCGCAGAGGATTTGCAGCGCTCGGCATTTTGAGGGGACGGACACTTCCCTATGTGTTCAAACCGTTATTGGTAGGAGCCATTCCCGCGCCGGTGCACCATTACATCCGCCGGCGAAAGTACCAGAGAAAGCTGTGAGAAACGTGCAGGGACTGGAAGACAGATGGGAGCAGTACCGGAAAGTCTGGCGCCGGTCTTTTCGAATGGCACAGATACTGGAGGGTACGCCTCTGCCGGTGGACGCGCTGGCTTTGACGAGCACGTATGTGCTGGCGCCGGCGCTTGGAAGCTTTGTGGAGTGGGTCTTGCATGAGGCGGTGAAAAGCGAGAAAAAGCGTCTGTATTTCCTGGCAAGAGATGGATATTTTCCCTGGCGCGCCGCGTTGATTTTCTGTGAGGAATACCGCTTGCCCATAGAATGCCGCTACCTGTGCTGTTCCCGCTATTCCCTCCGGCTGCCCGTCTTTCATCTCGATCGAAAAGCGGCGCTGGAATATGTCTGTCGGGGCGGCATAGATGTTACAATGGAGAAGATATTACGCCGTGCAGGGCTGACGGAAGAGGAGAGAGGGGAAGTGCTGCGATCTGTTTCTTTTCCGTTTGCACCGGAAGAGATCCTGCCCTATGCTGCGCTGGCAGAGATCCGGCATCGGCTGGGAGAATGTGCGCTGTTTCTTGCACATATGGACAGACATTCCAGAGGAGCGATGCCGGGACTTGCGGGGTATCTCCGGCAGGAAGGGCTTTTGGAGGATGCCGCGGACGCGGTAGTGGACAGCGGATGGGTGGGTTCCATGCAGAAAACGCTGCAGGATGTCCTGACATTTATGGGAAGGACGCGGCGGCTGGAAGGATATTATTGGGGACTGTATGACCTGCCCTCCGGTGCCTGCCGGGAGGAATACCACACGTATGCTTTTGCGCCGGAAGGGAACCTGTGGGCGAAGGTGTATTTCAACAACTGCCTGTTTGAAGCAGTGTACACGGCCCCTCATGGGATGACCCTGTCTTATCGGCGCAAGGGAGAAAGATATATCCCCTGTTATGGTCATATGGAAGCGGGGCAGAAAACATTTGTGAAAAAAATCGAGGATTGCCTGCTGCCGTATATCCGGCGGTTTGCAAAAACGTGGAGGGGTCTTCCGGACGAACGTATGCTTAATGGAGACAGGCACGTCGTTTGCAAATTGTTTGAACAGTTTATGGGACGGCCATCCAGGAGCGAGGCAGAGGTATTCGGAAGTCTGCCTTTTTCCGACGATGTACTGGAAGGAAAAGCGGGACAGCTTGCCGCACCTCTGACGGAGGAAGAACTGCGCGCACATCATTTTCTTCCAAAACTGCTCCTGATGACCGGGCGAAAAAAAGGCCTCATCCGGGAAAGTGCCTGGTATGAGGGAAGCGCCGTGCGCAGCGGGAAACGCGTTCGGCGCCATTTGCACCAGTACAGACTGTATCAGGCCGCGCGGCAGCTGCGGAAGATGTACCATTTTCAAAGAGAAAGAGAGAGGGAACATGAGGGACGTGCAACAACGTAGGCAGTTTGCGTTTGTGGTGCGCCAGCTGACCGCACGGGAGATCAAACGCAAATATGCCCGCTCCTATCTGGGGATCGTGTGGAGCGTTTTGAACCCGCTCCTTTCCATGGCGGTTCTTTCCCTGATTTTTTCTCAACTGTTTCGCCGTTCCATTGAAAACTATCCGATCTATTATCTCACCGGTTATATTTTATGGCAAACTTTTACAGGTGCCACCACCGCTGCCATGACCACCCTGGCGGACAACAAGATGCTGCTTCTCAAGGTCAAATTTCCCATGGATCTTTTTATTCTTACCCGGGTGTATACGGCGCTGATCAATCTGGGCTATTCCCTGGTGGCGTATGTGCTGATGCTGGCGGTATTCCAGGTGACCCCGAAATGGACGATGCTGTTTTCTCCGGTGATTATTCTTTGCCTCATTGTCTTTTCCCTGGGGATTTCTTATATGCTGGCGACAGCGTATGTATTTTTTGGAGATATCAAGCATTTGTATTCGGTAGTGCTCACCCTTTGGATGTACTGCTCAGCCATATTTTATCCGGTGGAACAGCTCCAGGGATTGATCCGGGTGGTGATCTGGAACAATCCCCTGTATACCTATATCCATTGTCTGCGAAAAGCTGTGATGTACGGAGCCCTGCCGGACGCCGTGGAGCTTTTGCAGATGGTTCTGTGGGCGGCAGCGGTCTATGGACTTGGGTATGGGATATTTCGCAGATGCCGCAGCAGAATTTTGCAAAAGATATAAGCGGAGGGGAAAAATGCCGGCACAAGGCAATACAGAACAGGTGGAAATCGTTGTAGAGAATGTAACGATGCGGTTTCGCCGTGCGAAGGACGAGGCCAGCAGCTTAAAGGAACTGCTGTTGCGCAAGCTGCGGGGGGAGCACCGCTACGAAATGTTTACTGCGCTGGACAATATCAGCTTTTGCGTAGAAAAGGGAGAAGTGGTGGGGATTATCGGGACAAACGGTTCAGGAAAGAGCACCCTGCTTAAAATCATCTCCGGCGCGCTGATCCCTACCCGGGGACAGGTTTTTGTGGATCGGCGGAAGGTGCAGCTGCTCACGTTGGGAACAGGCTTTGATCCGGAGCTCACCGGGCGGGAAAACGTCTATTTGAATGGGGCCATGATCGGGTACACCAAGAAGTATATCGATGAAAAATTTGAAGATATCGTGCGGTTTGCAGAGCTGGAAGGCTTCATGGAGGAAAAAGTACGCAACTATTCCTCCGGAATGGTATCCCGTCTGGGCTTTGCCATCGCTACGGCGCGGGACACACCGGAGATTCTGATTTTGGACGAAGTACTGAGTGTGGGAGATATGTTTTTTCGCAAGAAGAGCGAAGCGCGGATCCGGGAGATGATTCACGGCGGTTCCACGGTGCTGATCGTGTCTCATTCTACTTCTACCATCCGGCAGAATTGCACAAAGGTGATCTGGATAGAAAAGGGGCGCCTGATGGGGAGCGGGGATCCGGGGCAGATCTGCGGCGCCTATGAAAAATTAAAAGGGGGATAAGATGTGCGACAACAGATATATCAGCTTTTGGTAAACCGGATCCCTGGGATCCGGGACAGGTACTTGCAGTACCGGCAGCGGGGGAAAACCCGTTGGAGGGCACTTTTGTATCTGCTCTGGTTGAACGTACAGTATTATGTTTTCTTTTGCCGTAGTCTTGGAGCCCCGCAGCGTTTTCCCATGTATGAAGAAAAGAAGCTTTACAGCGAAGGCAGCGAGTCTTCCCTGTCTGTATGGGATCCTCCCGAGGCTTTTGCAGACCGTCTGACAGCGTATGATGTGATTTCTTTTGACGTGTTCGATACCCTTCTTTTTCGTCCGTTTGCCCAGCCTGCGGACGTTTTTTTGCTTGTGGGGATGGAACTGCAGTACCCGGATTTCCAGCGCATCCGCATGGAAATCGAAGGACGCGCCAGAAAAGAGAAATATGAAAAAAAGGGAACGTGGGAAGTCACCTTTGAAGAGATTTGGGATTTGATGGAGAGGGAAACCGGGATCCCAAAGAAGGTGGGCATGGAGACCGAATGGAAGTATGAGCGAAAAAGCTGCTTTGCGAATCCGTATATGCTTCGCGTGGTGCAAAAGCTGCAAAGCCAGGGCAGACGGCTGGTGGCAACATCGGATATGTACCTCGGAAGGGAGCGGATCCAGACGCTGCTGAAGGAGTGCGGGTACGGCCCTTTCGAGTATTGTTTTGTTTCCAGCGACTGGGAGGCCTCCAAAAGCGACGGCCGTCTGTACGACATTATGCGGGAAAAGACAGGCGGAGCAGGGAGGTATGTCCATGTGGGGGATCACCCGGTCTCCGACAGGCAGCAGGCACTGCACCGCCGCATAGAGGCGTATCTGTACCCCAATATTCACTGTCGGGGAGAACGGTTTCGCGCCCGGGATATGTCCGCTCTTACGGGGAGTGTATACCGTGGGCTGACCGATGCCCACATATACAGCGGCTGCAGTTCCTTTTCCCGGGAATATGAATACGGGTATTTGTACGGCGGACTGTTTGTGACCGGATACTGCCGATTCATCCATCGTTATGTCCAAGACCACAATATTGAAAAGATCCTTTTTCTCTCCCGGGACGGTGCGGTGCTTCTGGACGCTTACCGGCGGATGTATCCGGAGGAAAACGAAAGCACGGCGTATGTCTATTGGTCCAGACTGGCGGCGATGAAGCTGACGGCGCGGTATTATAAGTATGATTTTTTCCGCAGATTTTTGTACCACAAAGCAGACCAGCATTATACCATCCGACGGATTTTGGAGGGGATGGAACAGGCGCAGCTGCTGTGCTCCCTCTGCGAAGAGACAGGTGTGGCGCCGGAGGAAGCGCTGACGCATAAAAATGTGGAAAAAATAAAAAAATATTTTATAGACAACTGGGAGCAAGTCCTCTCTGCTTATGAGGAGCAGGTGCGGGCAGGGAAGATTTATTATGGACGGATCCTTGCAGGCTGCCGCCGTGCCGCCGCGGTGGATATCGGCTGGGCGGGAAGCGGAGCCGTTATGCTGAACACTGCCGTAGGTCGGCTTTGGGGACTGGACTGCAGCATCACCGGCATTGTGGCGGGAACCAACACCTGTCATTCTCCGGAACCGGATGCCGCAGAGCCGTTTTTGCTGCGGGGACAGATGGTCAGTTATCTTTATTCCCAAAGAGAAAACCGGGATCTTTGGAAATTTCACGATCCGGCACAGGGACACAATTTGTACTGGGAACTGCTTTTGGGTGCGCCACAGGGAAGTCTTATCGGGTTTTATTTGGATGAAAAGGGAAATGCTGTCTGCCGGTTTAAGGAGAGATCCTCAGCTTTTGGACGTATTCGGGAAATCCACAGGGGCATAATAGATTTTGTAGAGCAGTTTACAAAGGCAGAACAGCGGCTGGGCTGGGAGATTCCCATCAGCGGGCGGGATGCCTATGCGCCGATGCTCCTTTCCTGCAGCCGGGAAAACAAGGGGTTTATGAAAGATCTGGAGGAGCTGATGGATGAAATCCACATTGTTTAAGGGCGCGCCGCCGGTATTGTATCATGCGATCAGTTCCTATCAGCTGCTGGAGGTGATGCTGCATCGGATCTTTTTTCACAAAAAGGAAAAAGCGGTGCTGATTCTGCCGGATTTCATCGTTGGAAAATATCCCCAGTATCCCGCTCTTGTAACAAGCCGTTTCTTTGACGAAGTATACCTGTTTCCCTATCTGCAGATTCCCCACCGGGATGAGACGCATATTTTAGCGGATGTGGCACGTTGTTACAGGCAAACGATCCCATATGATATTGCATCGTTTGCACAGATCTATGTGGCAGGAGCGCATTTTTATTTTTCTTTGTATTTGATACAGAAGAAAATTCCGTTTGTCTTTTTTGAGGATGCGGCGGGAATGCTGAGCCGTCCGGATACGCTGTACGGGACACTTCGAAAAACCTATCCCGTCCATGCCGAACTTGCCCAAAAATACGGGATGTTTGACGGCAGCAGTCCCCTTGTCTGCCGGATCCTTTGCCTCAAACGGGCACAGACGCGGGATGTTTCGGCAAAAAAATATGAGGATTTTTGTGTGGAAGAAGCGCTGGAAGCGCTTTCGCGGGCGAAGCGGAGAAGAATTGTTCGTTTCTTTTTGAAGCGGCAGCTGCAAACAAATGCCCAGGCGGTTCTTTTAACCCAGCATTTTGCCAACTTGGGCGTGATGGATACAGAGACCCAGCGGCAGCTGTATGCAGACCTGCGGGATGGGGCGCTGCGTGGGGTGCGCCTGGCAGTTAAGCCCCATCCGGACGATACGCTGGATTACGGGCAAATTTTTCCGGGCGTCTACGTGATACGGGAGATCTTTCCTGCGGAGCTGCTGCCCTATGTATTCCGAAAAAAGCCGCAGGTCCTCTATACTTTTGACTCCACCGGCTGTGAAAACCTGCGGGAGCACTTCGTCATTCAAAAGATAGAAAGGGAAAAGAATGCAAAGTGAAAGAGTGCTGATCGTTGCGAACTCCGTGTATCAGCTGCTTACGGCGGTGCATATGAAGAGGACGATCTTGGAAAACTGCTGCGCAGATTTAATTGTAACCGACGTCACCCCGCAGCTGAAGGAAACCGTGCCGCGCCTGCAAAACACAGGGCTGTTTGCCCGGGTGCTTTTTGCTGCAACGCTGGATTTGAGCCGAAAGTACGCCGGAGCAAAGGATCCGGTGCTTTCAGAGGGATTTTCCAATATCGACCGGATTTTCCGCTGGGCCCTCAGCGACGAACTTGGGGACTATACGGGCGTATACTTTGCCAATTTCGACCCCTTTGTTCGGATGCTGGCCTGCCGGTTTTATGACCGGCCCTGCCCGTTTTACTGGTACGAGGATGGATTTTCCTCCTATGTGATCGATTACCTGCGGGAGGATCGGGCTCCGATCAACCGGCATACCGAGGGACAAAAAATCCGGGATAAGGTGGAATCCGTCTTGCTGTATGCGCCGCGGCTCGCCATGCGGGGGGACCGTCTGCCGAACCGCGCTCTGCCGAAGATCTGCCGGGAAGATGAAAAGCTCAAAGAGATTCTCAATTATGTTTTTGCCTATAAGCGGCTGGAGGGCGGGGCGGATTTCATTTTCTTAGAGCAGTCCTTTCGTGCAGAAGGTCTGAAGAACAACGATATTGACCTTATGCGGGAGTGCCAGCGGACGGTAGGCGCCGGGCGGTTTATCGTAAAGCCCCATCCCAGAAACCCCGAAAATGTGCCGATGCAGCTGGGGCTTACCAGGCGGTATCCCCACGATGCTCCTTGGGAACTGTTTCTTTTGAATGAGGATCTTTCGGATACCACTGTCATCACGGTATGCTCCAACGGGGCGCTGACCAGCCGGCTGGTGTTTGGAATGGATATGAATACCGTCATGCTGTATCGGCTGTTCCAGGGAAGGGTGCTTTGGAAAGAGGACGAGATTTTGCAGCGGTATCTGCATAAATTTTACATGCAGTTTGCGGGAGAAAACTATTATGTGCCCAAGACAGTCTATGAGCTGAGAAGTATTCTCAAATATTTGGGCGGGATGTAACGCCGTCGACCACCGTTACGGTTGCCAGGAGGATGAAAATGTATAAGTCAAACAATGATCGTGTGGAGAAAATAAAGGTTTCGGTTATTATTCCGGTCTATCAGGTGGAAAACTATCTGGAACGGGCGGTAGATTCCGTTCTTGCCCAGACTCTGGAGGAAAAAGAGATCATTCTTGTGGACGACGGTAGCGAGGACGCTTCTCCCCAGATTTGCGACCGTTATGCACAGGAGCATCCCGAACTGATTCACGTCATCCATAAGCCAAACGAGGGGCTGGGGATGGCGCGCAATACCGGGCTGGATGCGGCCAGGGGAGAATATGTGGCGTTTTTGGATTCCGACGATACGGTGGAGCCGGAGATGTACGCGGCCATGTATGAAAAAGCCATAGCGGAAGACGACGACATTGTGATGTGTGACGTGCGCATCCTGTATGTGGAGGAGAACAGAAGCTCGGTGGTCTCTTCTTACACCAGGGAAGAAGTGGATCTGTCGGATTACATTGCGAACGGAAACAATATTACTTACAGCGTAAACAAAATTTATCGGAGAAGCCTCTGGGAGGAAAACCGGTATGAAAAGATGCTGTTTGAGGATATTGCGCTGATTCCGGCGTTGATCACCCGGACGCCCCGCATCGGCTATGTGCGAAAGGCCTTCTACAATTATTACAGGAGAGCGAACACCATTTCTACCTCAGCTGTAGGGGGAATGGTGGATATTCTCCAGGCATTCCGAAGCTTCATGGAGACAAGCGATCCAAAATACCGCGAGGAAGTTGTCTATTGCATCGCAAAACAGCTGTATTGGAATATGACCCAGTCCCGGGTGCTGTTTCAGGCGGATTTTATTGAATTTTTGAAGGAATACAAGGGGTATTTTTTGCTCAACTCCTATCTGGCAAAGGATAGGACGGTGCAAAGGCTTCTCGATTTCCTGGATAAGGAGGTCATTCCCGAGCGGTTTATCTGCGTCCATTTTGGGCGGCCGATTCCGGAGGGCTATTTGGAAGAATTGCGGGAGGATTTTCCAGGGGCGCAGCTGATTGACGCGGACGAGCACAGCTATCCGACCGAACAGCTGCCGGAAAATGTGCAAAAGGCACTATCGGAGGGACATACGACATATGCGGAGGAGTATGTGGCGCTGCGGATTTTGTTCGAGCAGGGGGGCATTGTGCTGGCGCCGGAATACCGGGCAAACCTAAACCTGAAACGGCTTCGGCTGGGCCGCATTTTCTTCGGATTTGAAGACGACGAAGCGCTGACCACGGGCTGTTACGGCGCGCTGCAGGGGCATTATGTGATCCAGGCGCTGCTGGACACCTATGGGGAGGACACCATCTTCAACAAGGCTTTTTTGCCGCTGCAGGACCGGATCCGGGATTTTTTGATCCTGCACTTCCAGCTCAAGGCAAACGGGAGAAAACAGCTTTTGAAAAAAGAAGTGCAGATCTATCTGCCCAGTGTGCTGGCTTACGATATGCAGGATGGAGAAAACTGCTGCCGGCGTGCGGATATTCCGGTTCCGGAGGGATTTGCAGCAGTCAGCGAGCGGGTTTTGAAAATGTGGTCGGACAGGGTGCTGGAAAACTGGAATCTATACAAGCAGGAGAAAAGTACAAAGCCCTCTTCCAGGGGAAATGCATCGACGCCAACACCTGCGGCTGCGGCGGCGGGGGTGAGCAGGCAGGAGATGGACCGGCGCATTCGGGAAGTGGTGGAAAATTATGAAAACTCCACTTCCTGGAGGATTACAAGGCCGCTCCGGGCACTGGGGAGGCTATTTAAGAAATGAGGGAGAACGTATGCAAACCGTTGCGATGATTCCGGCGCGCTATGAATCCAGCCGGCTGCGGGGGAAACCGCTGGCCGATATTTGCGGACGGCCGATGATCTGGTGGGTATGGCGCCGGGTGACGGAGTCCAAAAAAATCGGCGCTGTGTATGCGGTGACGGACAACGATCAGATCCGGCAGGTGTGCGAGACGTATGGGATCCCCTGTGTGATGACCTCGCCCCTGCACCGCAGCAGTACCGAGCGGATTTATGAAGCGTCACAGAAAATTTCGGCAGATGTCTATATCTGCGTCAACGGAGATGAACCGCTGATTGAATCGGCAATTGTAGAAAAGATAATTCCGGCGGAGGGGGAACCGTTTTTCGCCTCCAATCTGATGACCAGGATTCATCATCCGGTGGAAGTGGTGGACGACACCAACATCAAAGTGGTGACCGACGGGGAGGGGTACGCACTGTTTATGTCCAGAAGCCCGATCCCCCACCCGAAGGCCATTGTGGAATATGACTATTACAAGCACCTTGGGGTGCTTGCCTATTCCCCGGAAGCGTTGCGTTTTTTCGCACAGACGCCAAAGGGAGAAGTGGAGAAAATAGAGGATATCAACGAGCTGCGCTTCATCGAGCACGGTAAAAAGTTGAAAATGATTCCGGTGGAGGCGCACACGCTGTCGGTGGATACCCCAAAGGATCTGGAATTTGTCAGAGGGGTTATCCAAAAAAAATTAGAGAGAGGAGAGATCTTGCTGTGAGCATACAAATCCTGGACTGCACCCTGCGGGACGGGGGCTATATCAACGACTGGAGATTTGGAAAAAAGACGATTGTTTCCATTTTGGACAAGCTGGAGCGGGCAAATATCGATATCATCGAATGCGGCTTTTTGACCCGCATGGTACAGGAGGAAGCCTGCTCGCTTTTTAACAATATCGGGCAAATCGAAGAAGTACTTCCAAGGCAAAACCGAACATCCATGTATGTGGCGATGATCGCCATCGGGGAGAAGGAGCTGCACCCGTCGGAACTCACTCCCTATGACGGAAAAAGCATCGAGGGGATCCGGCTGACGTTTCACAAGGAGGAAATCAGCCAGGCCATCGACTGGGCCGACATCATCATGCAAAAAGGGTATAAAGTATTCATGCAGCCGGTGGGTACCGGATTTTACAGCGATATGGAGCTTTTGCAGCTGGTAGAAAAGATGAATCAGCTGCAGCCTTACGCTTTTTATATCGTCGATACCCTGGGCAGCATGTACCGCAACGAGGTGTCCCATCGATTTTATCTGATCGATGGAAATATGGACTCCCAGATTCATTTGGGCTTTCACGGACACAACAATCTGCAACTGGCTTTTTCCAACGCCCAGATTTTGGGCAAAATCCAGACGAAGCGGACATTGATTTTGGATGCATCCGTCAATGGAATGGGCAGGGGCGCGGGCAATCTGCCCACGGAGCTGATTACCCAGTATATCAACAAGAACATTGCCTCCCGCTATGACGTCACCATGGTGATGGATATTTATGACGAATATATCTCGGCCATTCGCAAGGAATTTGAGTGGGGCTACAGTGTACCGTACCATATTGCCGCCAGCAACGTGTGTCATCCCAATTATGCGGCATATTTGATCAATAAACAAACACTGACTATGAAGGACATCGAAAAAATTATTCAGTCTATTCCGGAAGAATATAAAATCCTGTATGACCAACAGCTCATTGAGCAGCTTTATGTGCAGTATCAAAGCAGAGAAATCGATGACAGCGCGGCAGTCCGTCAGATTGCCCGGTGGATATCCGGGAAGAAAATACTCCTGCTGGCGCCGGGGAAAAGCCTTGTATCGGAATATGCCACGATCATGCAATTTATCGATGCGGAAGACCCTTATGTGATTTCGGTGAACTTTGTCGATGCGCGCTATCGGATGCATGCCTGTTTTGTAAGCAACCATAAAAGAATGGACAGTATCGAGCGGGATATTCGGAATCTGGGAGAAGTCCGCACCATCCTGACCTCCAACATTGTGGGAGGGGACGACTGTTTGTATGTAAATTATGCCCGGTATACCAATGACGATGAGATGATTTCGGACAATGCGGGGCTCATGCTGCTGCATCTGCTGAAGTGCTGCGGCGCAGACAAAGTCTACCTTGCGGGCTTTGACGGCTTCCATCGCCGCCACAACGGCAATTATTACAGCAAGGAACTGGACATTCAGGTGAATGAGGAAGAAGTACACGAAAAGCGGCGCCGGATCCGCAACCAATTGCGGCGCCTGTCCCAGGACATGGAAATTTCTTTTCTCACTCCATCCGTATATGAACTGGGAGCCTACGATGGAGAAATGCAATTGGTATAAATGCGTTCTGTTCGATATGGACGGAACGCTGGTCAATTCTTACGAGGGGATTTTCCATGCATATCGGTGGACCATGGAGCAAATGGGGCAGGACTTCGGCGGTGACGATTTTGTCCGTCGGGCCATCGGCGCGCCGCTGATCTGGGTATTTGAAAACCTGTGTGGAATGGACCGGGCAGGGGCAGAGGCGGCGGCTGCTTGCTATCGCACCTATTATGCAGAAAAAGGAAAGCTGCAGGCCAGCGTATACGACGGCGTGGAAAAGACGCTCCGGCGGCTGAAGGAAGCCGGCTGCTTTCTCGGTGTGGCAACTTTGAAGAAAGATATCTTTGCAAAAGAAATGCTGGATGCATTGGGACTACTATCCTATTTTGATATGGTGAGTGGTATGGACGCAGACGATAGTCTCACAAAAGCGGATCTTATCCGGCGCTGTATGCAGGCCGCAATGTCCGAAAAAAAGGAAACAATTTTGGTGGGGGACAGCGCCTTTGACGCTGCCGGCGCCAGAGAAGCAGGGACTGCTTTTCTGGCAGTTACCTATGGATTTGGTTTCCAAGATCCGGAGCAGGCAAAAGAAGCCGGGGCGGTACTGGTCGCAGAGACCGCCGGGGAAATTGCCGATCTGCTCTGCAGGGCGGGGAAGGATGTAGAGGGATGAGGACAAAGAAGAAATGGATATCCTATGTGGTAATCGGTCTGGTGGCAGCCATATTGCTCGCTGCCGTGGGGATGGCTGTTTATTATATTGTCATTGGGAAGAGAACGCTGGAGCAGGTTACAACACCAGAGGAACCGAAGGTGGTCTTTTCCGTATATGTCCTTACGGAGGACCGTGCTGAGAGCATCCAGGATACCCGGGGGTATTCCTACGGAATGGCCGACAGTGATGCAGATGCGGATGCGATGGAACAGGCCGTCTCAGAGGTTGCAGACACGTTGGGAGCGGCGCCGGAGATCGCCACATATGAGAATCTTTTTGCTCTTGCGGACGGACTGCGGGAGCAGAAAAGTCAGGCGATCCTTCTAAATGAAGCCTACGTGCAGAGCATTGCAGAGGCAGACGGATATGCTTGGGTGGCGGATGGAATTCGCAGGATTGAGTCCTATATCCTGCAGGATACAAGGGAAAGCGGGGAAGAGACGGAGGAAATATCCGTCCCGGAAGATGTTCCCGATTCCTTTACAATGTATATCAGCGGGATCGACACATTCGGAGGGCTGGCGGTCCGCTCCCGGAGCGATGTGAATATTTTAATAACGGTAAACACCCGGTCGGAGGAGATTTTTATGCTTGCTACGCCGCGGGATTACTACGTGGAATTTTCTCAGACGGAAGGTGCAAAGGATAAGCTGGCCCACGCGGGAATCTTTGGAGTAGAGGCCTCTATGGACGCGCTGGAGCGATTGTATGATATAGATATCGACTATTACCTTCGGATGAATTTTACCGGCTTTGTGGATATTATTGATGCGCTGGGCGGCGTGGAGGTCTATTCGGAGCACGATTTCACCGTCAAAAACATCCGGGATTATCACAAGGGCTACAATCAGCTCACCGGATTGGAGGCGCTTGCGTTTGCCAGAGAACGTCTCAGCTTCCCCACGGGGGACTATCAGCGGGTAAAAAATCAGATGGAGGTCGTTAAAGCGGTCATTACGAAATGTACTTCTCCGGCGATTTTGAAAAATTACCGTTCTGTGATGAACGCAATTGGGGAAAGCTTTGAGACAAATATGCCGGAGGATCAAATCCTGTCCCTGATACGGATGCAGCTTTTTGGCAAGAGGGAATGGAGCATTTCCACTTTTACCGTGGATGGCACCAGCGCCTTTCGTTCCACCTATACTGCACCGGGAATGGAATTGTATGTGATCCTTCCCAGCACAGATGCTGTAAATGCGGCAAAGGAGAAAATGGAGCAGGTCCGGCAGTCTGCGGCTTTGCCATGAGAAAAAGAAAAGGCACACATCTGTGTGCCTTATTTTTGATTTTGTGCAAAGTACAGATCGCTGTGCCGTTCGATCTCTTCCCGCTCTTTTTCTTCGTCGTCAAAGACACTGCAGTTTTGTACGTTCTCTCCCGCGGCGAGCACCCCTGAGGTGCCCTGCGGTTCCCGTTTTCCCACACCAAGAAGCATGAGTACGATCCACAGGATGACTGCGGCCGCCATCAGCATGGCAGTCACCATCGCGATTCTTCTTGTTCTGATCTCTTCCATATGTTTGCCTCCCATATTACCTTATGTATATTTTACGCTGCCGCCGCATAAGGTAAAAGGGAAATTGGGTGAAATGCACTTGAAATACAGGTAAAGTCAGAGGGAGCCGCGCGTTGTTTACGAAAAATTAAAAGATTCGTAATGTGTAATATTTGTAAAGTTCTTGCAATATTGATGTAAATGTGCTATACTTACCAGCGAAATTGGTACAAACTCCCTGCTGGGATTTTGTAATAAATTTTAGGAAGAAGGGTTTAGACATGAAAAAGCTTTTTGTTTTGTCTCTGGCGATGCTCGTGTGCGTGATGTGCGTATTTGTGGGCTGCTCCAAGGAAGAAGAGGGTGATGCAAAGGAGACAACCGAAGCCGTCACCACTGTTGCAGACACAACAGACGACGACACCACTGCAGCAGACACCACTGATGAGGACACCACAGACGAGGACACCTCTGATGCAGAGACCACTGACGACGCGGATACGAGCGACAGCGCCGACGCGGATACCAGTGCGGATGCAGACACCAGCGCACAGGCTTGACGTCTGATCTGGAAAAACGAAAAACGCCGTGCAGCAGATTTTCTGCCGTACGGCATTTTTTGTACTATAATGCAATATTTTAAGAAATTGTTAAAAAACAGTTGCAAAATATTTGTAAATCTGCTATAATATGTGTAAGCTTTATGAATTTCATTTGTGAAATTTGTAAAAATCCAATTTGAGAAAGGGTTACACATGAAAAAAATCTTTGTACTGTCAGTAGCGATGCTCCTGTGCGTGGCGTGCATATTTGCAGGCTGCTCCAAGGAGGAAGAGGGTGATGCAAAAGAGACGACTGAAGCCGTCACCACTGTTGCAGATGAGACCACCGAGGCAGAGACGACCAAAGCAGACACCACTGCAGCGGATACCACCGAAGAGGACACCACGGAGGCAGATACTACCGCCGATGCCGGTGACAGCGAGGATGGGGACACCGCTGCGGGAGACAGCAGCGCGCTTGCAGCCTATGCCCAGGAGCAGGAGGCCGAATTTGAAGATGGGAATAATGCGCTTGCATCTATTCACTGTCTGGCGCGGGGAAATTCTCTGGTTTATACATACAGCACTGCAGCTGTGACAGATGCCGCTGGGGCAGAGCTGTACATAAGCACACTGGATTCCATGTATAGTGTAATGCTTCCTGCTGTGCAGCTTGATGTACCAGAGTGTGATTCCATTGTGGTAGAGGTTTTGGACCAGAGCGGCAGCGTTCTGGCAAGCAAGACGTACACTGCCTAATTGCTGCGGAAAAGTAAAACAGAATAAAAAAGGCGCCATGCAGACAAATTTTTGTTGCACGGCGCTTTTTTCTTGACATCCTGCCTGGAGGCAGATACAATATGAGATGTCTGTGTACATATGGAGTCCGGCACGACACAGTTTTTCTGCCTCTGCTTTGGATATGCAGAAAGGAGGGAGATATCGATGCATTCTGCGACACTGTTTTCCAAAACGCCGCCCCTGCGGCTTTTCTTTCTGGCTTCCATTCCCGGGGCCATCAGTATGCTGGCTTCGGCGCTGTATCAAACGATGGACGGGGTTTTTGTGGGCCGTTTTTTGGGAGAGACCGCATTTGCTGCGCTCAATCTCGCCATGCCTTTTGTCATTATCAACTTTTCTCTGGCAGATCTGATCGGTGTGGGATCGGCGGTGCCCATATCGATATCTCTTGGAAAAAAGCAGGAGCGGGAAGCCGACAACATTTTCACCTGTTCCTGCCTGATGATCGTGGGGACGGGGATACTCATCGGCGCTGTCCTGTTCGGCGCGGCGCCGGCGCTGATCCGGCTCATGGGCGCAGAGGGAGATTTTGCGCGCCTGGCGGTGCAGTATATGCGGGTTTACGCACTGTGTTCTCCTGTGACCACCATTATTTTTGCTGTGGACAATTATCTGCGTATCTGCGGTTATATCCGGGGCAGCATGGTTATGAATATTTCCATGTCTCTGCTTTGCGGAGTGCTGGAGTTTTTGTTCCTCGGCGTATTTCACTGGGGGATCTGGGCGGCAGCGCTTGCTACCTGCAGCGGTATGTTTGTCTGTGCGGTTGCTGCTTTCATCCCGTTTTTCCTGCGAAAAACACAGCTGCGTTTTTGCAGGCCGCATTTTCACGGCGCCATGGTGCGGCAGATCCTTGCCTGCGGCAGCCCCAATTTTCTGAACAATATTGCAGGCAGGATTACCTCTATATTAATGAATGCAATTTTGGTGCGCATGGGCGGAGAGATTGCCGTGTCGGTGTGTGGTGTTTTGATGTTTGCGGAAGGATTTATCCAGCCGCTTTTGTATGGTATGTGTGACTCTCTCCAGCCTGCTGTGGGGTTTAACTGGGGGGCGAAAAAGTTTTCCCGGGTGCGGGCGATTGAAAGATGCTGCTATACCGCAAGTGCGGTTGTCTCCCTGCTGGCGGTGGCAGTGATCTTTCTGTTCCCGGAGCAGATCACAAATTTGTTTGTAGCAGACGCAGAAAGTGAAGTGCTTGACATGTCTATAAGTGCGCTGCGGCTGTTTAGCCTGACATATATTTTCCGGTGGTTTTCCTTTGCTACGCAAAGCTACATGCTGGCTATTGAGAAACCACTGCCCGCTTCTTTGATATCGGTATCCAACGCACTTGTCTTTCCCGTGATTTTGTTCGGCGTGCTCTGGCCGCTGGGTCTTACGGGGATCTGGTTGAACTTTGCAATCACAGCAGTTTTGGTCGCCATTTTGTCGGTGATCATTCTCATAAGATTGCGCCCCGCACTAACAAGGCCGGATGCGTCGGCAGAGTAAAAGCGAATCGGCGCTCTGGCAGTCGGGCGTAAAATGAAAAAATGGTTTTACGCCCGACAGTGGTTGTCTGCACCATATACGGTTTCCCTCATATACTGTAGGTGTGGGATGTCCACACAAAAATGGAAATGAGGGGAAATATTATGTGTTGTGGTTTTAATAATGAAGCCAGAAATTCTGCAGAGTACAGAGACACAAACTGTGAATGCGGAATTGTTGCAGAGCGCCGGACGGAGCGCCGGAGCTGCGGATGTTGCAGCTGCGGCTGTGGGAGCAGTGGCAGTAGCAGTAGCAACAATGCTGCATCCCGGGTGGAACAGTGCAAGGAACGGTGCGCCGCACGCTGTGAAGCGGCATATGGAGATGCGCAGACGGATACAGGCACCGGCGGCTGCGATTGTGCCTCCGGATCCAGTTTTTGCAGAGGCCTTCGCCGGATCTTTTGCTGCAGATAATTGCGGCTGAAAATGAAAATGCAGAGCGGCAACGCTCTGCTACATAGAAAAGCAGCATATTTTATTGGGACGCATTGCGGTGCATTGTGATAAAATGTGCTGTTTTGCTTATATCGTTGCAAGGCACCGGAAGATATGGTACAATATTAAAATACCGAGCATTTCTCTCTAAAGAAAAGGAAATTACAATGATACTGTCTGATAAAACAATTCGGGAATATTTGTCCTGCGGCCGTCTTTCGATCGATCCAATAGAGCCGGGCCAGATACAGCCGGCCAGTGTGGATATACGCATCGGAGATACATACAGCATTGTGGAGGAAAGCTGCGATGGGATCATCCGTCTGGGCAGTGAAATACGATATAAAACGATTCAGTCGGAGAGGTATTTGCTCATGCCCGGTCAATTTGTACTGGCAACGACGATGGAATATTTTAGATTGGGGGACGATTTGACTGCCTTTGTAGAGGGACGCAGTTCCATCGGCAGACTGGGGCTGTTTATTCAAAACGCCGGGTGGGTGGATCCCGGTTTTGAGGGGGAGATTACGCTGGAGGTGTACAATGCAAGCCGGTGTGCGATCGAATTGGAGGCGGGCCGCAGAGTCGGTCAGCTGGTGTTTGCCCAGCTGGACAGACGTGCAAAAAATCCATACCGGGGAAAATATCAGGGGCAGCGAGGAGCCACAGGTTCGCGTATTTATTTGGATGAAGAAATTTGAGGATGGCGGGGGATATTTATGCAGTTTTGCGGCATACTAAAACAGACAGGTGTGGCGTACCCGCACTGGAATTTGGAAATGAGGTTGCAATGGTATGAACGCAAGGATTGACCGGGATGGATGCATCGGCTGTGGCCTTTGCCCGGATATATGTCCGGAGGTATTTCGGATCGCGGACGACGGCCTGGCCGAAGCATATGGAGAAGTAACACGGGACAATATAGATAACGCAAAACGGGCGGAAAACAGCTGTCCGGTATCGGTGATTACGGTAGAAGAATAAAAGTTTGCGCCCCGCGTATGCGGGGCG
>CAJFOI010000022.1 GCA_904396155.1 Candidatus Avispirillum faecium | reverse complement strand
GCCGCGGTGAAACCGTGGCGGAGGGGTTATAAAAGAAAACAATCCCCCTGTCAGCTGACGCTGACATCCCCCTTTACACAAGGGGGACTTTAACACTCTAAGCCTCCCCTTCGTCGGGGCTGCGCAGCAGACCCGGGGTGGTGGCAAAGCTTTATATCTAAGCCTCCCCTTCCTTGCGAAGGGGAGGTGCCGCGGTGAAACCGTGGCGGAGGGGTTGTAAAGAAAAAGCATCGCACATACATGCGATGCTTTGGAGCTGATAGGCGGATTCGAACCGCCGACCTCGTCATTACCAATGACGTGCTCTGCCAGCTGAGCTATATCAGCGTGCAGGATCTTCAGACTACCTGCCTATTATAGCAGAAATTCGCGCGCTTGTCAATACGATTCAGCGAAAATATCCGTGATATTCGATGGCCCGCTCCCCCGGGAACAGATACTGATGGAGTTCCACAAAATAGTCGTCCGTCATGGAGGCAATATAATCGGTGACGATCGTATGGGGATCATTTTCCTCGTAGGGAATAGGGCGCGGATAATGGCAGCTTGCGGCGGCGATAAATTCGATATGGTGGCGGAACACGGGAGAGGAGCGGCGCCCCTCCTTCACGTCCTGCACCAGGCGGCGATAGAGGCGGGCGAACATGGGGCGGATCACTTCCCGCTGGGGTCCGGCGACGGCGGGGTTCAAATAGATCTGCTCATAGTTGCTGCGTTTCGCGGCAGAAAGGGCATCAAAATACGCCTGATCCATTTTGATATAGGGTTTGCCGTAGCTGTTTTCAATGATATTGACACTGAGATTATTGATGATTTCCGCATTGACGCGGCCGATGGCGCCGTATGCAAAAGCGTCTTCGGAGATGAGGCCGGCCTTTTTTGCGTCCTGTCGGTCTTTACCCAGATAGGAAATAATATCGCAGATCCGCACCAGGCAGCCCTCCAGGGTAGAGGGCATCAGGCGGCGGTTATAAGCGCGGTCCTGGTAGCAGGCTTCCATGGCGGCGTCCAAAACGCAGAAATCCTCCATGGGGCAAGGGCGGTATTCATCGCACTCGATTTCTCCGTCATGGGCCAGGATCCCGTTGAGAGTCTGCAGAGTTATATTATAAGGAAAGATTCCATCCAGCACGCGGACGGAGTGCACGTTATGGGCAAAATGGCGGCCGGCGCCTTCAAAATACAGCTCGTCCAGATAGGTTTCCCCCGCGTGGCCGAAAGGGGTGTGGCCCATATCGTGCCCCAGGGCAATCGCCTCGATCAAATCCAGATTCAGGCACAGCACGCTGCCGATGGTGCGGGCGATGCGGGACACCAACTGCACATGGAGGGCGCGGCGGGAGATATCGTCATTTTTATAAAAGGAAAACACCTGGGTTTTGTCTGTAAATCGGTTATAATAAGCGGAATGAAGGATTTTTTCTGTGTCCCGCACAAAGGGAGGCCGCAGAATCGTAGGCTTATCCCGGCCGGGGAACCTGCGTTTCGCCCCCTCGTCGGGGAAACCCACCTGGGGAAGCGTGCCGTGTTCCCGGTCGCTGCAGATCCGGTCCTGCATCTCCTTGGAGAGGGTATCGTATTTCACAAAAAATCTCCTTTCAAAATTACGGGCGCACCAAAAGGAAATAAAGCATTACCACCGCGCCCAGAGCGATGCGGTACCAGCCAAAGCTTTCAAAGCTATGACGGCGCACAAAGCTGACCAGGAAGCGAATGACAGCGAGGGAGACCAGGAAAGCGGTAACGGTCCCCACAAGAAGGACAAGCAGCTCTGTCATACCGAACATTTCCGTCTCTCCGGCGGCGACCTCCGCCACATACTTCAGTCCCCGCAGGCCGCTGGCGCCGAACATAACGGGAACAGCCAGGAAGAAGGAAAACTCCGCAGCGGCGGTCCGGGACACGCCCAGAAGCATGGCACCTACGATGGTAGCGCCGCTGCGGGAGGTACCGGGAATGAGAGCAAGGACCTGAAACATACCGATAAACAGGGCCGTTTTCATATCGATCTCTTCCGGTTTTTCAATCCGGAAAGGCGTTTTGCTGCGGGTGCGTTCGATCACAATGAAAGCGACGCCGTACAAAACGAGGGTGATGGCTACCACCACAAAATTGGACAGATACCGCGTAATGACATCGTCAAAGAGCAGGCCGATCACTGCCGCGGGGAGGACAGCGACAAGGATCTTGCCCCACATTTTCAGCGTATAGCTGTTTTCCGCGGGACTTTTCTTTTTGCTCCAGGGGTTGAGTCTGGAAAAATAGATCACCACCACAGCCAGGATGGAGCCCAGCTGAATGACCACCTCAAACATGGACATAAAAGCTTCGGAGGTTTCCTTCAGCGGGAAAAACTCGTTAAAGAGAATCAGGTGGCCGGTACTGCTCACAGGGAGCCATTCGGTGATTCCCTGGATAATCCCCAAAAGCAGGGACTTGATAAGTTCGACGATCAATTGCATAAAAGACTCCTATTTCACGCTGTAGATATCTCAGCCTTCCCGCAGGATATCCCCCTCGTGTACGGGAAAGGAGGGCTGCAGGAAAAAGGGCATCCCCGGATGGGGAGCGGATTCCAGGGGAGTGCCGGCGGCATCCCACATGGGATCCGCCGCAAACGAGCGGCCGGTGCAGCCGGGGGAGAGAAGTTCCACCCTGGCGCCCCGCACGACCTTATTGCGCTGGAGAAAGGGGACCCTGCCGTCTTTATCGGCGGAACCGGCAGCCACGGCAAGGTACGCCTTTTCCCGAATATACCCGGGGTGGGAAACCAAATTCGGTTCTTTCTTTGGATCCTGAAAGAAAAATCCAGTGCCGTATTCCCGGTGGGACACGCAGTCCAGCTCCCGCTGCCAGGCGGGGTCGAATGTGTATCCCTCAGGATCATTTACATAGGCATCCAGAGCCATTTTATATGTATTCGTCACCACGGCGGTATAGTACGCGCTGCGCACCCGACCCTCCAGCTTCAGACTGTCGATCCCGGCCTGCACCAGCTGGGGGATATGCTCGATCATGCACATGTCCTTAGAGCTCATGATAAAACTCTCGCCCCCGTCCTCAACGACAGGCAGCCGCTCTCCCGGCCGTTTTTCTTCGGCAATCTCGCCGGAATAGATCCAGCGGCAGGGCTGGGCGCAGGCACCCCGATTGGCGTCCCGGCCCACATAATACTGAGAAAGGAGGCACCGGCCGCTGTACGCCACGCACATGGAACCGTGGACGAAAGCCTCCAGTTCTATTTCACGGGGCAGTGCCGCCCGTATGGCCGCAATTTGCGACAGAGACAGTTCCCTTGCAAGGACAATCCGCTTTGCGCCCATCTTATGCCATGCGAGGCACGCGGCGGCGGAGACAGCGGAAGCCTGGGTGGAAATATGGATCTCCAAGTCCGGCGCGCACTCTCTGGCCAGCGCGACGGCGCCTATATCGGACAGAATGGCCCCGTCGGCACCGATTTTGGAAAGATCCTGCAAAAACTTTCGCAGGGCGGAATATTCCTCGTCCCGAGGCAAAATATTGACAGTGACGTACACCCGCACACCCCGCGTATGGGCGAATTCCACCGCCCGGGCCAGTTCTTCGTCGGTAAAATTGCCGCTGGCGGCGCGCATGCCGAATGCCTTGCCGGCCAAGTACACCGCGTCCGCTCCAAAATAGACGGCGCTCTTCAGCTTTTCAAAATCGCCCGCCGGCGACAGCAGCTCCGGCCGTTTCATTCTACAAAGTCCATGCACATTCTGGCGTGGGTATAGGGCCGCACATATGTATCGGCCGCCGCCTGATGCAGGGGATGCTTTTGATACTGCAGCAATGCCGCCTCATCCGCAAAAGCCGTATCCAGCATCATATCTCCATTGGAGGACGCCAGGCCTTCGATCTGCACAGTGGCGGACAAAAGGCCGGGGATCTGCCCTACAAGGGATTCCAGCGCCTTCCTGGCATTCTGTTTCACCAATGTCAGGCGATCCCCCGTCAGTTCTTCCTTCAATTTCCAGATGACAATATGTCTGACCATCTTTCCCTATTCCTTTACACATTCATGATCACAGGGAGGATCATGGGTTTTCTCTTGGTTTTGTTGAACAAATACTTTGACAGACTCTCCTTGACGTTATTTTTCATCTGCGTCCACTCGGTAACACCGGAATCCAGCGCATCGGTGAGCACCTTGGTGGCGATACGCCGCACTTCTTCCATCAGCTCCTCCGCCTCGCGAACATAGACAAATCCCCGGGAAACGATATCCGGGCCGCTGGCCAGCGTCTTCTCCTCTACATCTACGGTGGCGACCACCACAATCAGACCGTCCTGGGCCAGGTGCCGCCGGTCCCGCAGCACGATGTTGCCCACGTCTCCCACGCCGTACCCGTCGATGAGCACCCGTCCGGAGGGGACAGTACCGGCTCGCTTGCAGCTGTTTTTATCCAGTTCCAGCACATCGCCGGTGGCGTTTACGAAAATGTTTTTGGGATCCATGCCCATAAATTCCGCCAGTTCCTTATGCTGCATCAAATGGCGGTATTCTCCGTGGATAGGCATAAAGAATTTCGGACGGGTAAGGTTGTGCATCAGCTTCAGGTCCTCCTGACAGGCATGGCCGGAAACATGCACCTCGGGATCGTCGTGATACACATTGACGCCCCGCTTATACAGCTCGTTGATGATCCGGCCCACCAAAAGCTCGTTGCCGGGAATCGCATGAGAAGACAGCACCACCAGGTCCTTGGAAGAAAGTTCAATCTGGCTGTGATCAGAAAAGGCCATCCGGTACAGAGCGGACATGGGCTCTCCCTGAGACCCGGTAGTCACAACCGTGACCATTTCTCCGGGGTATTTATTGATATCGTTCAAGTCGATGAGCACATTGTCCGGCACCTGCATATATCCCAAACGCACGGCAGCGCCCACTACGTTGATCATACTGCGGCCCGTGACCGCCACCTTGCGCCCGAATTTCACGCTGGCATTAATGATCTGCTGTACACGATGCACATTGGAGGAAAAGGTGGCAATGATGATCCGCTTGTCCGTATTGGACAGGAAAATGTGGTCCAGGGAGTGCCCCACCGTGCGCTCAGAGGGCGTAAACCCCGGGCGCTCCACATTGGTAGACTCGCACATGAGAAGGAGCACACCCTCGTTGCCGTATTCCCCCAAACGGGTCACATCCATCATACTGCCGTCGATGGGGGATACATCCAGCTTAAAATCGCCGGAGTGTATTACCACCCCTACAGGCGTGCGCACAGCAATGGCGCAGGCGTCTGCGATGGAGTGATTGACCCGGATAAATTCACACTTGAACACGCCGGCGCCTACCACGCTGCCGGCCTCCACCGTGATCAGCTTCGTCTTGTTGAGCAGCTTATGCTCTGAAAGCTTATTTTCCAAAATTCCCAAAGTAAGGCGGGTCCCGTAAATGGGAGGCTGGATACTGCGCAGCACATAGGGCAGCGCACCGATATGGTCCTCGTGTCCGTGGGTGAGAAAAATGCCGCGAATCTTGGATGCGTTTTTCTCCAGATAGGTAATATCGGGGATCACCAAGTCGATCCCCAGCATATCCTCGTCGGGAAATGCGAGGCCGCAGTCGATTACAATCATATCTTCGCCGTATTCCAGCACGGCAATGTTTTTCCCGATCTCGTTGAGTCCACCCAGCATCATGACTCTGAGCTTATTTTTTGCCATAGTTCTCCTTTCCTGCTGCCCGCATTGCCGCAGAGCAGCCCATAAAAATATATATTGGAGCAAGGAACTCCTTTTTTCCAAAATTCTCCGCACGCACATTTGCGTTTGGTATGCAATCCCGTTCGCCTACAAAAGTACAGAAATGAAAAAACAGCGCAAAAAGGCGCAGCACAAGCCGGCCCGGGACGCGGTCCGGGCGTCTGCCGATATGTCCGAGGGCGGCGGTACATACCGGTCCTTTCATGCTTTGCCGTCTTTTGAGATATACTGCGGCAGAACAGCGTCTGCCTGTTTTTCTCGTGCGCACTTGTTTCCAGCCGCACACAAAACGTCCCGGGCGGGACAGCACGAACAAATTACTCCATCGGATACTATACACCAAAAATTTCCGTTTGTCAATAGATCAGCGTACCATGCAACAAATGAGCATAACAAGTCCAAACAAAAAGGAGCACAGAGAAATTCCACAGAAAAACGCCCGATTCCTGCGGCGGCGTTTCTTCTCCCTGCGGGGCGAAAGTGCTGCGCTGCCCCCTTCTGCAATTTTCACCGCTTCCCGGACAATGTCCATCTCGCTCGCATCCCCGGCGTCGGAAAAATCGCCGCCCCGGCGCAGGATCAGATATGCCTCTTCAAAATAGGGACTTCCCGTGTTGGTGATGTGAAGGATCTTTTTCTGACAGCCCTTGATCATTTTCTTTCTTCCTTTCCCGGCGCCTTTGCGGCATTTCACCGGTAGTATTGCCTCCCGAACTGCAGATATTCACCGCAAAAGGAAATTTTTTCTATCAGCAACGGCATTTTGTCCAAACCTGTTTTTTACCGACAACCTGCAGAAATTTTTTACAATTTTTTCATGTTTTGGGCGTTTTTTATGTAATAGTGCATACTGTGTTATGTCACTCTGGTCGTATTAATCTTCCCTATATTTCTCTAAACTATTATGCATAAGTTACATGATAGTACAAAAGGGAGACCAAAACCATGCCTACAAACAAACTGCCTTTTACCTTTCATTTGGATGAAGATGTATTGCTGAAAATCAAAATCATCGCCAAAGCGGAAACCAGAAGTGCCAGCAACCTGCTGGAATTCCTATGTAAGAAATGTATCCGGGAATATGAGGATGCAAACGGAGAAATCACGGTTGATAAGAAAGAAGAAAAATAATCGCTTGCCTTATGAAACAAGGAAAATAACAGGCTTTTTGCGTCCAAAAGCCTGTTATTTTCTTTTTCAAACATGTGCAATTTCCCAAAGGCCATTTTGACAACCCCTCCGATTTGCCTGCGGCAAGCCACCTCCCCCGGACTTGCGTAGCAAGTCCTCCACTGGGAAGGCTTAGGGATTCGCGGCTCCCTTGTGTAAAGGGAGCTCCCGCGAAGCGGGTGAGGGATTGTTTCTTTAACAACCCTTCCGACTTGCCTGCGGCAAGCCACCTCCCCTTACACAGGGGAGGCTTACATTGAAAAGTCCCCCATGTGGGCGTCTCTTACAGAGCCGCTAAGGGGGATTTTTTTGCGTATGCAAAAACAGGGGGATTGTTCCTCTTTACAACCCCTCCGGCAGCTTCGCTGCCACCTTCCCCGGACTTGCGTAGCAAGTCCTTCACTGGGAAGGCTTACACAGAAAGGGCCCCCATGTGGGGAGCTGTCTGCGTTAGCATACTGAGGGATTGTCAGCGCAGCTTCTTCATCTAAAGTTTCCCTTGTGGGGGGTAAAGCCAAAACAGGCTCCCTTAGGCTAAGAAGCGTGAAATTTCCTCCACGACCTCCTCCAGAGAAAGGCCGTCCGCGGGAATGGTAATATCCGCATATCGGGCGTACAGCGGCGTTCTGCGGGCATACACATCCTCCAGTCCCTCCCCCGGACCCATTGCGATCCCCCGGGTCCTTATGTCAGAGATCCGCCGTTTGATCTCCCCAAGGGGCAGCTGCAGATATACAATGGAGCCCAACGCAGCCAGCCGCGCCATTGCTTCCTCTCCCAACACCACACTTCCGCCGGTGGCGATCACCATTTTGTCCATCTCCGGAAGAGCGGCCACCGTCTCGTTTTCTAGCCGCAAAAACGCTTCCATCCCATCGTCCCGGATGATCTCGTACAGCTTTTTGCCCGCCGCCTGCTGCAAAAGCAGATCCGTATCCAAAAAGCCGTATCCCAGGGTCTTGGCAAGCAGGACCCCGACAGTGCTTTTTCCGCAGCCGGGCATACCGATCAAAACAATATTTTCCATATTTTCCCTGTCATGCATTTACGTCTGTGCCTGAGGATACGGCACCGAATCGATGGGATCCTGCGCCTTCACCCGGAAGGTGAGCATCTCCAGCACGTCCGGCTCGTCCCCTTCCCCCTCCTGTTGGATCGTGCGAGTGAGCGTGACCGCATCCGATTTTTCCCGTTCCACCGTAACACCGGTCATATAACGTTCCACAAAGGACAGAGGCACCCAAATGGCCGTGTCCACAAGCCGGCATGGACCGGCCATGTCCATATTTACTCCATTGATATTGGCAGTAAAGGAACCCACCGTAAACAGCACCTGCTCCTCTGTTCCATCCCCTGCACTGTCCTCCGTCCGGTCGGAGGGAATAATAAAGCGCATATAGTGGATGCTTCCCGCCGCAGGCATGTCCAAAAAGGCGGCCAGACGGGTAAAATCCACATACAAAATACCGTCGTAATACGCGGTAGCGCCGTCGACTTCCAGGGGATCCGCATCTCCGATGGTATAGGTCACTGCATTCTGTTTTTCCCGGGGCGTACTGTGATAAACGGAAAAATACATCCAAACAGCGGCACCGCAGACCAGCAGAAATACGATGAAAAAGCGCAGTAAAACGCCCCGCACCTGTGCTGCCAGCCTTTTTCTGCGCAGTTTTTTCTGCCGCAGCATCTGCGCATGGGCCGCCTGCCGGCGCTGCCGCTCCCGCTGCAATTCTGCCTGCCGGCGCTGTCTGTAGTAACGCTCAAAATCAAAGGCCGCATTCTGGGCTCCATCCTCCGGATAGACCCATCCTTTCCTTTGCTGGGGCGGCCGCTGCATTGGATGCGGCTTTGCAGATCGGAAAGCTGTCGGCGGCGGAGCCGTACGCGGCCGCTGTCCCCTTTGGGGAACGCGGGGCCGCACCTGGGGCATCGGAGCTTTGCCTGCCGCATGTTTCCCCTTTGGGGATGCGGAGGGCTGCTGGGCGCCGTATACAGCACGGGCTTTGTACTGGGGGGCATTGGAGGGCGCCGGCCCGCTCCGCTGTCTCGGCCGGCTAACGGTGCCGTCTCTGTTCACATGTCCCCTGGAAGGGGGGCGGGTGCCATATGTTTTGTTGTTCACAGCCTCGCCCCCATCCCAAAAATTTTCTATTTTGTTTCCGCGATGATAAAATACGGAGATGCAGGTGAATTGAGCATTTGAAATTTTGCAATGCTCAACCGATACCGGCTGAGGGTCGCAAAATATGTCTGCAGCGCTTCTCCTTCCGCAGCCCCCTCCGGATGGCCCGGATACACCGCCACCAGGAGAATGCTGTCCCGTCCCAGCATGGACAGGGCACCCTCTACCGCGGGGAGCGTGGTCTTTCGCATCGTGGTCAGCGCCTTATTGCCGCTGCCTGGCATATAGCCCAGGTTGAACATGCCCGCCCGAATGGGTCCCTTGACATATTCCCCGGCCAGGTGATGGGAACAGCAGTACAGATGCCAGTTGTCCGGACAGCCCTCTTCCCGCAGGCGGCGGGCTGTATTTTCCAGCGCGGCCGGCTGAATATCAAATGCCGCCACCTGCCCCGTCTGGCCTACGGTTTTGGAAAGAAAAACGGTGTCGTGGCCGTTTCCCATGGTAAAATCGCAGGCGGTATCCCCCGGCCGCAGGTGGGTGCGGATAAACTGCTTTTGCAGTGCCAGCAGGTCCACCATTATTTTGCTTTCTGCCGGTCTGCCGCCATATCAAAGGCCCGCAGATTGATCTCTTTTGCCTTTGCCGGCACGCATTCCTCTACGGCACCGCGCAGCACATCCGTGTCAAAGCCCAGCACATGGGCGCCCAGTCCGATGAGCGCCACATTCGCCGCCCGCCCGTTTCCGGCCGCCTGGGCGATGGCCGCAGCATCCTCGGCGATGATGTTGACACCAAGGTCCCGGATCTTGTGTACCAGGTCTTCCGGATACGCAGCGGCGCCGGTGATCACCGGCATGGGATTGATCTCCTGGGTGGCGGTGATGAGGGTGCCGCCGGGACGAAGGAAGGGCAGCCAACGGGCCGCCTCCAGCAGTTCAAAGGATAAGATCACGTCTGCTTCTCCCTCGCAAATTACAGGAGAGTTTACCTCTTCTCCGTAACGCACATACGTCACCACCGAGCCGCCTCGCTGGCTCATGCCATGGACTTCCGAAATTTTTACCGCATAGCCGGCTGCCGTGGCGGCGGCTCCCAGGATCCTGCTGGCAAGCAGGGAACCCTGTCCGCCCACGCCGACGATCATGATATTTTTTGTAGCCATAACTCTCTCCTTACTCTGCCCGGGTGGACGCAAAGGCGTCGAAGGGACACATCTGTTCACAGAGCCCGCACCCTACACACATGGTCTCGTCTACCTTTGCCTTCACACCGTCTGCTCCCTCTACCATAGAAATGCAGGGGCATCCGATCTTCATACAGGCCTTGCAGCTGCGGCACTTCTCCCGGTCTACCCGCAGAGGCGGCTTCTTCTCCACGCCCTTCAAAAGGGCGCAGGGACGGCGGCAGATCACCACAGAAGGCGCGTCGGCGGCCAGTTCTTCCTTCAAAACCTTTTCAAGCTCTGCCGGATATGCAGGATCCACCACCCGGATGTGCTCTCTTGCCACACCCAGACCGGCGCAGATATCCTCCAGGCAAATGTACGGGGCCGGCTGGTTTTTCAGCGTCAGCCCGGTGAGGGGATTCTGCTGGTGCCCGGTCATGCCGGTGATCCGGTTGTCCAGAATCACCACGGTGGATGTGCCGCCGTTATAGATGATATTGACAAGGCCGGTCATGCCGGAGTGCATAAAGGTGGAATCGCCGATGACGGCTACAGATTTTTCCGCATCTCCCCGAACCTTGTTGAATCCGTGGAGCGCCGAAATGGAAGCGCCCATACACAGCGTGGTATCCATGGCGCTCAGGGGAGCCACAGCGCCCAGAGTATAGCAGCCGATATCTCCCGACACGGTGAGGCCCATTTTCTTCAGCGTGTAGAATACTCCCCGGTGAGGACATCCCGGACACAGCACCGGAGGACGCACAGGGATCTCATCGGCCACGGACACAAAAGCGGGCTCCTCGCCCAGAAGCTTTTCCCGGAGCAGTTCCTGAGAGTATTCCCCGCACAGGGGCAGCACATCCTTGCCCGTCACCGGAATACCCAGAGAACGGCAAAAGGCCTCGATGACGCCGTCCAGCTCCTCAATGACCACCACGGAATCAACCGAAGCGGCAAATTCCCGGATCTGCTTTTCCGACAGAGGATGGATCAGCCCCAATTTGAGGTAAGAAGCGTTTTTTCCATATACTTCCTTCGCGTAATGATAACAGTTGCCCGCGGTGATCACACCTACGGAAGTATCGCCCATCTCCACACGATTGAGAGGTGTTTCGTATGCATATTCCGCAAGCTTTTCCAGCCGCTGCTCCACCACAGGGTGGCGCCGCTTCGCGTTGCCGGGCATCATGACCCGCTTTGCCGGATCCTTCGTATATTCCTTCAGGGGGCACGCCCGCCGCTCTTCCAGCTCCACAGCGCCGCCCGAATGAGACACACGGGTGGTGAGCCGCAGGATAAAGGGCGTGTCAAACTGCTCGGACAGTTCATATGCAAGCTTCGTGAATTCTTTGCACTCGGCTGCATCACTGGGCTCGACCATGGGCAGCTTCGCGCCGATGGCGTAGTGCCGGCTGTCCTGCTCGTTCTGGGAGGAGTGCATCCCCGGATCGTCGGCCACACCGATCACAAGACCGCCGCCCACACCTGTGTAGGCAGTGACAAACAGGGGATCTGCAGCCACATTGAGCCCCACGTGCTTCATTCCGGAAAATGCGCGGCCGCCCCCGAAGCTGGCGCCGATGGCAGCTTCCAGGGCCACCTTTTCATTGGGCGCCCACTCCGCGTATATTTCGTCATATTTTGCGGCAAACTCGGAGATCTCCGTACTGGGCGTGCCGGGATAACTGGAGACAAACCGCACTCCCGCCTCATAGAGCCCTCTGGCGACCGCCTCATTGCCTAACATGATTTTTTTCATGTATGTACTTTCCTTTCCTTGGACAAAGCATATTTGCCGTATGCTGTTCTTCTTTAAGATATTATACCGTTGCAGACGAATTGTGTCAAGAGCCGGAGGATTTTGTCCCCCTCCTTTTTCTGGGTGCGCGCAGTCGCTTTATCTGCTGTTTGCGGGACTTGCGCATATCTCTGCGTCTCTTTTTCCGCGCAAGCTCCTCCAGTCTTTGTTCCAGGACTCCTTCCCGCCCCAGTGCCACACCGGCCCGAAGAAACGCCGCTGCGGGGCAGACAAGAAGCACCGCACACAGGGAAATTCCAAGGGAAAAAATGAAGGCAGGCTCCTCTGTCCAGGAAGCGCACACCCACGTCCAGAGGAGCAGGAGAATCGCCCACAAAAAGGGGACGAGTACCGCCAGGGGGCGGATCAATTGCCGCCCGATGCACGCCGCTCCAAGGGACACGACGATACAGGCTGCCGCAGCGGCCCCGCAGGTTATGAAAAACAATCGAAACAGCGTTTCCCCATCGTCCTGCATCCCGCCCCTGACAAGCTGCAAAACCACTGTAACCACCGCGCCTGCGGCGCCCGCTGCAGCAAAAAGCAGCAGTCCCCGGCCAATGCGCCGATACCAGGTCCGCCGGGGCGCCGCACAGGAAACGGATACCGCAGCAATCCCCGCGGCCATGTAAGCCAAAAGAAGCAAAAGCATCCTCTTTACACCCTCTTTTACAAAAAAAACGCCGGCCACAGCCGGCGGCTTTTTTATTTTAACACACTTTCCCCTTCAAATCAAGGCAAAGGCATCTCACTGGGGCTGGTGCAGCACCATGGCGCGCCTCCCCACCAACTCATACGCCTGGAGCACGTCCTGCAGATCATATTCCACCACCCCCCGCAGAGGATCGCAGATAATGCAGGTGTCCTCTGTATATCCGGACAGCACGACACAGTGGGAGCCGGAATACCAGCACACGGTCTCCCCCCAAATGGTCCATTCCTGGGCGACTACGGAGGGTTCCATGTCGATTGTGGCCCACAGAATCACGGGGCATCCGCCGGCCACCCATTCCTTGAGCTCCCGCATGGAGCTGCCGCTGATGTCCTTTGCCGTATAGTCCCGCACACCGGCATCTGCCAGATACCGGATGGCAGTCATCTCCAGGCAGGGCACATAGCAGCCAAACCCGTTTCCCTTGGGATCTCCCACATAAGTATATTCTGGATCGGCCTGTCCCGGCAATCCCTTGGGCATGTAGGTGTCCGACAGCCATACCGGATCGATCTGCAGATCAAACGTGTACTGCAGGACGATGGCCAGGGACACGACCTCGCATCCGTTGGGAAGTTCCGGCATCTGCAGGATGTTTTCCACATCCAGCCGCACCGCATCCGGAAGAACAGAGCTGCGTTCCTGCACCGTTTCCCCTGTCGTCTCCGCCGGCACAGTTTCTTCGGATGCACTCCGCGACAGTTCGGCGGCGGCAGCCGGCACAGCTGCTTCTTTGCAGCCTGTCAAAAGCGTGGCGCTCACAAGCAGCGTTGCAAAAGCGAGGATTTTTTTCATATTTGACCGCCTCTCCCGGTTGACTTTCCCAAAAAAGCCGGTATAATAAAATACTGTCTTGAGAAAGATGCAATTTGCCGACGTCGCAATTTTTTCCATATTTCCAGTTTACACGACAAACCCGGATTTGTCAATTGCAACCAAGGGAGAATCTCATGCTGCCAGAGGAAATCATCGCCCATATACAGAGTCCGAGCATCAAAAATCTCATCGTAGACTGCGATGCCGGCGCAGACGGAGACGATCAGTTTGCCCTGGCCTATGCCCTGCGCGCCCCGGATCGGGTGCGGGTGCTGGCCGCAAATTCTGCTCCTTTTAACGACAACGCCGCCGAGATGGCGGCAGCGGGAAAGCTGGAATGTGAAAAAATCATTGCCGCCGCCGGGCTTGCAGGACAAGTCCCCGCCTTTACAGGATCTTCGGACTTTATCACCCGCGCCGGCGGGCCTGTGCACAGTCCCGCGGCGGAAAACATCCGCAGGGCGGTGCTTACGACACAGGCGCCCGTATATGTTGTAATCACGGGCTGCTGCACCAATGTGGCCAGTGCCCTGGCTCTGTATCCGGAGATACGGGAGCGGCTGGTAGTCGTGTGGCTGGCCCTGGACAATCTGGAAGGGCAGCACAACACGGGAGAATACAATTATCACAACGACATAGAAGGGGGACGACTGCTGTTTTCCCTTGCGGAAAATATGGTACTGGTGTGTGCCGGCAGAGTGGTAGCTCCCTATCGCAGGACAAACGACGAGATCGACGCCATGTTTGCCTCCGGCAATCCTTTGAGCGTCTGGCTGCGCCGGCGGTTTCGGGAGATTTCCTGGGCGCAGGGGCTCTGGGATCTCTGCGGGGAGGGGCTTCTGATCTGTCCCGCAGCCTGCAAAATGGAAGTCCACGATCGGCCGCGCTTCGGAGCGGACGGAGAAATCACAGACTTCGATGCTGCCCGGAGAATTGTCGTCGTCAACGAAAACAACGCCGGACAAATCATCAAAGACGCAGTCCGGCGCATCAACGGCTCCTCCACAATCTGAGGTAAACGAAAATTTTCCCTCTCTGCCGACATCGCCCTGTCAGCGGAGAAGGCATACTTCTATTTGCCGATATACATACGACATGTCACAGAAAACCTATCTCTGAATCACCCCGCAGGCAATCCTGCCGTCCGCATCGCCGGAAGGCTGACTGCGAAAATCATCCGCACGGGCATGGACAATCACCGTCCGTCCCAAAATTTCCTTTACGGCAAACCGGTTTGTCGCAACAATCATAAATGCGCTGCCGTCATTTACAAACAGCGGCGGCAGATCCCCTGCGTGATAAGGATGGGGGCACCCCCCTGTGCCGCCGGACTCCGGCGCCATATTGTCATAGTGAGCGCCCGCATCGGCGAAGGGATCGTCCGCGTTTCCCGTACAGTGCTTGCCCGTATGGATGTGAAAGCCTAAAATGCCATCCCCGCAGCCCTCTTCTTTTCCGGCAAGGTGCTCCCGATCTGGCAGGCCGATAAAATTCGCCTGTACAAGCACCTCGCCGGGAAGCTGATAAAACGCCACCGTTCCCCGAACGGATGGATAAGCGGGACTTCCAAATACATTTGCCACCGCATCCGGCCGCCCCCGAAGCCGCCGCATGATTTCAAAATTCTGATATGTATGATAAAACATGGTTTTCCTGCCTTTCTGTGTTTCCTTTTCAGTATATTCCCAGAAGGCGAAGATGTGCCGCAAGGCAGGAATCTGTTTTTCAAAAAAGCATGGAAGCGAAAATACAAATATGATAAAATAATAAAAACGGGAAAGGACTGCATCTATGAGCTTTCGGCAAAACTGTGAAATTACACTGGTACAAAATCCCCACGCCGCGGAAAACGTGTTTCTCCATAAGGAACCGGAAAACCGCCCTCTCCCCACCTTTGCAAAGGAACGCGGCCGGCTTCCCAGCCCGATCTGGGAGGGACACGAAGACGCCATCTCCTGCTACTGGAAGGCGTGGGAACTGGCTTTCGGCAATCTCTGCCAGCCCCACCCCGGCTCGGGATTCGTCTCCAACTTCATCGACACCGCTTTCAACGGCTGCATTTTCATGTGGGATTCCTCTTTTATCCTTATGTTTGGAAAATACGGCGCCAGAAGCTTCAACTTCCAGGGTACTCTGGACAATTTCTACGCCCTGCAGCACAAGGACGGCTTCATCTGCCGGGAGATCATCGAGGAAAACGGAGAGGATCGGTTCACTCGATTTGATCCGGCCGCTACCGGCCCCGACATTATGCCCTGGTGCGAATGGGAGTATTTCAAAAACTTCGGCGACAGGGACCGCCTGGCAAAGGTGTTTCCGCCGCTGCTGGCTTATCACGAATGGCTGCGCATGTACCACACCTGGCCCGACGGCACATACTGGTCCAGCGGCTGGGGCTGCGGCATGGACAATCTGCCTCGGCAGCAGGAGGGGTATCCAATTTCCTATTCGAACGGACATATGGTGTGGATCGACGCGTGTCTTCAGGAATTGATGAATTGCGGGATTCTCATGGAAATGGCCCGCCTCCTGGGCCGGGAAGAGGAGATTGCACCCCTGCGGCAGGAGCGGGAAAACCTGGCGCGGGTAATCAATGAAAAGCTGTGGGACGAGGAGACCGGTTTTTATTACGATCTGTGGAAGAACGGCAAACTGAACATGGTAAAGCACATCGGCGCGTACTGGGCGCTGCTGGCAGAGGCAGTACCGCAGGACCGGGTGGACCGGTTTGTGGCCCATTTGGAAAACGAGCGAGAATTCAAGTGCCCCCACCGGATCCCCGCCCTGTCTGCAGACCACCCCTGGTTTGCGAAGGACGGCGGCTACTGGAACGGGGGCGTCTGGGCGCCCACCAACTACATGGTGCTCAGCGGTCTGGACAAATACGACAAGTTTGCCCTGTCCCACGAGATTGCAAAAAATCACTTGCGCAATGTAGTAGATGTCTACAATCAAACGGGAACAGTATTTGAAAATTACGCGCCCTTCCCAGGGGAGGACGGTAAACCCCGTCCAGGCCACCCCGCAAAGGGAGATTTCGTAGGATGGACGGGGCTGGTGCCCATCGCCGTCCTGCTGGAGCATGTGCTGGGAATCAAGCCCGATGCGGAAAAAAACACCATATCCTGGCATATCAACCTGTTGGAACGCCACGGTGTGGAAAAGTATCCCTTTGGAAAAAACGCCACGCTGACACTGCTGTGTGAAGCAAGAAACAGTAAGAAGGAAGAACCGCAAGTGACGGTTACATCCACAGAACCAGTGACCGTGCAGATTTTCTGGGACGGCGGCACACAGGTAATACAGGCGGGGAAATAATCTCGCCTCTTGCATAAAAAAGCCTCCCCACAGGGGAGACTTTTTATTTGAGGCTCCCCTGTGTAAGGGGAGCTGTCGTTCGTTAGAACGACTGAGGGGTTGTAGAAGGAATACAATCCCCCTGGCTCCACGCAGTGGAGCCAGCCCCTTAGCGATTCCAAAGGGACCGTCCGCAAGGGAGCCTACACCCAGCCTAAGCTTCCCCTGTGCGGGGGCTGCACAGCAGACCCGGGGGGTGGTGGCTTGCCGAAGGCAAGACGGAAGGGTTGTTTAGGGAAACAATCCCCCAGTCAGCTACGCTGACAGCCCCCTTTGCACAAGGGGGCCTAAGGTAGATTAAAGCCTCCCCTGTGTGCAGCTCCACAGGAGATGCTGGGGTGGTGGCATGGCGCAGCCATGACGGAGGGGTTGTTTGTCAACTTATTAAATTGCTGTAAATTCTCAAAAAGCAGTTTTTTATTTATATTTTTTCAAATATAACTCATACAGATCCGGCCGGCGCTGCCGGGTGACTTCCTCCGCCTGGGCCAGCCGCCATTTGTCGATATTCTCGTGGTGCCCGCTGAGGAGCACCTGGGGCACCCGCTCTCCCCGGAACGTCTCCGGGCGGGTATACTGGGGGTACTCCAAAAGACCGCTTTCAAAGCTTTCCTTCTCGTGGCACTCCGCCTCGGGCAAAACGCCGTCAATCAGCCGGCCCACACTGTCCACCAAAATACAGGCGGGCAACTCTCCCCCGGTCAGCACGTAATCTCCAATGGAAATCTCTTCGTCCGCCACCGCGTCCACCGCCCGCTGGTCGATCCCCTCGTAGTGGCCGCACAGCAGGATCAGCCGGTCGTACCGGCACAGCCGGGCCGCATCTGCCTGGGTGTAGGTTTTCCCCCTGGGGGACAGGCAGATCGTATGCACCCGCTCCCCTTCTTTCACGTCCGCCAGCACCGCCTGCCAGCAGTTCCACACAGGCGGCGCCGCCATCAGCATACCTCTGCCGCCGCCATAGGGCGTGTCGTCTACCCGGCGATGCTTGTTTTCGGAGTAGTCCCGAATATTGTGGGCGTGCACCTGCAAAATTCCGTTTTTCTGTGCCCGGCCGATGATGCTCTCGGAGAGGACCGTTTCCACCAGAGCGGGAAACAGCGTCATAATATCAAACCGCATCATACCTCCCGCATTCCTTCAATGAGACGCACATAAATCCCCTCCGGTTTTTCTTCCCCAAAGGAGATCTCCAATATAAACGCGGGCACCGCAGGGATCATGAATGTATGGGCCCCGTCCCGCACCACGTACACAGGATGGGCTCCGGGAAAAGTCACATCCTCCAGCACACCGCAGACCTCTCCCCTGTCTGCATCGATCACCGGCAGTCCCAGAAGATCCGCCACGAAATGGGATCCCTTCGGCAGGGGAAGGTCCTCCCGCCTTGCATAGAGGATCTTGTCCCGCAGTGCTACTGCCCCTTCCAAAGTGTCCACCCCGGCAAAGGAAGCCAGCACCATATTTTTCTGGACAGAGGCATGGAGCACCGGCATCGCCCGGTAGCTGTCCCCCTCCCGCAGATACATCGCCGGCAGGGACGCCAGAACGGCAGGAGAATCGCAGCGGTTTGCAATCCGCACAGCACCCTTCACACCGTGGGTATTCACCACTTGTCCGCATTCCAGATAGGCCTGTTTTTCTCTCATGACCGCAATCGGCTCCTTTCTCCTTTTCAAAGCTGAGGACACGCAAAGCAATCTGTTTCCGTTATGATATAGTGCCCGAGAAATGTATAGGGAGAGGCGGATAAAATCTGCTGGATCTGTCCCGTGAGATAAATGTCTTCAATGGACGCCTCCCGCACGTTGTTTGCATGATTGTGGGCCAGGATCACACTGTCGGCTCTGTGCCGCTCTGCACTGGCGAGAATCAGATCTCCGTAGGACTCCGCCCGCATATTTCTCCCCTGTGACAAAATCACGTTTTCCATCACACGCATGTCCCGGTCCAACAGCAGCGCCGTCACGGTAGATGCAGGCTTGCCTCTGTACCACATATATAAATACATGCACTGCCGAAAGGTGTTCTCAAGCGGATCCCTGGAAAAGGCCTCCAGCACCGCCCGCCGGGCAAAGGCTGCTGCCATCTGTATGAGCTGTGCGCTGGCTGGTCCCACACCCTCGGCCTGCTGCATGCTCTCCGGGCTGCTCTCCAGCAGTTGCAGGCAGCTTTTCTCTGCAAGCAGCGCATGGGCTGTGGGATTGGTATTTTTCTGGGGAATAGAGGAATACAACAACATTTCCAGCAATTCGTGGGGCGCAAACACATCGCTGCCGTATTTCGCCAGCTTTTCCCGCATCCGTTTGCGATGCTCGCTGTGTATATTTTTCTCTGTCATACCTTCCGTATCCCCTTTCACAAAAATTTATTCTATGGCTGTTGTGAGACGATAGATCTGCACGTATCCCGCCTGAGATACCAGCGTATAATCGTCTCCCATCGTCAGAAGCATTTTTTTGGTATGGGAATCCTTATCGTAACGCGTATCCAGCACGTAATACTCCGTCTGTTCCAGAGGGGCATAATAATCCGGGCAGGAATGCAGATCGTCCACATAGTACAGATGGGGCATCATATAGCCGTATGCCGTCACGGAGGCGTCGGCAGGGATGCTCTCCAGCGCCTCTGCGGTGGCGTCGTATTCTGCCTTGTTCTCGTAATACCGGGTCACGCTCCGCTGCGCCTTGGGATAGACCGCAGACACCGCAAACACCAGACACAAACACAAACCGCCGCAGAAAAACAGCCGCCGGCCCGCCGGCCCCCAGCCGGACACGGTGAGCAGCGCCGCCACAAGAAGCAGGGCGGCAGTGCCGTAGGTATATTGATAGTCGATATCAAACTGATACAGCCAGTCGGGCATAAGATTGACCACCAGCAGGGGAATGAGCAGCACAAGCTGGACGGAACGCCTGCCCGCAAAAGGAGTAAACAGCAAAGGCACACACAGCCACAGCACAAATTCCAGCTTTTGTCCCGAATAGGTAATTTCCTGGTATGCCTCCGTATCGGCACCGGAAAACACTTCCCGGATCAGGTAGCCGATATCGTAAAAGCAGGTGCGCACCGCGTCCAGCAATCCGCCTCCTCCATCGGGCGCAGCGGAGAAATTGGCAAACCGATCGGACATAATCTCCCCGCCGGACAGACGGATCATGGCGCAGGCAAACACAAACCAAAGAAGGGAAGCTGCGATCATTCCGCCGGCAAACCACCGGTCCCTGCCGGACAGCAGCATCCACAGCGCCACCGCTACCACGTAGATAAAGGCGTCCTCCTTGACACACAGCACCAAAAGAGCAAACACGGCAGCCGGCACGCGCTTTTTTTCCAAGACAAAGGCGATCATGTAAAGGAGCAGCACCGACAGAAACTTGTTTTCGTGAAAATCGTAAAAACAGCCGTTGGCCATGGTGGGGTACAGAGCATACAGCACCGCGGCGCCTGTGGCGCATAAGGGGCTCATCCCCAGAGTGCGGCAGATGCGCCGCAGAGGGAACATGCCCAGTCCCACGATCACCGCCTGGGCGCAGAGAAGGTATACAGGGCTGCGAAACAGCAGATATCCCGGAAGCAGCAGATAAAAGATGGGCGAAAAGTGGACGGCAAAATGGGAGAGATACTGACTGCGTTCCACCGTAGTATAGGGAAGTCCCGTTTTTGCCATCTGCTCAAACATCTGGCAGAAGATTCCAAAGTCAAACGTCCCCTGGGCAAAAGCCTTGTACTTTGCCACGGTGCAAAAGCCCACAAACAGACAGAACAGGCAGAACACTGCCGCAATTACATAAAAGGAAGTCCGCCAGGAAAAGGATATCCCTTCCAGGCCCAGACGGTTTTGTGCGGTGACATATTTCGCGATCAGCAAGAGCACCGCACCCACGCCGATGTTAAAAAACAGATCCCCGGACAGATTTCCTACCAGAAACAGGCTGTACAAAAGGCCGGACACCAAAAGGCACCAGCTGATCAGCCGCGTAGTTTTTGTAAGCAAAAAGCCCGCCCAAACTATGAGCAGGACAGCAACAAACGTGCCCCAGAACAGAAGCGTGGGCATCTGCCGCACCCAGGCAAGGCTGGTAAAATCGCCTCCTGCCGCGCCGGCAAAGGAAGCGCATACAAAGGCACAAGCCAGCAGGGCAAAAAAATCTGTCACGGCAAAACCGTTTGTTTGGTGAAAATCCCAAAAACGACGCAGAAAAGCTTGCACCCGGCGCATGGTATCCTCCTTTTGCAAAAAAATTGGAGAAAAATTCCGTTTTGGACGGACCTATTGTAACACACGTCAAAACAAAGGTCAATAGGTTCTTTTTACGGAAGCAGATACTTATCTTCCCGGTTTTCCATGCTTTCTGTCCCGTCGATATGATTTTTCGAACCGATAACAGCAATTCCCCCGCCTTGCAGGAATTTCCGCTTGCCTATGACCGTTCTTTTCTGTATAATAGAAACAGTACTTATAAAATCCATAGAGGAGGAGCCATGAAGCTGACCCATCGTTTGATTCTCGTGCTGCTGAAGCTGTGCTTCAGCGCCGTACTATTGCAGTTGTTTTTCATCTGTCTGGCCCTGACTGGCCCCGCCCAGTCCGATTACATAATGCAGATCCCCGAAATGCTGGAATACGCGGCCATGTCCGCCGTCATCACACTGGGCGGTGGTCTGGCCCTGGAATATGCCCTGAAGATTTACGGATAGCAGACAAAGGAGCATCCATGTGAAACTGTTTGAGAAAATCGCCAAAGATCTCGCCACATTGGGAATTCTTCCCGCACTGGAGGGGTGCGGTACGGTACTGTGCGCCCTGTCCGGAGGAGCGGACTCCGTGGTGCTGCTCCATTTTCTAAACTGGTATCTCCCCGAGCTGGAAATCGGGCTTGCCGCCGCGCATCTGAATCATGGGATCCGCGGGGCGGCGGCAGACGCAGACGAGGCTTTCTGCCGCGGGCTCTGCACAGCGCTGCAAATCCCCTTTTACAGCCGTCGGGTAGACATTCCCGCACTGGCGAAAGAACAGGGGATGGGACTGGAAGAATGCGCAAGGGCGGAACGCTACGCCTTTTTGGAGCAGGTGCGCAGCGGTCTTTCCCATGGGCTGACCGCCACAGCCCACAACGCCACGGACCATCTGGAGACAGTGCTGTTCCATCTGGCGCGGGGAACCGGTGCCAGAGGCCTGTGCGGCATCTCTCCCATTCGGGACGGAAAAATCATCCGCCCCCTTTTGTGCTGCACGGGGGAAGAAATCCGCACTTTTGCGGCGGCAGAGCAAATCTCCTATGTGACAGACCGAACCAACGACGACACCGCCTATACAAGGAACTACATCCGAAAAAACATCCTCCCCACTCTGCGGCAGATCAATCCCCGGTGCGAGGATGCGGCACTGCGAATGAGCCGGCTTGTATCGGAAGATGTCCGCTGTCTGGAGGACGCCGCCCGCCGGCTGCTGGAACAGGACGGGCATATCCGGCGAAATTGCGCCTGCAGCGCGCCGCTCCCGCTGCTTACCCGTGCGATCCTTTTGTTATATAAAAAATACGCCGGTACGGCGGAGGATCTGTCTCAGAAGCACTTGGACGACTGCACGGCGCTGATTGGCAGCGGCAGAGCCGGACGCATCAGTCTGCCGGGGGAGGCGGCGCTGTTCGTCCAGGGTGAGCGCATTTGGATCGGCGCCAACCCTGCGTTTGTACCGTCTCCCGCACCAAAGCCTGCGTCCCTTTCGTTGGGGGAGGCAGTGGTCTTTGGAGCTTTTGTTGTAAAAGTGGCGGAAAAGAAGGAACAACTCGTCCCGTCCCATCAAAATATTTACAATTTATCAATATACGGCGCACTGGATTTTGATAAAATAAAAGGCAGTATTTCCATCCGTGCCAGAAAGGCCGGAGATGTATATCTATCCGGCGGGATGCACAAAAAGCTGCGAAAGCTTTTGCAGGCACTCAAAATCCCCCCGCATCTGCGGGATACCTTCCCCCTTTTGTGCGATGGGGACGGGATCCTTTGGGTGCCCGGTCTGCGCCCCCGGGACGGCTGCGGCGCAGAAGCGTCTACGGGCAGACCTGTTTATGCAGGCGTGTGGCATATCGGCGAAAAATCCGCAGAAAAGGAGGGTTCGCAGCCATGAAAAAGCACCGCGACGTATGGGACCGGGATATAGAGCAGATCCTTCTCAGCGAAGGAGAGCTGGACGAAATCGTCACGCGCATGGCCGCACAAATTGATGCGGACTACAGGGATAAAAACCTGCTTCTTTTGTGCATACTGAAAGGGAGCCTTGTTTTCATGGGAGATTTGATGAAGAAGCTCACCATCCCCTGTGAGATCGACTGTATGAAGGTCTCCTCCTACGGAAACGGTTCTGTCTCCAGCGGAAGGATCCATATCCTTCTGGATCTGCACCGGCAGGACCTGAGCGAAAAGGATATACTCATTATCGAAGATATCATCGACAGCGGCAGGACGCTGTCCTACCTCATCTCTTACCTGCAGATGGGCGGCGCCAGAAGCGTTCGGGCGGCTACACTGCTGGATAAGCCCTCCCGGCGGGAGGTAGACTATACGCCCGACTATGTGGGCCGGGCGATTCCCGACGTATTCGTAGTGGGGTATGGACTGGATTACGGGGAAAAATACCGCAGTCTTCCCTATGTAGGGATTCTGAAGCCGGAGATTTACGAAGCAAAATAGCGCTGGATTTTCCTTGCAATACACGATAATTTGCAGAGAGCGAAAGGATTGACTTTTCATGAAGAAAAACGGCTTAAAAGTCGCAGTTTGGTATGTGGCCCTGATCGCGGTGATAATTGTAGTAATCGCACTGCTCTACGGGGACGGAAACAAGACAGATCTGAAATACGGCGATATTGTCGATTATTTTAAGAACGAACAGGTAGAAGAATTTACCATAGATTATAACACCTCCACGCTGCAGCTGACCGTTCGGGACCAAGACGACGCGGAAAAGCACTCCGTGCTCAAATACCGGCTGGCGGATGTGGATGTGTTCCTCATGGACATGAAGGAACTCATCGACGAGCAATATGAAGCGGGCATCATCACCGAATATGATCTGAAGCCTGCCACCATCGTGCCCTGGTGGGTCAGCTTTCTCCCGTATTTGATCATCGCCATTGTCTTTATCGTCCTTTGGTGGTATATGATGAGCCAGGCCACCGGCGGCAAGGGCAGCAAAATCGGCAACTTCGGCAAGGCGCGGATGCGCACCGGGGACAAAGTCAAGGTATACTTCCGTGATGTCGCCGGCGCCGACGAGGAAAAAGCGGAGCTGGAGGAAATCGTGGAATTTCTGCGGGATCCCCAGAAATTTACAAAGCTGGGGGCAAAGATCCCCCACGGCGTGCTGCTCATGGGCCCTCCCGGAACAGGAAAGACGCTGCTTGCAAAGGCGGTGGCAGGAGAGGCCGGCGTGCCCTTTTATTCCATCTCCGGATCGGATTTTGTGGAGATGTACGTAGGTGTGGGCGCTTCCCGTGTGCGGGATCTGTTTGAAACTGCCCGCAAAAATCCCGCTTCCATTGTTTTTATCGATGAGATCGATGCAGTGGGCCGGCAGCGGGGCACCGGGTTGGGCGGCGGACACGACGAGCGGGAGCAGACCCTCAACCAGCTGCTGGTGGAAATGGACGGATTCGGTTCCACAGAGGGCATCATCGTCATTGCAGCCACCAACCGCCCGGACGTTTTGGATCCGGCACTGCTGCGGCCCGGCCGGTTTGACAGGCAGATCACCGTCCATCAGCCGGATATCCACGGACGAGAGGCAATTTTGAAGGTACACGCCCGCAACAAACCCCTGGAAGCCGGCGTAGATCTGTCCATCATTGCAAAGAGCACCTCCGGGTTCACCGGCGCAGACCTTGCCAATTTGCTCAATGAAGCGGCTCTTCTTGCGGCGCGGAGGAACAAATCCCTCATCGGCATGGATGAAATCGAGGATGCGTTCACAAAAATCGTGGCCGGTCCCCAGAAAAAATCCATGCACATCAAGGAATCGGAAAAGCTCAAAACGGCATATCACGAGGCGGGCCATGCGGTGCTCTCCCATGTGCTGCCCCTGATCGATCCGGTACACCAGATTTCCATCATCCCCAGTGGAAACGCCCTGGGCTACACCCTGAATCTTCCGGAAGAAGACAAGTACAGCGTATACCGCAACGAACTCAAACAGCAGATTTCCATGCTGCTGGGCGGGCGGGTTGCCGAGCAGCTGATTTTTGACGATTACTCCGGCGGTGCGTCCAACGACATTCAGCGGGCGACACAGATTGCACGGAAAATGGTCATGCAGCTGGGCATGAGCGATCTTGGTCCCATTCTGTTCGGAAGCGGTCACAGCGACTCGGAAGTGTTCCTGGGCAGAGACTTCTCCCAGAGCCGGAATTTCTCAGAGGCCATCGCGGCAAAGATCGACGAGCAAATCGAAAAGATCATAAACGAAGCCTACAACGAGGCGAAACGGCTGCTCTCGGAGAACATCGACAAACTGCACTTCATCGCCAAATACCTGGTGAAGAACGAGATCATGAACGGCGAGCAGTTCCGCCGCGTGATGGAAGATCCCAACGTGACGGTGGAAGAGCTGGAAGAGATGTACGCGGAGAAGCGGCGGCGCAGCGAAGCGGAAAATCAGGCACGAGCACTGCAGATCAAGGAAAACGAGCGGCGGCGTGAAGAAGAACGCAGGCTGGAAGAACAAAAGCGCAGCGGCGAAGAGAACGGCGGTGCGCCGCAAAAGGACGCTGAAGACACAGAAGACAAACACTGAAAAAAGCCACCTTTTTGGTGGCTTTTTAATTTTCCTCCCCGCGGGACACGATTCTCCGCCGAAGCTCCTGCATTCGCACATCTGTCTGTGCGATAATATCGGCGCATTCTTTCAATTCATCGGCCAGCTTTTGCACCTGAGGCAGGTCGTTGTTCTTATACCGGATCTGGTGTTCCAAACTGGCCCAGAAATCCATGGCCACCGTGCGGATCTGTATTTCTACACGGATGTTTTCCTTTCGCATGGAAAAGAAAACGGGAATCTCCACCACCAGATGCAAACTTCGATAACCGCCTTCCTTTGGGCTGCGTATGTAGTCCTTGCGGGAGATCAGCCGCACATCGTCCTGCCCGATCAGCATTTTTTCCACAGCGTATATGTCGTCGATGAAGGGACAGATCACCCGAACTCCCGCCACATCGTTCAAATTTCGAAAAACAGATTCCACCGTGACCGGGTGCCCTTTGCGCGTGAGCTTTTCGGCAATGCTGTACGGCCGCTTAATTCGGGACTGAATGCTTTCAATGGGGTTTTGCTTTCTGGATGCGGAAAGCTCATCGTTGAGAATCTCCAGCTTGGTGGTAATCTCCCGGATCGCACAACGATATTTAACCATCAGTTCTTCAAACTGAAAGAGTCGGTCCAGCAATTCTACCGGAACTTCCTCTCCTTCCACTCCGCCGAAAAAATCCTTCAGCGTCTCCCGCCGCTGCGCTCTCTGCAGCTCATAGATTGTTTCCATCGTTTTCTTTCCTATTTCAATATTTTTCCTTTGCAACAGGCAAAAATCAAGTGTTTTTTCCCGCCTGGGGCCGTTTCAGCTCCCGGAAGGTATGCGCATACATGCCAAGGGAGACAGGCAGCATAATGACTTCTACCACCAGCTGCGTCCAAATCATGCCGTACAGCCCAAAGACCCGGTTCATCAAAATGAGCAGCGGTATATTGAGAAGTCCCTGGCGGCTGAAGGTAAGCGTTGCAGACTGCACGCCCTTGCCCATTGCCTGCAGCGTATAGCAGATCAAAAAATTTACAGACTGCAGCGGCACTGCCAGGCAGGCGATACGCAAAAGTGCGGCCCCCAGCGTACTGGTCTCCCGTTCCGGAATGAACAGATGCAAAAGCTGCGGCGCAAAAATGGCAAAGCAGGCGACAAAGCAAGCGGACATCACCAAAGCCGTTTTCCAGGAAAACACCGAAACCTTCCGCATCCGCTGGTAGTTTTTCGCCGCATAGTTGTAGCCTACCAGCGGCATAAAGCCCTGGCAAAGGCCCATGGAAACATTCAGGGGAAACTGGTCGATCCGTTTAATGATTCCGCAGGCGGCCACCGGAATGTCCCCATAGCCGGAAGCAAGCCGCACCATCACCATATTGGAGGCATTGCTCAGCGTTGTAGACAAAGCAGAAGCAAGGCCCACAGAAAAAATCGGTCCTGTAAACCGGAAAGTAAAATAACGGGGATGAAAGGAAACCGCCGTTTTATTCCGAAGCCGCAGATACTGAACGGCAAAAAACAAAACCGAAGCGGCATTGGAAAAAGCAGTGGCGGCCGCAGCGCCGATCACATGCAAATGAAAACCGAAAATCAGCACCGGATCCAGCACAACATTGAGAATTCCCCCAAACATCATTCCCGCGCTGGCCTGCCTGGCGTATCCTTCGCTGCGCAACAGATGACCCAGCGCCAGACTTACCATGGTGGGCACACCGCCCAGCACTACCACCCACAGCAGATAGCTCTCCGCATAGCGATAGGTATCCGCGCTGGCTCCCAAAAAGTACAAAAGCGGACCACGGGCAAAAAATGTCCCCAGAGAAAACAACAAAGTCACTGCAGCACCGCCCCATATGCTAAAGGCGGACACATGCCGAATGTCCTTCTGATTGTGTACTCCCAGCATACGGGAAATCAAGCTGCTGCCTCCCAGACCAAACAAATTTCCCAGTGCAGTGAGCAGATTGAACCAGGGAGACACCAGAGAAACCGCCGCCACCATGGTGGGATCCCCGATCTGTCCGATGAAAAAGGTATCTGCCAGATTGTAAATCATCGTCACAACCTGGCTGATGATCGTAGGAACTGCCAGCGTCGCTACTGCCCTGGGCACCGGCATGGATTCAAATAAATCCTTTTCTGTTTGCTCCTCCATCGCGGGATCCTTGCCTTCTTTCTCCATTGCACAATTTGAAAAGAACCACGGCAAACGGGTGTATTCTTTCAGTTCCTCTCATAACAGCATATATTTATTTTATTATTTTTTTTGTATTTTGTCAATCGTCCCAAAGGGGGGAGCCGCCTATTGCCTCTACAGAAACGCAGTGGTGTCCCAAACACTGCTGTGCAAAATGGGTACAGCCTGTATCGGCTGTACCCATTTTTTCTCTTTTCTTTCGCTTCTGTATCCACTCACCGGCGCAGGATCCGCTGGAACAGACGGTGGAATCCGACGCGCCATCCCTTTTGATCCGAAGCCGGCGCCGCATTTTTTTCCGCCTCCTCCATCAGATACTCCTGACTGTTGAGCGGACTTTTTCTTTGGTCCTTTTGCGTATATGTTCCGTCCGGCAGCAAAACCCGCGCCTTTAACGTATCGTACAGTTCCGCCTCTATGATTTTGTGGATTTTCTCCCGAACCTTGCCGTCGTAGATGGGGCAGGCCACTTCCACCCGCCGCTCCGTATTCCGGGTCATAAAATCTGCCGAGGAAATATACATTTTTTCCTCCGCACCCGATCCAAAACAGTAAATGCGGGAGTGCTCCAAGTATCGTCCCACGATGCTGAGAATTTGAATGTTCTCTGTCTTTTCGGGAATCCCGGGGAGCAGACAGCAGATCCCCCGGATCACCATTTGAATCTGAACGCCGGCACAGGACGCCCGGGAAAGCTTATCGAGAATCTCCGCGTCGGTGAGAGAATTGATCTTGATGAAGATTCGTCCGCCCGCGCCCTTGGCGATCTCTTCATCCATCAGCGCCAGCACGGTGGACTTCAGCGCCACCGGCGCCACCAACAGGTGGCGATATTCCCCCTGCAAATTGGCAATGGCCATATTTTTGAAAAACTCTGCCGCATCCTGACCGATCTGCGGATGGGCGGTAAGCAGGGACAGGTCCGTATACAGCCTGGCGGTGCTTTCGTTATAATTTCCTGTTCCCACCTGGGTGATGTAATGAACCCCGCTTTTCCCCTTTAAGGTAATCAGGCAGACCTTGGAGTGTACCTTGTAAAAATCAAAGCCGTAAGTAACATTGCATCCGGCCTCCTCCAGCCGCTCCGCCCAGTCGATGTTGTTCTGCTCATCAAACCGCGCCCGCAGCTCGATGAGCACCGTAACCTCCTTTCCGTTTTCCGCAGCGGCGCACAGATAGTCCACCAGTTTCGTATGGCTTGCCAGCCGGTAAATCGTGATACGGATGGAGATCACACGGGAGTCCTCCGACGCTTCCTTTACCATCTGCAAAAACGGCTCCATGCTCTCAAAGGGATAGGAAAGAAGGATGTCCCGTTTCTCCACCTGACGGAGGATGCTCTCATGACGTTTTACGCTCCCCGGCCACACCGGAGTAAATTTGGGATAGGTGAGGGCCGCCCGCCGGGATTTGGAAATGCGGGAGATCAGCCCATAGACGTAATCCATTTTCAAAGGGGCGCGGGTGCGGTAGATCTGTGCGGGGGACAGTCCCAACTTTTCCATAAAATAAGCGGTGAAATCTTCGCTGATGGACGATGACAGCTCCAGGCGCACCGGCGCCAGTCTTTTCCGCTGGCGCAACACCCGTTTCATCCGTTTGCGAAAATCGGATTCATCCGCAAACACCTCGTCGTCCGGATTGATGTCCGCATTGCGGGTGACGCAGAACGCCACCTTTTCCAGCACGGTATATGGTGCAAAAAGCTGTTCCGCATGTTCCAGCAAAATGTCTTCCAGGCGGACGAAACGGGTCTCGCTTCCCGAAAGATAGAAAACATCGGGAAGGGATGCCGGAAGGGGAATCACTCCAAAGATCACTCTGCTTTTATGCTGAAGCAAAACCCCGATATGGATCACGCCATTGGCGAGGTGGGGGAAAGGATGATGCGTGTCCACGATCTGCGGAGAAAGAAGCGCCTGCACGGACGCCTTGTAAAACTGCCGCACACACTTCTTTTCGCCCTTCTCCAGCGTGTCCCAGGACAGATGATAGATCCCATAGGCCCGCAGCTGCTCCTCCACCTGGGCAAAGATCTCATCCCGCTTTTTGCACAGAGGGCGGACCGCTTCAAAGATCCGGTCCAGCTGCTGGCCGGGCGTCATGCCGGATTTGTTGTCTATGAAATCCTCCTGAAGGCTCGTCATATCAAACAGGCTGCCCACACGGATCATAAAGAATTCAGTTAGATTGCTGGTGAAAATGGAGATAAACTTCAGCCGCTCCAGGAGGGGAACCGATTCGTCCATCGCCTCCGATAAAACCCGGTCGTTAAAGCGCAGCCAGGAAAGTTCCCGGTTTTGGGTAAATCCCTTTTCATACAGCGCCTTCACTCCTGCTGCTCCTTTTCCTGAATGCGCCGCATCAAATATCCCTCCCGGACGCCGTATCGGCTGGTCACAAAGCTGACAGTCCCAAAGTATTTTGCAATGGTCTGAAAAACGAGCAGACCGGGGATCAGCGTGTGGACACGGTCCGGGCAGGTACGCAGAACATCCTGGACCAGTCCTCTGGGATCCTCCTTTGCTGCCCCGAGAAATTCCCGAAGCTGCACAAGGGTGTACGCATTACTGTCCCCCAGCGCATACTTCTTCCCCATCAGCCGCAGCGCCGCACGGGCGGTTCCGCCTACACAATAGATCGGCTGTGCCGTGAGATCCTCCCCGGGAAACGAGACCATCTGGAGCTGCTCCCGCACCGCCTTTTTGATACGCTGGACTTCCTTTTTCCCAGGGATCAGTTTCTCTACATAGGATTTGTACAAATTGAGAGAACCCAGCGGGATGGATGTGGCAAATACGATTTTTTGCTGTGTGAAAAAGGTCAGCTCCGTACTTCCGCCGCCCACATCCACCAGCAGACCGCTCTCGCCGATCCCGTCCTGCCTGGCGCCATAGTAGTCCATGACCGCTTCTTCCTCTCCGGTGAGCACTTCCACGTTCAGCCCGCACCGCTCCTGAATCAGGCGGACGATCTCCTCTCCATTGGCGCTGTTGCGCAGTGCGGCTGTTCCAAAAGGCAGAACGCAAGCAGGCTGGATATACTTGAGGATCGTCCCGACATCCGTAAGCGCTTCCAGCAACACCTGCACACCCTCCGGCTGAATGCGGTTGGTCTCGTCGATATACCCGGCCAGCCCAACCGGATATTTTTTATTCAGCATGGCCCGCGGCCGCCCATCCTCCACCAAATAGATCACCAGACGAATGGTGTTGGAGCCTATATCGATAACAGCCCACATGATTCATCCCCCGCTTTCCCGTATTTATATATTCGTATTCAATATAATTATATCCAGCCACCATCAATTCTAAAGCGAAGGCATGTAAAATTGTTGTAAAATACAGCGGCGCCCGTCCAAAGGCCACAAAAATATGGCTACACCTAAATGATGATAGCAAGGAACCGCAATTTTTGATAAATTCAGAATTTCCTTCCCAACATAAAATATTAAAAACATTGACTTATTTAATGATATTTGATAGTATAATTTATAATGATTTGTTTATTCTGCATTGAATTGAAGGCAAAAAACCATCATATAACCAAAAGGGGAACAAAAATGAAAATCAACCGTCGGGGATATGAAACACTGCTTTCAGCGGACGAGAAAACACTGTACCTTGTGGGAAGCGCTGTTTCCGTGTGGGACATCAGCGGAGAAAAGGCCGTAGAATTAAAACGCTTCAATGATTTGAAAAATCCAGACAATATTGCAGTTTCTACTGACGGGCGGTTGATTGCATACAGCAACACATTAGGACACATTGCAGTGCACGATTTGGAAAGCGGGGAACTTCTGGTGAAGAGCAAATGCACGTCACGGGAAGGAAATGGCTTGTATTTCATCCGTGACAACCGTCTGATTCTTTCCTCCGACTGGGACGGAAACGTATTCACCCTGAATATTGAAACCGGAGAATTTACAGTTACTGGCAAGCTGCCTGTCATCTTACCGGACCTGTGTCGGGTAGACGACAGTACCTTCCTCGTAATCGGCAGCAAAATAGAAGATTACTCCCGCCTGCTGGAAATTTCTGTCGGAGAGGAGATCATCTGGAACGCGCCTATCGTCATCTCGTCATATGAGGCGGACAGCTACGGCAAAGCGGTTTTGGGAGAAAAAGTTTTTTTCTGTGCAGACGCAGTGGAGGGCGACCTCCACGGGAGGAATTCTCATACAGTCTCTTTTAACATATTATCCTTCGATATGACGACAAAAAAGCTTTCTGTCTGCCTTGAACTGGGAGAGCTGTTCGGTCCACAGCACCGCCTGATATACGAACATGGATATACTACCTGCATGTGCATCGGCAGGGACGGAAAAACTCTTTTGCTGGGTACAAACAAAGAAATCATCGGGATCGATCTGGCAGAAAAGAAGCTTTTGGGCATAGGGGAAGTAAAGTATCTTTCCAGCCTGCACTTTATGGCATCTGATACAAAGGTTCTTATCGGCACCTGGGAGCATGTGGAAATCGTAAATTTTGACTCGCTGTTTCAGCCATAATAATGTAAGTGCAATATGTAGACAGAATACAGTACATGGCACATAAAATACGATCCCAAACAACAAAGGAGAGAAAACAATGGATTTTGAAGCATATTTATATGATAGAGTCCTTCCAGTCATCCAAAGCTGGAATGCAGAAGATGTATACGCTTTGTCATTTTTTGTATATTCCAATGAAGCTTACAAATATGATGAATATACAAATGTTTCTCTGTTTTCTATCGCATATTGCACAGAAGAGGGATGCAACCATGCTCCGCCACTCAGTGAAGAAAGATGGAATTTGCCCTGCACCAATCTCCAACAGGAAACCTTTATTATTGACCCGGGCAATCATCCGGAAAATCATGATGATGGGATCAAAACGTTGTTCAAATGGTACAAGGAACTGGGGCTCAAAAATATTGGGTATGAGGGGCCCGGAGATGCGTATCCAGTGGGTTATTATGAACTGATCCGTGCAGTATCCAATGTGGCCCAAAGGCTGCAGGCAGAGGGAGTTATCAAGGAAAAGTTCGGCCCGATTCCGATTATTGTACACGATTTGGAAATTCTGTGGTATCTTATTGAGGAGATGACAGAGCATGCAAATCCCGGCGGAGAGGCAGAGTTGTTTTTGCGGGCAGTAAGAGAAGAATTTCCTGAAGAATAGAAACAGCACGCCGGAATTTCAAATAGAGACATACTTCCGACACAGCTGCCCCTGTGCCACGTCCCCTCACACTGGGAGGCGTAAGATAAAAAACACCCTGAAACCGTAGTGGTTTCAGGGGGGTTGCTGGTTGCGGGGGTGGGATTTGAACCTCACGGCCTCCGGGTTATGAGCCCGACGAGCTACCAGACTGCTCTACCCCGCGATATTAGATGATACGTCTGCCTTCAGATCCTGCCGCTGGTGCCGGAAACCGGAATCGAACCGGTACGCAGCTTTCGCCGCATTGGATTTTAAGTCCAAGGCGTCTACCTATTCCGCCATTCCGGCACGCCGGTACACGCATTGGTCCGCCGCACGCTGCAGGCCCCTGCATTTGCAAAAGGGATGCCCGGCAGAAGCTCCCTCTGTAGACTATTTTATTATATCACAGACATGGACCCGTGTCAATAGGGTCCATGAAAGTTTTTCCCGCTACAATTCTCCAAAGCCGCTTTGAATCAAATCTGCGGCACGCCGGAGCATTTCTTCTTCGTCCGGCCCGTCACAAACCACCCGCACCTGCGTCACGTCCCCAATTCCTGCACGAAGGATACTCACAAAGCTTTTTCCGTCCGCCGCTCGATCTCCTGCCTCCAGGCGGATACGGGCATCGTATCTGGACATTCTGGAGGCGAAGACCATTGCAGGGCGCAAATGCATCCCCCGGGAATTTCCCATTGTCACATTTTCAAAAACCACCGCCGAAGGCTCCTATGAGACAGATTCCTGCTTCATGGGCGTCTGTCTCTCAGAAGATACGTCTCTCGCATCCTCTTCCGGCACATGCACTTTTCCCAGTGCCGCCAGCAGAAGCATACCGATAAGCGCACCGGTGATCACGGCCAGCAGCGCATACATCCAACCGTCCATTGCTCCAAAAGCGAAGACGCCGCCGAAGGATACCGTCGTGCTGCAGCCGAAAGCGGCGGTAATGCTCCCCGCTGCAGCGCTGCCCACAAGACAGGCGGGAAGGATCCGCAATGGAGACGCCGCCGCAAAGGGAGCCGCGCCCTCCAGAATCCCTGACAGGCCCAGAAGATAGTTCGCCGGTCCGTTCTGCCGCTGGGGAAGAGGAAACCGCCCCCGAAACACACTGGCCGCCAGCGCCGTAGAAAGCGGTACCGTTACAGCCGCTGCCGCCACACAGGCCAGCGCCTCTCCTCCCTGCATACTGGCAAAGACAAATGCGGCCCGGGAGAGGGGGCCTCCCATATCCAGCGCGGCACACGCACCCAGCAGCGCCCCCAGAAGGATGGCGCTGCTCCCCTGTGCTGTCTCCAAAAGGGAAAGCGTGCCGCTGTAGAGTGCCGCCGCCAGAGGATGGACGCCACAGACGGCCGCGCCGGTGCAAAGCACCCCCAAAAAGGTGTACAAAAAACCGGAGAAGGCCGTGGGCAGCGAAGAAAACAGTTTTTGCAAAGCCAGTGTCACAACACCGGCACCCAGCCCCGCCAGCAGGACGCCAAACAGTCCCGAGGAAATCCCACCGCCGGATTTTTCAAGCGTGGCTCCCACCGCGGCCAGCCATCCTCCGGCAAATCCGGGAACCACCGCCCATCTTCCGGCCATCGCCCGCGCGACGGCACAAGACAGCACCGGAAGGGCAAAAGTGAGCAGCATGGCGCCCAGGGAATAAAACAGGGATGCAGCAGGGGATGTATAGCCCAAATCCGCCGTATAGGGTACGCCCAGAAAAAGATCGATCCAAAGCCCCAGCATCTTGAGAAGACCGCCGGCAGCATAAAAGGGCAGGGACGCAGCCGCCCCCTTTTGCAGATATCCGAAAAGGGAAGGCAGTGCGGGACGCTCTGCAGCCCTATGCGCTTTTTTTGCCCCCTTTCGGTGTGCGTTTTGGTGATAAACCGGCACCGTATCCGACAAAGCCCGGCGGAGCATCTTCTCTCCGCAGCGAATCCCGTCTCCGAGACTTCCCCGAATCACACGCTTGCCGTCAAACCGTGTCATGTCCACAGTCCCATCCGCAGCAATGACAACAGCCTGCGCCCGCTGGATCTCCTGTTCGGTGAGCGCATTCTCTACCCCTTCGCTCTCCCAGGTTTCCACTTTGATTTCCACGCCCAGCTGCACCGCTGCAGATTGCAGCGCCTGCGTAGCCATATAGACATATGCATTGTCGGCAATTCCCTCTTCCGGTTGAGAAACCACCGCCAGAAGCCGATAGTACTCCTGCGTTCCAAAGGCATGTTCCACAGAATCCCTCGGATCAGCTGACTGCACATCTGTCCAGTTCGGCGGATAGTCCCGGGGCTTTGGCATGGGAATTTTGTGGGGTTCCATTTTACGCGCCTGTTCTTCTTCCTCCAAAATGGACAAAAAAGCCTCCGGGCTTTCCGCGCGGATCAGGGCACGGGCTACCGATTTGTTCATCAGCATGGTGATCAATCTGGACAGAACAGACAAATGTTCGCTTCCCTGGCCCGGGGAAGCAATCAAAAACACCAGCTGCACCGGCGCCCCATCCGGCGCGCCCCAGTCTATACCTTCCCGGAGCGTCACAGCGCACAGGCCCGTTCGGCGGACCGCACCGCCCTGGGCGTGAGGTATGGCCGTGGCGCCGCCCACTGCGGTCGTGCCTTCTTCTTCTCTGGCCAGCACCTGTTCATAGTACGAAGCGGCATTTTTCAGGTTCCCGCACCGATCGTGGAGCTCCACCAGCATATCCAAAACGCCCTTTTTGTCCTGTGCGTTATACCCGATCAAAATCCCCTCCGGCATCAAAAAATCTCTGATCTGCATAGGTCCTCCTTTTCGCCCCGGTGTGGACGTCTCTCTCCAAGTATTGTTCCCCCGCACAGGAAAAAAATCCATTGATGCGGCAGTTTTTTTGTGGTATACTAAAGTGTTCTAAGATTATACGGAAAACATGCGGAGCGATGACCTATGATTCAAAATATATTGCCCGATACCCATTTGACCCTGTCGGATTTTTCTTACGATTTGCCCCAGGAGCAGATCGCCCAAACTCCGATGACCCCCCGGGATGCCTCCCGGCTTTTGGTGATGGACCGGAAGACCGGCGCGCTGGAGCACCGGATTTTTCGGGATATTACAGAATACATCCGGCCCCAGGACGTGCTGGTCATCAACGATACAAAGGTTATCCCCGCGCGGATCATAGGCAGGCGGGCATATAAGATGAAGAACGGCACACTGGAAAAAACGGACAGCAGCGCTCCGGTAGAGCTGCTGCTGCTGCGGCAAACGGAAAAGGATGTATGGCAGGCGCTGGCGGGCCCCGGCAAACGGGCCCGGACAGGCGATATTCTGGAATTCGGCGACGGGACACTGCAAGCCCATGTTGAGGATGTCATAGAAGGAGGCCAGCGGATCGTACGCCTTTCCTGCCAGACGGCCACCGTATACGAAGCCCTGCACCAGCTGGGATCCATGCCACTGCCCCCTTATATCACAAAAAAGCTGGAGGATCCCGACCGGTACCAGACGGTGTACTCCCAGGTGGAGGGCTCCGCAGCGGCGCCCACGGCCGGACTGCATTTTACAAAGGAATTGCTGGACCGGCTGCGCGCCCAGGGAACGGCCGTCGTGCCCGTGCTGCTCCACGTGGGGCTGGGAACCTTCCGACCGGTAAAGGAGGAGCACATCCAGGACCACACGATGCACGCAGAATACATCTCCGTATCTGAGGAAAGCGCCTGCCAGATCAACGACCGCAGGGCTGCCGGCGGGCGGGTGATCGCCGTGGGGACCACCTCCTGCCGCACTCTGGAGAGCGTAGCAGGGGAAGACGGCATCCTCCAGCCTTACACCGGGGAGACGGGAATTTACATTTATCCCGGCTATCGATTCAAGATCGTAGACGGGCTGATCACCAACTTCCACCTGCCGGAGAGCACGCTGCTGATGCTGGTATCCGCCTTTGCCGGGCGGGAACAGATCCTTCATGCATACCATATCGCCGTGGCGGAGAAATACCGTTTCTTCAGCTTCGGCGACGCCATGCTGATCATTTAGGAGACTGTCAACAAAGTAGGTGATTCAATAAGGCCCCCATGTGCGGAGTTGCAAAGCAACTCCGGGGGCATCCCTTGTAGTGTAACTAAATAAGGCCCCCTTGTGCAAAGGGGGCTGTCGACGCAGTCGACGGGGGATTGTTCTACTACAACCCCTCCGTCAGCTTCGCTGACACCACCCCAGGAGTTGCGTAGCAACTCCCACACTGGGGAGGCTAATAATGAGAGAGGGTTTCCTATAATGACAGGTAGGAAAATCGAGTTGTAACACACACAAAGAGGATATTATGGAACAGAAAAAGAAAGTCCTTGCCGTGCTGGGGCCCACCGCCTCGGGAAAAACGGCGTTGGCTATTGCTCTGGCCCGCCGCCTTTCGGGAGAGGTGATCTCCAACGACTCCATGCAGATCTACAAGGGCATGACCATCGGCACTGCCGCACCTACCCGGGAGGAGATGGGGGAAATCCCCCACCATATGATCGGCGCAGTACCTCCCGGGGCAGCGTTTTCCTGTGCAGACTACGCCGCGATGGCGACGCCCATCACAGAGGAAGTCCTCGCCCGGGGGAAGCTGCCCATTTTCTGCGGGGGAACAGGGCTGTATCTGGATGCGGTCCTGTACGGAGACGGACTGTCCCAGAGCACAAAAAATCCCGCCGTGCGGGCCGCCTTTGAAAAAGTGGCACAGGAACACGGCACCGATGTGCTGCACGGCCTGCTGGCCGCAGTCGATCCAGCATCCGCAGCTGAGATCCACCCCAACAATGTGCGCCGGGTGATCCGGGCCCTGGAGATCTACGAAACCACCGGGGTGCCGAAATCCCAATTTGACGGGCTGACGCCCACATCTACGGCAAAATACAACTGCGCAAGGATCGTGCTCACCTTTTCCTCCAGAGAGCTTCTCTATGCGCGGATCGACCGGCGCGTGGAGAATATGCTGAAGGCAGGGCTCATTGAGGAAGCGCGGCGGCTGTATGAGGACGGGCTGCTCGGGGGGGATGCGCCCGCGGCCCAGGCCATCGGATACAAGGAACTTTTGCCCTACTTTGCGGGAGAGAGCACCCTGGAGGCGGCGACGCAGGCCATTTGTCAAAACACCCGTCGGTATGCAAAGCGGCAGATGACCTGGTTTCGGCGGTATAAAGATGCCCACATCGTCTATGTGGACGAGGACGGGCAGATGCGCCCGACAAAGGCCCTCGTGCAGGAGCTCTGCACCGCCCTTTGTCTGCCTTGACTTTTTCTGTCGGCTGCTATACAATGAAAGAAAAGAGGGAGATGCACATGATCACATACGAACAGCTGCGGCAAAACGAAGAAATCAAAACCTACATCAAAAAAGCGGACGAGGCTCTGGCTGCGCTGGGGTACACGGAACACAGCTTTGCCCATGTGACCAAGGTAAGTCAGATCGCCAGCTACATCCTCACCCAGATGGGCGCGGACGCCCATGCGGTAGAGCTGGCCCGAATGGCGGCATATCTCCACGATATCGGCAATCTGGTAAACCGGGTGGACCACTCCCAAAGCGGTGCGGTGATGGCTTTTCGCATCCTGCGGAGCATGGATATGGATGCAGGAGACGTGGCGACAATCGTCTCCGCGATCGGAAACCATGACGAGGGCACGGGCGTGCCCATCAACGACATTTCAGCGGCGCTGATTCTGGCGGACAAATCGGACGTGCGCCGCAGCCGCGTGCGAAATACGGACATCGCAAACTTCGACATCCATGACCGGGTGAATTATTCGGTGACGGATTCTGTACTGGAGATCAGCGAGGACAAGACGGAAATTACGCTGCGCCTCACCATCGATACGGAGTACGGCAGTGTTATGGATTATTTCGAAATCTTTCTGGGACGCATGGTCCTGTGCCGCAAGGCTGCGGAAAAGCTGGGGCTGCGCTTTCGACTACAGATCAACGGACAGTCCTTACTGTAAAATAAAAAAGGATGCAGCCGCATCCTTTTTTATTTTATAAGAACTAAGTATACAATGGACAATCCCCCACCCGCTACGCGGGATGCCCCCCGGAATTGCTTTGCAACTCCTCCACAAGGAAGACTTAAAATAAAAAGGCCCCCTTGTGTAAAGGGGGCTGGTGGCGCAGCCACCTGGGGGATTGTCAGTTGCAACAACCCCTCCGTCTCGCCTACGGCGAGCCACCACCCCCGGACTTGCTATGCAAGTCCTCCACAGGGGAGGCTTAGTGAGTAGTTCCCCGGGTGGTGGCGGCTCTCCCGCCGGAGGGGTTGTGACTCCCGGGCTGTGCATCTACAGGAAATTATTTTACTTCTTGCTCCAAGTCCCGAAAAAGTGGGGAATGGAAAAATTCTTCGATGGAAATATTCAATCCGTCACAGATTTTTTTTACGGTGGAAACGGTGGTGCTGTTGTTTCGCCCGCTGACAATATTGTTCAGCGTAGACTGGGTGATCCCGCTCACGGTCGCCAGCTTGTTCACGGTGATTTCCTCCTCCCGGCAAAGCTCCAAAATGCGCCGGCGCACTGCCTCCCCGATATTCATACGGTTCTCCTATCCCTCGTTTTTATCAGTTTACCCTTTCTATACCAAAATAGTTAACTCTTTTGGGTTGACAAGGGAGAACGAAGGTGATAAGATAGACAAGGAGGTGAGATATGAAAAAACAGCATTTGCAGGGCTCTGCCCAAGAAGTCCGGAAAATCGGTCCTGTAAAAATCACCTGGGCATTTCTTTTATTCCTTTCCTGTTTTTTGCCTGCCTGTCTGCTCAGCTTTACATATTTTGCCGGAAGATCCGCCTGGAGCATCAAAAACCCGGGGATTTGGGAGTTGGAGTATCCCGTTTCCCGCTTGGAAAAGAGTATAAAGGAATACGGCATTGAGGAAAAAATCGACTGGATCCTTCCCGTTTTTCGGGAAAGAAACAGCAAGATGGTTTCAATTTCCTCCACTATCGGTGCCTTAAATGAACACATCTGTCCTTTTTCCTCCGATCGTTGCACAGACCAAAGAGAAGACTATCTATTTCGTCTGGAGGATGGAACCTGGCACGTCGCAATTTCATATAAAACTGTTGCATACGGCAACGTCTATTATTCCTGGACCTTTTACCGGTTAGGCAGTTGGATTGATGCGCTTTTCTACCGCATTGGAACCGATATAAGAAAGAATTAAATAAGGTAGAGGAGATTACATACTATAAAATGCGGACAAGAAATTGAAGAGAACGTCGTTTTCTGTCACTGGTGCGGCGTGCGGCAAAAGGAAGATTTCCGTCGGAGGGGTTGTTGTAATAAGAAAGCAGACAATCCTCCCGTCGACTACGTCGACACCCCCCTTTACACAAGGGGGGCTTTATTTTAGTAGGAAATTTTATTATCGTCCCTCCCACAAGAGGGACTTTATTTTCAGCCTCCCCTTCCTTGCGAAGGGGAGGTGGCGGCTGCGCCGCCGGAGGGGTTAAAAAAAGGAGACGGAAATCCGTCTCCTTTTTTAGAGCAATCGCTTTTACCGGGCGATGTGATACACCAGCCGCCCCGCCGCGTGCAGTTCTTTCGGCACATCAAATACGCAGAAGCCGTTTTCTCTCCGCGCAGGAATTGCCTTTCCGTCCAGCGTCACCTCGTCTGCCCCGCCGAAAATTCGCACCGTAAAGCCTGTCACTTCACCCATCCCGGGAATCGCAGGATCGGAGGGCTTGGAGGATTCATTCTTCTCCCGTCCGGAAAAGCTTCCCTCTCTGGGGGAAATTACCAGATCGAAGCCGTTTTCGCTGCTGTTTTCCATGGCAATCACCGTGGTCGCCATTTTGCCTTCCCTGTAGTCATAGGTATAGCCGTCGTCCTCACACAAAGTGAAGGACGCGTCCCCGCCCGGATATACCTGAATGGCGTACGCCTCCGGCACGCTCTCATGGAGATACTTCTGGTACGGCATAGTGCAGAACACACTGCCCGCCTTTACCATCAGCGCGCCGCCCCGTCCCTTGGGAATCTGGTACCGAATCACCTGCCCGCCTTCATATACGTCGCCGGTGAAGAAGTCGATCCACTGCCCCTCCGGCAGCGTGACATTCATGTCAAACACGGACACCAGCAGGCTGTCGCCGAACATATAGGTATTGGCGACCTGGTCGTAATCCGGATTGTCCGGATACATCAGAGGCAGCGCCCGGGCCAGAGGCATGGAGGTCTTTGCGGCCAGATGCGCCATAGAGTAGATATAAGGGAACAGCTCGCTGCGCAGGTGGGAGTAATAGCGAACCGCCTCCAGAACCTCCTGCCGCATAAACCAGGGCAGGTTCCAGGTACGCCAGCCCAGCTGCTGGGTCCACGGGGACAAAAAGCCGTAGTGGATTCCCTCCAGGGAGGTGATGTCCATGTCACAGGTCACGTTGGAGTGGCCGGACAGGCCGTAGTTGAGCATGGCCACCACGGTGTCAAAGCCGCCGCCGGTGTCGCCCGCCCAGGATGCAGCGTACTGCTGGGTGCCCGCATAGACGCAGGGGGTATAGATCATGGCCCGGCGGCCCGTGTAGTCGGCGTACCCCTCCTGCATCTGCTTTACATACAGCACAGGATATACGTTGTGGACCTCATCGTCGAAGTATTTGCCGCCCCACAGCCGGTCCGGGTGGTCGTTCACCTGGAAGGCGCCGTCCAGCTTGAAGGCTTCCGCGCCGTTGTCGCAGAATTTTTTCAGATGTTCAAACCAGGGCTGGTCCCGCACGGTGAGCCCGTCCATGTACATGGGGCACGCCAGATGCTCGTCCAAAATGGACGCGCCCTCAAAGGTGTACTCCTTGCCTTCCTTTTTCATGCGCTCGCCGCACTGCCGCTCCTCCTCAAAGAGAAGGTCATAGTTCTGGCACAGCCACAGGCTGAGGCGGAACCCCATCTGACGCAGGGAGTAGAAAAAGGTCTCCGGTCCGCTTTGGTTCTCCGGCAGCCAGCCGGGGATATAGAACCGGTCCTCGTCAAACTTTTTATCCACGCTGGCGTCGTAATGCCGGCTCATCCACTGGGGCTCCAGCCCAACCATATCGCAGGAAATATCCTCCCTGCGAAAGTTCAGGCAGTCGTACAGCATTTCTCTGGCGTTGGTCTGCTCGTTGAGCACAAAGGTGTATCCGTATGCAAACTTGGGCAGCATCACCGGATTTCCGGCGATTTTGCCGTGAAGTGCCAGAATATCCCGCAGCGCTCCGGACGCCGGCAGGAACAGATAAAAATCGATCATTCCCTTGTGGGCGGTGATTGTCACCTGGTCCGGATGCGTCTGGTCCATATCAAAAATGGACGCATAAGTACAGTTGAGCAGCATTCCCCAGCCGTTCATGGACATGATGTAGGGAATGGGCCCATAGGAGGCGATGTTGCGGATGTCCAGCCGGGAGACGGAGTCCCGACGGGAAATGCTCTTTCTGGATTCGTCCCCCAGGCCGTACAACCGCTCGTCCTTCTGCAGATCAATCTGAAGGGTAAAGCCCTTGTTGCAGTAGGGCTTTCCTTCGTACCCGTCAAAATGCAGGGCCAGCGGCGCCCGGGTCCCTGCAACCTGCAGGGCGCCGTCTGCTTCTACCGTGAGAGAAAAGCGCCCCTGAGAGACGGTATTTTCAGACAGGGCGGCGTCCGTATCCGCTTGTTTTTCCTTCAGGATATTGTACCGGGAAAGAAGGGTTTGCAAATAGGTGCCGTCTGCGGAAACGCGGATGTGGAAAATCCCCTCGTCCACACAGGTGATTTCATATTCCCTTTTGGGATGCTTCTGGTCTTTCAAAGTAAACATGGTTTTTTCAGCTTACGCTGTCCTCCTGTATTTTTTTATTGTTTTCTGTCAGGGCCGCACGGATGCAGCGGGCAAGCTGATCGGCGCAGGATGTCTGTTTGTGCCCGCAGGTATTCCCGGCAAGGATCTGCGCCACCCGCGCCGCCTCCATGCCTTCCGCAAGCTTTCCCACAGCCTTCAAATTGCCGTTGCAGCCGCCGGTAAACTGTACGTTTCTGATCGTTCCATCTGCTTCCAAATCGAAGGAAACCTGAGAGGCACAAACGCCGTGCAGCCTATAGGTATATTTCATTTTTCCCCCTCCTCCTTTTTTCCGGTCAATTTGAATCCGGCTGCAACACCAGATTTTCCACGGACAAATAGACGGCCGCATCGTTTCCGGTAATCGTAAGCGTCTCCTCCGGGGGCGCTTCTTCCGTGTCTGTGCCTGTGTTTTCTTCCTTGTTGGTGTACGCAAACGTATCGATATAACCCACATCGTTTACCGACAGCTTGCCTTTGGTGCTCGCCGAAATGGTAAGCACCGCCTCCCGGGGGATATACTCCAAATCGAGGCTGCCGTGGGCGATGTCGATCTCACCGGTGCCGGCGGACAGCGCCTGTGCCTCTACTTCTCCCTCCGTCAGATCCAGAGAAAAGATCTTAGCCGTAGTATTCTTCAAAGTGACGGCACAGGGATCGGTTCCCGTAGAGGTGATATGCAAAGCGGAGCCGGTGGAGACATCCTCCATCTGCACCGTTCCCTTTTCCATAGTGAAGGTGTAGTCGGTATCCGTTTGAATATTCTGGATAAAAATATTGCCTGTCTCACTTTCAATTTCCAGGCCCTTCACATAGTCCTCGTCTGTCAAATAAATATTGATAGCCTGCTGTTCGTCTCTGGGAGAAAGTCGCAGAATATACCGCATCCCCTTGAAGGTAAATCCGCTTTCCCAAAACCTGAGAATAGAGGATATGTCCGGTGATTCCTTAAAGCTAATAAGAGATCTACTCTGAGAAAAAGTGTAAAAGTTTTCGTTGAAATGGAGAATTTCTATATAGGACTCTTCCGCGCCGCCGATCACCCGAATCTGGGCGTCTACCACGTCCAGTCGGATACTGTCGATCTTGCTGCCGTCAAAATCGTAGCGATAGCCTTTGCCGTCTTCCAGAGAGGAGGCAAACAATTGATCTCCCGCGGCGCTGCTGACGCCGGCGCCTACCAGGCAGGTGATCAGACCCACGCCCACCAAAACGGCGGCAACGACAAGCATCAGCTTGGATCTTCTTTTCATTCCCTGTTGCACCCCTCTCTCCAGCGATTGATCGCAGGCTTTCCCTGCCGCAGAAAATACCGGGCAAACAGCACTTCCTGCCGGAGAAGATACGGCAGCCCCCGCACCGCCAGGTGATAGGTCAATACACCCAGCGCCAGAAATACGCCTGCACATATGATCCCCAGGCCGATCTCATAGATGCCGATCCCCACGGAAGCAGTACAAATCTGAATGATCCCATAGATGACGCCCACAAGGAAGCAGGCCGTCCCCGCCACCGCCTCGCCGCCGATCAGAAGAATGCTTGCAGCGATCAGCGCGCACACGGTAAGAAAACAGAAAGCAAAGACCAAAAGCAGCAGTGTACAAAAGCTCAGAGAAAGCGGAAGAGTGAGGATCAATAAACTCCAAAAGCGCACCTTGCCCCGAGGGGTAAGAGAGACCAATCCCCTGTCCCCGGCCTCCTCATCATACGGAAGCTGTTCCCCGCTTCTTGGGACCGGCGCGCCAATTTTTGTGTGCTCCATATCGGCAGAGTGCTTTTGCACTTTTGCCACCGATCCGGGGCGCACGGGCTGCATCCCCGTTTTTGTATGATGCAAATCCTCTTTTCCCAGAGGATGGCGCGTTGTAACGTCCGTAGGACGAACCGGCGCTGCTCCCCCGGCGCGTTCTTTCATGCCGGCGGAGGGGAGGGGGGTGCTTTGCTCCTGGATCAATTTCGCCATGCTTAGGGAAAGGGATGCGAAATCCTCCCTGGTCCGATATCCGCTGATCTCCCGCAGATCCTCCTCCGTAAGTGTTCGAAGAAGCGTTTTTACATATGCGGCGGCAGTCTGTTCCTCCACGCCCTGTTCCACCAAGGACTGTGCAAGCTGTATGGAGAAGGTACTGATATTCACGGCGGCCCCCTTTCCGTAATACTGCGGCAATTTCCTTTTATTTGTATGCCGCGAGAGGGACAAGTATGCTCCAAGAGGAAATTGCGCCCCGTCTCTGGATTTTTTCCATTTTGTATGCTATACTCTATATGATGATACGGCACGTTGCAGAAAAATCTGCCAGTGTACCTATTTTAACAAAAAGCGGGATATAATGCAAGATGAGAATGCGAAAAAAACCCCGGGGAGCACAAAGACTTTCCGTTTTGTCCGCAATCACCGCCTCCCCCGCAGCAGAGGGCGGACCGGTAGAGCTTTCCTTTGCAAAAAATCTTCCCCTGCGTCTGGAAATCGGCTGCGGCAAAGGGGATTTTATCTGTGCTCTTTCCCGGCGGGAGAGCAGCTACAACTACATCGCCCTGGAACGCTGTGCCGACGTGGCGGTGATCGCCATGGAAAAATACGCACGGGACAGAGGGCTTGGAAAGCCCCATCCCCAGGGAGGGTGGGAAACCCCGGAGGGTGTCGTATACAAAGACACGCCCTGGGACATCCCCCTGGAGGCGCGGGGAAACGTCCGCTTTTTGCCGGGAGACGCCGGCCGGCTGACCGAATATTTTGCACGGGACACCTTTGAATCCATATACGCAAACTTCAGCGACCCCTGGCCCAAAAAGGGCCATGCCCGGCGGCGGCTCACCCACCCGGATTTCCTGGAGCGGTACCTGTATCTCTTGCAGCCCGGCGGGTACTTCCGTTTCAAAACGGACAACGCCGATCTGTTTGCCTATTCACTGGAGATGCTGGAAGCTTCTCCCTTTACCGTGACGTTTGTAACCCATGATCTTCACGCCAGCGAACGCAAAGCGGAAAACATCATGAGTGAATACGAAAAAAATTTCACAAAGCGGGGCCTTCCCATCCACATGGTGGAGGCAAGAAAATAAAAGCGTCAGGCATATTTCGATCCCTATCTTTCGTACATTGTAATACAGGATAGGAAAGGAACGGAATTTGCATGGGGATCGGAGAACTTCTGCTCATCGCCTGCAGCCTCTCCATGGATGCCTTCGCCGCCGCGGTATGCCATGGGCTGGCCGGAGGAAAAATCACCCTGGGCGGCGCCTGCACAGCGGGGCTGTGGTTTGGAGGATTTCAGGCGCTGATGCCTCTTTGCGGCTGGTTTCTCGGAGCACAGCTCGCAGGGTATATCGAGGCCGCCTCCCACTGGGTTGCCCTTGCTCTGCTTTCCCTGATCGGCGGGAACATGATTTGGGAGGCACTGCAAAAAGAAAAAAAGCCAGAGGCCACCCACGGCAACATGCTGCTGCCCGCACTGGCCACCAGTATAGACGCACTGGCAATGGGCGTCGCTTTTTCCATGGCGGCAGGGGATACCTTAAACATTTGGGCCGCCGCGCTGGTCATCGGACTGGTTGCTTTTATCTTCTCCGTAGCAGGGGTACTGGCGGGCAGCTGCCTTGGAGCCCGGTTCCTGCGGGGGGCAAAAATCGCCGGCGGGGCAATTTTGATTTTAATCGGGGTCCATATCGTGCTGGAACATCTGCACATCATTGGGTGAGTTTTGGTTTTGCTGATATGTCAAAATAAAGACGCTGTAAACAGCCCCTCCGACTCGCCTGCGGCAAGCCACCACCCCCGGGTCTGCTCCGCAGCCCCACACAGGGGAGGCTTAAGATAAAGGCCCCTTTGTGCAAAGGGGGCTCCCGCGTAACGGGTGGGGGATTGTCCTGTTCTACAACCCCTCCGACTTGCCTACGGCAAGCCACCTCCCCTTGCACAGGGGAGGCATTTATAAAGATATTGCATCACCCCTGGGTCTGCTATGCAGCCCCACACAGGGGAGGCCTACATTAATAAGTCCCCCTTGTGTAAAGGGGGATGTCGACGTAGTCGACAGGGGGATTGTCTGCTTTATTAATGTTACAACAACCCCTCCGTCAGCTTCGCTGACACCTCCCCTTGCACAGGGGAGGCTTAAATGGTAGAGAGGCTCCCTTGTGCAAAGGGGGCTCCCGCGCAGCGGGTGGGGGATTGTCCTTCCCCAAATTATATTTCCATTTCCCATAAGGAAGGCAAAAAATACCATGAAGCGTGTTTTAACCATTCAGGACATCTCCTGTGTGGGCAAGTGCTCTCTCGGAGTGGCACTGCCCATCATCAGCGCCGCCGGGGCGGAAGCAGCTGTTTTGCCCACTGCGGTGCTCTCTGTGCATACAGCATTTTCCCATGTATACAAGCGGGATCTGTCCGAGGACATGGAAAAAATCTTTTCCGCCTGGCAGGCGGAGGGGCTCACCTTCGACAGCGTGTACACCGGGTATCTGGCCTCTCAGGAACAGATAGACACCGTGATCCGCTACCTGGACTGTTCCGCCGAAAGCGGACGGCTGGTATTCGTAGATCCGGCAATGGGAGATTTCGGCCGGCTGTATGCGGGCTTCCATGCCTCTTTTCCAGGGGAGATGGCGCGGCTGTGCGCCCGGGCGGATGTGATCGTCCCCAATTTGACGGAAGCGTGCGCGCTGCTGGACATGCCCTATCGGGAGGACTACTCCTGGGAGCAGCTGCTGGATCTGCTTCGCCGCCTGTGCGCGGAGGGAGCCAGAAGTGCAGTACTCACCGGTGTATTTTCCCCCAAGAATGCAAACCGGCTGGGTGTGCTGAAATATGACAGCCGGGACGACACGGTCTTCTCCTACTTCGGAGAATATATACAGACAGGACAACCCCTCCATGGAACAGGAGATGTATTCGCCTCTGCCTGTGTGGGCGCGCTGGCCGCAGGCATGTCTCTGGAAGACGCCCTCTCTCTGGCGGTGGATTTCACCGCACACTGTGCGGCCGCCTGGACCCAAGCGGAGGATCGGCGCTGGTACGGAGTGGATTTTGAGACGGCGCTGCCGTATTATATAGATCGGATTCGGGAATATAGGGAAAAAATTTAATAGTTTATCTACAGCTTGCCCGAAACTGTATGTTACAATATTTTATCAGAACCTGGGGAAATCCCCGGCAAGGAGTAGTGGATCGATGATAGAGGTGGAGCATCTTGTAAAATCCTATGGAACAAATCTTGCTCTGGACGATGTGAGTTTTTCCGTAGGCGAGCGGGAGATCCTGGGGCTTTTGGGCCCCAACGGAGCGGGAAAATCCACAGCGATGAACATTATGACAGGATATCTCTCCGCAAACGCAGGCACTGTCCGTATAGATGGAATAGATATCCTGGAGCATCCCGGGGAGGCGAAAAAGCGCATCGGCTTTTTGCCGGAGACGCCGCCCCTCTACGGAGACATGCGCGTGGAGGAATATCTGCGGTTTGTCTACGAACTGAAGCAGTGCACCTACAACCGGGACGCTCACCTGGAGGAAGTCTGCCGGGTCACGCGTCTGTACGATGCCCGCCGGCGGATCATCAAAAATCTTTCTACCGGATACCGGCAGCGCCTGGGCATCGCCCAAGCGCTGGTGGGCAATCCCAAAGTGCTCATTCTGGACGAGCCCACCGTCGGACTGGACCCCAAGCAGATCATCGAAGTGCGCAATTTGATCCGCACCCTGGGTCGGGAACACACGGTGATTCTTTCCTCCCACATTCTGTCGGAAGTGCAGGCTGTGTGCGACCGGGTGGTGATTCTGGACAACGGAAAGGTGCTGTGCGATGAAAAAACAAACAGCATCAGCCGCGCAGTCCAACAGAATACCCGGATCCGGGTACGGGTCTGCGGACCTCAAAAAGAAGTGCTGGAGGCGCTGCGGGCAGTGCCCCAGGTATCCAGCGCCATGGCCACAGGAGAGCGGGAGCGGGACAGCTTTTCCTACTTCGTGGAATCTGCTCCCGGCACAGATGTGCGCAAGGGCGTGTTTTTTGCCATGGCCCAGCGGGAATGGCCCATTGTGGGCATGGAGGAAGAGGGCTATTCTCTGGAGGATGTGTTCTTAAAACTGACGGAAACGGGCGATTTGTCCGGAACCGGAAAGAAACGCAGAAAATGAAGATTTTTGAAGAAAGTAGTAAGGAATACAAGACAACCCCTCCGGCGGCTACGCCGCCACCTCCCCTTACACAGGGGAGGCTTGAGTTTAGTGTAGCTTCCTTGTGGGAGGCTTTAAATAAAGTTCCCTTTGCGGGAGGGCCTAAAAAAAGTCCCCCTTGTGGGGAGATGCGCAGCATCTCCGCGGGATTGTCAGCGAGACCCCATTTCTAAGTCCCCCTTGTGTAAAGGGGGATGTCAGCGTCAGCTGACAGGGGGATTGTTCTCTTTAATAGAATTGGAAAGGCATGGTATTTGCATGTTAGCGATCTACAAGCGTGAAATGCACGCTTATTTCACAACGCCGGCCGGCTACATCTTTATGGCGATCTTTCTATGCGCTGCCGGATTTTTGTTCAGCCTGACCACCCTTCAGGAGCAGTCCTCGGACGTGTCCATGTATTTTCAGCTTCTGATGCTGGCTTACATCGTGCTGATCCCTCTGCTGACCATGCGGTCCTTCGCAGAGGAAAAGCGAAACAAAACGGAGCAGCTCCTCCTCACCGCGCCGGTGAGTCTGTGGAGCATGGTGCTGGCAAAGTTTCTCGCGGCCTTCACTTTGTTTTTGGGAACCGTGGCGGTCTCCTCCCTGTTCTTTGTCACGCTGGGCATGTATGCAGAACCCAACTGGGGACGGGTACTGGGATGTACAGTAGGTATGATCCTCATCGGCATCTGCTTCATCGCCATCGGCATGTTTCTGTCCTCTCTTACGGAAAACCAGTTCACCGCCGCCATCACCACCATCGGCGTCTTGTGCGGCCTTGTGATGCTGGCCATGCTCAACGGGTTTCTCAACAGCTACGTGCTGCGCCAGATCCTCAACTGGATCTCCATCTACAGCCGGTACTCCAACTTCACCATGGGGATCTTCGATTTTTCCAGTGCGGTGTACTATCTTTCCATGTGCGCCGTCTTTCTGTTCCTAACCAAGCGCGTATATGAAAAGCGCAGGTTTGCATGAGGGGAGGGCGCATCGTGAACATCAAAAAGCTGCAGCGGGCGCGCCTGCACAGAGAAAGAAGAAACCGATATACCGCCATGTCCTCCGTGATCACGGCGCTGGTAATCGCCCTGGCCATTGTTTTCAACATTGCATTTTTTGCTCTGGCAAGCCATTTCACCTGGTATGCGGATATGACGGCGTCGCAGATCTACTCCCTGTCCGACACCACCAAGGATCTCCTCGCCGATGTGGAAGGGGAGACAAACATCTACTTCACCGTGGAGCCGGACAAAATCAGCGAGGCCAGTCCCATGCTGTTTTACGTATATCAGCTGGCGCTTCAGCTGGAATCGGAATTTGACAACATCCATGTGGAATGCATAGACATCGTAAAAAATCCCGGCTTTTTCAAAGCGTTTTACACCACGGCGGCCCAGGATATCAAGACCACCTCAGTCGTGGTGGAATGCGGTACGGAATTTCGCCTGTTCAATCTGGAAGCCTTTTTCGTGTTTGACGAGCAATACTCCGACGTCTTAGGGCTGCAGGCAGAGCAGAAGTTTGTGTCCGCGATCCTCTCCATGCATTCCGCCGAAAAACCTGTGGTCCACATGACGACCCAGCACGGAGAGACGGTGGGCGAGGACGCTTCCGCCCTGGTGGAGCTCTTTACCGACGCCGGCTATGAGGTGCGAAACATCGATCTGACAAAAGAAGAAATTGACGCGGATGCCCGCATCGTCGTCATAAACGACCCCATCTACGATTTTGCCGGCATCGAAGCGGACAGCACGCAGGCCAACGAAATCGAAAAGCTGGACCGGTTTTTGGACGACTACGGCTGTCTGATGGTGTTTACCTCCCCGGAGCATGCGGGCAATCTCACCAATCTCAGCGAGCTGCTGGCCGAGTGGGGCATCGCCTTCAACCCGGACACCTACGTGCAGGACGCGGAACATTCCATTTCCACAGACGGCAGGACCCTGGTGGCGGATTATGCTGAAGAGGGAGAGCTGGGCGCTTCCCTGTATTTGGATCTTTTTGAACTGGACGAGATGCCCAAAACGATTTTGCCCAACGCCATGCCCCTGACAATCCTGTGGGAAAACGATCCCGCACTGGAGGGCACCAAAGTGACGTCCCCTGTTCTTTTGTCCCACGACAGTGCAGAGTCTGTCCAAAACGGGGAAGTCACCGCCGCGGGGAGCCTCCCGTTGATGACCGTTTCCAGAGAGGGGCGGGTGGAAAACAATGAATACTACTACTCCTATGTGCTGGTCAGCGGCAGCGCGGACTACACGGATCCCGCGTATCTTCTGTCCAACACCTACGCCAACAGCGACATTTTGTACAACACCATGCGGCTCACCGGCAGAGACCAGATCATCGCGGACATCGATATGAAGCTGCTGGACGACACCAGCATGGACATCACCACCGCGCAGGCCAATCGGTGGACGGTGGCGCTGACAGTGACCCTGCCGGTGCTCATCGGCATTGTGGGAACGGCGGTGTATATCAGGAGACGGAACGGATGAAACGGCAAAAAATACTGATCGTCACACTGCTTTGTCTGTTTGTGCTCCTGCTCGCAGGATACTTTCTCGTCATCCGGCCCATGACACAGACGCCGGAGGAAACAGAGGAAGATCCCCCCGAGACAGAGGAGGGCGAAGCGCTGGGCAACGGAGACCGGTTTTTCCTTTTCGGCTCCCTGGAACGCAGCGACATCGCACAAATTGAGGTGGAAAACGAATACGGCACCTTTGCCTTTTACCAGGCGGGAGAAAACGAATTTGTGATTCGGGGGTACGATTCCGTCCCCTATGACGAGACCCTCTTTGCTTCTCTGGTAAACGTATCTGCCTACACCCTGTCCAAAGTCAAGGTAGGCAGCAATCTGTCCGATGAAAAAATTGCCGAATACGGCCTGGACACACCCGTCGCCCGGTGGTCGGTCACTTCCACCGGAGGCGACCAGTTTACTGTGCTGGTGGGAGACAGGCTTCTCACCGGCGGCGGGTACTACTGTATGCTGGAGGGACGGCGCAGCGTATACGTTCTGGGAACAGAAGTGGCGGACACCATCCTGGTTCCCGTGGAAAACTATGTAACACCGGTGCTGACCACCGGTATTTCCCAGGAAAACTACTACGAGGTGGACAAATTCACCGTATACAAAGACGGAGAAATGCTGCTGCGCATCCGCCTGAAGGACAAAAAGGACCAAAGCAATCCCGACGCCCTGGCAGAGACCATCATGGATTATCCCACGGCGTACAATCCGGACGCCAATGGGTACTATGAGATTATCTTTGCCTATCTGGAACTGCAGGCGGATTCCTGCTACAAGCTGGGCGCGACAGCGGCGGATTTTGCGGCAGTGGGTCTGGATGCGCCCGCCCATGAAATCACATTTGAATATGAAGGGCAAGAATTTGATCTGTCCTTCTCTGCGCGTACGGAAGAGGGAACATACTATGTGTGCTCCAATCTGTACCCCAATGTGATCGGTATTTGCAGCGCAGAAAACCACACGTACCTGGAGTATTCGCTCATCGACTGGATCAATCCGTATATCTATCAGGAAAATATCACCAACATCCGTCAAATACGCATTTCTACGGACACGGTGCAGGCAGACTTTCACCTGGAACACGACGTAGATGCGCAGGACAAACCCCTTCTCACCGTCACCACGGAAGGGCGAACACTCGCGGAAGACTACATCCCGGAATTTCGCAAGTTCTATCAGTCCCTGGTTGCCCTTGCCATTCAGGACTACTACGCGGCAGACACATATGCCACCATGACGCCGGAGGAAATGGAAGCCTTCGCCGCGGACCCGGAAAATGCATATATGACCTTCACAGCCACAACGCTGTCCGGGGAGGAAACGGTATACCGTTTTTATTCCTATTCCACCCGGCACTCGCTGGTGACCATCAACGGCGTAGGGGAGTTTTACGTGCTGACCGATCTGGTAAAAAAAGTGGAAAACGACGCGCAGCGCGTGTTAAATGGAGAAGAAATCGAAGCCTTTGGAAAAAATTGATCCGCACTTGCAGCAAAAAAAGAGGGGGAAGTCTCCCCCTCTTTGCTTCTGCCCACAATGCAGAAGCCCCATTTTCTCCCGGCGGCGGGCGCCTACTCTGAGGCAGGCGTTTCTTCTGCTGCAGAGGCTTCCTCTGCGCTCGCTTGTGCAGCCTCTGTCTGTGCCAGTGCCAGCGCGGCGTCATACGCCCGCAGCACAGCTGTCTCCAACTCGGCGCGGAATGCACCGTTGATGGGGTGCACGATATCCCTAAAGGAACCGTCCGCATTCTTCCGGCTGGGCATCACAATAAAGTACTTGTCGCGTGCGTAAATCACTTTGATATCATGCACAGCCAGCTGATCGTCAAAGGTGACGGAGGCGATCGCCTTCATGGGTCCCTCCTCAAACAGTTTCCGAATCTTTACATCTGTAATGTTCATCGTAGCCTTCCTTTCATAATGTAAAATAAGATTGCTGTTCCTATTATCGTCTGTTTTTTCGCCAGTATGCGCAGTGCGAAAATTTTTACCCGCCGGGCTTTGTATTTGCTCGATTTTATGGTACAATAGGATTATAGCACAAACTGCGGCAAAATGATATACTAATACTGTAAAAGAAATTAAAAAACTGATTGAATGATTCTTGCGTATTTTATGAACGAAACGAGGGTGGGCACATGGCACTGAAAAATACACATCTGGGTGCGGCAGCCATCGGGGAGATTCTCTCCGGCGGCTCGAAAAAAATCTTTTTTGCCGGTATTGGAGGAATCAGTATGTGTTCCCTGGCCCGGGTGTCCCAGCTGCGGGGGCACTCCGTCAGCGGGTACGACCGCGCCCGGTCTGACATCACGCGCCAGCTGGAAGCCTGCGGGATCCCTGTTTACAACAAGGAGGACCCCACGCATGTAACCGGCTGCGATCTGCTGGTATACACCGTAGCCATGCCTGCCGACAATGCGGAATACGCCGCGGCCAGCGCCGCGGGGATTCCCTGCGTCTCCAGAGCGGATTATCTTGGATACCTGATGTCCGGCTACGACTGCCGCATCGGCGTCAGCGGCATGCACGGCAAATCCACCACCACCTCCATGCTGGAAAAGATCTTTTCCGATGCGGGGCGCAATCCAACGGTAAGTTGCGGCGCGAAAATGGCAAGCGTGCATAGCACCCACAAAATCGGCGGAGAAGAATATTTTATTTTTGAAGCCTGCGAATATATGGATTCCTTTTTGGATTTTTACCCCACTATCGCCATTATTTTGAATATAGAAATGGATCATGTGGATTATTTTCATTCTATGGAACAAATTCATACTTCCTTCCATAAATTTTTGGAGCGCACCGGCCCCTCCGGCATCGCGCTGGTCAACTGCGCCGATGCCGACGTGATGCAGGCTGCCGCTGGATACGGCGGACGGCTGGTGACGTTTGGCGTAGAGACGCCGGAGGCGGATTACTGTGCCGATGCAATCACCCTGGAAAAGGGATGCGCACGGTTTGTCCTCCGGCACAGCGGCACCCCCCTATGCACGGTTTCCCTCAGGATCCCCGGCGCCCATGCAGTCTGCGACGCGCTGGCCGCCGGAGCCGCCGCCCATCTGTGCGGGATCTGCGGAGAAGAAATCTCCCGGGCACTGGACGCCTTCCACGGGCTGAGCCGCCGGATGGAACCCTGCGGCACTGCCGCATGCGGCGCCGCCATCTACTCCGATTATGCCCACCACCCCACAGAAGTCGCCGCGACCCTCTCGGCGGCGGCGCAAATGGGATACCGGCGGATCTACTGCGTCTTTCAACCCCACACCTATTCCCGGACCAGCCGGCTGTTTGACGGCTTTGCCAAAGCGCTCTCCGGCATCAAAGACGGCGAAGTGGTGCTGGCGCCCATTTACTCCGCCAGAGAAACAGACACACTGGGCGTCTCCTCTCAGCGGCTGGCCGACGCCATTGCAAAAAACGGCGCTGTCTGCCGCTGTATTGATCCATTTGCGGACATCGCAGCATACCTCAACAGTCACGGAAAAAAGGAAGACATGTTCTTGATCATGGGAGCGGGCGACATCACAAAAGTCATCCCTCTTTTGCAGTGACCTTTGGGGCGTCGCACCGAAAAAATTTACAAAAAGGCTTGCAAAGTTTGCTGCTTTATGATAAAATATTTTATGTCCGCGGCAGGCGGTCCACAGGGGTATAGCTCAGTTGGTAGAGCAGTGGTCTCCAAAACCACGTGTCCAGAGTTCGAGTCTTTGTGCCCCTGCCAGAAAAAAGTCCTGTAAACACTGAGTTTACAGGACTTTTTCTTATGCAAAAACAGATTTTGACCCTTTATTTTACCCTTTACAGAATTAGAAACATAGAAAAAGAGGCCGCAAGGCCTCTTTTCCGTCAACTGATGATTCGCTGAATCAATTGTTCCATCCGGGAGGCACTGTCCTGCCGCATCTGTTCTGTTACATGTCCGTACACATCCAGCGTAAAAGCTGCCGTATGGTGGCCCATATTTTCCTGTACGGTTTTTATATCGTCCCCGGCCTGTATAGACATCACTGCATAGGTATGGCGCAAATCATGAAACCGCATGTCCGGTAATCCCATTTCGGTCACGATTGCCTTAAATCGTTTGTGTATCGTTTTAGGCTTCATATGCCCGCCGAAAGCATTTGTAAAAACGATATTTTGAAACGCACCGGGCTGCCATAATTTACCTGCTGCTGTCCGTTCTTCTAACTGCTTACAATACTGCCTTCGAAGAGCATCCATAACGGTAGGCGCTGCATGAATCGTACGCGGTTTATCGTTTTTAGGTGTAGTAAAGTAATAGGAACCATCTGGAGATAACTGCAGCTGCTGCTTTACGGTGATGCTTCCATGAGTAAAATCTACAGAGTCCCATGTGAGGCCCATCAGTTCACTTTTTCTCATACCCGTAAACAGCGCAACAATATAAAGCAGTTCATATTTGTCCCCTTGGATCCTCCGCAGAAATTCGGCCATTTTGTCATTCTCAAAAGGTTTTATATCCCGTCGCCCTACCCTTGGAAGCGTACAACTGTCAGAAGGATTAAACCGCAAATACCCGATCTGTACGGCCTGCTGTAGCGCCTTATGAAGAACTCCATGCAGGTCTTTTATTGCTTTTGCGGAATATGCTTTCCCGCCTCTTCTCCCCTTCTGCATATCGTTATATAATTTTTGTATGGCCGGCGCTGAGAGGGAATTCAACTTTACAGCACCGAAGGCCGGCTTTAGGTGGTTATTCACTTTTATTGTATATGTAATCACAGTATTCGGCTTTACATTGCCGATATATTCTTCCAGCCAGATATCCAGCCATTCTCCCACAGTGATTTTTAACGGATCCTTATAAACACCGTTATCAATTTCCGTACTAATCTGGGAAAGCTTTTTTCGCACTTCCGCCTGTGTTCGCCCATAAACGGAACGCTGGATCTGCTTTCCTGTTCCGGGGTCTCTTCCGACAGTATAGCGGGCTTCCCACCTTCCATCTGGACGCTGGCGGATCGTGCCTCCCCCTTTAGCGTTTTTATTGTTTGATTTAGACATTTTCATGTGTTCCCTTTTATACCTTTATCCCCGTTGCCAAAGACTCAATAAATTCCCAAAATTCATGTTGCGAACGCCATAATATAGCATCAGATTTTTCACGGGCCGATTCAGCATTTGAAAGTAACCTACTTGTTTCACCAAACATTTTAGAATATGTTATATCCATCCTGCAACGCTGTTCAAATATGTATATAGCTTCATCAGGATCAATCTTACCCGTTTCTACCTCTGCATCCACTTCTTGTGCCAATCTCAGCTCTATATTGTCTAACTCTTTATGACAAGTATTTGCTTGTTTATATAAAATTACAGCCTCGTTTTTTGCATATACAGTTCTTTTTATTGTGAGTAAAAAATGTTCCAATTTTGGGGAAGAAAAAAATTGATCCAGGAAATCAGTTGACACTCGTTTTTGCTTGTGTTTTTTGAAAATGGTTCCACCAATATTTTTTTCTCCGCTATATAAAAACGTTAGATTTTCAATAACTTCTTCCGAACATCCAATTTTTTTGCATATGGCTTGTGTATCAATATCGGTTGACTGTACGTCCGACAAGCCCAAAAGATAATCTGCTGATACATTCAGAAATTCTGCAATCTTTATGATCTGTTCCGTATTCGGCGTTCTTTTTCCGCTTGCAAAATACGAAATTGTATTATCCGTAACGCCGAGTGCCGCTGCCAATTCCTTTTGTTTTTTGTTTGCGGCAGCCAGAGCGCTATTTATTCGTTGTCCAATAACCTTTTTGTTATCCATATTGCTTTAATCCTCCTGGATAGTAACTATAATGTTATGTACTTTCAAAAACATAACAAAATATATTTACATATCCAATTTGTTATGGTATAATCAAAGCATAGCACAAAAAATGCAAATTGTCAATGATAAAAAAAGAAAGGATGGTACAATATGGAAACGAATCGCATTATCCGGGAAGATTTTCCCCTGCTGATGAGTGCAAAGGATCTGCAAAAAGTAGGGGTTACAAAAACAATGGCTTATCAGCTGCTCAACAGAGAGGATATCCCTGTGGTTTGCATAGGAGGCAGAAAGTTTGTCAATCGGGACAAGTTCTTCCAATGGCTGGATAGTCAAACGCTTGCGAGCGCACAAAGCGAAAAGGCCTGACCTGTACTACATAGACAGAAAGGAGGAGGGAAATGGCAAGGAGATATTACTGGCTGAAACTGCGGGACACCTTTTTCGAAGAACCGAAAATAAAAAAACTGCGTCGTATTGCAGGTGGCGATACCTTTACAATCATTTACTTGAAGATGCTGCTTTTAAGTATCAACAATGGCGGGATGTTGATTCATGAGGGAATTGAAGAAGATTTCTCAGACGAATTGTCCTTAGTTATGAACGAAGATGCGGAAAACGTCAAATTAACGCTTGCATTCCTGCAAACACATAATCTGATTGAGTCCCATCCCGACAGAAACTATTTTCTGCCTAAAAGCGCAGAAATGGTCGGCAGCGAAAGCGAAAGTGCGGGCAGAATGCGAAAAAGCAGGGGGAACAAAACGTCACAATGTGACGCGATTCCGTCACAATGTGCGCAAAATGTGACGTTAGAGAAAAGAGAGAAGACAAAAGAGAAAAGAGAGAAGAGTGTTTTGGCGCCGCAAGCGACGCACAACAAAAAATTCACCCCACCCAGTGTGGAAGAAGTAACCGCATATTGCAGGGAACGTCATAACGGCATCGACCCGGAACAGTTTATAGATTATTATGCCGCACGGGGGTGGGATCTGTCCAAGGGCAGGAAAATGAAGGACTGGAAAGCGGCGGTCAGAACATGGGAAAAGAATGAAAAGGACACCCCTTCTCCTTCCGAGACAGAACCTGTACGTGTGTATGCAAACCTGCGGACATGAGGTGTAATACATGGACGTTTACGCTTTTGCAGACGCATTTCTGCAGCCGTATCAGAGAAAGGGGCAAGAAATCATCCCAACATACTGCCCCTATTGTCACGGCGGCGACCACAAGGACAAATACACCTTTGCGCTGAACGTTGATCGGCAGGTGTTCAAATGCCAGCGGGGAAGCTGCGGAAGACAGGGACACTTTACCCAGCTGTGCAGGGATTTTGGAGTACAGGCGGACCAAAGCATGACCCTGGAACCGTTCCGCAAAGAAAAGCACTACGCCAGTCCCCGGGGAGAGGGCAGTCCGCTGACAAAACAGGCCGAGGAATATCTAAAACTGCGTGGTATCAGCAAACAGACGCTGGAAACATGCGGCGTGCGGTCCGACGCAAACGGGAACATTCAATTTAACTATCTGGATGCGTCCGGGACGCATGTGTTCACCAAGTACCGACCCTCCCACAAGGTGCAGAAAGGCACGGGAGAGCGCAAAGCGTGGCGGGACAAGGATACAAAGCCAGTGCTGTATCTGATGCATCTGTGCAGCCCCGAAAAGCCCCTGATTATTGTGGAAGGGGAAATCGACTGCCTGTCGCTTGTGGAATGTGGGATCGACAACGCGGTCAGTGTCCCCAGCGGGACGCAGGACCTCACCTTCCTGGACACGTGCTTTGACTGGCTGCAGCAATTTCACAACATTACCCTGTTTGTGGATAACGACGCGCCGGGACAGGAGCTTGCCGCAAAGCTGATCAGCCGGCTGGGAGAGTGCCGGATCAGCACGGTGCCGCTGGAACTGTACAGGGGCTGCAAGGATGCAAATGAGCTTTTGTACCGTCATGGCAAGGATGCGGTAATAGAGGCCGTGGCGGGAGCAAAGCTGGTGCCGGTGGCGGGACTGCTGGAGCTGGCGGACGTAAAGCCGCTGGATTTGGAAAGCATAGAGCGTGACAGCAGCGGCATAAAAGCCCTGGACGACATCCTGGGTGGATTTATGGCAGGCCAGCTGACTGTGTGGACGGGCAAGCGGGGAGAGGGAAAAAGCACCCTTCTGGGACAGATGATGATTGAGGCAGTGGAATGCGGCAGCAAGGTATGCGCATACAGCGGGGAGCTGCAGGCGACCTATTTCCAATACTGTATCGATTTGCAGTGTGCCGGACCGAAGTATGTGATGTACCGGAAGGATCCCCTGCGGGATACCCAAGCGGCATATATCACAAAGGGGATGCGGGACATGATCCACGACTGGTACCGGGGCAGGTTTTACATATACGACAATTCGATCGCCCAAAGCAACGAAGTGGAGAATGTGATGAATGTGTTCACTTACGCAGTAAAGCGATACGACTGCAAGGTCTTTATGGTGGACAACCTGATGACCCTGCAAAACGATGGAGACGACAGAAGCTTTTACCGCAAGCAGTCGGTCTTTACGGGACAGCTTGTTGATTTTGCAAAGAAGTACAACGTCCACGTCCATCTTGTAGCCCACCCAAGGAAGACGGACCGGGATTTGGGGAATGACGATATCGCCGGCAGCGGGGATATTACCAACCGCGCCGACAATGTGATCACAGTCAGCCGACTGAGCGAAGCGGAACGAGCCCAGAACGGAGCGGACAGCGTTCTCCGGGTGATTAAAAACCGGTTCTATGGTAAAGTGGGGGAAATCGGCCTCAATTTCTGCACCACCAGCAGGCGCTTTTATTTACCAAGCACAGGCAACACCCGGCAATACGGCTGGATGGACGGAGAGCCTGTGTATACGGAAATCGGAGAAACGGAGGAACTGCCGTGGTAAAAGGAGGAAAGAAGCCCTACAGGTATCCCGAACATGGGCACAGAAAAGTGTGGGATTATGAGCGGTTCAAGGCGGATTTACAGGACATCCCCATGACGCCGGAGGAATATGAGGAGAGAATCAAGGAAAGGTGCGACAAAAGCAGTTTTTAACAGGAGGGTCTATGCCAAAGACAGAATCCCATCTGCTGCAGGCGCCATTGCAGGGGTATGCTACTGCGTGGAGGACGCTCTGCGTTTGATACAAGCAAGCACATAATGGGAGCATAAACGGTACAAAATCAGCGCAAATTTAGCACAAAAAACTGCTCAAAAATCGTACAGAAAAAGAGAGGGCGCACATGCCCTCTCCTTCCGCTTTTTGACGACTGCAAATCAGATCCGTCTGTACGTATATTATACGAAAAGTGGAGGGGAATGTCAATGACCAAAGAGGAGCTGGCCGTACGCATCAAGGATGGGGATACCGCATGCACAGAAAAGCTGTGGAAGAATCTATACAGGTTCTTGTACAAGCTTGCCGGCGGCATATATACAAGATACCGGAAACGCTGTGCGGCAGCAGAAAAAACCGCTGAACACCTGCACAAGCCTGGACATGAAGCTCACAGGAGAGGGGGACGGGGAACTGCTGCTGGGGGACACCATCGAGGATCCGCAAAGCGAGCAGCCCTTTGAGGCGGTGGAAGACGCTATGATGTATGAGGAGCTGCACAGAGCAGTAGACTCCCCGCCCGACATGGAGCGGAAAATCATACAGTATCATTTCTACCGGGAGGTCTCTCTGAAAGACTGCACGGTACTTCTCGGGATGCGCACCCAAAGCTATGCCGGACAGGTGAAGAACAAGGCCCTGCGTCACTTGCGGCAGAATCCGAAAATCCGAAGTATGGCGCAGTATTACAGTGATGGGATGAAACATACCAGTCTGGCATTCTTCCGAGATACCGGCATGAGCAGTGTGGAAGCGGCCGTAATCAAGTATATGGACGGATGCCAGGAATTGAGGGTATATGACAAACAAGAGACTAAGGCAGCTGCGCTATCTGCGCATGGAAATCCGGGACCTGCAGGAACGGCTGCACGATGAACAGCTTCTGGCAGGTGACAAAGCGTATCTCAACGAGAAACTAAAGAAATGCCTGGAGGAAGGGAGGGAGCTGGTCCGCTTTATTGACGCCATTGAAGATCATTCCATACGTGAGATTATCCTTTGCCGATTTGCGGACGGGAACAACTGGGAGAAGGTTGCCTTTCGTACAGGCTCCTGCAGCAAGGACGCTGTAAGAAGAAGATGCGAGCGATTTCTGAAGGGGACGGAAACGAAGAAGTTCCCCCGAAAGACCATACGGGAATGCCCTTGTAACGTTCTAAAACGGCCCTGAAACGCGATTTATTTGTTTTTTGTTATGGGTTAACGAATGAAAAGTTTGCCTGGGAAACAAAACTGCTGCAAAAACACATGAAAAAGCCCTCTCTGTCCACTTCCGATAGAGAGGGCCTTATGTGTATCTTTTATTTGCCTTCGATGATGCGGATATACTTTTCCAACTCTTCCACCTCATAGTTGGTTATTAGCTGCACAAGCGTCTTTGCTGTGTGTCCATTCCCGTAGTAGTCGTCAAAGCAGTCGTTATACCTGCGGCGGTCTGTATATTTGATGTTCACCGGAAGCATTCCAGCCTTCATCAGTTCCAAATTTAAAATCAGTCGGCCTGTTCTGCCGTTGCCGTCTATAAACGGATGAATCCCTTCAAAACGCAGATGAAATTCCGCCGCCGCTTCAATGATGTGCCTATCCCTCTTTATCCCGTCATAATCACGTACAAGCTGCTCCATTTGAACAGGAACCAGATACGGCTGCGGTGGTGTATGAACCGCTCCCACGATCGTAACGGGAATGCCCCTGTATACCCCTTTATTGATGGCGTCATTCATCAGTACAAGGGAGTGTATATCTTTGATTACCCGCTCTGTAAGCGGTGTACCTGCATCTGCAAGGGTCAGAATGTATTCAAAGGCATCCCTGTGTCCGATTGCCTCCAAATGTTCCTTGACGGGCTTTTCTGCGATCGTGATGCCCTCCTGCAGAATGAGCGCCGTTTCCCTAAGCGTCAAGGTGCTGCCCTCGATGGCATTGGAGTCATAGGTATTTTCGATGATGAATTCTTCCCGAAGCCGTTTTAGTTCCGCGTCATTGAGCGGGCGCATTGCCTTCAACGCGTCCCTGAGCTGATCTACTTTTGTAAAATCCATTATTCCCCATCCCTCTCCATGGTCTCTTCAATTGCTCGGCCGATGAATTCGTTGACACTTTCACCCATTTTTTCGGCATGAGTTTTAATTTCGTCTTTTCTGCCTTTTTTTACTCTGACTTTGATTTCATCATAATTTTCTTTCATGTATTTTGAAACGGCTTTTTGCTGTGCTTTTGATGCTGGCATATGTTATCCCCTTTCCTTGTAATCATATTATATCATAGATTGTATATAGGGTACAATATACATTATGCACATATATCGGGTACAATATTTGTTAACTTTACCACTTGATATATCGTACCCGATATAGTATACTATAGACACAGGGAAGAAGAAAACCCTCGGCAACTTGCGACACCGATAAGCCCATGAGGATCAAGGGGTAAATGGCAAGCACCTCATACTCAACAAGAAAAGGAGACAGAACCATGAACACAAACAAACTCGAAGGCGGATGAATATCCCGGATTTACAGTTGTACAGAGAGGGAATACACATAAATACCTCTGTAACGCTCAAAAACGGCCCTACAACGCGATTTATTTGTTTTCATAGGGGGGGAGAGAAATACACAAAACACAAACGATTAAAATAGGGCCGGTTTTGAGCGAATGAGAGGCATTCATGATTTTGCGGGCATAAAAAGGTTAAAGGTCTTCTGTCTTAAAGACATGGTACCCCTCATAGTGATAGCTTGCATCGATTCCCTTCATGTAGACCTCTCGGTCATGGATTTTGTCTGTCAGAGCCGCTTTGAGAAGCGCCTTTATCTCAACGTCCTTGATAGGGCTGCGCTCCATTGCGAGCAGATAGTCTTCCTTATCCACCCGGCTCCAATCTATGACACGCCCAAGTTCCTTTTTCAGAATTGCATCCAGCCATATCCGTGTACTTCTCCCGTTGCCCTCTCTGAACGGATGCGCCACATTCATTTCCACATACTTTTCTATGATTTCATCAAAGGTAGACTGCGGCATCTTGGAAATATTGGCAAGGGCGGCATCCAGGTACATCACAGGAACAAACCGAAAGCTGCCTTTGGCAATGTTTACGTCCCGCATCTCTCCGGCAAAATCGTAAATTTTATCAAAAAGATATTTATGGATTTGTGCCAGTCCCTTGAAGGTGCCCACTTCAAAGGTATCCAGCAAGCCTTTTTCAAACAGTTCCAGCGCCTTTGTCTTGCTGATTTTCTCTTCAATTCGGGCGAGCTCCGATGAATCGGTGATTCCCAGCTTGTTTGCTATTGCCATCCTTTATCTTTCACTCCCTTCTTCCACGTACTCCATAATATCACCGGGCTGGCAGTGTAGCAAGTCGCAAATTTGGGCGATATTTGCCCAGCTTATAGGCTTGTTTTCTCTAAGCTTCTGGATCGTGCTTTCTGCAAGAATTTTCTCTTTTCTCAGCCGGTTTGTGTTATAGCCCTTATCCTTTAGGGCTTGCAGAACATCAATTTTATATACAAGCGGCATATTTAAGCTCCTTTCTGAGTTAGTGGGGCGGCTTATTTATAAGCCTTCTCCTACCACTTTACCATTATTATAGCGCAAAAAGTACACGAGAGCAAGAGTAATATTGCACGAAAAACAGAGTATTTTCTTGTGCAATTTTACACGAATAAAAGTGTATAATATAATCACAGCAAGGGAGAGAGTCCACAGCGAATGCGGATACAAAGAACGCAACGTGACACCGGACAGCAGGATAAGGGGAGATTGAGATTGCTAAGGCATAGATACCTTAAAGCCTGCCGGGGCTTGGATACTTCATCTAATACTCAACAAGAAAAGGAGACAGAACCATGACAGAGCGAATGATCGAAAACCGTATCAGAAGGCTGCAGGAAATTGAAGCGCAGCAGAAGGACCTGGAAGCGCAGGCCGAAGCCATTCGGACGGAAATCAAGGACGACATGGAGAGCAGGGGCGTGGACGAACTGAAAACCAAAGATTTCATCGTCCGTTGGAAGGAGATTATCTCCTCCCGGCTGGACAGCAAGAAGCTGAAAGCCGCCCTCCCGGATGTGTACAGCCAGTATTTGAAGCAAACGGAAACCCGGCGCTTCTCCATCGTTTGACGCAAAGCAATGAATTTACAGAAAGGAGGACAAAACATACATGGACGCAAACAACACAAAAATCACCGTGGAAATGTCGGCGAAAACAGAGGCCGCATTGATTCTTGCCTGTGTAGCAATTGATCAGTTGCTGGACACAGGGGTCCTTACAGAGGACATCCGGGAAGAATTGGAGTACCTGCAGCCGGAACTGGACAAGTTCTGCTACGCAAAAGAAAGCCCCCATACAGCGCCACCCAACCAAAGGAACGCTATATGAAGGCCACACCCAGAGAGGATATACATAGAGCATAGCATGCCCTCTCTGGATTGTCAAGTATAAATTAAAAACAATTTTGGAGGAAAAGAAAATGACACGAGAAGAACAAATCAATATGGCAGATGAACTGCATGAAATAGATGTCGCTATGGAAACAGCATCCAAATTGCTTTGGATTGTTATGGACGAGCATTTTATAAGCTCGATACTTCAATGGTTGGCGATCCCTTTTATAGTTTATTAAACGCGCGTTGTTATAACCATTGTTTCACTCCCTTTTTTGCACTTATAAAAACCAATCGTCTGTATAAACGATTGATTGATAACACAAAAGGGTGCATGAATACTTGGGCTTCATACGCCCTTTTGACCCTAAATATTTGGTTGTACAGATCCAAACACTGACAGGATAAAATTTGAATTGTTTAGTATCTAGAAAATGATCTTGAACAAGTTACTTTCTAAACATGAAAAGCTCCAATATTCTCTTTTTCACAAGATGTCTATATTATTATCATTTCTCAGTATTGATCCACAACGTTCCATAAACTTCATTCTCATAAACACATTTGCAATAACAGGATTTCCGTGTTTCGAAATAACGACTGAATTCAATATTTTTCAATATGCTTACCGGAGAACATACTCCCGGGGGAATTTATTCAATACGGCCATTGTAGCGTAAGTCACGGCACACTTCTGCACCAAGACGAGTTATATCCCCAATGAATAATTCGTTTACGATAACTTAGCACACTTCTTTCTCGTTATATTCCAAATTTTCAATGCGCATGAATCCGAATTTATGCTATTTCTTTTTCGTATTTGCATAAACAAAACCCACGGCAACATAAAACAGTCTGACAATTTCCCCGGTGATCTGGCAGTGTAAATGGGTAAAGCTCTATATAATTTTAGTTCCAGCAAATCATATGCACTACTATTTTTATTTTTCAAAAGGAGAACACCAACCACCAGAGAAACCAAATGTTGATATTCTTTAATATTCCTTTGATCTTTTACATATTCATACATGTATCAATTAATCAAATTGAGCTGCAGCTTGTAAATATTCTCTAAACTCACGAAAAATTTATACAAACTGTTTGGATATTAAATTTAACATGACCTTTTGATTTGTTCTTCACATCTTCTGATATATTCTACTTGATGTGAAAAATTGTTGAATAAATTTGATACATTCAGCATAATACCATCACACTGTGTCTGAACAGCAAACTGTATATCTATCATATCTGCTCTTGATGGCAGTGTTGATATATTCATGGATTTTAAAAAATCAGTTGCTAAATAAACCATTTTATTGAACTTCTTGGACATTTTTAATAGATTATATTGAATATCTATTAAATTATAGCAGAAACTTGTGCCTAAGTCACCTCTTGCAATGACAATATCAGCGTCACTTAGAGTTAATAAATTATAAATATTTTCGTAGCTTTTTAATGTTTCAATTTTGTAGAAAATACGAGGAGAGTATTCGAGGTATGAAAGAAGTAATGATTCACACATAGGCTCTTCAACAAATGATAACCAAATTTCTTCTGGTTTCACATTATTTAATAAGTCTATTATTCTTTTGTTGATATGAGTTTTTAGAGTTTCCCCACCTGTTAAAGACTTTCCTGAACATAAAACAAATTCATTTTCACTTCTAAATACAATTTTTGAGGCACTTATATATTCTACTGTCAAAAAACCAATACCATCTTGATAATAATAATTATTTCCTAATTTAAAGTAATTATAAAAATTATCCACATTAATATAACAATTTGATTTAGTAGAATTCGAGCAATAAATAAATTCTCCCTTAGTTATGTGTCTTGGATATTCATATATGAAAATTCGCGGTTTCATGCCAGGAAAAGGAATATCGAAACTCAAAATGTTATTTTCAGAGTGCAGGAGCTTACATTTTTTTGTAAATAAATCATATTCTTCTTCATTAAACTTAGCTAAATTAAACCGAAAATTATTAACATAATTACTAAGACAAGTTTCAATAAGATTATCAAAATCTTTTTCGGAACATTTAGTTGAAATTGTTGCTATAATCTTCATAATAAGTCCTACCTGGTTACTTACAGAAAATGGCTAGTATTGTTATAATTCTTTTGTAGAATGGGACCAGCAAAAATACTTTCGACCATGGAAAGTAATATTTAGAGGCCCTTCCTTTTCTTTTAATGTAAACAAAAATACCACTCTTTCTGAAACTCTTCGTGTAATAAATCAATAACTGACAAGATGAATCTGTTAAATACAAAACTTTATGCACCATATTTTTTCAAATATCAAACAAACTTTTCTACTTGAACGTTGCTCAGTCTTTAACATCATCCACTCTTATCCTTCATATTCAATCTATTATTTCATAACGATATTGTCGTCATGGGAATTTATAACTATTTTTTCAAAATAACAATTTGTGGTTTATTTCTTGGCACAGTGCTTTCCATAAATCAAGAGGTAGATGATCTTTTGCAATTAACGAATGATTCTCTATAGCGTATTTTAAATATAAATTACGTGAAATTGTTAAATATTTTCTATATTCCAATTCACTGAACTGAGTTTTACTAGAGAATACACCCATTCCTATTTTCCAAATGTTATCACTAGTTGGCCTTCTTCTGCAAATCGATATATTTATATCTACATCCAGTAATATTTCTACATCTGGCTCTTTAGCAAAAGAATACGCCGACTTAACATATTCTTCATTTATCCCTCTAACGATTCCTCTTACCCATCCTGTACGAACATATCGGTCAGCGACTACAAGTACTTGCGAATCTCCAATAGCAGATTCAATTATTGAATAGTATCTAAAAGCAAAATCTGCTAGCTGCATAAGAAAATAAGTATATTTATCATTCATATGGTCTTTAATGCGATATTTGTATAATAAAGGATGTATAGTCTCATAGGAATTCCAATTTGTAATTATAACAGGGATTTTCCCATTATAATATTTTTGAATTTTTTTTATGAGTTCTGATTTACCAGCCCCATGAATTCCTTCAATTGCTATTAACATTAATACACTTCACTTTCCTTAAGCGCTTTGACAATTTGTGAATATATTTCTTTTCTAGCATCTATTATATAGAAATGTATATTTAAGTATGAATTTGGTATAATTTGCTTTAAAGCTAATTGATCTCTAATTATAAAACTTAAATATTTAACAGAAGTGCATTTACACAAATTACATAAATAATTAATACTATTTTGTTCTTTAAATTCAAAACTATAATTAAAAAAATCATTCATAAATAAAACAGAATTTGATTTTATTTCATTATTACGTTGTGCTTCAAATATGCAAATAGTTTTTAAAATGGAGCATAGTACAAAATTATCTCGTGCAATATATTTATTATTATCAACTAAGTCTACAATAACTGGATCTAGTAAATCTTTAATGCAATAACATGGCATATTCTTATTTTCAAAAAAATCATATAATATTTTAATACAAGAAGATGTTATGAAACTATGTTCTGAGTTTATATCTATTAAAATCATAGTAAAATATTATTTTTCTGTAAAAGCCTACGCGCACTCTCCACAGAATCGATTCCAGTTAGATTTTTTATCGGGGCAAATTCTTTATCTCTTTCTACTTCAAAAGCGACACAAGAACTTGTATGTGCAATTAAATCCGTAAGCAAATATTCAAACTTCCATGCATTTTCTTCATCAGGTTTTACGAATGTGCCATTATCATCAACATACGCTACTTTTTTCTTAACTATATGCACAGGTAACTCACTATAATTGATACAGTCAAGCTCCGCAACATGAAAAATATAATTTAGAATGACCCCATAGCGATACAAAAGTTGTCCGGTTGCATCTACTGCGCCTTTCACGTCATCTGGTATCTCATAATATTCCAACACATCTGGATGGCCGCCATTGATACAAATAACTCCAATCTTTTCATCAGCACAAATTTTTGATACAACCTTCGCACCGCATCCAGCAGATGCATAGAGAACGGCTCCCAAAAATGTAGGATCAACAAAATTTTGCAGTACGTTATCCACAGATACTACATTTAACCACTCTATTCCACTTGTTTCTAGCAATTCTCTATAGCCTGCTTTAACCAAGTCCATGTACCAACAGCCATTTCCATTTGGTGAATAGCAAATGGTACTCTTATCAGAAAGCATTGGATTCCAATTCCTATCTACAGTAATATTGTTGCCCTGAATATAAAAATGAATATAATTTTTATCATATCCAAAGTAATTGTTTTTTTCAAAAAACTGTTCTATCTCTTTATTATTATGAGAACTTGTCATAATAAAGCAATGCAATAAAACGCCAGTTTCCTCTTTGAAATGAAGAAGTCGACGAATATGCATTTCAAAAATGGTAATCGTTTTTTTTATTCCAATATTGTACATTCCCTTGGCATGTTGGAAGCCAAGTCTTGAGCCCTGACCTCCGGACAAAATGACAATCCCCATTTTTCCTTTTGCCAAAGCTTTTTTCCCAATCTCTGTACAAATCGCGCGTTTTTTTGTATCGTCTACAGTCAAAGTTTCGATAATTTGCAAATCGCTTATATTCATTTTATATTTATGGGATCTCAAATTTTCTATTTCTGAAAAATCAAACTGCTCAATTTGATAAAGCAATGCATCCTTTTCAGTCGATGATAGTTCACTATAATACCGCAGTAAATGCTCCTGATGGTTCGCGCCCAGTTTTGCTAAAGCTTCTAAATAATTCATATTAATCTCCATTATTAAAAAACTTACTATAATAAATCTTTAATATCTTTATATTAAGTCCAAAAATAATACTAAAAACTATCTATTTATAAGAATTTCAAATGCCGCCTCTAATGCATACGCATTCATATTTTTAGCCGAAATATAAATTGGAATTCCATAACTTAATAATTCCTCTTTTTCGTCATCGGCCCCCATACCTATTATAACCATTTTTGAAAAATATTTATGTAAGAACTTAATAATTTCTTTTTGTTCCAAAAGATAATAACTATTATAAGTAATTCCAATTATTACATCATAGTTTGATAATTTAATATTATTAAAATCATCAATAGAACTTACATATAAAATATCACAATTATAAAAATATTTATTCGCCAAATTTTTCAATTTTATGTCATGATTATATGAACTATCAGCTCTAACATTCTTAACATAACATATTTGAAAAATAAGAATATTCTTTGATAATTCTAAGTTATCCAGAAGTTCACATTGTATATTATTCGAAAACATTTTCACACTATCCATTGCAACTTTATATTTTAATTTTTGATTACTTTTTTTTATTTGAAGAAATTCAGAAAATGTTCCCAATTTGCTTGGAACCATACCATATGTATTGTACATATATTCTACATGTTTTAATGCTTCATAAAAGCGTTCTCTATTAATTTGTCCACAAGTGACCGCGTTTTTAACAGCCGTACAAATTGATTGACGCAAATAAATTGTTTTTTTAATTTCTTCTTGTTTTAAAAGCCCATCGCAATGCTCCTTGGTAATATCTGGTTCAAACAAAACAATATCACATCCAGCAATTAGACTTTTTACCGCTGCTTGTGCCATATTAATTTTATATGTTGCTAATGAAGGAATTGATATATTTTCAGTTATCACAACTCCATCATACTTCATTTTTTTACGCAAAAGTTCAGTTACAACTTTATAAGACATAAACGCTGGAAGATTATCAATATCATCTATTACCACATTACTTATCATAATCGATGCAACTTTTGCTTCAATTGCAGAATAAAAAGGCACTAAATTTGATTCATCAATGTTGGAAAGATGCGGTACTGTTTTATGAATATCCACATTTAATGGACCTATTCCTGGAAAATGTTTCGCGGTTGTAGCAATACCAGATTTTTGCATTGTTTTAATAAATAAATTTACATATTTTGCTACTTTACAAAAATCGTTTCCAAAACAACGTCCAGATGTAGTGGTATTATTAGGATTTAATTGGACATCTACAACTGGAGCCAAATTCCATGTGATTCCTAACGCTTTTAATTCATTCGCCATCCCCTCAAAGCACTTCTTAATTAAATCCCAATTATTTATACATCCTAGTGCATTGTTTCCAGGCCAAATATCATCCCAACTCCAATTTATTGTGTTAAGTCTTCCACCTTCTTGGTTAATATTTATTAATATTGGATGATTATTTGACATTAAAACTTCTTTTGAACATTCATAAAGATCTTTTTCTGTAGTAATATTATCTTTATTGACACGCCCAAAAACTACTCCATTGTTAATATTACCATAAATAATATCACAATTAGGATGTATAAGTAACGATATTTTTTCATCAATATTTAATTCGTCAATAAGTATTTTTTCTTTTGATGAAATAATTATGCCATTTTGTTTACATATCCCGTTATAATAATATGCACTTGGAACCCTCCAGTTTTTATTGTTTATATTTCCTTTTCCTATTGTTATGGTATTATTACCATGATAATCACTGCCTCCAGACAAATGTAAACCATATTTTTTGGCACTTTTAATTATCATAATTGATTCTTCTCTTGTGTAAGCAGGATGCAGTGCTTCTAAACCATGTAGGCCATGAGACTTTAACAAATTAATTATTTCTGGCTTGTCTTTTAATAGTATATTACAATGCGCTAAATAAGGAAAACCTCCGCAACGTACAACAGCTTCTATTACATTAAGAGTATTAGGTAAATATGAATTACTTTTTTCATATAAAAAGAGTTTATTATCCCATTGCTTTAAAATATTTTCAATACTTATATTTGAAACTTGACTTTTTAAATGATTTCTAAATAATTCATTATTTATTGTTTCTCTATTATTTATCGCTATTTTGGATGATATAGCCATTGAATAATACTTATTAATTTTTTCTATTGCCATTATGTAACGAAGATTCCAATGCTTTTGAATAATTTCTAAATAACTTAAAAATTCATTATTCTGTATCAAATTTTTTCCATAACAAAGTAAATGTATTTTTTCCTCTCCAAGAATTGTATTTATTTCCAAACCAGGAAGAATATTAACATTGCAAATTATTTTATTATCTTTATAATAAAGTAAACTATTATGATCAGTTATACTAATCACAGATAATCCCAAATAATCTGCCGCTAATACTATTAATTTTGGATCATATAAACCATCACTTATATTTGAATGAATATGTAAATCAATACATCCCTTTCTGCATTTAAAATCATTAGTTAGATCTAATCCCATTTTACATAACATTTTAGCATAATAATATATGTCAAAATTACTGTATTTTTCATTATTATTTTTTAACCATTTTTTAATAAATTCAAACTGTTCTATGTCTAATTTACATTTATTTTCAATCATATATACCTCGTTTAGTGCGAGTTCTTAATATTTTACTAGTTTTACTATATAATAACTGCTGATATAGTTAAATGTTTTCATATTAAATCTTGTCACGATAAAAGTTAGATACTTGAAAGATCAAAGTGGATATCTTATTGACACAATCTAAAGGGTATTAGAAATAGTACTCTACTTACAATATTTTCGTTACCAACTATAACAGACAATTTAAAACTTAATTGACGTTTACTCAGATAATTTATTAATTCGAGTTGTTCGATGTATTAAGCAATGTTTTCCTCTTGGGTTCCTCCTCCGGCAAAGCCGGAGGAGAACATAAAAATTAAAAGACAACCTGAGAACTTATGTACTCGTAAATTTGAATTATTCTTGAAAAATCGGCAAATCATCATAAATTTTATCACAAGTATTATGAATCTGACCAATTTGAACTGCATTATTAAACATTTTAAGATAGTTTCGAGCAGTACGAACCTTACCTATCTTATATACATGTAATGTTAATACTCCTACTTCATTAATTGAATATCCATATTGCTGAGCTAATGATAGTAATTCAACATCAAAACTTAGACTTCTATCAAAAGTTTGAGGTATAATTTTTAATGCTACATTACTACTCATACATTTAAATCCAGCCTGGATATCATTTATTTCAATATTAAATACACTTTTAATTGACTGTTGATACTTTAATGCTATTTTATCCATACCATTCGCATTATAATATCCAAATGAATTATCAAGTTTTCTAGATGCTACCGAAATTCCACCATTATTCATACATAAGTCTAATAATAAGCCTAGTTGCTCCAAAGGATATAACAAGTCACAATCGCAAAATGCAACATAATCATAGTTTTGTTTAGCCAATTCATACATTCCCCATAATACACTCCCACCTTTCTTCCATTCACCATCATCTGATTTATATCTTTTTATTGGGTTTTCAGATTTGTTGTTTTCACTGGCGTCAGCCATTATTGAACTCAGGCTAACAACTCTAACTCTCTTAGTTAGTTCATGTGAATTTTTGATAACTGACATCGCAATTTCGCCAGAACCGTTAGGATCAAAATCATCAACATACAAAAAATCACACTTTATTTTTGAATTGCTAGTTAACCATTCAATTTGTTTATACTTAACAAAAATAGAGTTTTTTCCTTCGTCACATTCAGTCGGTCCCAAAATGGTATTCTTCTCATTATACATAGGAATAACAATTCCAATATTAAGAGGATAGATAAGACGATTAATATAGTATTTTGACAAAAGTGATTTGATTACTAAAACATATCCAATTTTTCTTATATCAGAATACATATTATAGCTTTCAGTACAAAAATAACTATCTGCATATGATATCCATGCGTCGTCAGTTTCTTCAATTATAGTTGCAAAATTTAATTCTAACAATTTATCAGCTAGCAAATGAATTATATTCCTCCCTGAATCATCTATGGCCCATACATATTCAGGTGATAAATTTTCATGAGCTAAAGATTTAACATAATCATCTATCAATGCCAATATACAGTTTAATACTATTTTTAGTTCATTTTCCTCGGTTTTAGAATTTTTATATTGTAATAATAAGTAAGACCATTTTACCTCAAACCAAAGTTTTAAGCTTACCTTTTGACCCAATATTTTCTTATAAATTAAATCAACTATCCGCGAATAATCATCAATATTTGTTAGTTTTAACAAAGATAGATATACTTCTTCATCTTCTATTAAACTAATTGATTCAATAATATAATGTTTATAATTAGAAAGAAGTTCATTTTTCCCCTCATCATTCAAAGCTTGTAAAGAATACAAATCCAAAACAGGGAAAAATATATTTTGAGTGATAAATGTTTTTTCAAACATGGTAATATGTGTAAATAATATTAATGCATTATTTGTTATAACATATTTTATATTTGCTTTATTAATTCTTTCCAATAAGTCTAAAACAATTTCAGTTTGCGGCGGCAAACACTTTGAGCAAATATCATAATGATCACAATTTAGCATACAATTTTTTTGTTTATTATACCAATGTGCATTATAATCAGGGTATTTATTACCGTGAGCTATGATTCTTGAGCAAGAGGATCTTCTTAAAATATAAGGAATCGGTTCACCAGCATAAACATTCTTAAAAGCCTTCATAATTTTTGATACTGTCTTGTCCTGTAAAACTTTTTTCCCAGGCAAAAAATTACCACGAGGAAGGGGGAAACCCTTAGACAAGAAATAATTTCTATGTTTTTTTGAAAATTTCAAACCGCCTAATACAATTACTTTCACACCAGTATTCTTTATATCAGAAACCACCTCATTAATAATTCGTTCTGAAGTATTATATCCTTCGATTATTGGTCTATAATACGCTATTGCATGGATATGAGGCGACTTAGAATCCACTAGTCTTTTCAAAAAGCCTAATCTTTTTTTAGAACTACTTGGTTCTATATTAGTAGGCATGCCTGAATAGCAAACACAAATATCTATATCTATATATTTGAATTGTTCCAATTTCAATATTTGTTCTTCATCCAAAAACCATTTCGTTATTATACTAACCCTATTAGTTAATTTATACTTTTCAAGTAAATTGAGTATTTCTAATGTAATTGGCCATATTTGAGGCAAAAAAGCTTCAGTAGTAGACATATGTATTCCAAGAGGAGTAACATGTGGGGTAAACCATGGATGCGACATTAAGCGTTCAATAATTACTTCGCTACAAATTCTAGAGTCAGGGTGCCAATGCTCGATATACTCTTCAGAATATTCACTATCTATTCTATAACAATAAGCACACCCCATTGGACACCCCAATAAAACATCAATAGACAGCCCACCTTTCATTTGTGAAATCAAATATTCATTGTTAAATCCATCTGAACCTACGTTGGTATGCTGGTTAATTATTTTACTCACATCTTCATTATACTCTTTTAATTTATACATATCTACATTTGAACCAACGATACCTGGTTTACTATAGCAAGTATTTATTATCACGTTAAGAAGTACTATCTCACCTGATGAATATTTATTCGTTTCTAAAATCATCTGTCTTACATCTAAATACGGAACCCGATATTGACCACAATAAAATAGATTTTCATTAATTATTTTTATCAATGTATCACTTAATACAACATGCTTTCCATATTCTATATGTGCCAAATAGTATAATATAATAGAGTCTACGCTTTCATCTTGACAAAGCGCTTTTTCAGCTTTTACGGAAATATTTGTTAAATATTCACTATTACAAAAATTTTCTATAATATAATAGTCATCTACTTTTAATTCTCGAATAATTGATTTATTTAATATTTTATTTACTTGTAAAATACTTATTAATGGATAATATCTTTGTAGATTATTTAGTAAATTCATATATTACACCTTTTACATAAGTCATATAAAAATATAAGGATGATGCTGCCCAATTAAAATTTTTAAATATATTATAAAGCATTAATATAAGATATCTCTTGTCGATAGTAAAGCCCCCTCATATTCCTTAATTATTAAAGAACCATCTATTGTTCTAACAATTGGCATATTATTTATTACGTCTATTATTTGTCCAGGTTGATACTTTGAAAAATCAATAATAGAATCAAAAGGGTGGGCCTTCCATATACAAACTTTTCCTTTAGCTGTGTATGCAAATGCTCCCGGAAAAGGTCTTGTAGTAGCGCGAATTAAATTATATATCTCTCTTGTTTTATCATGAAAATTTATTTTCCCGCTAGAAGGTGTTCTCTTTTCATACCACAAGTCAAAATCATAACTTTCAGTGTTAATGGGTATATATTCTTCTTGATAAGCAGTATAAAGTTCTTTTATTTGCCTAACTGCAATGATTATTGATTTAAACTGTATTGTCTGTATGGTATCATGATGATTTATTTCAAACATTTTCTTTGAAAAAATATTTGGTGAATCAAAATTATCATCATACTTAAAAAGGTTTTGTATAATTCTGTTATCTCCATTAATAATGGACCAATTAAAGGGTGATCTTCCTCTACCATATGGTAAATATCCACAGCTTCCATGAAATCCATATATCCCATATTTCACTGCACTTAATATGTTTGGAGGTATCTTCCTTTGCCAACCAGCCGATATACCTAAATCAAACGAATTGTTTCTAAAGAATTCACAGGAAACGTCATCATTCAAATAATAACTGGGCGCTTTGAATAGTTCTATTTTGTTTTCCCAGGCATACTTATCTAATGATGTATAGTTGGATATATGATTTTTTTTTGTTACATCATTTGAAATTGTAACAATAAGATCAATAGGTACAATTTTTTTATGTATTCGTTTTAGTAATTGATAAGTGAAATCTGTTGTTCCTATCACTATAACTTTATATTGCATATATACTTTCTCCATTATTTTTGTTCTTTTTCATAAATTGTAATTATTTCTTTTACCCTATCAGCAATTGTAAGTTCTGATATTTCATCATAAGTTTTTTTACTAGAATACCAAGAATATGGATGTATTAATATTTGAATTCGATTAAATTTTTCAAAATTTTTTTTAGTAGGTATCCCATACTTCCATTTTATAGAAGAATCTGCATAATATTTAACATTGATCTCATTTTCAAATTTGGTTTCAAAATTAGGAATATAAGTAAAATATAGCGGATCATAGGTATTAATTATATTTTTTATTTTGATTGTATTTTTTAAAATTTGTTCAGTGGGTTTATGAATAGAAAATCGGGTAATAGGTATATTCAAAAACTGAGACAAAACTCCACACTGTCTTTGTATTTCATTACTTATCTCCGAAAAATCAAAAGAATTTTTGTTGCTCAAATGATAATGCAATCCAATATAGTGGTTGTTGGCATTTATTTGTTGAATTATCTTTATGCTTTCGTTAGATAAAGCATTGTAAAAATCATTTTGTATTTGGATAAAATAGCTAGAAACTATTCCAAATTGTTTCTCTATTTCTGACATTATTAAAGCTTTTTTCAATGAAAATTCTATATCATGACGTAAAACAATAAAGTTAGGAATACTATTATTAACCACTGAATAATCCATATATTTTCCAGTATCAATAATGCTTTTTAATAATATTTTATAATTCGAATAAGTAAATTCCATTTAAATTAATCCTTTATTTTAAAATACAATAGTTTTAACAATATCTACATTATTATAAAAAATTAAAAAGATAAATATAACGTTTTGATAGAATTTAAGGAGTTAAAAGGTAGGTAAACATTTTTTAATAATTAACAATAATACTTTCCAAAATTTGATTAAGCAATAAAATTGTTCCAGCTTCAGAAATAAGCAGTTTGTCATCTGGAAAATTAATCCCAAATTCATTTTCTATAGCAACAACTATTGATACAAATAAAATAGAATTCATCCCAATATTACGCAAATCTCCATTTGCATCATAATCATCAATATCTATTTTTGTCTTTAAATTTGCTGCAATAATTTCACGAATCCTCTTTTCATATTTCATCATATCGGTACCATTTCTTTCAATACTTTAACTAAATACTACACTTTCCATTGGGGTAATTGTTAAATTTATTGATTTGTAAATAAGATTGGATTATTTCTTTATTTAACTCCGACTATAGTTCTTATAAATCCTTACCCAAGAAATAACTAATATCAAAAGGTATTACATTTCATCAACAACATAGTTTTTTCGTATAATTATTAAAGATAACTTTTAACAGCAAAGATTCAACTATTTTACTACTATCGTTACAGATGCTATTTTAGAAATTTATTTTCTTTTGTTTTCCCTCTATCTTTCATCTTTATAAAATAGGAGAACCTTTTTTCACTACAGTAATAATTGATCTGGAAGATCCCTTCACAAGCACAAATCCGTCTAATTTTTATATAAAATTATTATACTCGTCTAAAGCTTTAAATTGTTTGGATTCATATTTACATTATTCATTATGAAACCTCTTACTGCGTATCAACTTTCCCGAAGCATTCCGGGGAATTGTATCAACGATATTTATACTTGATGGCATTAAGTATGAAGGTAAAATTTCCTTAATCTTTGCCATTAGGTCTTTTTTACTAATGTTTTTGATCTCCTTTGGTAAGACAATATCAATAATAATATCCTCTCCCAATAAACCTTTCTTGCCGTACGCCAAGCATTCTGAAATCTCAGGTAATTTATTGATTGCATTTTCAATTTCTCTTGGATAAATATTCATACCGGCTTTTATGATCATATCATCAGCTCGTCCAAGAATATATAAGTAACCGTTTTCATCTTTATATCCGATATCATGGGTATTAAGCCACCCGTTCACAATAGTTTTCTGTGATAAACTCTGATCTTTATAATACCCCTTCATTAAGCTAGGAGATGAAACCATAACAAGTCCACGACTATTTTCCGGCAAATCGACACCGGTTTGCGTATCAATAATTTTAATTCTTACTCCGTTTATCGGAATACCCACAGATTCTGAATACTTGTCAAAATCTGCCGGAGGCAGATATGAGACACGGGGTGATGCTTCTGTCAACCCATATATGCTGTATATGTCCGTATTTGGAAAAACATCTCTGATGTTTTTTGCGATGCTGGTACTGAGACACTCACCGCTTATAGCAATTTTTTTGATTAAATTTTCTCGATAATTAAGCTTTATAAGTCTTGAAATATGATTTAGCAAAGTCGGTGTGCCGCAAATCGTTGTTGCGTTACATTTACTCATATAAGAAATGACATTTACTGGATTATAAGCTTCATCAAGAAATGCAATATTAACTCCTTTAAAAAGCGAGACAAGAAATTCACCTGTTAAAACAGCGCAATGATACAGCGGTCTTGCAATAAGTATAGTGTCTGTATCGTTTATATCAAAATACTGCGCTATTCCCTTAACATTTTTTTGTAAGCCGTCTTTGGTTATCATCGCACCTTTAGGATTCCCTGTAGTTCCCGAAGTGCACATGATTAGGACAATATCGTTTAATTCCGATTCCAGATTTATTTCGTCACGTTTTCCCAAAAAAGTTTTTTTCTTTAAATTATATGTATACCTATATAAACAATCATCGTTATCTGTAAGAAGAATATCCGGATCAGTCAAACTAATAATTTTGTTGCAGTGATCCTGACCGTAATTTTTTGACAGGGGAATTGCGATCATATCAGCGTACCAACATGCAAGAATAGCCTTGGCAGCATTTAGCCCAGAGTCGCATAGAATTACACATTTCGCCCTTGGTTTTAATGCTGATTTCAAATTTTCTCCATGCAGCACTACATTATCTTGCATTTCACGGTAAAAAAGTGTTTGTTCACCAAATATGATTTTCGCTTCCGGATAACGCTTCAAACAGTTTTCTACAAAGCTCCACATATCAAATTACCTGTTTAAATACTTTTCAGCCAGTTTTACAAAATCAGATACACTTACTAACTGTACGGGATCAAGATCCGCATCCTCAAAGACTATACTAAAGGCATCTTCAATAGCTACTATTAACTCTACTTTCTTTAACGAATCAATTCCGATTGAAGCAAGCTCATCTTCTAAGCTTATATCTTCGTCAGAAAAAGGAGAAACTGACGAAATAACCTTAATAATTTCATATTCTTTATCCATAGTTTTCACACATCTTTCCATTTATTGCTTCTATAATTTTTGAATCTTTTTGCTGCAACGTCGAAAACATATTATCAATTTTGCTATAATTGACTCTATTACGCAACCGCATATACTCTATCAGTGAAAATTGCTTGTCCAATTCGTTTAAATAATCTACCATAAAGTCGCAGCAGATAAACTGAAAACAATATTCGTATATCCTTCGTCTGAGTATTCGTAAAACTGCCAGCGCATTTCTCGCAGCAATGATATCATCCACTGAAGGTATTGAAAATGTTTTTTTATTTTCGGACATGCTATCAAGAAATCCTTGTAGCAACAAATCTTTCATTTTATCCGTTATGCCACTTACCAGATCAATTCTTATCAAACTGCCTGCATATGCAGTTAACATTTCATTATAGTTTAATGTTCTACAATCTCGCGGGTCATCATTAATGTATGTCCACATTGAATCATTGTAGTTCGCTAATAGCACATAATGGTCGTCACGCCATGTTACTTCTCCGTAAGTTTCTTCAATATATTCCGGGCAAAGTCTCAATAAGTAATAATCATGTTTTGAGTCTATATTTATACTTAGTTTGTCAAAATCTTTTATTAAAATTATATTATACTTACTTGCTATTTGTTGTAATCTAGGGACCCCATTATAATACTCAAACCGTTTCCTTTCGTTAAAAAAGTAGTTCATTATCTCAGAAAAACTCACATAGCTTAGTGCATATAGATACCTATAATCATAATTATTGGTACTCAAAATATACAGCAAATAGCTTTCGACACAAGATAAACTTTGGAAAGAATTGAATCGTGACAAGTCCACATCAATATTCTTCATATGGTATTTCCTCCAATTGAGAAACGCGATCAGGGCAGAAAAACCAATCTGTGAAACTCATATCATACTTGAAAAGTTTTTTCTCTCGCGGATATACGATTTGTTTCATAAAATCCAAATTTTCAGGTTTAATTGATTCTTTCACTTTCAAAAAACCATCGATTTTATTTAAAGCCGGATAAATTATAGAAGAATTTTCAAAGGTATAATAACATTCCTTTTCAAAATTGTATTTTTTAATCTGTTCAATTAAATCCGAGAAATATTCTATCGTTCCAAATTTATTAATAAACATATAGATATCGCAAAATTTATACAACATTAAATCTCTACGGCGTGCAACCCAGTAGTATGTAGTAGATTCTTTATATAGGTGACATGCAAGATGAAGTAAGAATTTAATCGGACTTAAAGTCTTAAAGCGAACATTTTCAAAGGTTGCAATCACTATATCATTCAAAAATTCTCCAACGATGTTGTTGGCTGATGCTTTAAAATCAAGAGAAAAATTTATGTCTATTATCAATGGAGAGTTTTCGATAATTTTCACAAATGGAACTGTTTGACCAAAATTCAATCTTGATTCTAGTATCTCCCTTCTTGTGGCCGGAACAATTTCGTTAGAACTGTTAACTCCACCCTGTACAAAACCATTGTCAATTAATAATTTTTGCAATCTTGAGATGCTTTCCGGACTGATTAGTATATCAAAATCGTTGGAAACCCTTTGCCCAGATTTATACAAATTAGTTGATAAAAATGATCCTTTCAACAAAGAATAGTCAAATTCTGCATTTGCTAATATATTATTAACCAAATATTTTAATTGTTTTTTGTACAGCGCACTTCTGTTTAGATAGTTATCATTTAGCAAAATTAGTGTCTTTCTCAACTCAGGATTTAACGCTCTGTATTCAAGCTTTTTAAATGCAATTCCAACCATTTTGTTCAACACTAGTTGACCAAATAATTCCTCCTGATTGCTAATTAAATCCGCCTCATAAATATGCTTTTGTAAAGGATCACATAATCTAAAAAAAAGGTTATTACTCTCCATATCAATCTCCATTGCTCACTATAGCGTTCATATTTCTATAATATTTCAACAAAATCATTTGTCCATTCTCTTATAGTTAAGTATTTGTATCCATCAAATAGTAGCGCAACACCATTTAAATATGGATGATAGCCATTTCTGTACGAAGGAAGCATTAGCTTTCGAGTTATAATATTTTTTGCATATAAATCCCTGTTATTGGTATTAATATATAATATACTTTTGTCATTATACCAAGGATTATCAATAACCTGTAAGATGCAGTAGTCTCCCTGAACAGTTTTCCCTTTGTAATAGTATCCTTTGCTATCCATTTGAATTGGCAGTTTTGTTCGTATAAAACCAAGTGTTTCGTTTGATTCACAATTACTGTCAACAATCGTTAGTGCATTATTTAGGTTATTAGAAATTTCCTCCATGGAAATAATAGGATAGTTAATATTGGTTTCTACTATTGTATTGGTTGTGGGATTGGCAAAAGCCTTTGACACTTTCGTTAGTTTATCATCGTCCAAATTACAGTTTACAGTTCTCATTGAAGATAAGTAAACATCTAACAGTCCTGTTCCTTTGTAATAACAAATATTTTCACTGTAGCTATCAACAAGTTCAAATCCCCTCCCAGAATGTTGTTTCAAATATACCTCATCCTTTTTATATTTGCTAAAGATTAACAGTTTACCATTTACTTTTATAGTAAAGTGCTCCTTGTTTATTTGCGGAGGAAGAGTAATTTTTAGCCCTGTACAGTTTTTCGTCAAAATAACAAGATTCTGTCCTTCAATTTTAGAACTAAACTCAGCAAAAGATTTTCCCCTTTTTATAGATTCAATCTCAATATAGTAGGCTCGTCGAGCACGGTTTCTTACAGTTCTATAATGAATATTTTCTGGGTATTCGTCCAGTTCTCCTGTCATTAAATGATCAATTGCAGATACAGTATATTGAGAGAGAATAAGATCTATATACCTATCAAGATACTTATCGGAATAGATAAATTCGACATTATTTAATTTCTTTTTTATAAGTCTTGTATCTTTTAACACCCAATCATCTTGTCCACTGAAAACATACATACAGTGAAGGTTATACAAATTACCAATACTGTTTTTGGTAATGTCTGCACTTCTGGTATATATTCCCGCAAACAGATGAGGATATGTCTCAACAAAATTGAGAGCTGCTATATTACCGGCACAATTGGCTATTGCATAAACCCTTTTTCTGTCGACAGGGAAATTCTTCAGCAAGTGTTCAATCTCCGCTAGCAGAAATACTTCTCCTGTATAACTGCCCATGGTACAGCCGTCTCCACCTATGTCTGCATAAATCGCCCCTTCACGATCCGCAAAACGTGCAGAAAAATTTGATGAGTGATGAATAGACTCGAAATTGTTTACATGGCCAAACTGAAAAGTCAACAATAGAGGATATTTTTTCGAAGGATCAAAATCTTTTGGCAGTACGACATAATAGTGGTGATATTCATTATTTATATTGGAATAATAGTATACATTATGGGCTCCGGGACTAAACAAATAATTATTTAATGCATTGTCCTCTGCCGCTTTCAGCATTTTCTTTAAAAGATACCCGAAATAATAATATGTTATTTGATCCGTCATTATCTGCGCATAAAACCTAATTTCATCTTTCAGTAATTCAGGAACATCCTTTTGTTCGAGTATACATGATGTTCTCTCTTTCAAATCTTTAATATACTCAGGTTTAATATCATGTCTGAATAAATAGGTATATTTTTCTGATATTCTGCCATTTTTGTCTTTTACCCTAAAATAAACATATAACCTTTCACATTCGTCTTCCCTCATATTGGGTATAAATGAAAGATCTATTTTATATGTTTCTTTGAAAGTCACTTTTCTTTCATGTAAAATTGGGCCCTCTTCTCCCAATTGAATTGTCATATTCACGATTGAATCATAATTCAAATTTATTAAATCAAGGGGAATTAAAGTAAATTGGAAAGGCTCCCCGTTTTGAATGTGCTTATCGTGTGCTATTTCAAAATTACTTGGTTTATACCAATAATTGTTCTCTGTCAACGAAAGAAGTGCAGTATGAGACGCATTATCTTTCACTTGAATTCTTACAAAAGGAACACCTTCTGTAAATTTTTCAACACAAAAAATATTACGTCCTTTTCTTAATGAAATAGTATAAACAGACAACGTGTTTCCTATGAAAGCGAGTTTACCGTTAAGCCAGTGACGATGCTCCGAACCAGGTATGTAAGGATAATAAACAATATCTATGTTTTCAGCAACCTCAATCATAAAAAAGTAAACGTATCTTTTGCAAAATCCCTCTGGTGGGATCTCATCTGTTATAATATTGGTAACATTTTCTTCCAAATCAAAATTTGTACATAGTTCTACCGCTTTTTCAACTGCAGGAATAGACTCTACATAACATTTACAAGGTGTTGACCAATCAAAAATATCTGCCTCTACTATTCCCATTGCATCCGGAGCCATAAGTTCGTCTGATATTTTATACACAATATCTTTATACTTCATAATACAAACCATCCTTTTATAAATGTACAATCTCTACAAAAAGCGGCAGGAAACTCGTTCATCTATAATACTGCGCTTGCATTTCGAACATGTTTTTGTATACGCCATTCTCAATTTGCATCAGTTCATCGTGATTCCCGTACTCGCAAAGCTCACCGTCAGAAAATACCGCGATCTTGTCGGTAAATCGTGTGGAAGAAAGACGGTGGGAAATATATATTGTGCTTTTTCCATCCGTAAGCTGATGAAAACGGTTGTATATCTCATATTCCGCAATCGGATCAAGAGCAGATGTAGGCTCATCCAGAATTATCAACGGAGCTTCTTTATAAAGTGCCCTTGCTATAGCAAGCTTTTGCCCCTCTCCGCCTGAGAATTCAATACCAAAATCATCAAATTCTTTATTTATCATAGTATTATACTTATTTGGCAGGGTGCCTATCTTATCTGCAAGCCCGCTTTTTTCAATACATTTTGTAAGTTTTGAATCGTCGCCTTCAGTATCAAGACAAACATTCTCTCGCACAGAGAAAGAAAACAACTTGAAATCCTGAAAAACCACACCAAGCAAATCGTAATATTCATCCAACGGTATGTTTTGTATCGGGATCCCATTGATCAATATTTCTCCGGCAGTCGGTTCATAAAGCCGGCAAAGCAACTTGACAAAAGTTGTCTTTCCAGCGCCGTTTACGCCTACAATAGACAAAGACTGCCGTGGCTCTATTGCAATTGAAATATTCTTCAAAATAACCTTATCCGTATCGGGATATGTAAATGAAACATTACGAAATTCGATTTTCAAATCCTCCGAGCTGCCGTGATCTTCAAGGTGTTCGATCCCTTGTTTTTTTATGTTCTTTTCAAGTTCGATACAATAACGGAATTCTCTCGCAAAGCGGCTCATAATGATAAGTCTTGAGTAGTTCCAAAATACGCCTGTTATACTGTCGGTAAAGTTTTGTATACTGGTCATATACATTGAAAAATCACCAATACTCATACCTGCAAAAATCACGCGGTATGCCAAAATGAAATACACAACACACTCCTGCAATATTCCAGTAATGGTAGTAAACATATTCAGACGCCGGTTTTCTTTTTCGCTTTTTTTCTTTAACGGATATACCTCAGAATCTAAATGCTCCTGAAGCTTTTTACAAAGCCAACCGGATAAATTATTTACCCTGATCTCTTTTGCATACTGGATTTCCTTCATGGATTCAATAATATATGCGGATTTCCTATTTATAGGGGCCCAAACACTTCTGTAAAACTCTAATCTGTGCCGTTTTTTCTTATCAATAAACATTTTAACTGCAATTACTGCGGCAATGAGAATTAAAATCAGCGGCTGAAAAGTCAAAACGATGGCAGTCAAGCCAGCAACTCTAATTATTGACGAAATAAAATTAGAAACAAGTGTAAGAATATACAGCATTGAATCTTCTTGTGCAAGCGATACAAAACTTTTTGTTTCCGGTCGCTCCAAATCCTCATACTGCAAGCGCATAACTGATTTTCCCAGCGCCAGATTTGCAAGATAACGTGTCCTTGCTACCTGCTTTTGATCGCAGCTTGAAAAAATGTTGTTCAAAACACCGACGACAAACGTCAAAATCGCCATTGCCATCACATATATCATTGCGTTATGCATGTTGTTTCCAACAGTAACAGCGTTTAATATATATCTAACAAAAATAATTGGAATAAATGTTGAAGTTACTTGCAGAAGCAATACAGGTATACGGATAAGGTACAGCTTCTTATTTGTTTTGTAGAGGAACTTTAACACAAATACAGTGTTGGAAAAAAGCTGCTTTGCCGATATACTTTTATGTTTTTTATTTTTCATCAATTTTCCTCCACATAAAATTGAGACTGTTTATTGAACATTTCCGTATACATTCCGTCAAGTGCCATCAGTTCGTCATGAGTGCCATATTCAACAATCTCTCCGTCTGCGAACACAGCTACACTGTCACAAAACTTTACTGAGGCTAGTCGGTGAGAAATATAAATGGCAGTTTTATTTTCAATAATATTGTTAAAGCGTTCATATAACTGGCTTTCTGCAATAGCATCCAAAGATGCGGTAGGCTCATCAAATATAATAATAGGTGCATCCTTATAATAGGCCCGTGCACAGGCCAGTTTTTGTCCCTCACCTCCAGAAAATTCTATACCGTTATTATAAAATTCCTTACTGAGCGGAGTGTTCCACCCGTCTTTTAATCCGTCTATTTTTTCGCGCAGCCCACTTTTCTCAATTGCCTCATTTAATGCAAAGTCGCCTTTGTCATCATCAAAAACAATATTGTCCTTAATTGTGAAATAAAACAGTGCAAAATCCTGAAAAACTACTGACAACAATTTCATATATGTATCGTAGTCTATAGTTGATATGTCAATGCCGTTATAATATATTTTTCCTTCTGTAGGCTCGTAAAGACGACAAATAAGTTTAATAAATGTTGTCTTGCCCGCTCCGTTATATCCAACGATAGATAACTTTTTACCAGCTTCAATTTTTATTGATATATCCTTTAATACATACCTGTCTGTATTGGGGTATTTAAATGTAACATGATCAAATATGATCTCATGTTTTTCTGTGTTTTCTATATCAATATCCGTATTTACATATTTGCTCCGTGACGGCGAAATCACATCAAGACATTCCTTATAATCATCTACATACTTTGACAAATATCCAAAAGAAATAAATCTGTTTACAAGATCTTGGAACCCTTGCGTAAACAACGTGACGGTACTAAGATAAACACTGAAACTACCAACAGTAATGTTGCCTATTATTGTCTTATAAACTGCATATCCATACATAACGACAGTCTGTATTAATTCCAGCACAGAATCAAATATACTAAGTCTCAAGTATCCTTTCTGACTTTTGTTAAAGATGTCCATGTAATCATCAATCTCGTTTGCGAATTTCTTTTCAAGCCATGTTGATGCTTTGTTTATCCTGACCTCTTTCCCAAAATCAAAACGTATCATTGCATTCAGAAGGTAATTGAATTTGCGAGAAAACTTTGAAAATATGGGCTGATATTCGTAGCCAAGCTTTTCTCTGCCTTTGGTTACCAGGGATGCAATAAAAATCAGAAGCAAAATAAACAGTATTACTAACGGATGCAATGTTGCAATTATATAAGTGTATCCTGCAAGCTGTATGATGTTTGTAACAAACCCAGTAACGGTGCTATCAATAAATTGGACAGGACTTGTATTATTGATAGCCTGATTTACCTTGTCTTTGACAGAACTGTTTTCCAGTTTGCTGTAATCCATAGTGGCGCAAATCACACCGTGCTTCATACTAAACTTCCACTGGCTTTTTAAACTTGACTCACTGCTTGCATATTTTACAAATTCGCGAATTCCACTCAATGCCAAATTAATTCCGACTAAGGCGGCGATATATATACCAACTATATTCCATCGCCGCCCGTACGTCAGCTCATCTATAATATACTTTGGCATTAACAAGGTAAATATCGGCTGCGCCGAATCTAAAACAATATTTATTATCGCAATAAAATATCTCCCTTTCGCAAAATTCCATGAATATTTAAACATGAACCCTATATTTTTAACGGCAGCCACGAGCCTTTTCATAATTGCCTCCCAATGTTAGTAGCGCTCTATTAAATGTTTATCTATCAAAACGTTAACACTTATACTTTTGCGCATATTAAATTCAATACGATTACTTCAACCATTTTGCCGTCAGAAAAGTTCACCACATCATTAAAAGAATACTACCTTTAGACAAAGGAAATCGGACGCCAATAAATTTGTATTAGTACGACAAATAATTTCATTGCAATTAAATTCTGTAATTGGTACCGGTAATCTTTTGCTCCGATACATGTTCAACTGCAATGTTCATGACTCCATCTTTTTTGCATAATCCAATTAGTTAGGATACTACAGCATATAACAGCAAATCTTTTGCCAGATTTATAAGTCCTGTCTCCGACATAATGATTGTAATAGGAGCAATATTTTCTTCTGCTCCGTACATATTAATTATGTATTTACCATATCTGACAGTGTAAAAATGTGCAGATAATTCTCTAGTTGTCACATCAAATGAGTTCAACGGAACCGATAAACCCTTACCAGTGTACTTTATATAGGCTTCTTTTTTCGTCCATATTTTAAAGAATCTTTCGCTTCTGTTATCCTGAAATTTTTCAATATAACTAAATTCCTGTTTGGTAAAGAATCGTTTTGCAATCCTCGTATCTATTTCTTTTATTTTTTCCACATCAACACCAACCGAATTATTTGAAACAGCTACTGCGATCATATTGTGTGTATGCGATACATTGAAATGATAATCTTGATTATTCATCAAAAAAGGCTTGCCGTAGCTATTCGTACCGAACTCAATATTGCCGTTTTCTATATTCAAATCCTGATATATAGATATTCGTACCAAAATGTCAGCATATAGTTCGAGCTTTTTGTCAATATCAGATTCATAACTATCAAGTTTTGCTTTTTTATTAGTTGCTATGGATAACGACAATGTATCATATAATTCGGAATTAAATGATTCGTTTAAAGGGACAATAAAAAGCTTGGCAATATTATTGTTCATTATTTTTATCCTTAATGACCCCAACACGCTCACAGCTTGGTAGAAAAAACAATGTTTCGCGCATATAAAATTTTTTCAATTTTCCTATATTGTTCTTAGAAAATCTATTATGTTCTAAACTTAATTATATTATCTATCTCACCGGTTTCAAAGCTTGGCAGATAGTCTATGAATATTAATCTCATCTCGTTACCTCTTCATAGTTGGAAAATTATTTGCAGTAGCACAGGAATGAATACTTTAGCTTTCATTCCTAATTGTCAAAAACTAACAAAATAAATACTTTATTTGCATTATATATTGTAAAATATAACATTGCAAGTATTTGGGATAATGCAGAGAATTTAGTGATAAATGCACCAATATAATACAAAAAACGCCCTATTGGGCGTTTTTTTGATATACATTATTGTTTTAGAGGTAAAATAATCTGCACACAAAACATATCATCCGATTCAGAATAGTCCACAAACCCATGATACTTTTCGGCGACTTCTTGAATGATTTTGTGTCCTAATCCATGCATACGGGGATCCTTTTTGGTTGTTTGCAATTTAGGATTTGTTTTTAAAACAGAGGTCTCAATTGTATTCTTGCACACAATAATTCTATTCTGATTCTGACAAATGAAATGAAGTTCTATTCTTCGTTTTGATTCTTCAATATTGCGTTCCGCCTCAACAGCATTATCAATAACATTTCCCAAAATGCAGACTAGATCCGTATCATCAATATCGGTGTAATTATCAATATACCCAGATACAACCACCTTTGTTTTATCTTGTCCGGATAACTTTGAATTAATCAAATAGTCAATAACGGCGTTATCCGTTTTGATAATGTTTCCGAATTGATCGACCGTTTCCGTTAGACCATCAATAAATTCACCGCACCCTGTCACATCACCAGATTTTAATTTTGCCGAAACTATTGACAAATGGTTCTTTAATTCATGCCTCACTTTGCGAATGTTTTCCCATATAAGGCTTGCTTCCTTTGCACTTTCTTTGGCAAAAGATGCTCTCTCCGCAATAAACTTGTATTCATACTCCCTACGTTGCGATATTTGCACCTGGTATATCATAAAAAAGGAAATAGCAGTTGATGCAATAATAACAAACAGCAACAAAAGAATATATGCTTCATTCTTTCCTTCATTTGCTACAGCAAGCTTCATTAGTATCCCCAGACCAATAGCCGATATCAAAGTATAAAAAGAGATAAACAAGCCATTTTTCTTATCCAATGGATCGTTATACGAAAATATAGCAAGAATCACTTTATATATGATAACCCTTATTGCCAGGCAAACAGTTAGATATATAACTCTCAGAATGCTGGTTTCACCTTGCATGATCAAATCCATTTCGTCAATAATAAACGATAAAATCGTATAAACCAAGCTGCTTGAAAATATTAGGACAACTATAAATATACAGGAAGCAAGAAGTGCTCTAAATTTTGACTTTCTTCCGATATTTATCACAATTGCAAACAAAACTGTGAAAGCAATAGAGCCTATCAAATATATAAAATCGAAACCCGGAAAGAAGTAGTCAGCCAAATATTCGAAAGCTAACATCGCTGCGGGTATAATATACACCAACGGCTTAATATCATTTTTAATTGATAAGTGAAGAAAAGCAGGTATAAACCACACTAGAAATGCAACATCCGAAAAAGTTGCCAGTATCTCTGCAATCTTACAAATCATATCAAGCTCCTTGATATATATTCCGCATATGCTTTCTTAAAGCCTGTCCACCTACGCTGTGCTATGGGCACAGGTACATTGTTTCTGCCCATTATCACGGAGTTCGGTTTATCAATACTTTGTATTTGATCAAAATTTACAATATACGCAGCGTGAACTCTATAAAACTTTAAACTCATAATGGATTTCTCTATATTCGACAAAGTATCACGGCATGAATGCTGTATACCGTTTATCAGCATATAGTAACAATAATTCCCAATGCTATGTATAAAAACAATATCTTTCTCCCTAAGTAAAACCTTCCCTTGCGTTGTACAAACCGTTAGTTTTTCACTGGACTCGTTGAGCTTTTCTGAAATCCTCTTTAATACCTTCGGCAATTCATCACAGATTTTTCCCTTCCTGAGAAAGGCAACCGGATAAAATTCAAATACATCGTAAACAAACTGATCGTACGCCGATACAAATACTATCAGCGTTTCATCGTTTATCTCTATCAGTCTCTTTGCAACTTCAAATCCATTAAGATTTTTCATATCAATATCAAGAAAAATCACGTCAACTCTGGATTTTTTAGCAAAGGAAATCACACTTTTTCCATTGTCATAACTAAATAATTCTGCATCCATTAAAATATCTCTGAAATGACTTTTCATTATCTTTTTAACATAACCATGCAAAAGTGAAAGAAATTCTGTATTATCATCACAAAATAATATGTTTATCATAAAGCACACACCTTATGTTTTTATTAACACAATTATAACATTAAATATAATTTAAGTCAAATATGAACCTTAATCATTGAAGCAACTGTTACATGTATAATACTTTTTAAAAAAAAAAGCTGAAGTGCTCTTATGAGCACCCCAGCTTTTTTGTTTACTTTCTTATGGTTTTCGGTTCCTTTGGCTGATATACATTCCAAAAGGAAGCCATTCCGGCAGCAGACGCAGCCGAGAAAAACGCCAAGTTTGCAAGAAGCTTTTCAAATAAATTAGCCACTTCCCAAATCTCCTTTCATATTTTCTTTTGGTAACAACAAAACTATATCAGCAACAAGTGAAAAAAATACCGAACTCGTTATTGCCACATTATAATAATAGAAGAACAAACCCGCTGTTACAAACACAAGATATATTATCATACTTGTAATCTTATGTTTTATTTTTTTGTTCTGTGGAATTTCCTTATTTGGATGTTCAACAGGTGCAACGATTGCTATAATCAAAAATCCTATTACAACACCCATAATATAAACATACAAAGGGATGTAGCGAACAAATATGGAAAGAACAATCACAGAAATATATGTAGTAAATGTTACGATGGCGCATCTTGTAAAAGTCTTTGCATGATAACCTCCAGTGAAGCTTCTAAGCAAGACAAATATCGTTAGAAAAACTATTGTTTCCCATACTCTTGACAAAAGAATGCCAATCAAAAGTATTACCACAGACGAAAAGAAAAATGAGAATACAAGCTCCAGTCCATAAACATAAACTTCTATGCTTTCCGAGTTTATAATGCCATGATTTGCTAGTCTGGTAGCCATACGGTTAGACAAAGTATGTAACATAACATTACTCCAAAATTCTTTACGTCGAAAAGCCTGTATTTATATAAATTATATAACCAATATTTCGAAAAATAAAGAATTTGGGATATTCTCTTTATTTTAGGGACAATGCATTGCTTATACATCGTTTACATCACTATTTGTGATAATCGATGGTTTTGATGTTGAGCGAATTATACACTATAATCTAATAATACAAAGTGTAACTTCATCTATAACTTCATTTTCTTGATAATAATGATACTCGACACTATCAATTATTCTGCTGTCATTTTCATATACCCTCAACTCTTTAACATATTTTATCGGGGGATGATTTTCAATGTAACTTTTCAATTGAGAATACCAACTTCTTACATTCTGAATATAGTTACCATCTTCCAAATCTGATTTTCCAGCTTGCTTTATGGCTGTAATCTCTTTTAAAGACAGATTTTCTTCTAAATGTTTTCTGTAATCAACATTACATAATTCGTTTTCCAAATTTCCCTCCCACATGAAAACAACATAATATGCATTATGCTGTAAAAATAATATAATAAGAATGCTCACCGAACGAACTTTGCTATAAAAAAGAGACGAGATATCTCAAAATTTTTTGATCGCTGGCTGTGAGTTGTTTTTGTTATGCCATTTTTTCTTATTATTCTTATAAGGTTAAAATAGATATAGGAAATTTATGTTGAAAAGAAATCGCTATTATGGTATAATCAACTGAAAATAATTAATCAAATATTATTTTTACAGCATAATGCATATTATGTTGTGTATTTGTCTTTTTATAAAATTAACTTCATACTTTCCATTCTCTTTTGGTGTTCAAAACCTGTTGATACAATATAAATTCTTGTTGTGTTTATACTGCTGTGTCCAAGGATATCCGCAAGCTTTGCGATATCCTTTTCTATTTTATAAAATGTTCTTGCAAACAAATGCCGGAGATTATGAGGAAATACTTTTTTAGAAGAAACATTTGCCTCTTTACATAGTTGCTTCATTTCTCTCCAGATATTTGTTCGGTCCATCGGCTTGCCCTTTCTTGTTACAAAGACTGGACCGGCAATAATACCTTTAGCTTTAGCATATGATAAAAGTTTTTTCCTAAGTTCTTTTACAATAAAAATTCTGCGATTTTTTCCTTTACAATTCACCTGGGCCAACCCGTTTTTAATAGCTTCTATTGTTATATATTTAAGCTCGCTCACACGGATCCCCGTGCCGCAAATCGTTTGTATCAGCAGCGCTAACCGTTCATTGTGCTTTTTTCTTGCAGCCGCCGTCAACCGTTCATACTCCATTTTGCTGATTTCTTTTTCTTCAGCGCAGAATATCTCCTGCTGTATTTTTATTGACTTTACCTTACACTCATTCCATCCTGCAAAATCAAACAAACTGTTTATTGATGCCAGCATAGAATTAACGCTTCTCAAAGCGTAATTGTCTTCTATAAGTTTGTGTTTATACGCAATAACATTTTCTTTAGTAACCTCTTCTTTGATGAATATTTTGAAAGTCATGATATCACGCAAGTATTTTTCTATAGTAAGTTTGCTCTTTTCTTCTAAAATCAGATGTTTTGAATAAGCTTCTATCAACTCGGCGGTAATTCTTTTTTCCATAGCGTATTCCTTTCTTTTTCTCATTTTAGTACATACTATTTCCCATTATGGTAATATAAGCATCTGACAATTAGGGGATAATTACTACGAACGTATTGTTATCTCCCTAACATTATTATAGTTTCTAAAAAAATACTATATAAACACAAACAAATCCTGTTTAACATTTGGAATAGAACTATTGCATGAAGGAAGAACCATTTTAAGTATTTGGGAAATTCCTTTTGTAATCTGTTTCAGTTAAAAAGCGTGCTCGTTGTTCTAAGTATCGTTTTGATTCCTTTCTTACAGTATAAAAAATCAATCGTCTATATATGTCTATATAAACGATTGACTTGCAAAAAAGCAAAAGGGCGTATAAATGCTTATGATCTATACACCCTTTTGTCTAAATATAGTAAATATAATTTTAACTGTCTACAAAACACAGTAGATATCCAAGACGACCTATTTTGACCCTTTATTTTACCCTTTACAGCTTCATAAAAGGTAAAAAACATAGGACAGTTTATCTCGATAAAATCCCGAAACCCTTATATTTTAAGGAATTTTCGAAAATTATACGGAAGCATAAAAACCGCCTTATATAGTTCGAGTCTTTGTGCCCCTGCCAGAAAAAAGTTCTGTAAACACTGAGTTTACAGGACTTTTTCTTATGCAAAAATGTTGAATTTCCTTCCCTGTCCCGGGATCTGTGCCAACAGTACAGCGGGCTTTCCATCTCCTGTCTGTACACCGGCGAATTGTTCCGCCGCGTTTAACATTTTTTCGAAATGATACGTGTTGCACGACCCACCCTCTTCTATCTTTTCTATTGTAATTTTAACGCCTCTATCCATTGAATAGATGAAAACGACTGCACCCAATCCTTCTGTGCTGGTGTATACAATATGAGCAAAAAGGGATAAGAAGACAGGAGGATTGACCGTTACAACAACCCCTCCGGCGGCAGAGCCGCCACCACCCCAGTATCTCCCGCGGAGCTGCACCACAGGGGAGGCTTACAATAAAAAGGCTCCCTTGTGTAAAGGGAGCTGTCAACGAAGTTGACTGAGGGATTGTTTCCTATACAACCCCTCCGTCTCGCTTACAGCGAGCCACCACCCCCGGGTCTGCTGCGCAGCCCCCTCCCAGGGGAGGCTTTGGTTTGTATAAAAACAGCCGCTTACCAAAGGATAAGCGGCTGTTTCCGAATGCATTATTCATGCAAAATGAAACCTCGAACAAAGCATATCAATGCTGCTTCTTTATTTTTTCAAGGATATCCTTCAGCAGGTCTTCTCTGGGAACACAATCGCTGCTCCTGATTGCTGCAACAATTTGCCTCTGGCTGACCGAGGAGCCCTGGTGGACGTTGCTTACACCTTCCGCATCTACACCAGCGAAAGCCGGACGCGCCTGCCGCCGAAACAGAAAGAACCATGCGCCTGCCAGCAAGCCGATGCATAAAACAACAACCAGAGGCCAGTACCAGTTCAGATGCTGCTCCTGCTGCCCGGCTGCTGTCATTCCTCCGCTCTGCATGCCCAATGCGCCCTCATTTGCCGATATATAAGTCTCATACGGTCCAGATGACTCCACAAAGGAAAGAATCGGCGAATCGAGCACTGTTTCCTTAAACCGGGTAATTTCCTCCCCACTGCAAACACGCATCTCAACTTCAACTCTGTTATTTGAAGTACTTTCACCAAAAGAATCTACATTGTCGAAAGCATCCGGTCTATCTTCGGAAAAATATATAGCATTCAGCGTATCCATGGTAGCAGTTATTTCATTGTGTGAAAATTCTACATACTCAACGATGATATTCCGTTCTGCTATCAAATTGTCCACGGCAGTCCTCAGTTCAACATCACTTGTCTGGGCATCTGTTACCAATTGCACAACCATGTTGCCATCATCGTTATAATAAATCCCACCGATAAAATCAGGAAATACAGGCTCTCCTGATTCATTTTTAGGAAACAGCGCCATCAATGCTTCATCATTTTCGTGCGCCTGATTCAGGTTTGCCATGAATTCTTCCCCGTATTTTTCAATCAAAAACTCATTCACATCCATGGCGCTCACTCCAATTGAAAAAATATATAATGTTGACAACAGGACAAGTACCATAAGAAAACCCATGCGCTTCATAAAACGTTTCATTCTTTTCCTCCTAAAATACGTTGTAATTGTTTGATGGCCTTTCTATAAGCCCATAACACCGTCCCCATGGGAAGCTCCATAATATTTGCAATTTCCCGAAATTTCAAATCCCCATTGACATGCATCGTTACTATTTCCAGCTCCCGTGCGGGCAATGCTTTGATTGCCGCTTCGATATCCATCCTTTGGTCCATGTCGCCCGCCTGATGAGATACTGTCCTTTCGGCCAGCTCCAAATCGTCATGGGGCTTTGTTTTTCGCAAGCCGTCCAGCGCCAGATTGTGTGCCATCCGGCACAAATACGCGCGGGAATTCCCCTGGGGCACAGGCGGCGATACATACAGCTTTAAAAACAGCTCCTGCAGGATGTCTTCAGAAAGGTCCCTCTCCCGTGTAATACGCAAAATAATGGTAAACAAGGGGATTTTCATTTCATGATATAAGGCTTCAAATGCTGTTATATCGCCGTCTCGGATTCCATGAAGCCATTTCTGTAAATCGTCCATACTAGCAATTACCTTTCAAGAAAGTTTTTTATTTTACCATCCTCATACCTTCTTTGCAAGGGCGTTAATAACTCCCTTCGTATAATAAGACGTTTCGAATGAACCCTTTTATTGGCGCCTTGAAAAAATAAATGAAAAAACTGCGGCAAGCAACTCCTGGAGAGGCTTAAATAAAAAAGTCCCCCTTGTGTAAAGGGGGATGTCAGCGAAGCTGACAGGGGGATTGTTTTTTCATGCTTCATCTAAACAACCCCTCCGACTTGCCTGCGGCAAGCCACCTCCCCTTGCACAGGGGAGGCATGAATCAAGAAGGTCCCCCTTACACAAGGGGGATGTTTTTGCGTATGCAAAAACTGGGGAATTGTAACACATCATGCTGCTGTATTTTCAAATTTAATCATACAAAAAACGGTTTTCGCTATCGTAAAACCTATAACTGATTGTATCAATGGCGTTACGGGGGAGTTCAATAAAATAATAATCTTTTTCTCCCACATAATATGTTTCTGCCAGAACATCATTTACGTAGAACTCTATCTTATTAACATTTTCATCCAATATTTTTCCAAAGTAGCGGGACGGCTTTTCAGCATATATATCCACAGACCCATCTCTGGAAGCCCCCGCAATATCCAATTGGGTATCATACTGGGCCGTCTGAAATTCTTTTACATAATATGTATTGAAATTTTTCCCAATTTGTGCATAGCCGAAAAATACACTTCGCTCTATCACATCCTTGGGCATTTCATTTATACTGGGATCTCCTTCCAGAGGCTGATACTCAAAAAAGACAAAAAATTGACCGTTTTGCACAAAGGGATTGCAGGAGGTAATATCCATTTTTTGCGCAGGACCATACTCCTGTAAAATTTCTTCTGCCGCCTCATTCAAATATGCAAAATCATATTTTTCTATACTTGCATAATTTTTCTGGATTATGATAAATACAAGAAAGCATACGCTCAATAAAAGCAAAGCCAGGATACTCCATATTAAAACACGTGTTCTTTTACTCATACCTCATGCCTCCTATTAAAATTATGATTTTACATCATCCTGCCCGACTTCGTTTTTTAGTAGGATTTTATTCCTACTTTTAGTATACTTTCCGTTTCCACGTTTGTCAACTATTTCCGTGGAATTACACAGCAACTCCCACACCGGGGAGGTTAAAATAAAAAAGTCCCCCTTGTGTAAAGGGGGGTGTCAGCGAAGCTGACAGAGGGATTGTTTTTCATGCTTCATCTAAACAACCCCTCCGACTTGCCTGCGGCAAGCCACCTCCCCTTGCACAGGGGAGGCTTACGTTGAAAAGACTCCCTTGTGTGGGAGATGCGCAGCATCTCCCACACAAGGCAATATTATTTTGTCTTTTAGGCTCCCATGTGGGCGTCTCTTGCAGAGCCGCAAAGGGAGCTGGCGGCAAAGCCGCCTGAGGGATTGTCAGCACATCTTTTTCATTTAAAGCCCCCCTTGTGGGGAGCCTCCTGCAACTCCGCGGATTGTTTTTGTGTATGCAAAAACTGGGAGATTGTTGTAGGAATACTGTCTTTTTACATATTCACCCTGGCAAGTAAACATACTTTCCGTTCAGAATGACTGCCCCAAGCGTTCCTATAAAATGAAGCCCCGCCAGGCGGCGGGGCTTCTTCCATTTGTATTTCACTTTCAAATTTTACAATTCAAAGATGGCCAAATAGCGGATACATTATGCTTCTTCCTGTTGTACGGGAAGAAAAAATCGGATAATCCCCCAGGAATCTATTGCCGCAAGCACAGTATCAGCATCGTATCCCTTCACAGTATACACCTCCATGCCAGGCGCATTTGACGTGAGATCTGCGTAGTTTGTCGCTTCTTCTCTATAAAACCCCTCCTGATTGATATCCAATTCATTCAATGCAGTGGTACCAAGCTTCTCTCCAATCAATGACGCTGCATTTTCACTATATGGTATAGACGTGTTCACATCTTCCTCTTTTGTAAACGTCGTGCGATATGATTCACCCATTTGATAATACTGTCCGTCATAGATTAAAAATTGCACGGCATCCCCAAAATCACCTGCACTGATATCTCCTACTCCGGCAGCGGGTGCGCCAAAGTATACTCCTTTGTTCTTCTGTATCATCGGAAGTATACAGACCATCAGGAAAATACAGGCAGCACAGGACGCGATCACAGCTGCAAAACGAAAGGACTTCCTGCGCCGCTTCTCATCCATCACACGTCTTCGAACAAGCTCCTTCACTTGATCATCCGGGCTGATTTTGTTTAATACTTCTTGTAAACGATTCATATAAACTCCTCCCTTAAACTGGTTTTCAACATCTCCCGCCCACGTGAGAGACGCATCTTTACAGCAGATGGACTCAGCTTCAACATTTCTGCAATTTCCACTATCTTATAGCCTTCCATATAATGCAGATATATCACTGTCCTGTAGCCCGGATCCAAGGCTGCGAGTTCCTCCAGCACCATCTGGTCTGCCTTCGTGAGGTCGGGAATATCGTCAAATGTACAAGTGAGCTCCACTTTTCTTTTCCAATAGCTTTTGCACATATTTTTGCAGCAGTTGACCGTTACTTTTATCATCCAGGCTTTTTCCTCCTCCGCACTGAAAAATTTCGGGGCCTTGTAAAAAAGCTTCACAAAAACATCCTGCATCAAATCCTCTGCATCTGAGCGGTTCCCCAGATAAACGATGCCGATTCTAAATATGAGGCTTTTGTACCGCTCATATTTTTCATCAAAATTGCTTTCTGATATACAGTTCATTCTATCCCCCCTCTATTTATATAAACAACTGCGCCCCCCCAAAGGTCACAAAAAATATCGCTATACCTTAATTATTATATCAAGGTATAGCGATTTGTCGATACTTTTATTCTATGCCACGCTACAAAAAACAGGAATTTGTAGCAAATTAAGTATAAATGCTTTGCATTTTAAATATTGTTATTGCAATTCTTCCGTACTTTGCAATGAATTTAATTCTTTCTTATCTTCCATTCCCTCCTGTAAATCCTGTATTAAAATTTCTTTTGACAAGCCATCGTACCGGGCACAAATTAATTCATCTGACATAGATGTAATTTCATCTTCTCCATCCAAATAAAACATACTGTGCTCTACGTTACTGGCATAATACATTCCCTCCGTATCAGAAGGCCGCAAAAGCATTATAAGTTTTTCACCTTTTTGAACCTTTGTCTGAAAATCCAGAATATTGGGGGAACCAAGTTCAAAAAATTCGATTTCGCTGTTCTCCGGCATGTCTCCATAGATTGTTTCTAAAACTCGGACTTTCGAAATGGTTGAAGGCATATAAGGATTATTTCCGTTTTTCAAAGCAGCATTAGCAAGTTCTTCTGCCGCCTCTCCAGAGCCATATATGTTAAATGCTTCTTCTTCCCCATCACTAATAACCTCTCCGATTATAATTAGTTCAGTAGATTTCAACAAATCATCAACTGTTTCTACTGGAACTTGATCTGGAAAAAAGCTTTTTGAAGCAACTATTTTTTGAGACAAATCTGGGTTTTCATTATAAACGCTTTTATTTACATTTAATAAACCAACCGTGGCAATCAGCGCAACTGCCAATATACATCCTCCGGATATCCAGATCTTTTTCATAACAATCCTCCTTACTTATAAATTTTGTTATAATAATTATTTAAGTCGGCACGATCATGATCTTGAGGACGATCATAATTTGACCACCCTAAATCCCAGCCCTGCCGCATAACCGACTGACTGCTGGTATGTCCTAAGTTGAGGCAATGACCGATCTCATGTGTTATCGTTTTTGCCCTATTCATTGCAGCATTTGCCCCACCGCCGCCGTCGCTATAACCATTGTTAAAAATCACTGTTGCAGAGTTTATCCGACTGCCAAAATTGCTAAATGACACATAATTTCCAAGACCTATATCTAAAGCTATATTGTAATCTGTTGTATACTTTCCGTTTTTATTATATAACATTGTAAATGCAAAACAATCAGGATAAGGCCAAGCACCATTGTATGTACTTAAAACACAATTTGCACTTCCAAGAGGCGTCCATGACATTCGTACTTTCCCGTTAGAATAGCTACCCCAATTTGTTATTGCCTGATTAACCTGTAGACTCCAGCCCGGCGACATATGGTCTGCATTATAATACATATCGCATTTAATTGAACCATAAACATTGCTCATATGGCACCAACGTGCATTTGGTACGACTTCATGCGCGCTGGCAGGCAAAACGGCAGTTGTACAAACAATTACAACTATAAAAAATATTAATAATGATTTATTTGTCTTTTTCATTTCTTCTCCTTTCATAATTCAGACGGGTTTATACTTGTACCACCACTGAAATATTCGGGTACCTTGTTAAATCGGACAACAAGATACGGTGAATATAAAGCATTATCAGAAGTCGCGAAGATCTTAAATCCTCTTTCTTTTATATTTGTTTTCATAACCACTCCTTCTGATTCAGAACTGCTGGTTTCATCATTTAAGCAAAGCTTTACAAAATTTGTTAAATCATAATAATTATCCTCCAATGCTGAAATAAGATTTCGCGGCGGTGATTTTGTATTCCATTCGATTGTGGTACTGGACCATTGATAGCTCGTATTAAAAATTTCTATTTTAATATCTTTGCTGCAAATGTTTAAGGGCCGAATAATATATTTTGCTGAAACAATATTGTTTACATCGCATTGGAATATCCATCTAATACGAAACCTGAGATAATGCCAGCCCTCACCCCATACCGGATGGTCTCCGACCACCGCATAATTTGCCAGATAATTATTCACATTGTGGTTTTCATACACCGTGGAATCCGGAATTTTGTTCAGATACATCTCAAAGGATGGATCCAGCCGCACGGGGAATTCGGTATCCCCATCATCCAAAATATCCTCGTCAATTTTTAGTGAAACAATGGTATCGCCCTCCTCTCTGTTTACCTCCATTTGTGTGGTTACGTCCAGCTGCTGCTCCCCGTTCGCAGTATACTGGACAAGCGGACCGTAAATAATGCTTTTGTTTTCACCTCCGTTCTTAAATAGCACGTATCCGTTTTGCTTATCCTCATAGGATACGGTACTGGATTTTACAATAAACGCAAATGTATTTTCCTTCGGCTTTTCCTTCAGTACAAGCTCGGTCCGAATGCCCGCCTTGGTGGGATAAAACGCCATATCCATGTCGCTGCCTTCATACACCACTGCGCTGACCTGGTCGCCGTACATATTTTGGAACGTCATCTGCTTTGCCTTTGAGAACCCCCCTGTATCCAAGTTTGGACGGAATTCCAGATAATCTGTCCCCTTCTCCACCCGAAAGGGCTCAGAAAGCGTCTGCGGGAAGTAGGTCTTCACCTCGCCCGCTTTATTTTCATAGACAAATCCCTCTTTTTCCGTTGGGACCACCGTGTTGTCAATGATTTCATATCCCGCATCGGTTTTATACTGAATGGGTGATGCAAAAATATACATGGAATAGGTATCATCTTTATTTCGATAGCAAATCGTATAGGGCGAATCGTAATCATGCAGCTGCTCCACATGGCCCTCCGCTTTCGTGTCAATGTGGGAAATGGCGGTGGCGAGAAACGACCTATCCTTCTCCGCTGCATCCCCACATCCGGAGAGAAGGAGCGCTGTCAGCAGTACCAGCAGTATCATTCGTCTTTTCATCGTATTTCTGCCACCTTCCCATTTTGTTTTTGCGACCGATTTTTGTAATTTTCATATGTTTTCTGCTGTACATACAGCGGGAACGCATGGTCTAAAAACTTCGACAGAGCGCTTTTTTCATGATCATATTGGAGCTTTAGCTTTTTTTGTACTCGGTGCAAAATCTTTTCATCGTGGCCCTGCTGATATTTGAGCAGCAGATTGCGTATTTTTTTGAAGTCCTCGCAGCATTTTGCATACTCCGCCGAGGCTGCCAGGATCTCCTCATTGGGGGCCTCCAGGTTTTTGATGAGCCAGCGCATCGTCAGCAGCAGAATGGTCCGATATTCATACAGCTTATTGGACGTCCAATACAAATTTCTGAGATTTGCATTGTCATAATCTTCTCTGGAAAGAATCTCCTTTAAGTTTTCTTCAATGCCCAGAAGGCAGCGCACGCCCATGTAGCTTCGGGATGTCACATTCTCTCCCAGCGTCACCGCAAAACACTTTCCATGCCGTTCCTCATCCAGCTTCAGCACCGCGGTAAAAAAGCAGCCGTCCTCATCAAACGTATCTTTCAGGGAAATCCGGTTAATATTGAAAAATTTTATCTGGGTGTTTACCATCTGCTCTGGATTGGACTGATAATATGCAAACACCTCTGCGTACGATTTTTCCACAAAATCAAAGGACAGTGTCCGCTCCTGAAATTTTCTTGTGGGCCGGTCAAACATGGATGTATAAAATACCTTTTCCACATCATCGTATCCGAACAGCAGTGCCTCGTGCCGGTTGACAAACGCATTTTCTGAAAAGTTCAGCTCTATTTCTATGTAATTTTTCTGATTGATCTGGTCCTTTATCATAGCGACGATTTTATCAGGCGGAAATTCCCACGTGTTGATTTCCTGAAACGATAAAATTTCTTTATAATAGTCCATTGTAAAAATTGTATCTACAAAGCCGTGCCATGCACCGAAGTCATCCTCCACAAACATTTTCATGTGCGTAGAAAGCCACGCCTGTGCGTGAGGAGAGGTTTGAATAATTGCGATTCTATTGTAAGTACAGCAATCTGACATAATCATGGCATCCAAAACAATGGGCAGTCTTACCTTCACTGTAAAAACTCCTTTCCTAAAGCGGCAGTCCACGCTAAGCAATATAATTGTGCGCCTGCATCTCAAACATACTTTTATAAATTCCGTTATCTATTTCCATAAGCTCCGCATGTTTTCCGTACTCTGCCAGTCTCCCATCGGAAAGCACCGCGATTTTATCTGTAAAACGGGTAGAGGAAAGCCTATGAGATATATAAATGGCGAGCTTTCCTTCCGTCAGCTCCTGGAAACGGCGATAAATCTCATATTCAGCAATGGGATCCAGCGCGGCAGTGGGTTCATCCAAAATAATCAACGCAGCGTCCTTATACAGTGCCCGGGCAATGGCAAGCTTTTGATTTTCACCGCCGGAAAATTCAATACCGTTCTCGTCAAATTCCTTATAAACCATTGTATCCAGTCCCTGCGGCAGGGAAGCCACTTTGCTTTTCAGCCCGCTTTTGTCGATGCATCGCCTGAGGCGATCCATATTTTCCGTGTTTTCCATTACAATATTTTCCCGAACACTGAAGGAAAACAGCTTGAAATCCTGGAATACCGCCCCGATCAGCTTCGCATACTCACAAAACTTTATATCTTTTATGGGCACATGATTGATACGTATCTCTCCGGATGTCGGTTCATACAGCCTGCACAAAAGCTTCACAAGGGTCGTTTTTCCCGCGCCGTTTAATCCGACAATGGAAAGCGTCTCTCCCGGCAGCAGAGTAAAGGATATATTTTTCAAAATCATGCGCTCTGTATTTGGATACTTAAAGGAAACATTGATAAATTCAATGGTGATATCCCCCTTTTCGATAACTGCTTGTCCGCTGCCATCCCCATGTTCCTGTCCGGACAGCTCTATGCAATAGCGAAATTCATTTGCAAATGCACCGTTTCTTCCCAGCAGCCAATAGGAGCCTTTTACCGCTCTGATGCCCTCGGAAAAGCCGCTGACAATGGATAAATAAAAAGTAAAATCTCCGATCAGCATATTTCGGAAAACTACCTCGTATGCTAAAAACAGATAGGCGATTCCTTCCTGCAGCATGACGGAAAAATTTGAGGGGAAATATCTGTTTTGAATATTCCGCAGTCTTTTCATATTTGTGGGAATATATTCGTCCATTTCCTGATTTTCATATTTGTCTTTGATATATTCCTGCAGATTATTGACACGGATTTCCTTCCCAAACGCCAGATCCTTCATTGTACCGGCATAGTAGTCCCCTTTACGTCGGATGGGAGCAAGCAAGGACCTCCATTTTGTCCACAAGGGTTGATTTCTTTTTTCCACGACAATCTGTAATATAAAAATCAAAATAACAACCATTAGAATAAACGGCTGAACCGTTACAATCAGTGAGAAAAGACCCACCGTCTTTACTACGCCCGATACCAGTAACGTTACATTATTAATAATCTGTAAAAATGTATTTCCGTTCTGCGCGAGAGCGATTAAGTCTCTTATTTCAGGCTTTTCCAACTCTGCATACGGTATTTTCATAATCGCTGTTCCCAGCGTCAATTTCATTAAATGAACCGTTTTTTCTGTCAATTTATTGTCCGCCAGCGAAAAGAGCCCAATCAGAAGCTCGGCAAAGAGAATGACAGAAGCCATGACAATGACATTCCACAATACTCTATTCCAGTCCCCGCTTGTAGTAATTTCATTTAGAATATTTTTGAAGAAATACGCAGACAGAAATGGATAAAATGTTGTAAGTATAATTAACGGAAGCTTTACAAAGAAAAGCATTTTGTTGACCGAAAAAGCAATCCGCAGCATAAACCAGCAGTTTGACAGCAGACGAAAACGGTCATTCTTCTTTTTATCCTTTGTCATACCGGCACCTCTTCCATATAAAATTGCGCCTGCTTTTTGTACATGTCGGCATAAAGACCTTGCCTTTGCATCAGGTCCTGATGGGTTCCGTATTCGGTCAGTCTGCCGTCGGCAAAGACCGCCACTTTATCACAGAACTTAACGGAAGCCAGTCTGTGCGAGATATACAGCGTGGTTTTTTCACCAATAATGTTATTGAATCTCGTGTATAATTCGTTTTCCGCCACAGGGTCCAATGCGGCCGTAGGCTCGTCCAAAATCACAATAGGCGCATCCTTATAGTACGCCTTCGCGCAGGCCAGCTTCTGCGACTCTCCGCCGGAAAACTCTATTCCGTCGGCGTCAAAATCTCTGCTGATGGCCGTTTCTGTCCCTTTTTCCAGGGACTTTATTTTTGCTTCCAGCCCGCTTTTTTCAATTGCCTCCATAATTTTTGCTTCGCTGTACTTCCTGCCCAGAGTGATATTCTCCCAGACGGAAAAGGCAAACAGCTTGTAATCCTGAAAAACAACAGACAATCGTTCTGTGTACTGGGCGTAATTGATGGTTGAAATATCAATTCCGTTATATAAGATCACCCCTTCCGTTGGTTCATACAAGCGGCATAGGAGTTTAATAAACGTCGTCTTTCCGGCGCCGTTATAACCTACGATGGCAAGTCTCTCCCCCTGGGTGATTTTAATAGACACATTTTTCAGGACAAAATTCTCTGTATTTGGGTATTGAAAAGAAACGTTGACAAATTCAATTTCATGTTGCTTGAAATTTTTTGTTTCTATATCCACCGTTCCCTTTTCTGCATGGCGGGGCGTGGCTATTTCAGTATATTGTTTGTAATCCGCAACGAATCTCGTCACATATACAAACAAGTGCTCAAGCTGATCGATAACCCCCCGTAATGTGTCAGAAAAATTATGGATCGCCCCCAGAAAGACGCTGAAATTGCCGACGGTTATATCTCCAACAATCGTTTTATAGGCGCAGTATCCATACAGCACAATGGTCTGCACAAAAGTAATAAAGGCAGAAAGCACATTAAATTTCATATGCCGGTTTTGATTTTTGTTATAAACAGACGTATAGTCCCCCAAAACCTTCAGAAATTTTTTGCGCAGCCACTGCGATACATTGTTGATCCTGATTTCCTTTCCAAATTCAAAATTGATCATGCGGTCAAATAAATAGTTGAATTTACGGCCATACTGTGCCGTATCTACCTGATATTGATATCCGATTTTTTCGCGTCTGTACCCTATAATCAGATTTAAGGCAGTGATAAGAAGTATAAAAAGAATAATGAGTGGGTGAACCGTTGAAATAATGTATGTATATCCTGCAAATTGCAGCAAATTTACTGTGAGATTATAGTAATCATTCCAGACAAAATTGTTGGCCTGCACATTTCCGACGACTCTTTCCTGCAGATCCCTTACAGTGCTGTCCTCAAATTTTTCATAGTCCATGCCCAAAAAATGATTTGCATACAATAAGTGATTTTTCACATTATTTCCTGCTTTGGTTCTTTCCAAAATACGGCCCCAAAACATATCAAACAGGAAAAAGAAAATAAGTACGCCGATATATAACGCAATTTGCCATAAAACAACCTGCCATCTACGGGTACTCGTAAGCTCATCAATAATAAATTTGGGGATATACAGAAGAATAAATGGTTTCATAGAAGAAACAGCAATATTTATTGCAACCAGAAGAAAATTCAGCTTACTGATTTTCCAAGAATACCGAAAGGTAAACAAAATGTTGGAAAAAATAAATCTCAGCTTTTTCATTTTCGTCCTCTTTTTCTTTTTCTCACACAGATGCGGCTTTCTGATCTACATATTCCATGATAGACGCAACGGTGGGAAACGCCTCTGTGAGCAGCAGTTCATCGTCAAATTCCATATCAAATGCATCTTCCAGCGCAAGCACCAAACGTATAAAGGAAATAGAATCTACCCCAATTCCGGAAAATTTGGTGTCCAAACAAAGTTCTCCAGAATTTTTTGTGTTCAATTGGATTCTTATTACCTCTAAAATTTCCTTTTGCCGCGGCGTGATTTTGTCTAAATCCGCCCCCTGCATGACAGCATCATATTGCATTTCCCGACATTCCAAAACTCTTTTGCGGTCGATTTTCCCGTTTTCAGATAAAATAAAGCTTTCCACCTGTCTGAAGACAGCCGGAACCATATAGGAGGGAAGCCTCAAGGAAAGATGCTCGATCATATCCTGTTCCCGAAGGTGCTTTTCTCCAGTGTAAAACGCTGTCAATACCTTATCCGTTTCGTTTGCCTTCACTGCAGCTACAACGGCTTGCCGTATGCCGTCCATCTGTTCCAGATGTGCTTCGATTTCCTCCGGCTCAACGCGATAACCGCGAATTTTGATTTGGTTGTCCATACGGCCGATATATTCCAAATCTCCGCTGGAAAGATACCTTCCCAAATCCCCTGTCCGGTACACCACTGGGTGCGGCCGCTGTGGGAGGACTACAAATTTCTCCGCCGTCAGATCTGCCTGCCTGGTATACCTCCTTGCAACGCAGGGACCGGCAATGCAAATTTCTCCCATCTCCCCTTCGAGCAAAGGAGACAGCTGCTCATTTACAATATAAACCGTTGTGCCTCTGATCGGGCGCCCGATATCAATCCGGTCTTTATGGGTTAAATTACTCACCGTCGTCCAGCCCGTCGCCTCTGTAGGGCCATACATATTGTATATTTGGGCGGTGGTTTTTTCCTGCAGTACATGAAGCAGACTGAGAGGGAACGGCTCTCCGCCAATTAATATTTCTTTTACGTTTTCCAGACACACCAGGTTCGTGTCATAATTCTGCAGCATCTGCATTTTTGCGGGCGTCATTTGAATGATATCCACAAAGCCTTCAGCAATCAGTTTTGCCATCCGTCTTGGATTGCGCTGTTCCTCTTCATCTCCCAAAACAACAGTAAGCCCTCTGTCCAGGGCAATCACGCTTTCAAGATAAAAGATATCAAAGGATGCAGCGCTCAAACAGGCAATTCGTCTGTCAGGAGAAAAATCAATGAGCTCTGATATGCAGTCTGCATAGTGGAAAAGTCCCCTTCTTGGGATTTCTACTCCTTTGGGAATTCCCGTAGAGCCGGACGTGTGCTGGATATAGCCAATTTCATTGTTCCCGTTTCTCTGGGCAAAATCAACGACCGCACTACCCTCCACCACAATCGCCTTTACAGGATCCACTCTGTGGGCATGCTCCGTCGTGGTGAGGACAGCATCCACTTTCGTATTTTTTATAATTGCATGTATCCGGTCATCAGGCCAGAGGGGGTCCAGCGGTACACAGGTAATCCTCTTTTTTATGCAGTTATATATGGCTGAGATCAGGGCCATATCCCTGTTCAAAAGGATTCCTACCTTCTGATAGCTGCCGGGTATTATCACCGATGGTGGGGTCAACATGTCCTTGCAGATGATCTTCATACAATACACTCCCTTTGCAGAAATTCAGACCGCATCGTTTGCTCTTTACTTTCTTCTGCGATTTCCGTCAGCGCAAGGGACAGCTGTTTTTCCCTTTCTGCAACAGCCGCCAGCCTGTGATAGATCGTTGATCTTATAGATTCCTTTCCCGTCAAATGCAGCCGGAACAGTAGACTATTGATCATATCCCAACCGCTGTGAAGTTCTTCTGCAGCGGAGGCTATATTATGTATCGCTTCACTCTCAAACACATCTCCCAAATAATGCAGTGCGCATGCAAATTTGGTCCGGTTTTTTCCCAAATTGTTTATCCGACGAAACAACAGCGTGCTTTGTAAATCTCCTCCCCAGGCGCTGGTCTCATGTGCAATGTCGATATTGTGTGATAAATCGTCGGCAAACTGCAATATAGCGGAATAATTCTTTTCAAAGCGTCCTATATACGCATTGGAATAATAATTTTCATGCAGGATTCCACATAGGGAAAGGGGCTCCTGATTTTCGGACGGATCCTTTTCAAAGAGAATATACTCCCGGAACCCTTTTTGCAGACAGCTGCCAGGTAGCTTGTACTTCCCCGCGGAAGCATACGGGTCCAGGCAAATATACGCCTCATTCCCCATATCCAGTCCAATCACCAAAACGTAATGATTGATATGAAATCTTTGATATGCAAGATTCCATGGACAGTAAAAGCTATCCAAATACACACCGACAGGTACTTGGTTCAAAAGGGAGTGCACAATGGTATTGTGCAGACTTCTGTAATTCTCCGCATCACACCAGGAGGTTTTCACGTGGTGGTATTTATGCAGCGCGTCCCGCGAATATCGACCCACTCCATAAAGCAATTTTTCACCAAATGTATCGGCGCCCGGCTTATCGGACAGATATTCAAATCCCATATACCCGATAAACATCAGACCATACGGGCTGCTAAAATAATTTGCCATTGTGGCCAATAATCCATCTATACAGCTGAAATACTCCCGCCGAACCGGCGCAGCTGCAAGGAGCATACAATTTTTTTCCATAGCATTTACTGGTTGCAGGCTCTGCTGCTTTTCTGCAGGACTTCCATGACAGACGCACGAACGGCCTGAAAGGCTTCTTCAATCGATTTTCCAGTATGAATAATCACGCCGCCGATATCCTTTGCGATTTCCAGATATTGTTCCCGCAAGCGGTATTGCAATCTTATGTCAATGTATCTGTTTTTTTCATTTTCTCTGCTGCGCACACGCGTTACAGCAGTGTCTACATCGACGTCCATAAAAAACGCAATATCCGGCTGGGGAATACAACCTGCAATTTCGTAAATCCACTGATCTTTTGTATACCCCCGCGCCCGAAGATTTGCCAGGCAGGAATAAAAATACCGGTCTGAAATAACAAGTTCGCCCGCAGATAATCTGGGCACAATTTCTTTATTTGTATGCTGTACACGATCCGATGCACACAGGAGTGACAAGGCACGATAATCATATGCACTGTGATCAGGCGCATCCATATATGTACGAAAGATCTGAGATTTGCGTACAGCATTTGTAGGTTGTTTTGTCAGCTGTACAGATAGGCCCTGCTCCTGCATATAATCCCTCAGCAGTCCAATCTGTGTTGTTTTTCCGCTTCCGTCCAATCCACAAAAAACAAATAAATATCCCGGCAGGTTATGGGGTTTCATCTGCAGTTTCATAAAGCTTCTCCTTCTTTTTACTCATAAATACCCAATCGACAAAAGATTCCTTATAACAATAAGTCTTACCCGTATCCGGTTGCATGACGCTTTGCAGATAACTTATATTGGATGGACAAATCGAGAGAAGCAGTCGGTCAAGAAAAACATTTTCTATTCCAAAGAGCTCTTTTGTTCCACGCAATGCATAATAGCACTCCCGCTCCAGTCCGTATGCCCGGATAGATGCTTCCAATGCGCTGTACCAGGATGCATCTGTCCACTTATGGATAAGCATATATAAATCCATAAACTTGTACAGCGACAAATCCCGTTCCATCGCCACCCAGGCATATACCGTAGCTTCCTTAAACAAATGACAGCACAGGTGTATCAGAAAATCAACAGGCTCCAGTGTATACAGAAAAGCCTCCCGCGTTGGAATCAGAGGCTGCGCATGACGCAGCAACATGGAAACAGCATCGTTTTTCTGCTTTGCCGCAAAGTCCAATGAAAAATTGATGTCCATCTCTAAAAAGTCCATCTGTGGCAAGCCCGCCTGTTTAATAAACGGCACTGTTTCTCCCCGATTCATCCGGGAGGCTATGATTTCTTTTCTGGATGCAGGTACAAAAGTGCCGCTTCGGACATTCCCCTGTACAAATCCCGCTTGTTTTAATTTTTCCTCAATCGCTGTAATATCTCCCTGGTTTATAAGGATATCTACATCGTTCGATGTCCTCAGTCCCACCGGATACAGCCAAACCAAATAAGATCCTTTCAGCAAAGCGTAAGGAAACGATACGTTCTGCAGCAGGCTACCGACCTCCTCCAGTGCCTCTTTCATACTTGCAGATTTTACAACATTGCTGTCATAAACGGTTTTTAACGTGTTGCGGCATTCCCTATGTATTTTCCCCAGGAGATTGCACGCATCTAATGTGTAATATGCCGCACCTCCCACGCGATGAAAGAGAAGTTGTCCAAGGATATACGGCCAGTGTAAACTTTGCTGCAGATACTCTGCAATTTTTCCCTTATCCGGTTGCATGAATCTGCAAAGCTCCAAAATTAAATTGTGTTCTGCGGCATACGTGCAATCTTCCATAACGGCAGCCTCCAAAGTAAAATATTTTCTGTTTTTTCACAGCCAATATTGTGCTTTTGCTGTTTGTCAGTGTGTTACTGTGCTCTGCCCGTTCTGACGATTTTTCCGGAAGCGTTTCTGCGAAGCGCATCGACAATATTTAGTTCTGATGGCATCTGATACGCCGGCAGTACAGTCGCAAGCAGTGCCATCAGTTCTTTTTTGGTTGTTTCTTTATAATCTGGATTTAATATCACATCCATGGCAATTGCCTGTCCAACATTTGCTTGGATTTTATAAACGACGCATTCCCGGATCTGCAAAAGCTCTGTGGCCTGCGCTTCAACTTCTCCAGGATAAATATTCATCCCGCTTTTGATGATCATGTCATCTGCCCGTGACAAAATATACAGATACCCATTCTCATCGAGATAACCGAGATCTCCCGTATTCAGCCACCCGTCGACAATTGCTTTCCGGGTAGCTTCTTTGTTCTTATAATACCCGCGCATAAGGCAAGGGGTATTTACAAAAACGTGTCCATGGGCATTTGCCGGCAAAGGAGCCCCGTCTTCGTCTATGATTTTTACTTGTATTCCTTCTAAAGGCACTCCTACCGATGTGGGATGCGCATCAAATGCCTCCGGCGGAAGATAACTGACCCGCGGAGATGCTTCCGTGAGCCCGTAAACATGATAAATATCTGCCTTTGGGAACCCTTTTCGAATATGTAAAGCTGTTTTTTCACTTAAGCATTCCCCGCTGATCGCAATAGTTTTTATAAAATGTACGGCAGCATTTCGCTCCAAAAAAACAGTAAGGTGATGCAGCAATGTAGGCGTGCCGCATATAACAGATATATTATGGCGGGCAGCAAACTGCAGTGTGTGCTGCGGGTGGAATTTATCGTCGAAAAAGCCAATATCCAGACCATTGAAAATGGCAATTAAAAACTCGCCCGTTAAAACTGCGCAATGATACAGCGGCCTCGCAATCATTATCTTATCGTGGGAGTCCACCGCAAAGTACTGTGCAATTTTCTGCACATTTTTTTGTAGCCCGTCTTCCGTTATAAGAACGCCCTTAGGGGTTCCCGTCGTTCCCGATGTGCATAGAATCACTGCAATGTCCTTCAAGCTCTCATCACAGGAAGTTTCTGGCTTTTCACCGATAAATTTACCATTTCGTATATTGTATTGAAAGGGAAACAAATCACAATCATTTGTATCTGTAAGCAGTATGTCAGGCAGTGTCAGTGCAATGATATTCGCACAGTGCTTTCTTCCGTAATGCTTGGACATGGGAATCGGAATCATATTTGCGCACCAGCAGGCCAGTATTGCAAGAGCTGTATTAAGTCCCCTATCACATAAAACCGCGCACTTAGATTTTGCAGCACATTTTTCCTGTAAGCATGCGCCGACTGCTTTTGCCTTCTCAGTAAAATCTTTGTATGTATATTGATGCTGATCATCGAAGAATAAAGACTCTGGATACTTCTCCAATCTTCCGCATAGAAAATTCCACATTTTTCTTACCTGTTTATATAACAGCCGGCCAACGCAATTACGGATCCCACTGTTTTTAATTTCGCCGGATCCAGGTCTCCCTCCTCAAATGTAATACCAAATGCGTCTTCCAGGGCGATAATCAATTCTACTGCTTTTAAGGAATTGATTCCGATAGAAATCAGCGTATCCTCATGACAAAGCTCCTGGGCAGAAAGGATTGACATTTCTGCTATGATGTTTTTTACTTTGTCCGCATAATCCATAATACTCTCCTTTATGGTACACATAATGTGCATGCCACAGGTTCTTTCCGACAGTTTGTATCAACAAACAACTACTTGGACATACTATTTACAGAAGCAGCATTTTCTTTCGCAAAGTAAACTCCTTTGCGGC
>CAJFOI010000021.1 GCA_904396155.1 Candidatus Avispirillum faecium | reverse complement strand
ACTTTTTCTCCTTATGTAATTTTGTCGGCATTTCGGGCCGGATGCCCTTTGAAAATGCCGCAAAACCAAAGGACATCTTATGCTTTTTTTCCTTTCCCCAAAGGGTTTGTCAATTTACCTAACCTGGGGAGACGGCACCCCCCTCGATGGAAATTATTTCCATTTGTGTATATTGCATAACTGTTTCTCCTTTACTGCCCCTCAGAATGCTTATCTCCATCTTTGGCAGAATCTGTCTCTTCCTTTTCCAAAACTGGCGCCTCGGGTTCAGCTTGCGCAGTCTGCGCACCTTCCTTTCCGGAAAGCTCATTTTTCAGCTTCAACAACTCTGCCATCATTTTTTGAGACTCCGCTTGCTGGGCCTCCAGACGCTCCCGCTCCTGGGCCAGCTCCTGCTTCTGCTGCTCCCGCTGGGCAGCAAGCTCCTCCAGCTGTTCTTTCTTGTACCGGCGGAACAAGCGGATGCTGTTGATCCCCTGGATCAAAATAAGTGCCAGGAAGGGCAAGAAAATACAAACGATATAGCCCGGCGTCGTTTTCAAAAACTGGAAAAATTTCCCCACACCCGGCAGCCTCGTCTGATATTTTCCAAGCACAAAGCTGTAAGTGACCACGTTTTCATCGTTTTCGCCTGTGGTCGTACCGTATGTAATAAATCCAGGATTTCCCTTGGCATCCGTAGTCCGCTCCCGGATTTTGTGGGTGACAACCTCACCGTAATTTTCCGTATTGATGGACTGATAAGCAATGATGTCCCCCTCCTGCAGCGTGGCAGGATCCACTTCCTTCACCAGTACCAGATCCCCGGCGCTGAAATCCGTGGCACTCATGGAGTCGGACAGAACAATAAACGCCTTGTATCCGAAGATGTCCCGATCCGTGCGGTCAAAGGTAAGGCTGGACACTACTGTAAAGATCATCATGCACACGGCGAGGATCACCAGCAGCCACACCAGCACCACCTTTGTTATGTGCAGGGCTTTTTTCATAAAAGATTCTCCTTATGTACGTACTGCATGTTCCATACGGCAGTCAAAAGGCATAGGTATTGCTTATGCCCTTGGACTGCCGCCCACCCGTGAGGGTGGGCAGCCTTCCAAAATAGGTAGGCAGGGCCATCTATTTTCCCATTTACAAGCTTGCGTCACTGAATAGTGCAATCGATTACCATCGGTTCTACACCGCCCGGATTATACGCAATGCAATGGTGACATTGTCCGAAAGCCCCCTTTTCGGGGATCCAGAGGTACAAGTCTCCTTGTGCCCCCGGATCCCCGCCCATCCCCCTCCGGGGATGGACGGAGCAAAGAATAATTTGAAATCTGCCAATCAGGCTCCGTAGCTCCAGCTCTGATCCGCTGCGTTGTACGTAGCAGTCTGGCCGTCCCTGACAAAGGTACAGCCGTCCTCGATCACCAGATTTGTGATATCCTTGCTATTGATGTAAACCGGGTCTCCCGGATTGGGGCCGTACAGGCCGCCGCTGGCCGCGGGATCCTTTGTGAGGGTAATATTCGTATTCCGCAAGGTCACGGTGATCTCCTGATTGTCGTTGGACCCGTAGTAGCTTCCAATATTGATACCCCTTACGGCATTGCCCCGGTAGGTGATATCGATGTCGCAATCCTCCAATGTGACAGAACCATAAGCACCCGAATCAAGAGAAACAGATGCGCCGCCGTTCCCGAAGGAGCCGGTAAAGGTACAATTGCGGAAAACGACGTCGTATTCTCTGCCGCCGCCGCTGGCAGTGCCCAAATCTACTTCTCCCGCAAAAGTGCAGTTTTCAAATACCAGAGTGGTCTTTTGTCCCTCCTGAGCATATGCCTGAACGGGCGAAGAGCCGGTAAAGGTACAGTCTGTAAAGGTTGCGGTAGAACCGCTCTCTACACGCACCGCTGCAGAGGTTGTCTCGGATACAAAGTTGGCGTTCATGATGGTCACATTGACCGGATGCGGATCAGATCCCTCTTCGCCGATCAAAAGGCCGTTGCCGGTGTGATCTTCTCTGGTAAAGGTGACATTGTTGAAATCGATCGTCTTATCCTGAGAAAGACTGAGCCGCTCCGTCTCGGATGTAACTACTACATCGTCGGCAAAAACGATCTTTTCCTTTTCCGGATCCGCAAGCATTCCCTGGAAATCATCGATATCGTCCACTGCTGTGTAGCCCTGGGCTACCAGTTCTTCTACACGATGTGCCCGCAGCGTGTCGGCATATGCATCCGCATCATATTGATTGTCGAAGCTGTCGGATTCCACCGTATCCTGGGTGGCAGTCAGCGTGATCCCCAGATCGATGTACAGAGGCTCCCCGTCGCTGGAGGTCTTCCCATTATTCAGGTTGTAATCATTGTCGTTTGCTCCAGGCTCCCAGTAGATCACTACCGCATATGTATCTTCCGCTTCGGCTTCCAGGTTCCCTTCCTTCACAAACTCGGACAAGGTGCTCTCATAGGTCAGCCCCTGCGCGGCTGCTCTGTCTCCCGTGAAGGTTTCTCCTTCCAGCACTGCCACCTTCAGCACGTCTGCCAGGGACTTGCCGTCCACTGTGTTGTAATCCACAATGTTCATGGACAGCTGATACTTCAGCGCAAGGCTCCCCTCGTTTGCTACCTTGAAGTTCTCATAGGCGATTACTCCGGGCTCCCACAGAATGGCGCTTCCGTCTGCATTCGTGAACAGATCCGTCGCTTCGCCTACGCTTTCATCCAACGCATCCCCGTGGTACAGTTCCACGT
>CAJFOI010000020.1 GCA_904396155.1 Candidatus Avispirillum faecium | reverse complement strand
TGGTGGCACGGCGCAGCCGTGACAGAGGGGTTGTACCAGAACAATCCTCCCGTCGACTGCGTCGACTTCCCCCTTTACACAAGGGGCATCTTTGGTCTAAACCTCCCCTGTGTAAGGCTACGTGTTGCCCCTCCTCCATTAAAAGCCCCCCTTCGAGGGGGCTGCGCAGCAGACCCGGGGGTGGTGGGCTTTGCGGAGCAAAGCTCGGAGGGGTTGTTACGCGACTTCTTACGTAAATTTTCCCATTAGAAAGGGTTATCCATGAAGCATTTGAAAAAACATATTGCACTGTTTCTCCTGCTCTCTCTGCTGGGCAGCTTGCTGCTTTCCTGTACCAGGGACGCGGAAGAGAGAGAAGAAAAGGAAACGACTGCACAACAGGCAGAGCAAACAAACGCTGCGGCAGACAGCAACACAGACGCCGCAGCGGACTTTCCCCGCACGGGCAAAGACAACATCACCGTATGTATCGATGCGGGCCACGGATTCGGCGACGTGGGCTGCGGTCCGGCGTTGATAGGTACATATGAATATACCATCACACTTGCGGCGGCCCGGCAGCTCCAGGACAAGCTGGAAGAAAAGGGGATCCACGTGATCCTCACCCACGATGGAGAAACCTTCCCCACTGCAACAGAAATCACCTCCCTGGCGAACCAGTACGGCATTGACTATAAACCGGAAAACATGGTCGAAAACGACATCTTCAGTGCCTACGAACGGGTGATCTGGGCAAACGTGCTGGACCGGCAGACAGAAGGCGGGGTGGATTTCTTCGTCTCCCTGCATGTGAATTCCATCGACAATGCGCCGGAGGTCTGTGGCATGTCCATCGACTACTGCGAAGACAACCCCAGTCTGTCCTTTCTCAGAGAATTTGCAAAGGAGCTGGAAAAAGCGTACCGGAATGCCGATCTCACCGACGAATTCGTCATTTTTGAAGATACTTATGAGGATTCTTTCATCGTTACAAAATATACGGAAATCCCCGCCGTGCTCATAGAGATGGGCTACGCCACCAATGCCGTCGATGCCCAAAATCTGTGTTCCGACACCTGGCAGGAAAGCTTCGCCGGGGTTCTTGCAGATGAAATCTGCACTGCCTTCGGGAAATGACGAAAAATACCTTGACAACCTGAAAGGTACATGCTATACTGATTTTCGGACCTGGATCCGTCCACAATTCAATACAGGGGTGCTGCGCGGGAGCGCGGCTGAGATGGCGACGGCCGAACCCTTTAACCTGATACGGGTAATTCCGGCGTAGGGAGCATTGAGCATCACAGCACTTTTTTCCCTGCGGGTGTTTCCGCAGGGATTTTTTATCGCTGCCCGAGAGGGCAGGATGCTCCTTCTATGGAAAAATTGAAAGGAGTCTTATTATGGCAACCAACACAAAACCCAAAATGGCCGTAAGGCTGACGGAAAGTGCAATTATGATTGCACTTGCCACAATCCTGAGTCTGCTGAAACTGGTAGACCTTCCCTATGGAGGAAGCATCACACTGGCTTCCATGCTGCCTGTCCTTCTCATTGCATATCGGTATGGCACAGCCTGGGGTCTGCTCACCGGTTTTGTCCACGGCGTAGTGCAGTTTGTACTGGGCACCAGTACGCTGTCTTATGTCACCGGTGCGCTGTCCGTAGCGATGGTGATTATCTTCGATTATTTCCTGGCATTTGCCGTCATCGGTCTGGGCGGAATTTTTAGAAAGTGCTTCCGCCAGCAAAGTGCTTCTCTCTTTGCCGGTGCAATTTTCGTTGGAATTCTGCGCTATCTCTGTCACGTCGTTTCCGGCTGCACTGTATGGGCAGGGCTTTCCATCCCCACCGCCGGCGCGCTGATCTATTCCTTCATTTATAACGCCACCTACATGATTCCCGAAACATTGGTACTTGCTTTTGCAGCCTACTATATCGGTTCCGTTATAGACTTCAGCGGCGGCCGGCTGACCACTCTGAAAAAAGAAACTGCCGGCCCCAGCATGCGGATTCCACATCTGGTCAGCGGCGCACTGATCTGTGCCGCAGGCATCTTTGACGTAGTAGCTGTATTCGCTACATTGCAGAATGCGGAAACTGGTGAGTTTGACATCACCGGAATTGCAGATGCAAACTGGATTGCAATTGCTGCCGTGACCGCTGCCGCCGTCATCCTCAGCATCGCCCTCTGTGCAATCTGGCGCACCACCGTTATGAAAAAGGCAAAAAACTGATCGTTTTTACAAAATCAAAAATTTCCCCGATTTATTTTTTCCATCTGCTTGACATCCCGGTTTCTGCGGTTATAATGTTTACTATATTGAAATCACGCAGAAGGTCAGGACAGAGCGATGAAGAAAAAAGTTGGGATCGTGGGCTATGGCGGCATGGGACAGTGGCACGCCTGCAGCATCACCGGCACCACGTATTTGGGATCGATCTCCTTTCAGGAAAGCGATGTAGCACAAGTTGCCGGTGTATATGACATCGACCCGGAAAAGCTGAAAAAGGCCGCAGAAGACGGGTATTCGGTGTATCCTTCGCTAAAAGAATTGCTGGCTGCGGACATAGACATCGTTGTGGTCGCAACGCCCAACGATGTACACGAGCCCATTGCAATTCAGGCGATGGAAGCAGGCAAGCACGTCATTGTAGAAAAACCTGTAACGATGTCCTGCGAAGCCCTGGATCGTATGATTGCGGCATCGGAGAAAAACAACAGAAAGTTTTCCGTCCATCAAAACCGCCGTTTTGACGACTACTATGTGGCGATGAAGCGGCTGGCAAACGAAGGTGCCATCGGGGACATCATCAGCATCGAGTCCCGGATCCACGGAGACCACGGCGTGCCGGGAGACTGGCGCAAAACGGTGGAGCAGGGCGGCGGTATGCTCTACGACTGGGGCGTGCATATGCTGGACCAGCAGCTGTGGATGCTGGGTTATGATGTGGACCGGGTATATGCCCATTTCGATTATCTCACAGGCATTCCTGTAGACGATGGATGTTTTGTGGACGTATATCTGAAGAGCGGCAAAGTGCTGCGCACGGAAATCTGCACATACAACTTCATTCCCCTGCCCATGATGTATATGCGGGGCAGAACCGGCACGGCGCTGTTCGGCACCTGGGGCGATGATATTCAGGTGGTACGCTGCACCGCATGGGGGGATCACGACGACATCCTCCCGGTAAAGGCCGCAGCGGGGCTTACCAAAACGATGGCACCCAGGACGGATCGGTCGATGGAAAAACTGTCGATTCCCCTTCCCAAAACGGATGCCCACGACTATTACCGCAATTTCTGTGCCGCCATCGACGGCAAGGAAGAACTGCTTGTGACGCACGAACAGATGCGCGTGGTCATGCGCGTCATCATGGCGGCGTTTGAATCTGCTAAGACCGGAAATGTAGTGAGATTATAGTATAAATACAATCCCCCTGTCAGCTCCGCTGACATCCCCCTTTGCACAAGGGGGACTTTTTTTGGTGTAAGCCCCCACAAGGGAGCCTTTTTGATTTAAGCCTCCCCTGTGTAAGGGGAGGTGTCAGCGCAGCTGACGGTGGGGTTGTTACGTTACAATCCCCCTGTCGACTGCGTCGACTTCCCCCTTTACACAAGGGGGACTTTTTTGGTGTAAGACTCCCCACAAGGGAGCCTTTTTTGATTTAAGCTCCTGCAAGGGAGCCTTTAACACCAAGCCTCCCCTGTGCAAAGGTATGTGTTGCCGCTCCTCCATTGATAGCCTCCCCTGTGTGAGGGCTGCACAGCAGACCCGGGGGTGGTGCCGCAACATAGTTGCGGCGGAGGGGTTGTCAAATACAATCCCCCTGTCAGCTCCGCTGACATCCCCCTTTGCACAAGGGGGACTTTTTGGTGTAAGACTCCCCACAAGGGGAGATTTTTGGGGGTTAAATCCCCACAAGGGAGCCTTTTTTTGATTTAAGCCCCTGCAAGGGAGCCTTTAACACGAAGCCTCCCCTTCCTGGTGAAGGGGAGGTGTCAGCGCAGCTGACGGAGGGGTTATAAAAGAAAAAATCCACTTTTCTCTTGACAAATGTAGGCTTGTGTGGTATATTAATTTTTACAAGTATTCATGCAGACCATGTCGTCCGGCGGACTTTGTAAGTCCGGTCGCGCAAAGAGAGCCGCTTGGTGGGTGCAAAAGCGGATGCGGCAGCCGGATGGTACCAGCTGCAGGTGCAAAATTTTATAAAAATGAGTGAAACGCTCGGGTGGAACCGTGCGGACTTTGTCCTCACCCCGACACATTTTGTCGGTGCGGGGACTTTTTTCTTTTCCCCGCAGCGGCGCAAATAAGAGAAAGGATGAAAAGCTATGCGTATCCAATTTGAAAACGGACCAGTTTTGGAAGCGGCGGACGCGGCATCCGTGTACGATCTTGCCGCAGAAGCCGGCGTCATCTCCAGAGAAGTTATCGCCGCGCAGATCGGGGAAAAGGTGGTGGACCTCACCACGGTGGTGTCCCAGGATGCCAGCATCCGTCTGCTCACCTTTGCCGATGAAGAAGGCCAGCGGGTGTTCAACCACACTGCCAGCCACATTCTGGCGCAGGCCGTAAAACGCCTGTATCCGGCCACCAAGCTCGCCATCGGTCCCGCCATCGACAACGGATTTTACTACGATTTTGATTCGGAAATCTCCTTTACTCCGGAAATCCTCACAAAACTGGAAGGGGAAATGAAAAAGATCGTCAAAGAAAACCTGCGTCTGGAGCGCCTCTCCCTGCCCCGGGACGAGGCCGTCGCCCGGATGGAAGCGGCCGGGGAGCCCTATAAAGTACAGCTGATCTCCCGGGTGCCGGAGGGAGAGGAGATTTCCTTCTACCGGCAGGGCGAATTTACCGATCTGTGTGCCGGCGCCCATTTGTTTTCTACAGGGCTGGTAAAAGCTTTCAAATTGACCTCCTGCACCGGCGCCTACTGGGAGGGCAACAGCAACAATAAGATGCTTCAGCGGATCTACGGCACGGCCTTCCCCAAAAAGGAGCAGCTGAATGCGTATCTGGCACAGGTAGAGGAAGCAAAAAAGCGGGACCACAACAAGATCGGCCGGGAACTGGAATACTTCACCACGGTGGACGTCATCGGTCAGGGGCTGCCCATTCTGATGCCCAAGGGCGCAAAGGTGATCCAGCTCCTCCAGCGGTTTGTGGAAGATGAGGAAGCCCGCAGAGGGTATTTGCTCACAAAGACGCCCTATATGGCAAAGCGGGAGCTGTACAAGATCTCCGGCCACTGGGACCACTACCGGGACGGCATGTTCATTCTGGGCGACCCGGACGACGAGAGCAAGGAATGTCTGGCCCTGCGTCCTATGACCTGTCCCTTCCAGTATCAGGTATATTTGAACAAGAAACGCTCCTACCGGGAACTGCCCATGCGGCTGGCGGAAACCTCCACCCTTTTCCGCAATGAGGACTCCGGGGAAATGCACGGCCTGATCCGCGTGCGTCAGTTTACCATTTCCGAGGGGCACATCATCCTCCGTCCTGACCAGCTCGCCCAGGAATTCAAGGGGTGCCTGGAGCTGGCAAAATACATGCTGGAGCTGCTGGGCCTGGAGGAGGACTGCACCTATCGCTTCTCCCAGTGGGATCCCAACGACCGGGAAAAGTACGAGGGAACTGTAGCGCAGTGGGAAGAAGCACAGACCGTCATGAAAAATCTGCTGGATGAGATCGGCCTGGACTACAAAATCGGCATCGGCGAGGCAGCCTTCTACGGACCCAAGCTGGATATCCAGATCAAAAACGTCCACGGAAAGGAAGACACTCTCATCACCCTGCAGATCGACATGCTCCTGGCACAGAAATTTGGTATGGAATACACCGATTCGGACAACACCCAAAAGACGCCGTATATCATCCACCGCACCAGCATCGGCTGTTACGAACGCACACTTGCCCTGCTGCTGGAGAAATACGCCGGCGCGCTGCCGCTGTGGATCGCACCTGTACAGGTTACGGTACTGCCCGTATCCAATCTGTTTGAAGAGTACGCCGCACAGGTGCGCGACAGACTGCAGGCCGCTGGCATCCGGGTGGAGCTGGATGCGCGCAACGAGAAAATCGGCTACCGTGTGCGGGAAGCACAGCTCTCCAAAGTGCCTTACATGGCCATCGTAGGCGGAGACGAGCAGGATGCCGGCACGGTATCCGTGCGCGCCCGCAAAGAGGGCGACGGCGGCCTGATGCCGATAGAGGACTTTATCCAAAAGCTGCTGCAAGAGATCGCTGAAAAGAAAAGATAAAAAGAAGAGTAAAGTGATGAAAAATTTTTTGCCCTTGTCCTTGCCGCAATGCTCGTTTTATCGCTGGCTGCCTGCGATGCTTCCTCAAAGGGGGAAGTCCAGTCTCCTTCCGATGTTGCAACCAGCAGCGACAGCACCGATGCACCACAGACAGAGACTTCCCAAACGGAAGAAACACTTTCCGAGACAGTGCTTGTAGATGAGGCTGGTGTGAAAATCACCGCAAAGGGTTTGGACTTGGACGGAATGTTCGGCCCGGAACTCAAGTTGCTTGTTGAAAACAATTCCGGCAAGGATCTGACCTTCCAAAGCCGCAACACCTCTGTCAACGGATACATGGTGGAACCCATGATGTCTGTGGATGTAGTCAACGGAAAGAGCGCAAACGACGGGCTCACTTTTATGAGCTCTGACCTGGAGGCTTGCGGCATTCAAACGATTGCCGATATGGAATTTTCCTTCCATATTTTTACGACAGAGGATCTGGAAGACTACCTGCGCACACCTCCCATCCAGCTCAAGACCTCCGCATTTGAGACGTATGCTTACACTTATGACGACACCGGCAGTCTGGCCTATGAAGGCAACGGCGTTCGAATCGTCATCAAGGGACTTGCAAAGGATGACTCCATCTTTGGCCCGAGCGTGGTGGCTTACATAGAAAACACCAGCGACAGGGATATCACTGTACAGACGAAAGATGTGTCCGTCAACGGCTTCATGGTAGATGCCATGTTTTCCTGCGATGTATTAAGCGGGAAACATGCAGTGGACGGGATCACGTTCCTGTCCTCTGACCTGGAGGAAAACGAAATTACCGAGATCGAAAACATCGAACTTTCCTTCCACATTTTTGAAACCACCGGCTGGGATACCATTGTGGATACCGATACGGTTTCCATCACCTTCTGATGGGCAGACAAAAAAGAGGAGCATCCTGCTCCTCTTTTTTTATGTAAATGGAATGCGTGCATTTTTTACACGGACACGGAAAAATCGATCTTGCGCATATACTCAAAGAACACCTGCTCTGTCATGTTGAAAGCCAGGGGGATGATATCATATTTTCCCACCGCTACCATAGCCACCGCACAGTTTTGGGTAATATGGGGCCCCAAACCCGCTCTGCCGCCCGTCAAAGAGGAAAACAGTGCATTCATGACCCCGCCGTGGGTCACGGCGATAATCGCTTTATCCTTTTCTCCGGCGCACATTTCCCCGAGAGTGCGCTTCATGCGCCGTGCAGCACTTGGAATGCTTTCTACATCTTTGGGATAATCTGCGGGCGTCGGATATATCTCTCTTTTTTTCTCGGGCGTCAAACCGGAGAGCGATCCGTAATCCCGCTCGATCAGGCCCTCCTCCCGCACGGGATCTCCAAGGCCGAGACGCTCGGAAAAATAACACGCCGTATCATAAGCCCGCATCAGAGGAGACGTATAGACACTCTGCAGATGCAGGCAGGTCCCGGACAGCGCCTTTTCAAAAAAGGCGGCACATTGGAATGCCTGCTTCCGGCCTTCCTCGCAGAGAGGGATATCTTCCCGCCCCTGAAGACGCATCTGTCTGTTCCAGTCTGTAATCCCATGGCGCACCAAAAACACAGGCTTGCGCGCCTCACTGAGTAGAGCGATCACCTGTGCCGGGGTACAAAAGAGCAAGGAAGTGCCTGGGGTTGACGCAAAATTGACCTGTGCCCGTTTGCGGTTGCCCTGCTCCATATACTTCTCCCTTCACAGCTTTTTCCACGTCTATTATAACAAAAGCAACCGGGATTTGTCAAGTCCGGGATCCCGGTGCAAAAAAACAGGAAGCTGGACAGATTTTCCGCTGCATAAGGGAAAAACTATTGAAAAAAACGGGAAGGTATATTATAATGGAAACAGAACGACAGCGGTGATATTTTTCGTTTTCCCATCCCGTGTCGTATGAGCTTGTATTTTGTGTATACCCCTTGCAAAATCCTTTTTGGGAGATGTGCCTATGCAAAAGAAATGGATTTCGATGGTGTTGATTCTGTCTTTGCTGTTTTCCGCTTTTGCCGCTGCCTTGCCTGCAGGTGCAACGTCCTTTCTGCGGGGAGATCTTGACGAAAATGGTGTGCTCAATGCGCTGGACGCCTTAGAGCTGGTAAAATATCTGGCGGGGGCATCTGACTGGGTTGCGCTGGATCTGGCCGATGTAAACGGCGACGGGGCAATTACTGCATTGGACAATCTTGAATTAAAACGCCATCTGGCAGGAGCAATCGACATTACGGAGACCTACCCCGTTCCCGATACCAACGTGGGAGAAATCACCATTGCCGGAGAAAACATTGGAAACTATACAATCGTAGCTGCAAATCCGGACAACGCAAATATCCTGTTCGCTGCAGAAGAACTGCAAAAATATGTAAAAGAAGCCTGCGGCAGAACCCTTGCCCTGGAACAGGGCACCTCCCATGCGCCGCATCAGATCATATTATGTGAAAATGACGGATCCCGGAACCTGGGAGATGACGGCTTCTCCATCACCGTCTCCGGCGGAACGCTTACCATTATGGGCGGCGCAGCCAGAGGCGCAATGTACGGCGTGTACGAACTGCTGGAGGAATATATCGGCTACCGATTCCTGGGGTACGACGACAAGGTGCTGTATACCGCCACCCAGGTGGATCTGCCCAACGGTATGCGGGATGAACAAGTTCCCACTGTGCGGTACCGCTGCATCACCATCGATCCCTATGCCAACGACTATACATACTCCTCCGTCATCAAGCGTAAGCTCAGCGGCTGTACGTCCCAGCCCAGCATGCTGCGTCCGGAGTATGGCTATGGCATCCAGCGGGTGTTTTTGAATGCACACTCCTTGGATTACTTTATCCCGGACGTAGAAGTTCCCTGTCTCTCTTCTGAAGACTCCTATGAAACCTGCCTTTCCAATATGAAGGCCCTTCTGGATGAGCGCATCGCCGCAGGAGGCGTTGTAGGAAAGGATATTACGGAAATCTCTTGCGCCTATTCCGCGGAAGGCCGCTTCTGCACGTGCGCAGAGTGCAGCGCCATCTATCAGGAGGAAGGCAGCCAGGCCGGCGTACTGGTTCCCTTTGTGAACCGAATGGATGAAGCCCTGCGTGCGGCATACCCAGGCATCCGCGTCATCACCAACGCATATGGAGACGTGCGGATCCCGCCGCAAAATGTAGTGCTGAATGAAGAAGTGGTGCTGCTGTACTGCTGGAACGGCTGTGCCAACCATCCCATCGGCAGCGGCGAATGTGAGGAAGGCGGCAACAGCCTGGGTTACTCCAACACCCAGGAGGAAGCTTACTACCTGGGTTGGACGGAGCACTGCTCTCAGACGTATATCTGGTACTATCCCACGAATATTTATTATCTTCTTTGTCCCCAGCCCAATCTCATGAACTTGTACAATGATTTTGTCTGGTTTATGGAGCATAAGGCGGTAGGCTTTTATGTGGTGGGCACCGCCGGCAGTTCCTTTGAAGGACTGGATGCATATTTGATTTCCGAACTAATATGGGACGGCGGCATGGTGGAAGAGGAATACATCTGTCACATGGAAGAGTACCTGGAAGCATACTACGGTCCGGGCTGGTCGTATATATATACGTATATAGAAATGCTTACCCAGGCGGGAGACGAGATGGGCTGCGTGCTCAACGACTACGAATATCCCTTCGATATTTATTCCAAAACCTATTTTGCAGAGCATTTTGATGAAATGATTGCCCTGTTTGATGCAGCCGCAGCCGCCTGTGAGACCGACTGGGAGCGGGAAAATATCCGCCGTCTGTCGGCACACATGCTGTTCCTTGGATACAGTGCCACCTATGAGGAGCGATATGTAAACGGAACAGCAGACCAGCGTGCCGCTTACGCAGAAGGATATCAGGCGTGGTATGATATGGTGAACGAACTGGGAATCCGTGTAACCTATACCCAGACCGGCATTGAAAAAGCTTTTTCTCTTGCCGTCAGCCCCATGCAGCTTGTGTATGAGATTGATGGACAACGATAAAAAATTATATAAGTAAAGAAAGGATTATGTAATGAAATTTGGAACACTGTATGCTTACTGGGTAAGCAACTGGGGCGCAGATTACTGCGAAATGGCCAGAAAGGCAAAAAAAGCCGGCTTTGACGTAATTGAAATTGGCGGCGGGGATCTGGTGAATATGAGCGACGCACAGCTTGCCGAGCTGCGCACCACCGCAAAGGAGCTGGGACTGGAAATTTCCGCAAACCTGGGACCTCCCAGAGACAAGGACGTATCCTCCGCAGACCCTGCTATCCGCCGTGCCGGCGTTCAGTTTCTCATCGACATCATGCATCAGATGGTGAAGATCGACTGCAATACGCTCATCGGCGCACTGTACAACTGCTGGCCCTATGATTTCAAAGACTTGGACAAAGACGCACTGTGGGATCGCGCCGTGAAGGGAATGCAGGAGGTAGGCGACGAAGCCGACCGTCTGGGCATCACAATTTGTCTGGAGATTCTCAACCGGTTTGAGACCATCCTTCTCACCGACTGCGAAGAGGGCATCCGTTTCTGCAAGGACGTGGGCCGCGATTCTGTAAAGCTCTTGCTGGATACCTTCCATATGAATATCGAAGAGGATGACCTGCCTGCCGCAATCCGCAAGGCGGGAGACCTGCTCGCCCATGTACACGTAGGGGAGGGCAACCGGAAGCTGCCCGGAATGGGACACCTGCCCTGGGCAGAAATCGGAAAGGCGCTGCGGGACATCGGTTATGACAGAATGGTCGTCATGGAGCCCTTTATGAAGCCCGGTGGTACAGTAGGAAAAGACATTAAAGTATGGCGCGACCTGTCCGGCGGCGCAGACGAAGCGGGCATGGACAAAATGATTGCCGACTCCCTTGTATTTTTGAAAAAGCAGTTTTTGGGCGCATAAGGAGAGGGGAAGAAATCAATGGCTGAAATTATGACCATGGGGGAGATCATCGTCGAGATCATGCGGGACGGTGTGGATAAGCCCCTGGATAAAGCGGAAGTATTTCGGGGGCCATACCCCTCCGGCGCCCCGGCGATCTTTATCGACACCGTAGCCCGTCTGGGCCATAAAGCCGCCATTGTGGGCGGCGTCGGTGTCGACGATTTCGGGAAATGCCTTCTAAACCGGCTGGAGGGCGACGGGGTGGATTGCTCCGACGTGATCCAAAACGACCGCATTTCCACCGGCTGTGCCTTTGTCACCTATTTCTCCGACGGGGAGAGAAAATTCATTTTCCATATCGGAAACACCCCCGCCGTGCTGGCGCCCGCGCCGGCGCCGCAAAAGCTGGAGGGACTGAAATTTTTCCACATCATGGGCTGCTCCCTGATGGCGGATATGGCCTTCGGCGGACGCATTGTGGAAACGATGCGGGCAGCGGCGGCGGCCGGGGCAAAGATTTCCTTTGATCCCAACGTCCGGCCGGAGCTGATGAAGGATCCAGAGGCGAAAGACCTGATTGCGGCAGTCCTGCAGCAGACCAGCGTTTTCATGCCCGGCAAGAGTGAGCTGCGGATGCAGTCGGGCTGCGACGACATCGAAGAAGCAGTGCAGGCGATGTTCCGGGAATATCCGAAAATGGAGATCATTGCTTTGAAGAACGGCAAAAAAGGCTGTATCATTTACACCAGAGATACCCGCTTTGCTTTCGGCGTATACGCCGTGCCGGTGCTGGATGCCACCGGCGCCGGAGACAGCTTTGACGGCGCTTTTCTGTGCGCACTTCTGGAGGGGAAATCCATCGAAGACGCGGCAAAAATGGCAACGGCCGCAGCATCGCTCAACACGGCCGCCTTTGGACCTATGGAGGGGGATATCTCCCGGAAAAACATTGAAAAAATGATCGCGGACAATATTTTGGAATAAGGCACCGCGGGCAAAGGAAAGGATTTTTATGTACACAACAAGCAAAGACATGATCAACAAGGCCCGGGCGGGCGGATATGCAGTTCCCGCATTCAATGCGGAAAATCTGGAAATGGTGCAGGCCATTGTAGCCGCAGCTTCAGAGCTGCGCTCTCCCGTGATGATCCAGACCACCCCCACCACCGTAAAATACCTCACACTGCGCCAGGCGGTGGCCATGGTGCGGGCAGAGGGAGAAGCAGCGGACATCCCGGTGGCGCTGCATCTGGACCACTGTGAAAGCTTTGAGGGCGTGCGGGACGCCGTCCAGGCAGGTTATACCTCCGTGATGATTGACGGATCCAAGCTCCCTTATGAGGAAAATATCGAACTCACCCGCAAGGTAGTGGAAATGGCCGCGGCAAGAGGCGTCACCGTGGAGGCGGAGCTGGGCACGGTAGGCGGAAAGGAAGACAGCCACAGCGCACAGATCGCATACACCGACCCGGAGGAAGCAGTGGATTTCTTTACCCGCACGGGAGTGGATATTTTTGCTGTGGCCATCGGTACGGCCCACGGCTTCTACAAGGGCGAGCCCAAGCTGAATTTTGATCTTCTGGCCACCCTGCGGGACAAGATCGACGCACCGCTGGTGCTCCACGGCGGTTCCGGCATCCCCGATGAAATGATCCGGCGCACCATCGAACTGGGCATTTGCAAAGTGAACTTTGCCACAGAACTGCGGGCGGCGGCCACCAAAGCTGTCCGCAAGGCGCTGGAGGATCCGGCAATCATCGACCCCAAGAAATTCATGGGGCCGGCAAGAGAAGCAGTCATCGAGCTCTGCCGCCATAAAATCAAGCTCTGCGGTTCCGACGGCAAAGCGTAAATTGTGGGTTTGAGACAACCCCTCCGTCAGCTACGCTGACACCTCCCCTTGCACAGGGGAGGCTTTTGTTATACCGGCCATTTGAGGAATTTCTTATACGGAGGCTTTAGCTTAACGGACTACAAAATTTCCGAATTACTGTCAGCGTTAGTGATGGAGAAATTTCCTTACCATTGTGTCAATATATTTGCATACACCTGAAAAATTCCGGTTGATGTCATAGTTCGAGATCCGCAAAACTGTGAGGTCGTAAGCATCCAAATACGCCGTTCTTTCCGCGTCATATTTCCTGCCTTCTTCCCTAAAATGCTGGGCGCCGTCAAGTTCAACAATCAATTTTGCCTTCGCACAGTAAAAATCTGCAATGTACTTTCCTAAAACTTTTTGTCTGGAAAAGCGAATCGGGTAATCTTTCAAAAAATCATACCATAAATGATTTTCTTCTTTTGTCATGTTTTTTCGCAATTCTTTTGCGTAGGGTACGATTGACTTGTTATGCTTTCGGTCCATAATAACTCCTTCATCACAGCCATATTAAAAACATATATTTCTACCTGAATTTATAATACCATATATTATAAATTTTGACAACGCTTATATTAAGACCTCCCCTGTACAAAAATGTTAAAGTTTCCCCAGGAGTTGCTTTGCAACTCCTGGGGAAGTGTCAGCAAACCTTACACCAAACTCAAGCCTCCCCTATGGTGCAGCTCCGCAGGAGATGCTGGGGTGGTGTCAGCGAAGCTTACACCAAACAAAGCCTCCCCTGTGCAAGGGGAGGTGTCAGCGTAGCTGACGGAGGGGTTGTTATATACAATAATATAAAAACAATCCCCCACCCGCTACGCGGGAGCCCCCTTTGCACAAGGGGGCCTTTATTTTATAAAGCTATCTGTTTCCCCTAAAAGCCAATTCACACTAACACCTAAAACTTTTGCAAAAACTTTCAGTTCAATATCTGATACAATACGTTTTTCATTTTCTATATTCGATAATGTAGGTTGTGAAATATTTAATCCTTCCACTTGTAATTTTGCCATCAGGTCTTTTTGTTCCAGCGGCGGGTTATGCATGGTACGTGCCAGACGTATTCTTCTCCCAACTACATTTGTTGACATATATACCTCATAATTATTTGAATCATTTTTTTGATTTTATAGTATTTTTTGCAAACATATATAAGAATTTCTTATATATATAAATTTTTATTATATACGAGGAAAAAATTATGCTGGAAAATTACACTTTTTTACTCGGAAGACGGCTTATGATTAAAAGTGAGCAGCGCAAATACAGGAGAATTTTGAAAAAAATCCTGAAAGATCAAATCGCCGAAGGAGTAAAAATTTTTTGTAACGCTGCGGCACTCGGCTTTGAAACGCTTGCGGCACAAACGGTAATTCGTCTGCGAAGGCGAAGAAAATACCGTCATATTCAATTCTGTCTTTTGGATTTTGGGCACGAACAGGGGCTCCCCTGGATCGTGAAAACAAAGGAAGCATATAAAAAAATCCGCCAGGAGGCGGACTTGATCCTTCGGGTCCCCGACGAAGAGGCCGTATGCGATACACAGCTTTACGAGCGGGTATTAAAAAATGCAGATATAAATACCTGCTGCCTATGTTCGGCTCCTTTTGTTGTGGGCGATTCATACTATATGGTGGAGCTGGCACGGCATCTGGGACTAAAAGTAGTTATCATTGGGAATCTACAAAGAGATTATGTTGTTACGTATGAAAGAAGACCCCCGAATATGCAAAAATTTATAGAACAATCCTGGGGAGAAGAAGGATATAAAGAAAGCATAACGCCAACCATAAGCCTACCCTGAAAAAGGGCAGGCTTATGGCAATCTGTCGTCTTTGAAGCTGCGGAGAAAACTGGTACTTGGAACATTCCCTCTCTTTACAAGAGAGGGCTTTTTTTGTAAAATGAAAATGTAAAGATTTTTCATATTTTTGTGACAAATTCTTGCAAAATCCTACATATATAGTGAAGGGACCCGACCCGTATATATTAAAGAAAGGATGAGACGATGGACGACAGGGAAATCAAGCGTCTGTTTTTCACCCGCAGCGAGCAGGCGATACCGGCTTTATCGGAAAAATACGGAAAACTGATCTACCGCATTGCCCTGAACATCCTGTCCGCCCCGCAGGACGCGGAGGAGTGCGAAAACGACACCTATCTAACCGTCTGGGATACGGTCCCACCCAAGGATCCGGATTCCATGCAGGCTTATGCGGCGAAGATCGCCCGCAATATCGCCTGTGATAAATTGGATTACAATACTGCGCAAAAGCGCGGCGGCCCGGGGATATCCATCGCTGAACTGGAAGAATGCATTCCCGCTCCGGAGACATCTTTTGATAGCACGGGGCTGTCTGAAGCAATCGACGCATTTCTTACCGGCCTGAATGTGCAAAACCGGGCATTGTTTGTAGGAAAATACTTTTTCTCAGAATCGGTAAAAGAGCTGGCGCGTCTGTCCGGGCTGACTGTCACCTGTATAACCACCCGGCTCTCCCGCCTGCGGGAGGAGCTGCGGCAGGTGCTGGAAGAAAGGGGGATTGCCCAATGAAGGGAAAAGATTTGTATCAGGCAATGGGATCCATCTCGGAGCAGCATCTGGTGGACACATTCCAATATTTCCGTATGCGCCGCAGAATGCGGCTTGTAAAAATCGGTTCCATTGCAGCGGCTTTCTGTATTGTGGCCGCGGCCTCGGTATTTCTCGCTTTGCACCTGAATCTGAACCCTGCCTCTGGAGACAATACAACAGAGGAAAATGGATTTCTCATTCAAAATGGGGAACTCATTAAATATACGGGAGACGAAACGGATGTGGTGATCCCAAAAACCGTGGATTCCATTGCCGACAATGCCTTTGCAGATGCGAAAGATGTCAGCACCGTCACACTGTCCGCCAATGTGCGTCGGGTGGGATACGAAGCGTTCAGTTGTGTGCAGGGTGTGCGCCTGCTGCTCTCGGAGGACAATCCATATTTTTCCGACACCGACGGCGCCATCATATCCGCGGACGGGACCGTCCTGCTGCAATATACAGGCGGAGGGGCAGAAGCATACACCATTCCGGACGGTGTCCGGCAAATCGGTGCCTTTGCCTTTTACGAGGCGCAAATCGATGCGATCACGTTTCCGAACGGTTTGGAATCCATCGGAAAAGGCGCATTTTCCAGATGCACGCTGCGAGAAATCGCTCTGCCGGATTCTGTAAAAAATATCGGGGACGAGGCGTTTTCCGAATGTATTTATGCGGTAGACGGAACAGTACCGGAAGATGCGCAAATCGGAACCGATGCGTTTTTCCGGGTTCCCTTTTACACCTCGCTGCTTGCCGGACACGCCTGTCCGGGAGAGGATATACAGCGAGGTACCCTACCTCCCAGCGCAGCGATCGTGCAAAGCAGGTCTTTACAGCAAATCAACGAAAAGGTGCTTACTTTTGTCACCACAGGGAACTTTCCCGGAAAAGTTTACAGGGAGGAGGACCTTCCGTATGATGCAGACGAAGTGAAAAAGATCGATCTCAAAGAAGCAGCGTTTACAGATGGATCCTGGGGAGCAGACATTGAATGCAGAGCAAATTTTTACATTACCGACGAAGTATGTATCAGCGTGGGACTCGTATGTGCAAACCCATACGACTGCGCAGATTGGAAAGACGCAGAGTGGAACATCCGTCGGGCAGAACTGTGTTCGGAAATGGTTGTGCTACAGGATGCAGACAAGTCGGCAACGATACGATTTGCGCGGGACGAAAAGACGATGAATCTGCTTCTCACAGAAGTGCAATACAACGGAAAAAACTACCCAATCGATATGGAACAGGCGGCATTTGAAGATACCTTCCATTCCCGGGACCTGCTGCGTGTTGCCGACGGAGTTTACGTTCTGTCCTGGCTGACCTGTGAAAATGCCTTTGACCAATGGGTTCACAGCTATGGAAACACGTCCAGAGGACGTATGGAATATGCATACACGGAGCATCCCACACTCACCGTTTTGGATCTGCGCAGCGGGACACTGTCTATGCACAATTTTTTCGATACGATCGAAGGATTTGCGTTTCAGGTATATACCAGCACGGTACATACGGACGGCCTATACAAAATCACACTTGCAAATCAAGCCATCCTCTCCATCGACTGGGTACAATATTTAGCAGGAAACGGCGGTGTAAAACTGGAGGACTTCGAAACAATCATCATACACGATATTGCAAACATAGAACAGCTCCGACTGGAGGAAGGCTCCACGCAGCAGCTGAAAGTCGATTTGCTGTGTACATTCCTGCAAAAAGATACCGCCGCACTGGAGGAAAAGATCTCCCAGCACGGGGGCCGCATCCCTGCTGGAACATACGACTTATACCAGACGCTGGAATTTGGGGATTATACAATCACACGGGTGTTGTATGACTCCGGTATCCACTATCAGGGAGACGATATTATTTTGGAAGCAGAGATCCTGCAAAGTCAAGTCCAGAAAATCCCCGTGGGGAAGCAGTGCTTTGTCGTAACAGAGGGACCGGAAGGATACTATGTAGTACCCAGTGTACAAAGCAGCCCGGATCAGACATTCAACGCAAAAAATCCGGATCTGTGGGAAGTAGATGCCCTTATGGGTCTACAGCGTATGACCGGCTGGTTTGACATGGAAGTTCCCAATGCAGGGCAATTGTCGGCAAAAGAGCTGGAAAACTACAAAAAAATAGCGGTGACATATATTCTCGACTGTAAGGGGATCGAAGAGAAGGGATATTTGACTGTGAATGAAGTCATCGCCTATGGCAAAAAGCTGTTTGGGCTGAACCTGACGGAAGACGACGTTTGGGCAGCGGATCTGTTCGGCTATCCCACAAAAGGGGACCGGATTTACACAGGCGGGCACGGAGGAACCAGTTTACGCATGGATCTCCTGGAGCGTACAGACTGGGGCAATACCATCACGATCACGGTGCGGTACTACGCGGAAGGATCCGCCACCATTCCTGCAAAGGATGTAAAATACATCCTGACAAAAACGCCGGACGGGCTGGCATTTCTCACCCCTTCCGAAGTTGTAGAGGATTACGGAAGGGCAGTTTGGGGGCACCACTTGTAAGAAAAAACCTCCCCTGGAGTTGACCATCAACTCCAGGGGAGGTTTTTTCATCCACCGAAAGATTCCGCCCCAAACACAGAGGCAATATACTTTGCGATGTCCGTATTCTCTACAAGAGTGCTGTGAAACATTTCCGTGCCCGCCCCGATGGCATAGACAGGCACAGGCACACCTGTGTGCTCTCCGCCGGAAGTCCATGTATAGCTGCCGTCTTCCAAAAGGGTCAGACCACCGGTCTCATGATCCGCCGTCACAATAACAGCAATATCCGGATGACACACCGCCGTAAGCGCGGCATAGGCTATACAATCATTGAACCGGGACACTGTGCGCACCGTTTCGTTGTAATCTTCTTTTGTAGCGTACTTGTCGATCATTGCTTCCTCCGCCATCAGGAAAAAGCCGCTGTCATTGGCCAGTGCTGCATGGACCGCCTTTTGCAGCTGTTTCAGAAAAGCATCGTCATCATAATCGCACCAGAGAAAATCACAGGCGATCTCACTCTGCGCCAGCGCCTCCTGCTGCTGGGTCACTACGCTGTAATCATACCGGTCGCTGTGATGTACCAGAAAAGCGTTGGGCGTCGCTCCGGTCATCCGGTCGGTAGAAAGAATCGCTGTCGTCCGTCCGGACAGGGATGCAAGTTCCCGCACATTTTGTACTGAACGCAAAGAGGGGGCCGCATCCCCCAGGGAAGCATCCAGCCGCATGCCCAGCACACCGTTGCGCGTTTTCCATCCGGTGGACAGTGCCGTGGCCGCTGCAGCAGAATCGGTCACACCGCCCAAAACATTTTCCGTGGAGGCGGTGCCGCAGGCGGGGAACCGCGCCGCCCAAAACGTCTCCACGGGTTCCGCGGTAACAGCCGTACTGCCGTCCTCTGGATCCTGCACCTGTGCGCGGGGATCACATGCCATACGAATATGGTTCTGCCCCATCCCGTCCCCGATCATAAGGATCACGCTTTCCGCGGCCTGGGGCTGGTATTCCCGCACCAGCTTATCTTCGGGCACCGTGATGTCCGCGTGCGTATTCCAGCCGTCACTGCCGGACAGCAGTGTGTGGGTCAGGTACCCCACACCACCTCCTACCATGAAGTCCTCCCCCAGCAGTACGATCTTGGATCCCTGCGTATAGATCATATAGGAAAGGGGGGAGAGTGTCTCCGTTGTTTTGCTTTCCGCTCGGTTGGTATTTCCGATCAAAATCTCATATTCCGATTCCGCCTCGTCATCGAAAACCACAGACAGGCGCACTCCACAGCTGTTCTCCAGTTCGTCCCGCAGCTGATCCGCAGCCCAGGCGGGAAAGTCTCCTCCCTCCTTTGGAATCACGATTTGATACTCCTCCAGGGAGACCCCGTTGAGAACAACAGAAGCATACCGGGTGCCCGGCTTGCTCACACCCGCCAGATATTGCAGCAGCACCTGCGCGTCTGTCTCCGTTATGGCGCCGTCAAAGGTCAGATCGGCATTTTCCTCGGAAATAGGGGTAAAACGTCCTGACAGGTACCGAAGCAGCGTATACGCGTCTCTGGCATCTACCGTGCCGTCTCCGTTCACATCTCCGATGAGATATTCCGCCCGAATGGTACAACCTGTCCCAAAAAACAGGCTGCACAGCAAAAAAACGGCAGCCGCCAGGGACAAGATTTTTGTTTTCATGCTCTGCATGTGTTTCCCTAAACACGGTTTAATACCGCATACGCTTTTTTCCTTTCTTCTGGCGCAGGATCGCTGTACCAAAAATATAAATCAGCGTAAAGACGACAGCAGCGATCAGCGTCACGATAAAAAACCGGCTTTTGGTAAATTGCTCGATCTTATAAAGTCCGTACAGCAGATCGCTTCTGGAAACATCCGTCGTCGCCACCAATTGAGAAGTTCCCAACACCTCCCCGTTGTAAATGGCCGTGACACTGCCCACTACCTGGCCCTCGTGAACCGGCGCCTGGAGCTCCTCGCTGTTTGTAACATAGCTGATCTCGATCTCCTCTTCCACATTCACATCGGCAGGAAGGTATACCCGCAGCGTATCGGTAGAAACCAGGGTCACATAATCCACCGCAGTGGACAAAGTTACCGGAATTTCACAGACCACCTGTTCCGGGGACAGCACCTGAGTATAAGTAAAAGAAGCAAAGGCCCACTCCAAAAGATTGGTGGCATTGATATAGGAATACACTTGTCCGTCTATGGTATCTGCCCCCATGACCACAACAATGTACGTCAGTTCCCCATCCGTAGCAGCCGTGACCACGCTGTTTCCTCCCTGGGGAGTAGAGCCTGCGTTCATGCCTCTGGCCTGATCATTGTAATAATCCGTATCATAGTATACGGACAACAGGCAATTGCGATTGTGAAGCGTGCGGGCCGCCGACAAATTGGTCGCCGGCATTGCATACCGTACAGAGGAAGAGATCTCCATAAACATCTCCAGGCTGTACGCATATTTGGCGATCTGCGCCGTGTCTGCAGCTGTCGTGTACATATTGTCGTCGTGCATCCCTGTGGGGTTGGTATAGTGGGTATGGTGTGCCCCCAGTTCCTTGGCCCTTGTATTCATCAGTGTCACAAATTCCTCCGCAGAGCCGGACACAGTATAGGCAAGCACATAAGCCGCATCGTTTGCGCCGTTCACCAACAGAGCGCGGAGCATACTGTCTATGGTGACGATCTCCCCGGCGGCAAGGCCGATATTGTTGCCGGACACCGCCGACATCATCTCTGCCGTTACAGTGACCGATTCGTCCAATCGATCGGAAAGGTTTTCTATGGCTAAAATTCCCGTCATCATCTTTACAGTAGATGTGGGATACAGCTGCTCATCGGGGTTGAGAGTAAAAACCGCCCTGTCATTTTCCAGATTATAGAGATAAATCCCCTTTGCGTTGGAAACCACCGGGTCTTCCAGCGCCGCAGATGGAACGCACAGACAAAGTGCTCCTGCCGTCAGAAGAAACACGGATAAAAAGGCTGCCATCACCCTTTTTTTCTTTCCCATGGAATTTCATCTCCTTCCTCTTGAAAGCAGGCGGCATTTAGCTGCCGTATGTAGCCGCAAAATAAGAAATCGTTGCCTCTATGTCCCGTTGTACCTGTTCCTTCAGCTGCGCAATTCCCGCAAAACGAATCTCGTCCCGCAGCCGATGATAGAAATCCACCTGAATTTCCTTTCCATATAAAAGGCCGCTGTAGTCGATAATATGGGTTTCGCAGTTTACCGGAACATGTCCTCCCGTCACGGTAGGCCGCACGCCGATATTGGCCACGCCCAAAAAAACATCCTCCCCTACATTACAGGTACAGGCATAAATGCCGGACCTTGGAATGATGTGACCTGCCGGAAAACTTTGATTGATGGTGGGGATCCCAATCGTGCGGCCCAGCTGCTTCCCCCGCACGACTGGAAAACAAATAGAAAAGGGATGGCCCAAAAGGTCCTCTGCCCCCTCCATATCTCCGTCTAAAACACATCTGCGCACCGCGCTGGACGAGACGATTTTATTCTGCCATAGGACCGGCTTTTCCACAATCACCGGAATTCCCGCAGCTGCAAGATATTCTCGCAATGCATCGGCATCGCCCATGCCATCTTTTCCAAAGCGAAAGTTAAAGCCACAGATCACACAACCCGCCCGCAGCTGCTCCGGCAGGTACTTTTGTGCAAACTCCGCCGGAGACTGGGTACGAATCGTTTCAAAATCCTCCAGCACGGCATAATCCAACCCACAGGCGGCAAAGAGCCGCAGCTTAGATCCCGTATCCGTAAGAAAGGGGACCGCATCTGCAGGTTTTGCCAGACTGGTAAAAGTCCATGCGGCACTGCAGGTGCAGCCTGCTTCCTTTGCCCGGGAAAACAGGCGCTGATGCCCCCGATGCACCCCGTCGAAATTTCCCAGCGCCACAGCGGCACCAGGCGGAAGCGCATCTGTTCTGACGTATCCGGGCGTGCCTGTTTCTGCATCGATATACAATTGATAAACAGTCACGCGCATACCTCCTGACAGTACGGATTAACGCAATCCCAGATAGTATTTCACCAGGGCGCCCATCAGTTCATCCCGGTCGATCCGGCAGATCAGCGCCCTTGCGTTTTTATGATTGGTGATATAGGTGGGATCCTCGGAAAGAATATAACCCACCAACTGATTGATGGGATCGTAGCCCTTTTCCTGAAGCGCCTGATAGACCGCGGTGAGGATCTCCCGGATCGCACGGTCCCGCTCATCGTGCAGGGAAAAAGTCTGCGTCTTCGCATGCGGTTGGTCTGCCATTTGCCAGCCTCCTTCAATTAGCCGATTTGTTTTATGTCGTAAGGTGTTGTCTGATATACAAAATAATTAAGCCAGTTGGAATACAACAGATTCGCATGGCTGCGCCAGGTAACCACAGGCGTTTTGTCTGCATCTCCCTGGGGAAAGTAATTCTCCGGGGGTACGGGCTCCAACCCGGCAGCTTTGTCCCGCAGGTATTCCCCTTTTAAGGTATCTCCGTCATATTCCGGATGACCAGTAATAAAAATTTGGCTCCCCCCGTGATTGGAAACCGCATAGACACCTACCCGATCCTCCACACCGGAAGCCAGGATTTTCAGCTCCGGCACTGCCTCGATTTCCTCTCGCCTTACCATGGTGTGACGGGAATGGGGAACCATAAACGTATCGTCGAAACCCCGAAGCAATATAGCGGTCTTCCGATCTTTTTTATGGGGAAAAATACCGGAAAGCTTTTTTTCCAGAGGGTATTTCTGAATGCCGTAGTGGTAGTACAGCCCAGCCTGGGCACCCCAGCAGATGTGGAGCGTACTGGTCACATGGGTCTTGGACCATTCCATGATCTGGCACAGTTCCTCCCAGTAAGCCACTTCTTCAAACGCCATCTTTTCCACCGGCGCTCCGGTGATGATCAAACCGTCAAATTTTTCGTCCCTGACGTCCGCATACGTGCGGTAAAAGGAGAGCATATGCTCCGGTGCAGTGTTGCGCGCCCTGTGGGAAGCAGTATGAAGCAGCTCCAGTTCCACCTGTAGAGGGGAGTTGCCCAGCAGCCGCGCCAACTGGGTCTCGGTGGTGATTTTTGTAGGCATCAAATTCAAAATGGCAATTTTCAGCGGTCGAATATCCTGGGTAATCGCCCGGGTCTCCGTGATAACAAAGATGTTTTCGCTTTGCAGGGTTTCCGTTGCCGGCAAAGCGTTGGGAATTTTAATGGGCAACGGCTTGTCCTCCCTTGTTTCTTACTTTTTCACATCCGCTTACACTGCGGACAGCGCCTGTTCCAAATCGGCCAGAATGTCGTCGATATTTTCGATGCCCACGGACATGCGGATCAAATCCGGTCCAATGCCCGCATCGACAAGCTGCTGATCGGTGAGCTGCCGATGCGTGGTAGAGGCGGGATGCAGCACACTGGTACGCGCATCTGCCACATGTACCACGATCTGGGCAAGCTTTAGATGATCCATGAGCCGCATCGCTGCATCCCGTCCGCCCTTCACGCCGAAGGATACTACGCCGCAGGATTTTCCGCCCAAATATTTTTTACATTTTTCATATTGGTCGCTGGAAGGCAGCGCAGGGTTGTTTACCCAGCAGATCTTGTCGTGCCCCTCCAAATACTTTGCCACAGCAAGACCGTTTTCAAAGTGGCGCTCCATACGCAGAGCGAGGGTCTCCAGACCCAGATTCAAAATATACATGGCGATGGGCTGGGGCGTTGTCCCCAAATCCCGCATGAGCTGGACCCGCGCCTTGGTGATATACGCTGCCTGCCCGAAATCCCGGGTATAGACCACCCCGTGATAGCTTTCATCCGGGGCAGTCAGTTCCGGGTACTTCCCGGCTGCTTCCCAGTCAAACCGACCGCTGTCTACAATCACACCGCCTACGACAGACGCATGTCCATCCATATATTTAGAGGTGGAGTGTATTACGATGTCCGCCCCAAATGCAAAGGGACGGCAGAACACAGGTGTAGCAAAGGTGTTGTCTACCACCAGCGGTACGCCGTGCGCGTGAGCAATGGCAGCAAAACGTCCGATATCCAGCACGGTAAGCGCGGGATTTGCAATGGTCTCTCCAAAGACCAGCCGGGTCTTCTCGTCAAACAGAGCATGGATTTCTTCGTCCGTCATCTCCGGTGTGACAAACCGCACCTCGATGCCCATTCGCCGCATAGTGACAGCAAACAGATTGAGCGTTCCCCCATAAATGGCAGAACAGGAAATGAAGTTCTCTCCGGCACTGACAATGTTAAAAACAGAAAGCAGGGCGGCTGCCTGGCCAGACGAGATGCACATAGCGCCTACGCCCCCTTCCAGAGCGGCGATCTTTTCCTCTACACAAGCAGTAGTAGGATTGGAAATCCGCGTATACATATGCCCGGGAGCGGAGAGGTCAAACAGCTTTCCCAGATGCTCACCGCTGTCATATTTATAGGTAGTGCTCTGATAAATGGGAAGTACCCGAGGCTCACCGTTTCCAGGCTTCCAGCCCTCCTGAATACACTTGGTTTCTATATGAAATTCTTTCACGCCGTCTCTTCCTTTCCACCCTCTGCAAAGCATCCGCCGATACCGATTTTACACCTGTGTGCAGACATTTTGCAGAATCATTATTATATTATTATATAGGAAAATCCCCTTGATTTCAATAGAATCCCTGGAAATTCACAGGAAATTCAGACTTGCGGGAGAAGTTGGCAGGGAAACGGCTTGCATACAATCCGGATTTGTGGTATGATATGCAGTGTAACAATATTTCTATTGGAGAGGAGGCGTTATCTGTCATGACTGGGCAAAGCACAGGCGGAAAATTGGGGATCTATATTCATATTCCTTTCTGTTACAGCAAGTGCGCGTACTGTGATTTTTATTCCTTTGTCCCAAAGGACCCAACGATCTATGAGCGATATACAAACGCGCTGCTCTCCCATATGGAATATTATAAAAATGCGGCGTCTCAGCGGACACCGGACAGCGTATATATAGGCGGCGGCACGCCAACCGCATTGCCCCCGGAGCAATTGCTGCGGATCATTCGCGGTGTGCGCCGAATATTTCACTTGACAAAAAATGCGGAATACACCGTTGAGGTAAATCCCGCTACCGCCTCTTACAAAGACTTTCTCCATATGCGCCGCGCAGGCGTCAATCGGATCAGCATCGGTCTGCAGTCCGCAAACGCAGAAGAATTGAAGGCCCTGTCCAGAATCCACACCAGAGAAGAATTTGCCCAGTGCTTTCAGGACGCACGCCGGGCGAAAATTGAAAACATCAGCGTGGACTTGATGTTTGGCATCCCCCGGCAGACACAGGAGAGTCTCCTCTGGTCCATCGACTATGTGACAAAGCTTCGCCCGGAGCATATCTCCCTGTACAACCTGAAGATCGAGCCGGGCACCCCCTTTTATCGGCTCCGCCACCAGCTCCCCCTGCCGGACGAGGACACGGAATTTGACATGTACCGTTCCGCCTGCGCCTTCTTGGAAAGGCGGGGATACCGGCAGTACGAAATCAGCAATTTTGCCCAGCCGGGAAAACTGTGCAGACACAATTTGAAATACTGGAACTGCGAAGAATACTTGGGGTTTGGCCCCAGTGCCCATTCCTATTTCAATGGGACCCGGTTTTCCTTTGTCCCCAGTATTCTGGCATACATCCGCGGCATCGAGCATATTGACAGCGATATCGGAATCACTGCATCCTCCGAAGAAATCAAAGGAAAAGCGCGGATGGGGGAATATATCATGCTCAAATTCCGTCTCTCCGACGGACTGCCGCTGGGAGAATTCCGACGCACCTTCGGCAGTGATTTTCTGGAACTGTACGGGGCAAAGCTGCCCTTTTATCTGAAAAAAGGGTATATGGTGCGCCGGGGAGACAACATCGCACTGACCCATGCGGGAATGTTTGTATCCAACTATATTCTTTCAGACATTTTGACCTTTGCAGATTTGAACGCCATTTCTCCGGCAAATCAATTTTGAAAAAATGCTCCTCAACGCAGGCGGGCCAGATGATGTATCTCCTCCTCCAGCGCCTGCGCAAAAAAGGAAAGTTCTTCCTTTGTGTTCTGATGAGACAGACTGATGCGCAGCGCACAGTCTGCCTCTTTCTCACTGAGTCCAAAGGCAAGCAGCACCCGGCTTATTTTTTTGGACCGGGCAGAGCAGGCGCTCCCCGCGCTGACACAGATCCCCCGGGCAGACAGTGCACGCAGCATGACTTCGCTTTTGATCCCCGGCAGCGTAATATTGACAATGGCATCGACTCCCTTTGGGGGCAGGTTGATCTGTACCAGAGGGGACAGCTTCTCCAAAAGCACGGTGTGCAGGCGGTGGAGGCTTTCCCTGCGCCTCCCGGCTTCTTCCATCCCCTCTGCCGCCGCAGCGCCGAAGGCCGCAATCGCAGGTACGTTTTCCGTGCCGCTGCGCAGACCTTCTTCCTGTCCTCCGCCCCAAAGGAGCGGATGGATCCGCTTTTTCTGTATCATTTCCCGGGAAATATACAAGGCTCCGGCGCCCTTGGGAGCATAAATCTTGTGGGCACTCACAGAAAGCGTGTCCACCCCAAGAAAGGCCGGTGTAAAGGGGACACGCATATATGCCTGTACCGCATCACAGTGGATCACCGCACCTGGACTGTTACAGCGCAATATTTTTGCAGCCTCGCTTACCGGATACAGGGCACCTGTCTCATTGTTTACCAGCATCAGGGCGGCAAGGATCACAGAAGCATCTGCAGCCTTTTCCAGATAGTCCAGATCCAGTACGCCGCCTCTGGTGGGGATGCGCACAACGGTAAACCCATCCCCCTCCAGCTGCGCCGCTGCGTTTTCTACAGACGGATGCTCTCCGTCCGTGATGAGGATCTTCCCTCTGCTGCCGTTTTTTACCGGCCTGCTTTTTGCATATACCGTTCCAAAAATCGCCTGATTGTTTGCTTCCGTGCCGCCGGAACAAAAACAAATCTGTCCGTCTCCGGGCCGCCGCAAGCCCAGAGAGGCGGCCACCTGCCGCCGGGCTTCCTCCAGCATCCCGTGGGCTGCCATTCCCGCCCGATGAACAGAACCGGGATTTGCAAAGCATACACACAAGGCTTCCCGCATTTTCTGCAGGGAAGCCTTTGAAGGTTTTGTGGTTGCGCTATGATCTAAATAAATCTCTTCCATTCTGGTACACCGTCACTTGAATGCAAAATGTTCTCTCACCTGCTCCAACGCTTCCAAATGGTCCTCATAATACTCCGGTGTGGAAGTGTAGGTGATATAGTATATATAATTATCCCGCAGGGTGGCGACAATGACATAACGATATTCGTTTTCATTCAGCGTCGCGTTTATTGTGTATTTTACAGCATCCACACCGCCCAGCGTCGTCTCTTCTCCCTCGCCGAATTCCACGTCTTCATAGATTCCCTGGAACTGCTCTTTATATTTTTCCCACCAATCGTTTACAGAGGTATCCGCAAGATCCATTCCAAACGCGGTAGCAGAGATGCTGCTGGCATCCCCGGAGGAAAAATAGGCAGACGAGTAGAGGGAAGACTGGTCTACCCGCCAGCCCTCCGGAACATAAAAGAGATAATCCGCCTCCTTGGGTGAAGCAAGCTGCATCCCCTCCGGAACTTCCGTGTCCTGCTTCGCACATCCGCCAAAAAGCAAACCGGTTAAAAGCAGCAACAGCAGGATTTTCGTTTTCTTCATCGTAGCAACCATGCCTTTCTTTGCAAAAACGCGGGTCCCCTTTTATTCATAAATCGGATACCGCTCGCAGATCTCGGTAACTGCACTCCGGATGTCATCGGCTCTTGCTTCAAAGTCCGTCGCAGCCAGCGCCATCAGCTTTGCCAGCGTCTGCATTTCAGAAACACCCAATCCCCGCGTGGTAACTGCAGGCGTACCCACGCGGATGCCACTGGTGACAAAAGGCTTTTCCGGATCGTTGGGGATGGCGTTTTTGTTTACGGTAATGTAAACCTGGTCCAGACGCTGCTCCATCTCCTTGCCCGTGATATGCATGGGGCGCAGATCCACCAGCATCAAATGGTTGTCCGTACCGCCGGAGACCAAATCAAAGCCTTCATCCAGAAGCCCCTGTGCCAGCGCCTTTGCATTCTCCACAATCTTCTTCTGATATTCCTTAAAGGAAGGCTGCAGTGCTTCGCCGAAGCAAACTGCCTTGGAAGCGATAATATGCTCCAGCGGGCCGCCCTGCATACCAGGGAAAACCGCTTTATTGATCGCCTTTGCAATGTTTTCGTCATTGCAAAGAATCAGGCCGCCTCTCGGGCCCCGAAGCGTCTTATGGGTCGTGGTGGTTACTACATCTGCATAGGGAACAGGCGAGGGATGCAGTCCTGCTGCAACCAAACCCGCAATATGAGCCATATCCACCATGAAAAGTGCGCCCACATCTTTTGCAATCTTTGAAATGCGGGCAAAATCTATGGTCCTGGCATAGGCGGAAGCGCCGGCAACAATCAGCTTCGGCCTGCATTCCTTTGCCGTTTTTTCCATTACATCATAATCGATAAAGCCCGTTTCGTCCACGCCGTAGGGAACAAAGTGATAGTTGATGCCGGAAAAATTCACCGGACTGCCATGGGTCAAATGCCCGCCATGGGCCAGATTCATTCCCATCACAGTATCTCCATGGGAAAGAAGCGCCAGATATACGGCTGTATTCGCCTGGGCGCCGCTATGGGGCTGCACATTGGCAAAATTGGCGCCAAACAGCTTACACGCACGCTGGATCGCAATGGTCTCGATCACATCCACGCACTCGCACCCGCCGTAATACCTGCGGCCGGGATATCCTTCCGCATACTTGTTCGCCGGCGGTGTGGCCATGGCAAGCATGACCCCCTCCGAAATCATATTTTCACTGGCAATCAGCTCCAGTCCTCTTTTTTCCCGCTGCAATTCTGCGGCAATTGCATTTCCCACTTCAGGATCCAATTGCTGAAGTTTTTCGATGACAGACTGAACCATTTTTTCTATCTCCCCTTCTTTTTGTTTCCGCTATATTTTCTTTATTATACAGGATATCCGGGGGTATTGCAACAGCATTTTGTAAACATGTGCAGACCACCCGCAAAAAAGGCCGCAGACAGTTGTCTGCGGCCTTTTTGCCTTCTTTATACAGTTTCTTTCTTTTTGCGGATTCCCACAATAGCGACACATGCCACTGCACCGATAGCTGCAGCAATGCCGATATACACCAGATTGTCGCCAGTCTGCGGCGCCTTTCCGTTTCCGCCATCTGCAGTACCAGAAGGCACTGTGGTCTCCTCTCCTCCAGGTACCGCTGTGGTGTCATCCGTCACAGGAGGCTCCTGCGTACCGTACTCCGCCTGATAAGCTTCATACAAAGTCGTATATGCCGCATATGCCTCTCCATAGCCTATCTTAAACTCAAACATCGCCAGCGGGGACAGACCGGAAACTGTGTCGATGATCTCTCCCAGTGTGGCTTTGTCCTCTTCTGTCATTTCTTCATATGCAGGCAGTGCAAGGATCTGCTCTCCCAAGCTGCCAAGAAGCTCGTAATCCACTTCCTCCGTCTGGAGCAACGCACTATACTGTTCCATCAAAGCATTAAATGCCTCCGGATATGCCAGTGTGATATAGTCTGCAAAGGCTACATCTTCCTCGCTGGTACCTGCGAGCAGTTCATACAGCAAATCCAGTGCTTCCTGGCTCTGATCCGGTGTGAGCGCGCTCACTGCCTCTGCAAAGGCCTGGGCTCTTTCTGTATCGATCGCATCCGTTCCGCCGTAAACCAGCTTCAGGTAAGCATTTACAAAGTTCTCATATGCCTCAGGAATCTCTTCTTTCAACTGGGCAGGGAATACAACGCTGATCGCCAGTCTCAGCTCGGCAACTTCCTCCAGATAATCCTCGGTGATTTCTTCATAAGAAGGCAGCGCCTCAATCCGGGCCTTGACCTCCTCATACAACAAATCCATCTCATAGAGCGCGTGATTTTCTACCATCTGGTACAGCGCGTCGCCATAATTTTCAAGGAGATAATCCTGATCTTCTGTATCCTCGATCGCACTCAGCTCTTCTACCAGTGCCAGCATCTCCTGGATATCGGCTTCCGTCATGTCATAGTAGCTGTCCGGCAGCGCTTCGATTCTGGCACCCAGCGCGTCCAGCTCCTGTACACGCTGATATCTCGCATAGGAAGTATTCAGTCTGTTGTATGCATCGGCGTAATTTTCAGAGATGTACGCAATGTCCTCTTCCGGCATAGCACCCAGCGTCTCTATCAGCGCCAGCATCTCTTCCACCTGCGCCTCGGTCATCTCGGCATAGGCAGGCAGTGCTTCCAGTCTCGCACCGATGGCATCCAGTTCCTGCGCATGGGCATACGCAGCCTGGGATTCCTGGAATCTTGCATACGCATCTGCATAAGTAGCGGTGATATAGGCAAGATCCTCTTCCGAAAGAGCAGAGAGTTCCTCTGCCAGTGCCAGCATTTCCTCCACCTGTGCCTCCGTCATCTCGGCATAGGCAGGCAGTGCTTCCAGTCTCGCACCGATGGCATCCAGTCCTTCCTCATGGAGCATCGCCTCATAGGAGGCCTCCAGACGTGCAATCGCATCGGCATATGTAGTCTCTACATATTCTTTTTCTTCACCTTCCAGCGCAGCAAGCTCCGTACGCAGCGCCAGCATTTCCTCTACCTGCTCGTCCGTCATCTCAGCATATGCAGGCAGCGCTTCGATTCTGGCACCCAGTGCATCCAGCTCCGCCTTCACAGCCGCCCACTGATAGTCGGCATACAGACCGTCGATCTTTTCGATGAGGTCTGCATAGGTCTCTGCGAAATAAGCCTCGCTTCTGCCCTGCAGTCCATGCACCGTCTCATACAGGGACAGCATCTTGTCGATCTGGTCTCCCTGCAGTTCATCATAAGCAGGCAGCGCTCGGATCTCCTCTGCCAGTGCGTCCAGCGCAGTCGTATCGATGGGAATGTACTGCGGGCACTCATTGATCATCTGCATTTCGTAATAGATCGCCTGCCCCATCTCATCTACGCCAAACACTTCATTAGAATCAACACTCGGGTTGATATTGAAATCTGCTTCCGGATCCAGAATCTGGAAAGTGAAAACAGCTACGGTCCCGTTGTTGGTGTTGTTTTTGTTGTAGCCCTCCATGGCCGCATAGTATACAGCAGGATTTCTATCAAGGCTGCCAGGTGTATACTGATCATCGGACCAAACCTCTCCTGTATTGGTCACCGCGGTGAGCTGCAAAGCGGCTGCGTTGTAGCCTACAAATATTCTGTAGCACCACAGACCGGGGTTGTTTCCAAGCGCAACGCTTACCGTCAGCGTGTCCTGGGCCTCATTGACCTCTCCGGTGACATGGGTATACAGATCCGTTTCCGGAAGATCCACCGCAGTTCCCGGAACCACAGCGACCAATCCGGTCACAAGCATTGCTGCTACAACCAGCAATGATACCATCTTTTTCATCTGGATTTACCTCCAAGTTTGTTATACAACTTTATTATAGCCGCTCTACACCTGGATGTCAAGATATTTCCCCCATATTTCATTCACAAAAGCAAGCATTTTTTATAATTTTTTTATAAAATTTCCATTCAAATTCATACGTTTTTGTGCGTTTCCATGGGGATGCAATCAAAAAAGTATCCTCCGCACTTGCGGAGGATACTTTTTGTTGTCGTATCAGCTCTTATGCTTCAGCCTCAGCCGCAGCAATTGCCTTTCTGATGCGAAGCTGGTCTTTGGCATCGATGACACCGTCACCGTTCGCATCCGCTCTGGAAGCGATCAGCGTCTCAATACCGTCGATCTTTGCAAGATACTTTCTCATCAGGAGCGCGTCGCTACCAGTGATCGCATAGTCACCGTCTACGTCGCCCTGATACTGTCTGTTCCAAGCAAAGTCGTTGTCGCCGATCACCAGGTTGTCAATAGACATATTTACACCAAAGTTGTACATCAAAAGGATGTTGACATCCAAATCATCCGGGTAAGCGAAGTACGTATACGCATCCATTCCGGCAAACTCAGGGTTGGAATTGTCTTCCACAAAATCAATGACCTTCACGCCGTTCACGTAAAGCACCACATTGCCTTCATACAAGTTCGCATCCATCGGTCCAAAGACAATTTCCATGTTGTAGGTCTCGCCGGGAACCAGCGGATATACATCGCTGCGAATCTCTGCGAAGTTGCCGTCAGAACCAATATAGAACTGCTGCGCAACTGCATCATAGCCGATCTTACCTACACCAACAACCGCCTGCCCCAAACGGAGGAAGAAGGTGTTGCCGTACTGGGGCGTATCGCCCGTCTCATAGGTTCCGTTGTAGATGAAGTCGAACCCAATCTTGAAGCCTTCGTTGAGCTCAGCGCCTTTCCGGTTGCCCTCCAGCGGAATCTGGTTGTAGTTGAGGTCGTTTCCGTCCAGGTAGGAAGAAACGCCGTCCGCAATTGTCCAGTTCCAAGAAGCACTGTCGAGTTGCGTGATGAAGTCGTCCTGGAAATCCTGGAAGTAGTTGATGGTTCCGGTGTAATCCTCTGCCGCGGGCATCTGGATGTATCTTCTCTCCGTGCAGCCCTCGCTCTTGGTGCAGGCGATGTATACCAAACCGTTGTCGTCTACACGATTGATGTCATAGCCCTCAAAGTCATGCTCCAGCATCGCAACTTCCTGCTTTGCCTCTTCGTTGCCGCAGATCCAGCAGGTGTAGGTGTTGGTTCCCATCTCGTAGCACTTGGGATCGGTAGTTCTTGCCCAGCGGTTGATGTGGCCGTTTGCCTCGCAGAACGCTGCGCCTTCAGCCTTTACATCAGCAATGGTAGCCATAGAATCCGAACCACTGTTTACAGCAAACTCAGTTGTCTTAACTTCAAAGGTTTTTGCATCATAAATATAGAAATTATCAATGATCGCAGTGCAATTCCACAGATACATAATGCCGAGATTATCGATCTGGGTTGCAGAAACAGGAACAGAATATACTTCTGTCTTATCCAAATATACGGTGACACTACCATTGGATACCTCAAGCGTCACATTGTGGAACTCTCCAGCTGCCCACTGTGTCATATCCTGCACTGCAGAGCCTTCAGCTTCTTCTCCGTAGTAGTACAAATCCTTGTTCTTACCGACAAACTTATCGCCGATCTTAATACGGTCATCGTCAAAGAACTGCGCGTTTCCGCTTCCATCCTTGCCGATTCTCACGATCCAGTCCATCCAGGAACCGTTTTCTGTTTTGTCCTCTGTGGTCATTGTCTCTTTATCCGGGTAAATCGCCAAATCAAAACTCATAATGTAATTACTAAAAGTACCTGCATCGTAGCTGAAGTCCATATACAGCATGTTCTCCTCGCTGCTGGGATCCTTGGTGTCATTAAAGGGAGCCTTCAGCAGAACGGCTTCACCCTCTACGTCGTAGGTCTGGATATGCTCCCAGATGTCAACTTTTTCGCCTACGTACTCCGTGGTGGCAGTAATCGGATCACCGCTCTGCATAATGCAGTACTGGGTGCTTTCATCCTCAAAGGTGTGTGCATAACCGTTGACAGCTACATTGTCCACAGAAGCATTGAAAACATAGGGATTCCAGAACTTGTCGTTGTTTGCAAGCGCGCCGTCTCTGCCGAAGCGGATCGGTGCATTCAGCGTCCCTGCCAGAACACCATCCACGTACACGTCTGTGTCAGTACCGTCGCAAACAAATTCCACATAGTACCATTCGCCATACTCGAAGGTGTACTCGATTGTAGGTCGGTCCGCATATGTACCGCTGTCACCCAGAGTGATCATGTTGGGATATACACTGGGTGCATGAGAGCCCCAGCTCTCCACATAGTTGGTCGCCTGCTGAGAGGGGAAGGAAACATCAAAGGAAATGGTGATATCCGAATACTCATTTACTTTGCCAGTTCCGTCATCGCCCAGGACTTCGATCAGCTGATAAAGAATACCCGTATCGGAGCCGGTGGTCATGTACTTCTTGCCCAGGTCGCGTCTTACAGTGTAACTATCTATCACTGTACCAGAGGAATCACTGGTAAATATTTCAGAGGCATTGCCGTCCTCAAAATCTTCGAACCGATCTCCAAGATGGTAGTTATCAATCCAGAAATTATCTTCTGTGCTACCAGCAAACATACCACCGTTTTTCAGAGGCAACGTCGCAGTACCTACAGGCTCATCGTTAACAGAAATAATCGTCTGGCTACTTCCATCAGATTCAAATTTGACAGTATACCAAGTGCCCAGTTCGAAAGCGTAATCGAATTTTTCCGCGCCTTCCACACCGATCGTACTGGTTGTAATAGTGGGATACTGGGTGGATTCCAAATTCGCCGTCATAAAGCCGGCAGACGCATCTCTAAAGTTAATATCAAAAGAAATAGTGTATCCACCGGAACTGGGGACTCTTTCATCATCCATGTATGTATATGCAATCGGCTGCCAAACTTTGCTTCCGATCGGCACTTCATACACGTTTTCGAACACGTCCCCATCTTCTGTAGCAGTAAACTCAAAGGCAGCGGAGAGGCCAACGGCCAGCGTGCCCACGAGCATTGCCAAAGTAAGCACAAGTGCTAAAACTTTTTTCATAGGGTAAAAACCTCCATATAATTTTGGTAAATTTATTGTAGCATTCCTATAACAAATTGTCAATACTTTTTTGCTACTTTTTTGTGCATTTTACAGACCGGACAGGCAGTTTTCACACAAAAAACAAGTGTTTTTGACAAAGAGGAGCTACAGGTAGTGGAGTGTTCTACTGCAAAATCAACATATAGAGGAATTTTCAAGAAGGCGTGGGGAAAAATATGTTTTTTTACGATTGCGTTTCAGAAAGTTTACTTTTTGGATTTTTTTGCAATTGGAAATGTTATTAAAAACAATCCCCCACCCGCTAACGCGGGAGCCCCCTTTGCACAAGGGGGCCTTTTTAATGTATGCCTCCCCTGTGCGGGGGCTGCGCAGCAGACCCGGGGGTGGCGGCAAAGCTTTATAT
>CAJFOI010000019.1 GCA_904396155.1 Candidatus Avispirillum faecium | reverse complement strand
TTCATCAATGTAATGCTGTTCCATTTTGTAATCCTCCAATATGATTGATTTTTCCTACAAATCCAATCATTCCGGCTGACTACAAAAGCCCAAGGGAGAGATCTTTTTATTTTTTTAGAACAAAGAGGCCAGTTTCCGGCCTCTTTGTTTTGTATGATAAGGACATCAACTCACGGAAAACAACTGATACATGGCATTTTCAAAGTATCCGCCCCACATGTCCAGATACCGTTGGAGGGAGGAAATGCCTCCCGTTGTGTTGCGCACCGCGGAAAAAGTAGCCGAGGGAATCGCATTGTTGGAATTGGCGAAGGTATAGGCAAAATCATATACCGCATTTTTCAAAATGATATCCAGCATACGTATGGAGTCGTTATCCCGCAAGTACAGATAGGTGGCATTTCGCACCTGGGCATCGGTAGTTATTCCATAAGAGGTGATATTCAGTGCCATAAGCACATCGGAGGCTTTTTGCACATCGGATATGGTGGGAACGGCTGCAAAGAACAGGGCGTCCTCATAATATGCCAGCGAAAGATAATTCTCCTGTTCGGCGCTGTATTTGGGAAGGGGAAGGATCCCCCAGTCTGTACTGCTGTTTGCTATGGTTTCCATTGTGCTGAGTCGGTCAATCAAAAACAGGGTGTTCCCGCTGTCGAAAGCACCGATTCCCGCTACGGCGTTTCCAAATCCGTGTTCATCATATACAATGGCGGACATCTTTGTAAAGAGGTCTGCCGTATCTGTGGCATTGAAATTGATGTACGGATATGCGCCGGGTGTGCTTTGTGTCAGACGTTGCCCGCCGGAAAAGAACAACAGGTCCGGCAGATAAACAGCGGTATTTTGTGCGGCATAGGAATAGTATTCTCCATCCAGTGAAGACAGAGCGGCAGTGTATTCCAGATATTTGTCCATGGTCCATTCCCCTCTGTCTACCAGGGCATAGGGAGACTCCAACTGGAGTTCTTCCAACAGTGTTTTATTGAAAAATACTGCACTGAGTGCGTCGGGGTTCAAAGAAGCGTACCCTGTAAGCCCGTAGATCATGTCTCCGCCGCAAGCCGCGGACGTCCCTGTGGCATTGAAGTATTCTGCCTCGTAATTCAGTCCGGGGAGAGACTGAAGATTCATAAGGGCGCCGGCAGCACCATATATGCTGATATAAGATTGGGGAATCTCAATGAGATCTGCGTAATAGGCGCCGGACCGAACGGCGGCCTGTATTTCATCCAGCATGATTTGGGGATCTGCCTGGGCGGTTGTGATGGAAACGTCCAGCAGTTCCTCCACATAGTTGTTGCGCCGAAGCAGTTCTTCCGACATGGTCGTCCCCACGGTCTCGTCCGGAACGATGGAGCTGCTTTTGGTGCTTGCAATCTTTACAGAGGCACCGCCGTATTTTTCCCCGGAAAGATCCTTTACAAATCGATTTAACTGGGCGCTGTAATCATTTTCTACAACATGAAAATCGCTGTTGGGCTCCAGCGTTTGCGTATCGGTGCTTTCTGTAGACGGATCTCCAACTGGATTGTTCAGAAGCAAAACGCCGCAGCTTGACAGGCACAAAGCTGCACAACAAAGGAGGGCGGCTGCAGCCTGTCTGTATATTTTTTTTCTGTTCATCATGCATCGTTCCCCGCTTATTTTTTATCGAATCTTCCAGGTTGTGTATAAAAATATGCCTACAGGCTCATAATTTACAGGATTACAACATATATATTACTACAATGCGTCCGTAAAATCAATTGCAAAGTGTGAATTTATTTTTGACCGCTTGCAAAAAAACAAATCAAAAAGCGGTGTCCGGACGCTGCGTGAGAAGAGCCCGGCGGAGACAAAGAAACAGATCTTGCAGGTCGGGGTTTTCTGCATATGATGAGAAAGGTATGGTAGTTTATGTTAAAAAATCAATTGCGAAGTGGATTTGTGCGATGTATGGCGATTCTTGCGGTGGCAGTGCTGACTGCGGTCTCCGGTATTACGGTGCTGGCGGAGGATGTTTCGCAGGCGGACATCAACTGTGGCGAAGCTTTTCATTTACAGCCTCAAGAGGGACAAGCTGCCGTCCTGGAGGAAGAAGAAAAAACACAGACGCAGGTTTGTGTGGACGGCGCAGAATACCCCGGTACAGTTTTTCTGGAAAACGACACCACATATGTGGGCATTCGGGAGTTTTCGCTTTATATGGGCGCGCATTCGGTGGATTGGGATGCGCAGGCACGACAAGCTGTAATTGTCTCGGACAACCTTACGATTACGGCGCAAAGCGAAGGGAAATATTTGACAGCAAATGGCAGATGTCTGTGGGTGCAGGACGGTATTTTGAATCGAAACGGAACGATTTTTGTTCCGATACGCGTAATCGCAAAGGCATTTGACTGTAGCGTTTCGTGGGACGCGGAAGAGCGGACGGTGTACCTTGCCTCCGGCAGCGGCGCGATCACCTGCGGTGCGGCGTATTATGAGGAAGAAGATCTTTTATGGCTTTCCCGGATCATCCATTCCGAGGCGGGTCTGGAGCCCCTTGAGGGGAAAATTGCTGTGGGCAATGTGGTGCTCAACCGGGTCGGCAGCGATCAGTTTCCAAATACGATCTATGATGTGATCTTCGATATGTCTGCTGGGGTGCAGTTTTCTCCGGCGGCGTCGGGGACAATTTATTGCACGCCGAATGAAGAGAGCATTCTTGCGGCAAAACTTTGTTTGGACGGGGCATGTGTGTCGGACGATGTGTTTTTCTTTGTGAATGAGGCAATTGCAGAAAACACATGGGTGTCTGACAACAGGCCTTATGTGATGACCATTGGAAATCACACGTTTTTTGCCTGAGAAGTGCGCACTTTGCAAGAAAAAGCACCGCGGATGCGGTGCTTTTTTTGCAGGTGCTTTATTCCGTTTTTTGGCGCAGCTTTAGATATTCCAGAACCATTTGTGCACATCCCTCGTAAGAAAGGGTGGCAGTGTTGAGGCACAGATCGTAGTTTTGTGCATAGCTCCAGTCCTGTCCGGTGTAATAGCGATAATATTCCGCGCGCTCATGATTGTGTTTTTCCACCAGAGAGCGGGCTTCCCGCTTGGAGATACCCACTCGTTCCGCCTCGTGGGCGATACAGCTTTTTTCGTCGGAGGTGATGAAGACCCGGATCACATTGGGGTGGTCCCGCAGAACAAAGTCTGCACAGCGGCCGATGACAATGCAGGAAGTTGTGTCCGCCAGTGTACGGATAATTCCCGCCTGCTTTTGAAACAGCGCCCGATTTGTTGTAGGCTCGCTTCCCTCGGGGGGAAGTGGATTTCCGGCATAAATGCTTTCGGAGGCGTGAAACAGGGAAGCGGCATTTTCGGCGGTTATCGCGCTTTGTTGTGTATCCTTTTCTTCCCCTTCAGGTTCGGACAGCAGATGCCGGTCGTATAAGGGAATCTGGAGCTTTTGTGCCAGAAGGCGAGCGACGGTAGATCCGCCGCTGCCGCACAGACGGCTGATCGTGATCACATAATTTTTCATAAATATCCCTCCACTGTGGAAAAATGACAAGGGAAAATGGATTCTATGTTCATCTTACCATACTTTTTCTTCCCTTGCAAGAAAAAAGCCGCACAAAGATCGGAAAAAGGCACAAAAAGTCGCTGCGTGTCCTGCCGGATACATAAAAAAGCTCGGAGCCTTTTGGCTCCGAGTTCTTGTATGGGGTGAGTGATGGGAGTCGAACCCACGACCTTCAGGGCCACAACCTGACGCTCTAACCAACTGAGCTACACCCACCATGGAACGGCAAACATAAATAAAGACTGCGTTTGGCGTGCCTTGGGGGATTCGAACCCTCGACCTACTGCTTAGAAGGCAGTTGCTCTATCCAGCTGAGCTAAAGGCACATAAATGTACTGAAAGCTGGGCGATGGCTTCGGGCCTGGCCGATTCCTGTTTTGGAGCGGGTGATGGGAATCGAACCCACGTAGCCAGCTTGGAAGGCTGGAACTCTACCATTGAGTTACACCCGCACAGACTGCAACAACTGTCAGCCCCACTATCTTAGCATTTTACAGAAAGTTTGTCAAGTCTTTTTTGAAATATTTCCCCAGTTCCCTCTTTTTCCGCTGTTTTTTGATTATGGAGGAAATACGTGGCAACAATAGAGGCAGATCCATATGAGAAAGGGAGAAGGGGTATGAGAAAGCTGTTGCGGGGCTTTTTACGCATGGTGTGGGGCGGGGACGATGTATTGCTCAGCGGATATTATGGATATGGCAGTCTGGGAGATGAGGCTGTGTTGGATCGGATTGTCACTGCACTGCGGGAGCGGATCCCGGGATGTCGAATCGGCGTACTGGCGGGAGGAAGCAGTCTTTGTGGATCGAATTTGGATGTTCGCAGGGTAGGCAGGAAGAATCCCTTTGCTGTTTTGTGGGCGCTGCTGCGCTGCCGAATGCTTATCAGCGGAGGAGGCAGTCTTCTCCAGGATGCTACCAGCCGGCGGAGTCTGTGGTATTATACTGCTATCATTCGTATTGCCCATCTTCTGGGGGTACAGGTGTTTTTGTATGCAAACGGCATCGGTCCTTTGCACGAATGCAGACGTGCGCAAAAAGCGCTGTACTGTGGGGATCGGATTTCCGTACGGGATCCGGATTCTCTGTACGCGGTTCTTGCGATGGGAGTTGACCCGGAACGGGTCTTTCTCAGTGCGGACCCCATCTTTTTGCTCTATCCCGAGATTTTGCCGTCACTCTCTGGAGAAAAAAGTCCTTATTTTGTGGTTTCACTGCGCACCTGCCGGCATGGCAAAATTGAGGAGGATGTAGTAGCGGCAGCCTGTGAAAAACTGCGGGAACAGGGCTTGCAGGCAGTGTTCGTTTCCATGCAGGATTCCTATGACCGCGCCCTGTGCGAAAGGGTTTGCCGCCGCTGTGGGGGTGTGATGGCTCCCTCTATGTCTCCGACAGCCCTCGCTTCCTTTTTGTCCGAGGCCAGATTTGTTATCAGTATGCGTTTGCACTGTATATTGATGGCGGCACTCAGCGGCACGCCTGCCGTGGCCCTTTCTTATGACTGCAAGATCGACAGCGCCATGGAGTATTTGGAACAGACGACGACCCTGGATGCCTTTTTCTTCACGGAAGATATGTTGCTTTCGGCCTGTAGTAAAGTTTCTGCCAGAGGGGAAGAAGGACGCATGCGACTGCGCAGACGGTCTGAGGTTTTGTTTCATATGGCCCAAAAAGATGCAAATACGGCGGCAGGGCTTCTCACTGCCGGTGCGCCTGTGGGGCGGGAGGACAGCAAGAGCGCTCCTGTGAGTGTAAAACTATAAAGCAAATGCTTGCAATCCCATCTGCATTATGCTATGATGAACCAGGTAAACAAAATGAACAGAGGATATTGCAATGCAGTATTGTATCGTTGACAGTTGCGAATGGACGTATCCGGACGTACACAGCTATGAAACGCAAATGCCCTGCGTCCGGCAGCGCGCCCTGCGGGGCAGTTGGGCTACCTTTCAGATTCACATATGGAAGGCGGATTCTGCCGTGCGGATGGATACACAGGCGCTTGCTGCGGAAATATATGAGCAGATCCCCATTCCGGTAGAGGACAATCCGAACTTTGAAAAAGAAATTCTACCTTCTGCCCGCCTGAGGCGGGCGCCCTTTCTTGTAAACGATTGTCTGTGTCCATGGCGGGGCCAGGCACAGCCTCGGGAGGGCTCTGTCGGCATTTATGTGGCGGTGCCTGTGCCGGAAGATGCAGCCGGGACATTTTCCGGAGAAATACGCGTGTCCTGCGGGGAGGAGACGGCGCGCATATCTGTAACCATTGATGTGTGCAGCGCGCCCCTGCCTAAAGAAACCTTGCAGATCGCCATGGGATACAGCCCATATAATGCGGCAAAATGGCACGGCCTTTTGGATAAGCCGGAGCAGGCAGAAGACATGGATACCCGCTATCTGAAGCTGCTGCGCCGGCAGCATCAAACCCGGCTATATGTAGACCCGCCGGAGATTACCGATGTGGGACCGGGCCGATATGCCTTTGATTTTACAACCTTCAACCGGAGGGTGCAAAAAGGACTTTCCCTGGGCTTTACCGGATTCCACATCAGCGGTGTGGGGTTCCGGAAGGCGTGGGATAGTCCGATCATTCAGATCCGCGGCATGGATGCGCTTTCCTATGAGGCCTACATATATTTGCAGCAGTATCTGGGCGCGCTTCGGGAAAATCTGCGGGAAAACGGCTGGCTGGAACGGGACATGTTTTATATCGGCATCGCCGACGAGCCCAATGAGATCAATGCGCTGCCTTATCGGGCTGTTTGCGGAATGGTGCGCCGGATTTTTCCGGAGATAAAGATTTTTGACGCCTGTTCCGGCGCGCCGATCTATGGAGCTTTGGATGTATGGGTGCCGCGCAGCGATGAATATGAAAAGAATCAGGCGATGTTTGACGCATATAAGGAAATGGGGGATGCGGTGTGGCAGTACGTATGTCTGTACCCCCGGGATGATGGTTACATCAATCGATTTATGGACATTCCCTTACTGGCTACCCGATATCTGTACTGGGGAAATTACCGGTATGGTCTCACGGGGTATCTGCACTGGGCAGTGAATGTGTATGAAAATGACGTGGACCCCTTTACTGCCAGCTGTCCCCGCCATGTAAATGCGGGAAGCGCCAGTATATTGCCGCCGGGAGACGATAAGTTGATCTATCCGGGGGAGGGCGAACCGTGGATGTCCATGCGTCTGGAGGCCCACCGGGAATCGGCAGAGGAATATGAAATGCTCTGCGCCATCGCAGGAAAGGACAAGGCGCTGGCAGACAGCCTTTGCCGCAGAGGGCTGCGCAGCTTCCATGATGTCACTTATGACGGACGTGCCTTTCGTGCGCTGCGGGAAGAGCTCTTGCAGACATATGGAGAATTGTTCGGATAATCTTTGCAAGTTAAAAAGCCCGCTGTCGGCCCAACGAGCCGGCAGCGGGCTTTTTCTTTTTGATCAGCCTGTAATCATTTCCAGGATCTGCTCTTTGGATCGGGCGCCTACAGCTTTCGCTGCCAGTTCTCCGCCTTTGAAAACCAGCAGGGTGGGGATACTCATGACCTGAAAGTCCCGTGCAAGCTCCGGTTCCTCGTCTACATCCACTTTGCAGATTTTCAGCTCGGGGTGTTCTGCCGCGATTTCTTCTACAATGGGAGCGACCATCATACATGGCCCGCACCAGGTTGCAAAAAAATCCACCAAAACGGGCTTCTCGCTGGCCAGTACTTCACTTTCAAACGCTTCTTTCGTCAAATGCATAACAGACATATTCCTTCTCCATTCTTGCCTCGAATCGAGACATTGTTTTTTATACAGCCGGGTTTCCCGGCGGGTTTTGCATTTTTACAAAGTTATAGAATTATCAGATGTATTATTTTGGGCAGTTTACGCATCCTCGTTTGATTTATAATACAGCATACAGTGGCAGTATCCGGAAAAACTGGGATCCTTGATCTGTTCCCGAAATTCTTTGCAAATACATTTTGTTTCTTCTGTGCGTTCTGTTCGGCAGGGACAATACCCGCCGTTTTTTTTCAGCCCTTCTTTGATCATGCGGACTACTTCCTTGTTTTCGTTGTACCGCACCGACATGTGAAAACCGCCTCTCTCTTTTGTTTATGAATGATGTGCTCCTTGCTGCATATTTAATATAACAAAAAACAGGAGTTTTATCTGTGACCATATCACATATTTTGTAGTGATTCTTTTTATATTCGTTTGAAGAGTGAAAGGTGCTTCTTTTTGGGGGAGAAATGTACTGCCTTTCTTGCTATGATGTTTATGAAATGTTCCAAAAATTTGCATCTTTACAACAAAAATCGGCAAAAATTGCATTTTTGCAACAAAATTGGCTGATTTTTTGCCTAAAACTTATTGACAAATTTATGTAAAAATAGTAAAATTTAATCAATAAGGAAAATTTTACCATAAAGGGAGTGGAAAAATGAATTGTACGGAAGAACTGAAGAGAAGAGTTGCAGAGCAGAACACTACATTGGAGGCGCTGGCCCATACCTTGGGGGTCAATCGCAGCACACTGTACAGGAAACTGCGCAATGGCGGACAAACACTGACCGTTTCGGAGGCTTCCAAAATTTCTCAGTTTTTGAAAATGCAGCCGGAAGAATGCATTGCTCTTTTTTGGGGCGGCACATGGCATTGATTTGTGTAAATGGAGCAGGAGCGTGCAGCGGCTGCGGCAGATGTGTGGATACCTTGCATTGCTTTGTGTGCGGTACTGTAATTTTTCCTCCTTTTTATGCCTTCGGGCATGTGCAGATCTGCAATACATGCGCGACCGCCGTTTCTGGTAAGTGTATATGCTGTGGACGTCCCTCCTCTACGTTGCTGTGTTCCCACTGTAGAAAAAATGGAGGACAGCGGGGAGATGCGATTCGAAGTTAAAAAAGGGAGATCAGAGAATATGGCAAATAAAGCAATAGACGCGCTGGCGTTTTGCCCGTTTTATGTGTGCGAGGCAAAGACTACAATCACTTGTGAAGGGATCGTTGGGAGTTTTACCATCAGTAGATTTATCGATGAGCGCGCAAAACGCGAGCATGAGAAAAATTTTTGTACCGGGCGCCATTGCCAGGGCTGCGGTGTTTACTGTGCTCTTATGCAGAATTACTGCTCCATACATAAGTCGTCCCCAGGTAGTACGCTGCGCCATTAAATGCCGTGCTTCTATATAGATTTATGTGGGAAGAATAGGAAATATGTGGGCGACGGCCTCAGGGCAGTAAAAAAGACCGGCCAGAGCCGGTCTTGACAGAATTATTTGCGGGTCAGACATCCTTCTTCAATCTTTGTTTCCCCGTCGCAGTTCACAGCCTTGTCGGCGGCGGTGACGGTCACAGAGGCGTCGGATATGAAAACGCCGGTCACTGCCTGGATCCCGTCGTCGGCACAGGTGCATTCCAGCGTGCCCCCGGATATCGAGACAAAACCTTTGTCCGGATCTGTCTCGTTGTCGGATTTGACTGCGTCGGCGCACATGGTGACATGAATGTTTCCACCCGATATGCGTACACTGTCGTTTCCCTTCAGGGCGTTTTTGCTGGCGTTGATTGTGATATTCCCGTCGAGGATCTTTAAGTCGTTTTTGGTACCAATGCCGTTGTTGCAGTTCCCAAGGACTGTGAGAGTGCCGGTTCCGTTGAGGGTGAGATCATCCTTGGAAAATAGACAGGCGTTGGGCTCCGCTCCGCTTTCCGTTACATAGTCCGATCCGTCGGATAAGGTGTTTTCGCTGCCGGGGGCCAGCGTGATCACCACTTTGTCGGCACGCGTGATATTGATGGCGGCCGTCCGACTGCACTGGATGTGCGCACCGTTTAGTATTAGATGCGCCCTTTCTTCCTTTGTGAGCGTGACCCGGATGCTGCCGGAGAATTCTCCCGCCAGTACATATACCCCTTCTTTGTCGATGTATACGTCTCCTTCTGTGAGGATCGCACCGTCTCCGTCGATCTGCGCGGTCTCCCCCTCAAGTTGGATCGACGTGGCGTCTGCCGGATTCCATGTGTCCGTTTCGTCAAAATCGGAATGTGTAGTGCCCGTCTCTGTGCTTGTTTCGGTGGAGGGAGTGTATATGGTGCTGTCCTGCGTCGTGCAGGCGGCCATTGTCAAAAGAATTAAAAGAAGAAGACAGACTTTTTTCATGCTACATCTCCTCTCTGGAGCGTTCCGCGCGGCTGCAAATGATCTCCAGATTCCCGTTTCTGCATCGTAGGGCGTCGAGAAATTGTTTTTCCGATGCCGTACTGCGCAGTAGAATCCTGTATTCCAGCTGGAATAGAGATCCCATATGGACGGTTTTTACCTGTATCAGCTCGTGTTTTGCTGTATATTCCCCAAAGAGGTCCTCGAAGACACCCTCATAATCCAGATTTTCCGGAATGGTGATCTTCAGCGTTTTTTCCCCTCTCCCGGTCCCTTCCCATAGAAGCGCGTAAAGCATACTTACAAGCAGGACGATGAGACAAACGAGAACGGCGATGCCTACATACCCCATGCCGGTGCAGATCCCCACCGTCATGGCTAAAAAAATGCTGCAGATCTCTCTGGCCGTGCCGGGAATGCTGCGAAAACGGATCAGACTGAAGGCGCCCGCTACCGCGATGCCGGCCCCAATGCTGCCGTTGACCATGTGGATCACTGTTTGAGAGATGACGGGGATCAGTGCCAGCGCCACGAGAAAACCCGGCGTGGCACGGTTGCGAAAGCAGTGGACCAGCGCGATGAGCGTACCCAGGAGCAGGGAAGTTCCCGTGCAGAGAAAAAAGGATGTGGCGTCCAGAGCGGGATCGATGACAGAAGAAAAGAAAATATTCATAGGGGATTCCTTTTTGATGAACTGTGTAGCATGGCTTCATATGCCTTGCCGTATTTGGAAAATGAGACGGGAAAACAGGATAAGTCGCTCAGCAGACGGGATATCCAGAAGGGAAGCGCACCGCTGCATTTCAGCTCCATGATCTGCTGCCCGTCCTCTAATAGAGGGATGCCTTTTTCCCGCGCCACCAGATCGGTCCGCGCACTTTGCCACCGGATGTCGGAGTCGAAGGTGATGCGCAGAGAGGGATCCTCCCGCCCTGAAAGAGAGATGCGGTGGCAAACGATGGCGATAGACGGACAAAGCCCGGGATAGTGCTGTAGCATATACCCGATTTCCCGCGCAATTTGGCTGCCCGTTCCCGGCGACGTAAGAAATGCCTGCACCTCGTGATAAGGCAGGGCGATCCGGCGCTTGTATACGGTTTTTCCGCATTTCCGTTTCATTTCAATATATGCGGGATCTGCCTCTCCGGGAACTCCGTAGGTGCGCACGCGTAGCTTTTCCTTGTATACCGGCTTTTCGATGGACCGGCGGATCAGCAGATAGTCGGGAGTGTCGTAGTATATCGTATAGATGTCCGTGTCGTTGTATACGTCCGGCAGGGTGTGCGCTGCCAACGTCGTTCGCAGCTGAACCTGCTGCGCGGCGGATAATAGATATTTTTTCTCCCGCCGTATAAATGTACTGGTGTAATTTTGCATATGTGGAAACCTGTGAACGTCGTCGTTTTCTACAGTATAGCAAAATATGTGGCGTCAGGCAAGAGAAAAACAAAAGGGATCTGTTGAAAAAAGAGAGGGCCCCCCTCTCTTTTTTCTCTTTAGGTCAGATCCTGCAGCTTTTGCAAATCCTCGCTTATAAAATAATTGTATCCTCTCTCTGCAAATCGGCTTAGTTGCTTGCCCGGCTTCTTTCCCCGCGCACAAAGGGTGACGTCGTACTCGCTGCGCAATTCGTCCGCCCGCTTGCAGGCCGCGATGAAACTGTCCCTGTCGTAGAGCACCACTACCTTTTTCCGACCTCCCGGAATCACGTAGCCCGCCTTTTCCTTCAATATGGAAAAGATCCGCTCAAATCCGATGGAAAAGCCCACCGCGGGAATGTCTTCCCCGATAAATTTCCCGATCAGCTTGTCGTAACGCCCGCCGCCGCCGATGGCACCGGAAAATTCTTCGCTGGCAACTTCAAATACCGTTCCGGTGTAGTACCCCTGCCCTCGGACAAGGGAAATGTCAAATTCTGTCTTCACTTCTCCTCTGGATAGCGTATTTACTGCATCCATAATGTATTGCAGCCGCTCTGCTGCACTGCTGTCCTTCACCAGTCTGGTGACTGTGTCCAATGTGACGGCGTCCCCGCCGAAAAACGCATGGAACCGTTCGATGGTTTCCTTGGAATGCCCTTTCTCTTCCAGCTCCGCACATACCCCCGTGATGCCTACCTTGTCCAGTTTGTCAAAGGTGATGCACACCGAGTCCAAAACATCCTCGGAAAACCCTACCGCCGATAGGGCACCGCGCAGAAGGCTGCGGTCGTTGATCCGGATGCTGAAGGCGCCGATCCCCGTCTTCTGCAACGCCCTGGCTGTGGTCAAAATCAGCTCGATCTCGCATTCCGGCGCAGCACTGCCGATGATATCGATGTCGCACTGGACAAATTCCCGCAGCCGTCCCCGCTGGGCCCGCTCCGCCCGGTACACCCGGTCAATTTGGATGGCCTTGAAAGGGGTCATCAGATGGGCGCGGTTGTTGGCAAAATATCTGCAAAGGGGAAGGGTGAGATCGTACCGTAGCCCCATGTCGCAGAGCGCCTTTTCATCTCCCGCCTCCAGGGCCCGCTGCAGCTTGTCCCCCCGCTTGAGGACCTTGAAGATCAAATTCAGGTTGTCTCCTCCGTCGCTTTTGTCCAGATTCTCCGCATCCTCTAAAATGGGGGTGCTGATATGTTCAAATCCCGCATTTTTGTACGTGTCCAGGATCACCGATTGTAGATAGTCCCGGATCTCCGTCTCCGACGGCAGATAGTCGTTGGTTCCCTTTACAGTTTGTGTTTTCATGAATCCCTTGTAGGCCTTTCTACCAATTGGAACCATTTTATCATTTGTGCCGCTTTTTGTCAAGAGAGGATAGGGATTCACAACCCCTCCGTCATGGCTCCGCCATGCCACCTCCCCGGACTTGCGTAGCAAGTCCTCCACTGGGGAGGCTTGAGTTAGGTGGTCCTCCTTGTGGGGAGCTACCGGAGAAGCTACACCCCCAAAGGCCCCCTTGTGCAAAGGGGGCTCCCGCGGAGCGGGTGGGGGATTGTCTTACGAACAACCCCTCCGCCGCGGTAAACCGCGGCACCTCCCCTTACATAGGGGAGGCTTAGGTTAGTTGCAGGCCCCCTTGTGGGGAGTTGCGCAGCAACCCCGGGGGAATGGGGGGGATTGTCTTACGAACAACCCCACCGTCAGCTGACGCTGACACCTCCCCTTACACAGGGGAGGTGTCAGGTGAAGTAAGGCCCCCTTGTGGGGAGCTACCAGTGAAGCTTCGTTTCCAAAAGGCCCCCTTGTGCAAAGGGGGCTGGCTCCGCGCATGCGGAGACTGGGGGATTGTTTTACCGACAACCCCACCGACTCGCCTACGGCGAGCCACCTCCCCTTACACAGGGGAGGTGTCAGGTGAAGTAAGGCCCCTTTGTGTAAAGGGGGCTGTCGGCGAAGCCGACTGGGGGATTGTTTATACTTCCACCCTTTCCCAAAAAGCTTTAGATAAAATAATAGACTGACGACTGCTTTGCTACAGGAGGAGTTATCTTCCGGGCAAAGCAAAAGCCACAGCGGAGCATGAGAGGCTGGCACCTCTCATGTCCGAACTCAGGGTTGCGTAGAACAACACCTAAGTCACTTCTGCGGCAAAGACATGTTACCATATTTTAGCCAATCTGTCAAGCGGCGGGGTGCGCTGTTAGCTTTCAGCTGTCAGTCTATCAGGATAAGTGCTGTGGGTGAATGTGTTCTGGCTGAAGTACATTACTTCAACACGCCGCGCATGCGCGATAGCCCACAATCCGGAGTTCTCCGCTCTCGGTCGTGTTTTGTTCCGGGAGTTAGCTTATTCGGCTGTGATGCCGCTCTTTCCTGCTTTTTTTGCTCTCCACCGTTTGGAGATGCGGGACTGGCCGGGGGAGCGGCGGAGCCGGATTATATATAGGTGCGGTATGTTTTCTGCTCTGCGGGAGAGATACCGCCGGGACGCTTTTGCGTCACACCACTCCCAAAGGCAAGCTGTCGAAAGACAGCTTGCCTTTTATTTCAGGTCATGGAGGAAGGATTATGAAAAAATTAGACAGCACCCCCACATACTTGTACGACTTTCTGCATTCCATTGCGCCGCTGCGGGAAGAAAACGCCCCGGCCCCTTTGGTTTATGAGAGGGGTACACTGGTGTATGGGTATACGGACCGTGCCACGGCGGAGAAATACGTGAAGGACCTGCCGCCGGAGGGGGAATACTTTCAGCTTTACGCGTCCGCAAGCGAGCCGGACACGTTGCATTATACGGACGTCACCCAACAGGTTGCGTATATGGACAGCATAAAGGTGGAAGATTTTACGGTTACAAGAGCCCATAGCGGCAGGATCCGCTTTTATGCGGCGATTTTTGAGGGAATTGTTTTATTTGATCTGCTGGACGCCCTGTCAAACAAAAATTTGTTTGCAGTTGCGGGCGGGCTCCCCTATCTTAGCGCTGTTTTTACAAACAATTCGGTAGAGGATTTGTCTGATTTTATAGAATGCAGCGCAAATCCCCTGGACATTGATGTTTTTATTGCACAGGTGCGGTTCTTTTTTGCGAAGTACTTTGAGTGTGTCTTTTCCAATACCCAGACCCGGATGTTGAGCGAAGCGGGATACGGGGATTTTGACGACAAGCTCTGTGAGCAGGTAGAGAGATACAAGCGGTATGTAGGATGGAAAGTAGAATCGGTCACGGGGATAGAAAACAGGCCATTTAATCTGTTTACACTCCAGTTGGAAGCGCTGATCCAGGAGAGTCCCGACGAGTTTCCGGATCGGGGGGTCAACGTGCGGGTAAATGAGGACAGATCCATCAGATTGCCGTCGGAGTATTGCGAGGCTTTGAAAATCAAAGGCGGCAGCTTTGTAGAGGCACAGCTCAGCAAATGTGGGGACACGGTTTTGATAAGAGAAGCCAGATGTCCGTTCTGTGGATCGACAGAGAATTTAGACGAGGAGCATCAGGTTTGCGAATCCTGCCGTAGAGAGCTGTCCCAGTTGGATATAGGAGCAGAGTAGTTTCCGGCAAGAAAAGCCTCCCCTGCATAAGGGAAGGCTTTAGGTGGAAGTAAGGCCCCCTTTGTGGGGAGCTGCCTGCGAAGTTCCGTTTCCCAAAGGCCCCCTTGTGGGGAGTTGCGCAGCAACTCCGGGGGCATGGGGGATTGTGCCGTATCAACAACCCCTCCGCCGCGGTAAACCGCGGCACCTCCCCTTACACAGGGGAGGCTTGGGTTAGTTGCAGTCCCCCTTTGTGGGGGGCTTTCATTTTAGGCTGTATATAAATATTTGATTTACGAAACTGTCAGATCGTTTCGCTGACGATCCCCAGGATTCCGTCTCCCAGATTTACCCGCAGCGCCATAGTCACCGGGCGCTGGAGGATTTCCGCATGGGGATGCCGCGCGCGCAGCGTTCGGATCAGCTCCCCGGTGACGGCATCTTTGATCCCATAGTGTACGATCATCCGCCGGGGGGCGGCGTGGACGGCACACAGTTCCCGGATTTCCCCAAACCCGCTGGACACGCTCTTTTTCAGCACGATGGTGCCGCCTTCGATGATGCACACCGGCTTTTGGTTCAAAATCGGCGCGGCGCTGGTGTGCATCACCCGGCCCAGGCGCTTTGCGTCCCGCAGGGTGGTGATGGCGTCCATGGAGAAGGAAGTGGACAGTTTATCCCGCACGCTTTGCAGGATTTGTACGATGTCGGTAAACCCGGCCCCGCTGCGCTCCAGCTCTCTGGCCCGCTGGGCCAGCAGATGCAGGGCACCGGCGACCCCCTTGGAATCCACCACAGCGATCCGGCCCGCGGGATAGGCCTTGGACGCCACCATGGCATTTTCATAGGAGGTGGAGATTTTGGGGGAGGAGGTGAGGCAGATCACGTTGTATCCTCTGGCCACGTATTCCCCGAAGACCTTGTAATACTGGGCCGCCGTTGGGGCCATGGAAAATGCGTTTGGAGGGCACCGGCGTCCCTCCGCGATCACATCGGGAAAGCTTTTGCCCGAGACGACATAGGACAGAGGCATCAGCCGGACCATGAGCCGCACGCAGTCCTGGCGGTTCATGCAGGAGATCGACTCAGTGATGATTCCGATCATATGCGCCTACCTTTCTGAATTTTTCGTAGCGTGCGGCAAGCAGTACATCCAGATCTTCCTTTTGCAGCCGGCAAATTTCTTTGGACAGGTCTTCCTTCAGAGAATGGAAAAATGTTTTCTTTGCATCCTCCTGGGAAAAGTCTTCTGGCTCCGGGATGATTTTTTCGATGATTCCCAATTCATAGAGGCTTTGGGCGTCGGGCCGCAGCGCCTGGGCGGCTTCTGCTGCCTTTGCAGAGTCCTTCCACAATATGCTGGCGCATCCCTCGGGGGAGACGACAGAGTAGTAGGCGTTTTCCAGCATCCAAACTGCGTCGGCCACGGCCAGGGCCAGTGCGCCGCCGCTGCCGCCCTCGCCGATCACCATAGATAATATGGGTGTTTTCAGCGTCATCATTTCATAAAGGTTTTCTGCAATTGCCGATCCCTGTCCCCGCTCTTCAGCGCCGATGCCGCAGGATGCGCCGGCAGTGTCCACCAGGGTGATGACGGGGCGGTGGAACTTTTCCGCCTGCCGCATCAGGCGCAGTGCCTTACGGTATCCCTCCGGATTGGCCTGCCCGAAGTTATGCTGGATTTTATCTTTGGTATCGGTGCCTTTTTCAATGCCGATCACAGTCACCGGCGTATCCCCCAGCAGGGCGATCCCGCCGATCACGGCGCTGTCGTCGCCGTATCGCCGATCTCCATGGAGCTGGACAAAATCATGAAAGATTGCATCTACATATGCCGCGGCAGTAGGGCGCTTCCCGCTGCGGGTATACTGTATTTTTTCGTAAATTGTCATCCTTTTCTCCTTTGACATCCCTTATACATGGAAACGCAGCATTTTGCCGATAAAATCTTTCAATTCCTGGCGGGGGACCACTGCGTCCAGAAAACCGTGGGACAGAAGAAAGTCGGATCGCTGGAATCCCTTGGGAAGGCTCTGGCGGATGGTCTGCTCGATGACCCGGGGACCGGCAAAGCCGATGAGGGCGCCGGGCTCCGCAATGATCACATCCCCCAGCATGGCAAAGCTGGCGGTGACGCCGCCGGTAGTGGGATTGGTGATCACCGTCAGATAAAATCCGCCGGCGTCGCTGTGCCGCTTGACCGCGCCGGAGACCTTTGCCATCTGCATCAGGGAAACGATTCCCTCCTGCATTCGAGCTCCGCCGGATACAGTGAATCCGACCACAGGCAGTGCTTGTTCTGTGGCGTATTCAAACAGGCGTGTGATCTTTTCTCCTACGACGCTGCCCATGGAACCCATCATGAAGTCCGGTTCCATGGCAAAAATACAGGTGTTTTGTCCGTCGATTTTACAGGTCCCGCAGAGGACGCCTTCTTTTTGTCCGCATTTTTCGGTGGCCTTTGCAAGTTTTTCTCCGTATCCGGGGAAGTGGAGAATATCTTCGGATACCAGGTCTCCGTCCAATTCCCGAAAGGTGCCTTCATCACAGAGGAAGCGCAGCCTGCGGCGGGCGCTCATGCGAAAATATCCGCCGCAGCGTGGGCAGGCCCAGTAATTTTTCAAAACACTTTCTTTGTCGTATTCGCTGCCGCAGCGTGGGCAGGACAGGGTGGAGCTTCTTTTTTTCACCACCCGCACACCGCCCTCCAGCGTATTGCCTGCTTTCTTAAACAGCGATTTCAAATCCATAACGGATATCCTTTCTGTCTGTGGAAAATATCAAAAATTTTACGACCCCAGCTTTTTTGAAAAATCGCTCATGAAATCCGTAGAGTATGTGCCGTCCAGAAAAGTCTCCTGGGACAGGATCTCCAAATACAGCTCGCTGTTTTGCCAGATGCCGTCGATCACCAGTTCCGACAGGGCGCTGCGCATTTTGCGGATGGCTTCTTCTCTGGTGTGGGAATATACGATCAGTTTGCCCAGCATGGAATCGTAACAGGGGGGGACCACATAGTTTTGGTAGATAGCGGAATCAAACCGCACACCCATTCCCCCGGGCACGTGCAGAATTTTGATTTCTCCTGCACCGGGCATGAAAGTAAAGGGATGCTCAGCGCAGATACGGCATTCGATGGCGTGGCCGATTTTTCCGATTTCGCATTCGGGAAAGCTGATGGGAAGTCCCGCGGCAATGCGGATCTGCCATTTTACGATGTCGATGCCACAGACCATTTCCGTTACGGAATGTTCTACCTGCAGCCGGGTATTCATTTCCATAAACCGGAAGGTACCGTCCGGGGACAGCAGGTATTCAATGGTCCCTGCGCCTTCATACCCTACCGCTTTTGCGGCGGCGATGGAAGCTTTGTACATCTCCTGACGTACAGATTCCTCCAAGGTAGGGGCAGGGGCTTCCTCGATCAGCTTCTGGTTGCGCCGCTGGATGGAGCAGTCCCGATCACCCAGTACGACCACTTTTCCTTTCCGGTCACAGAGAATTTGCACTTCGATATGCTTTGCCGGCTTGAGAAATTTCTCCATATACAGTTCGCCGTCGCCGAAAGCGGATATAGCTTCCGACCGGGCCGCTTCAAAGGCATTCTGTATTCCATCGGCACTGTACACCGGCCGGATTCCTCTGCCGCCACCCCCGCTGCGGGCCTTCAGCAGTACAGGATATCCGATTTTCTCTGCAGCTGCCTGGGCTTCTTTTGCGGATGTTAGAAGCTCGGTGCCTTCCACCACAGGAACGCCGGCGTCTATCATGGCATGGCGGGCTGCATCCTTATCTCCCATACGGGAGATGGTCTCTGCTGTGGGACCGATAAACACGATGCCGTTTTCCTGGCAGCGCCGGGCAAATTCTGGATTTTCCGAGAGAAGCCCGTACCCTGGATGAATTGCCTGGGCATGACTGTTGATCGCCGCGCAGAGAATCGCGTCCATATTCAGGTAACTGTCCCGGACAGGAGCGGCGCCGATACAGTAGCTTTCGTCCGCCATGTTGGTATGCAGGGCCTGTGCATCCGCTTCGGAATATACGGCAACGGTGGTGATGCCCATTTCCTTACAGGCACGGATAATCCGTACGGCGATTTCTCCCCGGTTTGCGATGAGTATTTTTGAAAACATGATTTGTCAAATGCCTTTCTTTATACAACTGCAAAGGAAAAATCCCCGCTCATGATGCACTGCCCGTCGACGGTGGCTTCGCCGGTGATAAAATAAAAGGGATGCTTTGCGCGGCGCAGGCTGCAGCGAAATTCCAGTGTGTCGCCGGGCTTTGCGCTTTTGCGGAATTTTACGTTGTTGATGCCCGTGTACATGGGCGTTTTTCCGCGGACTGCGTCTGTCAGCAGGACGGCGGAGGACTGGGCGGCCATTTCACAGAGGATCACCCCGGGAACGATGGGATTGCCAGGAAAATGGCCCTGGAGGAAAAATTCGTCCCCCCGCACGGTATAATGAGCGATGCACCCACCGTCCTCTGTCAGGGCGGCATCATCCACCAAGAGCATCGGCTCCCGGTGGGGCAGGATGTTTTTCAGTTCTTCTCTGTTCATTTCACTTGTCCTCTGCAATCTTAAACAGCAATTGTCCGTATTCCACCAGGGCACCGTTTTCCGCGCACACGTCCACAATGGTGCCGTCCGTTTCCGCACAGATTTCGTTCATCATTTTCATGGCTTCTACGATACACAGCACGTCGCCTTTATTAACATGGTCTCCCGGGCGCACAAAAGGCGGCGCGTCGGGAGAAGCGGCTTCATAAAACACACCCAAAAGCGGACTCTTTACTTCCACCCAGTCCGCAGAGGGAGATTCCATCACCGCGTCTGCGGGTGTTTCCTGTGCTGCTGCCGTTTGCGCTTTTGGTGCCATAGGCATGGGTGCGGCGCCTGCCTCCCGTTTGAGCATGATTTCCGTTTCGCTGTCCTTGATATAAATTTCAGACAGCCCAAGCTCCCGCATGGCGTCTGTCGCCGCTTTCAATACTTTCCGATCCATAAACAACTTTCTCCGTTCGTCAAATCTTTTTCAGTGCGATGACAGCGTTGTGCCCGCCGAATCCCAAGGAATTGGAGAGGGCAGCTTCAAGAGGAGCAGACACTGCGGTGTTGGGCGTGCAATCCAGATCACATTCGGGGTCCGGCACCTGATAGTGGATGGTGGGGGGGACCATTTGCTTTTCCAGTGCCAGCACACATGCGGCCGCTTCCGTGGCTCCTGTAGCTCCCAGCATATGCCCTGTCATGGACTTCGTGGAGCTGATGTGTGTGGTATAGGCATCGTCCCCAAAGGCTTTCTTGATTGCCAGGGTTTCCGTTTTGTCGTTCATGGGGGTGCTGGTGCCGTGGGCATTGATATACAGGTGCTCGCCGGCAGTGATGCCGCCTTCCTGGGCGGCCAGCAGAATCGCCCGGACGGCTCCTTCCGCTTCCGGATGAGGCGCTGTCATGTGGTATGCGTCGGAAGTGTTGCCGTATCCGCAGACCTCTGCCCAGATGTGCGCGCCTCTGGAAACAGCGTGCTCGTATTCTTCCAGGACGAGCATGGTAGCGCCTTCGCCCATGACAAAGCCGTTTCTTTCCAGATCAAAGGGAATGGATGCCCGTGCGGGATCGCTTGCCTGGGACAGAGCCTTGCAGTTGTCAAAGCCTGCGGTGGCAAGAGGAGTGATGGTGCTTTCCGTACCTCCGGCGATGATCGCATCTGCGTAGCCGTGTTTGATGGCCCGGAACGCCTCTCCAATGGTGTTGGTGGAGGTGGCGCAGGCAGTGACTACAGGCAGGGAAGGACCTTTGGCCCCGAAACGCATGGAAATGGCGCCTGCCGCCATATTGGAGATCATCATGGGGATAAACAGGGGAGAGACACGGGAGGGACCGCGCTTTTCCAGCTTGAGGGTTTCGGAAACGAAAGTGTTCATACCGCCGATGCCGCTGCCCACATAAACGCCGAATCGTTCGGGTTGCACGTTCCCCTGGATATTGCTGTCGGCGACTGCCTCCATGGCGGCTGCAATGGCATACTGAGTAAACAGGTCTGCCCGTCTCGCTTCCGGCAGGGAATCATAATAATTCAAAGGATCGAAATCTTTCACCTCGGCTGCAAGAGTGACTTTGAAGTCGGTTGTGTCAAATTTGGTGATGGGACCGATTCCGCAGACGCCGGCGAAAAGGCTCTTTGCAAAGGTCTCTATATTGTTTCCGATGGGGTTGATGGTTCCCATACCTGTGATAACAACTCTGTTCATTTTTACGCTCCTGTATCGGTTCAAATATACATGCCGCCGTCTACCCGGAGCACTTCTCCGGTGATGTAGGGGGCGTGGCTCAGGAATACGACGGCAGCGGCCACATCCTCCGGCAGGCCGGGCCGCTGCATGGGAACGGCTGCGCGCAGCTTTTCCCGGGCGTCTTCCGGCATCTGCCGGGTCATATCTGTTTCTATATATCCGGGGCAAATTGCATTGCACACGATCCCTTTTGCCGCGTATTCTCTGGCGACAGATTTGGTAAAGCCGATCAGCCCCGCCTTGGAAGCCGCATAATTCGCCTGTCCGGCGTTGCCCATCAGACCCACTACGGAGGAAATATTGATGATATTGCCGGATTTCTTTTTCAAAAAGTGGCGCAGGAGCGCTTTGGTCATGTTAAACGCACCCTTCAGATTGACGGCGATCACGTCGTCAAAATCCGCCTCCCGCATCTGCAACAGCAGCTTATCCCGGGTGATGCCTGCATTGTTTACCAAGATATCAATGTTTCCCGCTTCTTCCAGCAGTTTTGCCACGCAGTCGCCGCAGGCGGCAAAATTGGAAACGTCCAGAGGAGCAAAATATGCTTTTCTGCCTTCCGACCGGATCAGATCCATAGTCTTTTGGGCCGCCGGGGAATCCGCCGTGGCAACGACGGCGACGTCCATGCCTTCCCGCGCCAGGGCTGTGGCGATGGCTCTGCCGATGCCTCTGGAAGCTCCGGTGACCAGAGCGGTTTTGGTATCAGCCATTTTGCAGTGCCTCCTTTGTAGCAGCAAGAGTGGCATTGTCAGCCACGTTGTAAATCTGTGCGTCGGGCAGTGTTTTTTTGCAAAGACCCGAGAGGGTCTTGCCGGCGCCGACTTCGATATAAATATCTGCCTGCATATGGAGCATGGTCTTTTCCCACCGGACACTGTTCATACATTGCCGGGCGATGTGCTCCGTGATGCCGGCCCTGTCCGACGGATAGGGTTCTGCTGTCCAGTTTGCGTACAGAGGGATTTTCGGTGCCTTTATATCGAGGGTATCCAGCATTTTTTCAAGCGTTGCTGCACACTCCTCCATATAGGGCGTATGGAAAGGACCGCTGACGGCGATTTTTACCGCCCGTCCTCCCGCATTTTTTACCGCTTCACAAAAGGGATCGATGGATGCCGCTTTCCCCGCGCAGGCGATCTGTCCGGGGCAGTTGTAGTTTACCGGATATACACCGTCAAACTGCGCGCACAGATCTTTTACCGTGTTCTTGTCCAGCCGCAAAACGGCCGCCATGCCGCCCGGTGTCCGCTTGCTGCAGGCATCCATCGCCTCGCCGCGGCAGATGACCAGACGGAAGGCATCTTCATAGGACAATATACCTGCATAGGCGAGCGCGGCGATTTCCCCCAGGGAAAACCCGGCGCACATATCTGCCTGCCGGCCTGTGGCTTCATCCAATGCTGCCGCTGCCGCCAGGTCGGTCAGAAACAGACAGGGCTGGGCATTTACCGTTTCGTTCAGTGCTTCGGCAGTGCCGCGAAAGCACTGCTCCAGTGTGCCTGGGCGGAGCTGCTCCCCCATATCGAATACAGCTTTTGCAGCAGGACTTGTTTCGTACAAATCCAGACCCATGCCAGGGTGCTGTGCGCCCTGGCCGGCGAACATATATGCTCTTACAGCCACTGGGATGCACCTCCCAGCGCACGCTGGGCGCCGTTTACAACGTCTTCGATAATCTGGCGACAGGACATTCTTTCCTTTACAAGGCCTGCACATTCGCCGCAAAGGAAGGAGCCTCCCTGGAGGTCTCCGTCCACTACGGCGCGGCGCAGGGCCCCGACGCCGTACTGCTCCAGTTCTTCATTGGAGACGGACATGTCATATTCCATTTCGGCGAACTTTCTGGAAAAGTCATTTTTCAGCGCCCGGCAGGGATGACCCAGCCGCTTTCCGGTGACGATGGTGTCGATGTCCTTTGCTGCAATGATTTTTTCCTTGAAATTGTCATGGGCGGTACATTCGTCTGCCACGATGAACCGGGTGCCCATCTGGACGCCGCACGCGCCCAGCATCAGAGCGGCGGCAAGGCCGCGTCCGTCGGCGATCCCGCCGGCGGCGATGACGGGGATACTGACTGCATCGCATACCTGGGGAACCAGGGCCATGGTGTTCAGCTCACCGATGTGCCCCCCGGATTCGCCGCCTTCTGCAATAACAGCAGCAGCGCCTCTGCGTTCCACCATTTTTGCAAGTGCCGCAGAAGGGACTACCGGAATTACTTTGCAGCCCGCTTCTTTCCACGCCGCCATAAACCGGGTGGGATTGCCGGCACCGGTAGTGACCACCGGGATCTTTTCTTCGCAGATGACTGCGGCGGCTTCTTCCACATAGGGGCTCATCAGCATGACATTGACGCCGAAGGGTTTATTTGTCATTTCCTTTGCCAGATGAATCTGCTGCCGCAGCTGCGCCCCGTTTGCGTTCATTGCGGCAATAATGCCCAGTCCTCCGGCGTTGGATACGGCGGCGGCGAGATGGGCGTCGGCTACCCAGGCCATTCCTCCCTGAAGGATGGGATGTTCGATATCGAGAAGTTCACAAAGCTTTGTTTTCAGCATATTTGAAACCAATCCTAATTTATTCTACAGCTTTCTGCTTTTATGGAAAAGCGATGTTTTTTATTTTGATAAAAGGGAACCGCTCACCGGCTCATTTGCGTTGGTGAGCGGTTTTTCCGCAAAGTTACTTGGACTCGATGTACTCGACCAGTTTGTCGATGCAGTTGAGCTCGGGTGTGATATCGATTTCCACGCCGCACGCGTCTTCAATCTGCATAACAAGCTCCGCCACGTCCAGAGAATCCAGACCGATTTCATTAAAGGGCTTATCGGTTGCAATTTCAGCCGCATCTACGCCCTTGTAAGCTGCGATAATGTCTACAATTTTCTCTTTCATCTGATATACCTCCATTTGTTTTTATTTACCATTCCAGGAGACAGGCTGCGGAAGCGAGCCCGGCTCCGAAGGCACAAAGAATCAGTTTGTCCCCCCGCTGGAAGTTTCCTTTTTCTTCATGGAGAAGAAGGGGAACGCTGGCAGAGGATGTGTTGCCATAGTGCTCAATATTGTGGGGGAATTTTTCCGGGTGGCCAAAACGTGTGATCGCGCCGTTGATAATGCGCAAATTTGCCTGGTGGAGCAGCACTTTATCGATGTCCTCTATGGTCAGGCTGCATTTTTCCAGCACTTCATGGATTCTGGCTGTGATGGAGGAAACGGCAAACTTATATATGTCCTGTCCGTTCATATGGAGAAATCCATTGTCCTCAAAATCGTTGAACGGGCAGTTGTCCGTCCCGCGCAGGGCATGCAGATGCTCCCAGCCGTCTTTACCCCTCACCTGCATGGAAAACACCGGTTCGCTGTCTGCTTGCTCCAATACTGCCGCGGCTGCGGCATCTCCAAATAGGACGCATGTGGAACGGTCCCGCCAGTCGGTCAGACGGGAAAGGGCTTCGGCAGACAGGATCAGTGCTTTTTTCGCCATGCCGGCGCGGAAATATGCGTTTGCGGTATGCAAAGCATATAAAAAACCGCAGCATGCCATGTTGATATCCAGCGTGATACAGTCAATTCCGAGTTCTCCGGCAACAAGACAGGACATGGCGGGCGTTTTGTAATCGCCGCCGATTGTGGAAACGATCAGCAGATCGATTTCTTCGGCTTTTGTCTTTGCTTCTGCCAGCGCTTCCCCGGCGGCCTTTGTGCCGAGTTCTAAAAGGGATTCCCCGGCAGACAGGATGCGCCGTTCTCGGATTCCGGTGCGCTGGGAAATCCATTCGTCGCTGGTATCCATGATTGCAGCAAGGTCGTTGTTGGTGATGATTTTTTCAGGCAGGCCGCAGCCTGTTCCGATGATTTTTAGTCCCATATTTTGCCTTTCTGGGCATTGCTATCCAAATCACATGCACACATTTTTCAATATATTAGCACGATTGGAACGGTATGTCAAGAATATTTTGTAAATATTCAAATATGCGTTGTTTTTGTTTGAAAAGTAGGCGAAAACCAGTCAAAAAAGCAAAAAAACGCAAATATCCAAAAGAAAAAATCCGCCTGAAATCGACGGATTTTCTCAAAATATGAACGAAATATTTACAAATATAATTTATATTATGAATTCTCCTGCAGCCGTCCAGTGGCGCCTGCTTTTTGCAGAGCAATCATGACAGTGGGAATGAGAATCAACTGGAGAACAATGCCCGGCCACGCGGTGAAAAAGGAGGATGCCAGAAAGGCGTTCGCAGTAAAGGGATTTTCCGATCCCATAAGGAGCAGCCATTTGATCAGCCCGGAGACGGCGCGACCTGCCAGCATGGCGGGGATCATGGAGAAATAAATGGAAAACAGTCCTTTTTTAGCGGAAAAGACCTTGCAGTATAAAACGCCGCAAACCACTCCGTATACACAAAGCTCTCCCATCATGGAAAAACCGTTGGGATACATCACAGGCATGCCGGTGATGGCGGAAGAGATCAGAGGAAGGACAAGGCCTACGATGCCGCCCCAGGGCCAGCCGCACAACAGCCCGCACAAAAATACGGGCAGGTGCATGGGAAGGAGCATCTGGCCGGAGACACTGCCGCCGGCCAGATGAAAGAGCTGGGGCAGCAGGATTCCCGCCGCCAGACACATGGCGGCAGTGCAAAGGCGCAGTACAGGGAATTTGCGTTTGGTTTTTGTGTTTTTCATGGTAGTTCTCCTTAAAAGTTTGATCGCATGGGATGGTAGTGCAGTATGCAGGGGAGTTTCCAACACACCTGCAGTTTCCCACAACAAAACCGCAGGTGCCTTTTTCAAAAAGACACCTGCGGCATCCAAATTGTGTTTTGGAAAGACAGTTTATGTATCTGCGGCTTCTGCCGCTTCTTTTTCTGCAGAAAAAGATTTTTCAATACCTATTTTACACACTGTCGGGGGATTTGTCAAGTGCGTTGGACCAAAACCGGATCCCCTGGTATGTACCTCTCCGGTACAATTCCTTGTCGATGTCGTTGGAAACGGCGGTCTTTCGTCTGCTCCACAGGGGCGCCGCCAGCAGATCTGCCGGCGCGTCTCCTGTAACCCGGGCGATGACCGTTTGCGGTGCAAACCATTCGATCTGATCGCATACGATATCAACATATTCCCCTTGTTCCATAGGAGTGTACTTTTTCTGCATATAGAGATCGCACAGAGGCGTGCCCCGCAGCACGTGGAGCAGATGGAGTTTGACCATATCCGGTTTCAGCTTTGCTACCGCCTTTGCGGATTCCAGCATACAGGCTTTGTCTTCGCCGGGCAGCCCGTTGATCAGGTGAATGCAGACGGCAATGTCTCCGCCGGCGCTGCGCAGGCGCCGGTACCCCTCTAAAAACACGCTGTAGGAATGTCCTCGGTTGATGTACGCTGCGGTGTCATCGTGGATGGTTTGCAGTCCCAGTTCCACCAGCAGCGGGATTTTTTGCGAGGTCTTCGCCAGCAGAGAGACCACCTCCGGACCCAGACAGTCCGGACGGGTGGCGATGGCCAGCATGACTGCCCCCGGAAGTGATGCCGCTTTTGCATAAATGTCCTCCAGGGTTTCTACGGGGGCATAGGTGTTGGTGTGGGCTTGGAGATAGGGGATATATTTCCTGCAGTTCCATTTCTTTGCCACGGCTGCCATTCCTGCGCTGTACTGCTCGGCAAGACCTTCGCCTCTGCTTGCGGCTTTGGAACCGTTCAGACAGTATATGCAGCCGCCAATTCCCCGGGTGCCGTCTATGTTGGGGCAGGTGAAGCCCGCATCCAGAGGGATGCGGGCGCATTTTTCACCGAATCGTCTGTACAAGTAGTACGTAAAGGTGTGATATCGCTTGTTGCTGTCGCTGTACGGAAAGGGGTTGGTTTGTGCCTGCGTCTCTTTTTTCATATCATCTATAAAAGGAAGCTGCTCAATGCAGACGACAGAGGGATATGGTGGCTTTTTCGCCGTTGATGTTCCATTCCCTGACCGCCTCCGGGGCCTTTTCGGCGGTCGCAAAGGACAGGGCGTCGCAGAGAACCGCCCCCTGGAATGTGTCGGCGTTTTCGGAGAGGATCTTTTGGATCTTTTCGCTGCCTGTAATTTGTACGGCGATGTGGTCCGTCACATCAAAATCCGCGTCCTTGCGCATGGTCTGCACCTTGGAGATGAGTTCCCGGACAAAGCCTTCTTCGACAAGGGCATCGGTGAGTACAGTGCAAAGCGCTACAGTGATCCCGCCGTCGGCTACGGAGTGATATCCCTCCTTTTGCTGGACGTCGATGAGGAGATCTTCCCTCGAAAGTTCCACTTCCGTATCCCCTGCGGCAAAACGAAGCACGCCGGTTTGCTCCAGCTCTTCCATCGCTCTGTTGCCGTCCAGCTGGGACAAATATTGACGGATCTGTCCCAGTACCTTGCCGTATTTGGGGCCTACGGTTTTCAGCTGGGGTTTGAAGCTGTAGGAAGACAGAGCGGAAATGTCTTCTGTAAAGACGGCGTCCTTTACGTTCAGTTCGTCCTTTACAATATCCCGGTAATAATCGCTCACTGAGCGGTCAGTTTTTACATAGATTACAGAGAGGGGCTGCCGGTTTTTGATGTTGGCGGCATTTCTGGCGTTGCGTCCCAGCGTGACGACATTCAGAACAAATTCCATGTCGTCTTCCAGCGCAGAATCGATGCGTGCGGCGTCCCATTTTGGAAAATCACACAGGTGCACGCTGATGGGGGCTGTCTTGTCCACCGTACAGACCAGGTTGCGGTAGATGTCCTCCGCCATGAAGGGAAGCATGGGCGCGGCAGCCTTGGCGGTTTCCACCAGCACGTGGTACAGCGTCATATACGCTGCGACTTTGTCTTCGCCCATTCCTCCTGCCCAGAATCGCTCCCGGCACCGGCGCACATACCAGTTGGAAAGCTCGTCGATGAAAGAGGAGAGATATTTTGCGGCTTCCGGGATCCGGTAGGCTGCCAGATTTTCGTCGATTCCCCGGATCATGGTGTTCAGACGGGACAGAATGAACCGGTCCATCACAGTGAGAGTACAGTCATCCAAACGGTACTTTGTGGGGTCAAAGGAGTCAATATTGGCATACAGTACCCAGAAGGCGTAGGTGTTCTGCAGGGTCCCCATCACTTTTCGCTGCCCCTCCGTCACAGCCCGGTCGCTGAACCGGGAGGGCAGCCAGGGGGCGGAATTGGTGTAAAAGTACCAGCGAATCGCATCGGCACCATGGGTTTCCAGGGCCTTGAAGGGATCGACGGCGTTTCCTTTGGATTTGGACATTTTCTGCCCGTCTTCATCCTGTACCAACCCCAAAACAATCACGTTTTTATAGGGCGCCCGGTCAAACAGCAGGGTGGAGATTGCCAGAAGGGAATAGAACCAGCCGCGGGTTTGGTCTACGGCTTCCGAGATGAAATCGGCAGGGAACTGGGCCTGGAACAGCTCTTTGTTTTCAAAGGGATAGTGGTGCTGGGCGAAGGGCATAGCGCCGGAGTCAAACCAGCAGTCGATGACCTCCGGGACCCGGGACATTTCGCCTCCGCACTTTGGACATTTGATTTTTACCGCATCGATATAGGGACGGTGCAGTTCGATGTCCGCAGGACAGTTGTGGGACATGCTGCGCAGCTCTTCGATGCTGCCTACGCTGTGCCGATGGCCACAGGAACATTCCCAGATGTTGAGGGGGGTGCCCCAGTACCGGTTGCGGCTGATGCCCCAATCCTGGACGTTTTCCAGCCAGTCGCCGAACCGGCCTTCTCCGATGGATTTGGGAATCCAGTTGACCGTCTTGTTGTTGGCCACCAGGCGGTCCTTAACTGCGGTCATTTTGATAAACCAGCTGTCTCGTGCATAGTAGATCAGGGGCGTATCACACCGCCAGCAGTGAGGATAGCTGTGCTCAAACAGAGGTGCGGCATACAGCCGTCCCATTTCGTCCAGCCGGCGCAGTACCAGCTTGTCTGCGTCTTTGACAAATACGCCGGGCCACTCGGTCTCGGCGGTCATTTCCCCTTTTGCGTCCACCAGCTGGACGAAGGGAAGCTGATACGCCCGGCCAACTCTCGCGTCGTCTTCGCCGAAGGCGGGAGCAATGTGGACGACGCCGGTACCGTCCTCCATGGTGACATAGCCGTCGCAGGTGACGTACCAGCACTTTTCCTTTGGAGAGACAAAACGGAACAGGGGTTCGTATTCCTTATATTCCAATGCTTTGCCCGGCATGGTTTCCAAAACGGTGTATTCTCCCTCTCCGAGGACCTTGTCGGCGAGGGCGTGGGCCAGGATAAACGTTTCGTCGCCCTTTTTTGCCCGGATGTATTCCGCGTCCGGGTTGACGCACAGCGCCACATTGGAGGGCAGCGTCCAGGGAGTGGTGGTCCAGACCAGGAAAGCTGCGTCTTCGCCTATGATGGGCATTTTTACAATAGCGGATCGCTCTTTTACATCCTTATAACCCTGTGCCACTTCGTGAGAAGAGAGCGGGGTGCCGCAGCGGGGGCAGTAGGGAACAATTTTGAACCCCTTATACAATAGCCCTTTGTCCCAGATCTGCTTCAGGGCCCACCATTCCGATTCGATATAGGTGTTGTGGTAGGTGACATAAGGGTGCTCCATGTCGGCCCAAAACCCTACGGTTTCGGAGAAGTCCTCCCACATGCCTTTATATTTCCATACGGACTCCTTGCACTTTTCGATAAAGGGCGCGATGCCGTACGCTTCGATTTGCTCTTTTCCGTTGATGCCCAGCAGCTTTTCCACTTCCAGCTCTACGGGGAGGCCGTGGGTGTCCCATCCGGCCTTGCGGGGGACATTGCACCCTTTCATGGCGTGATACCGGGGGATCATATCCTTGATAACCCGGGTGAGCACATGACCGATATGGGGCTTCCCGTTTGCCGTCGGAGGGCCGTCGTAAAAGGTATAGTTCGGACATCCCTTCCGTTCCTCCATGCTTTTTTCAAAGATTTTGTTTTCCTTCCAAAAAGCAAGGGTGTCCCTTTCCCGCTCTACAAAATTCAGGTCCGTGGGTACTTTTTTGTACATGATCGTTCATGCCTTTCTCTTGTATTTTTGTTGTAAATTTATAAAAAAATCCCCTTGCCGCAAGACAAGGGGAACCCTGCAAACCACCTGCATACTGTCATATGCGCCCAGGATAACGGCCGGGCACCGGCGGGGGCTACTGTCGTTCGCCCTGCAGCTCAGGAGTGATTTTCACAAAAAGAACAGACGCCGGGCTTTCACTGCCCCCGGCTCGCTGGAGCCCGTACAATCTTCTTGCTACTGTCTCTGTCACAGCTTTTATCTATTTATATTATGAAGCAGTATAGCACAGACGTGGCCCTTTGTCAAGAGGAAAGGCGGCTTTTTACTCTGCTTTTGAAAATGCACTGTCCTAAGGAATCCCCTTGCACCAGTCCATCCACGTGCTATAATAGTCTTGCAGGGTTTACATTTACTGTACGGAAGAAAAGGGAAGTGCCGGAAAATCTGCCCGGGGAATGCTGGAGAGACAAAACAAAACAGGGGGCTTCTTTACGCAGACCGCAGCGGGCATGGGGCAGGATCCATAACAAAATAACTGAAAAAACATCTTTTTTTGTAATGTTTTTTATAAAACGAAGCTAAATTTCAGAATTTATGGAAAAGCACTTGATTTTGCAATTCATGTTTGCTATAATGAAGCGGTAATCAAGCCGTAGATTACCATTTCGGCAATATTTTGAAAGTTCGGGAGTATGGAATATGTTGTCACGTGAAGTAACGATAAAGAACAATGTGGGGCTTCATGCGAGACCCGCGACTTTTTTCATCCAAAAAGCGAACTCCTATAAAAGCGCGATCTGGGTGGAGAGAGAGGACCGCAGGATCAACGCAAAGAGCTTGCTTGGGGTTTTGTCTCTGGGGATCGTAAAGGGAATGAATATCACGATCATTGCTGACGGCGCAGATGAAGAGGAAGCCGTAGAGGGTCTTGCTGCGCTCATCGATACCGGCTTCAACGAATAAGTAAATAGATTTAGCAGCCGCCCGCATGGGCGGCTTTTTGCTTCAAAGGATCTTGAGCTTGCTTGAAGGGGAGGCGCATATGGAACAGGATATGCAGGTGCTGAAATATCTGCAGAAAAAGGCTGCGCTGTTGCCCAAAACGCCCGGCGTCTATATTATGGAGGACAAGACGGGAGGAGTAATATACGTAGGCAAGTCCAGAGCGCTTAGAAATCGGGTCAGCCAGTATTTTCACGGCTCTCACGATATCAAAACCTCCCGTATGGTGTCCCATGTGCGGGATTTCCGGTATATCACCTGTGATACGGAAATGGAATCTCTGGTGCTGGAAAACAATCTCATCAAGCAGTACACGCCCAAATATAATATTCTGCTGAAAGATGCGAAATCCTATCCGTATATCAAAGTGACCACAGAGGAAGAGTACCCCAGGATCCTTATGACCCGCAAGCGGGGGGAACGTGGGCTTTATTTTGGCCCCTACTCCAATACCAAGGTGATCGGCGATGTGATTTCCACCATAGAAAAGACACTGGGGATCCCGTCCTGCAAGAAAAAGTTCCCCGAGGATATCGGAAAAGGCAGGCCCTGCGTTTACCGGCAGATCGGCCGCTGCTGCGGAGTATGTACGGGAGAAGTAGATGCGCAGGAATACGGAGAGCTGATCAGGTGTGCCATTCAAATGCTGCGGGGAAATACAAAGGATGTTGAGAAGTCTTTGGGTGAACGTATGGAGCGCGCCGCGGAGCAGGAACGCTTTGAAGAGGCAGCCAGATGCAGGGATGCCATCCTGTCGCTGCGCCGCCTGGGGGACCGGCAGAAGACCCAGCTTTCCCCCGATACGGACTGTGATGTGATCGCCCTTTCCTCCCATGAGGGATGTGATTGTGCGGCGGTACTGTATATCCGCGGCGGCGCAATCTGCGACAGTGAGTATTTTATGTTTGGAGCAGACGAAATTACAGGTGCGCAGGCGTACGATGAACAGGCGCTGTCCCCCGCGGCGGCCCGGGAGGATTCTCCTTTTGCGGCGTTCATCGTCAATTTGTACCGGTACAGGGAGTACATTCCCCGGGAGATTTACCTCTCTTTTTCCCTTACAGAAAGCGACCGGGAAATTACGGCGGAATATTTGTCCCAAAGGGCAGGGCGGAAAGTGCAGATTCGCACGCCGGTGCGGGGGACTTTGAGAGATCTGTGTCAGATGGCGCAGCGGGATGCGGTACGTCACAGCATGACCCGTCGAAAACGGGATGATACAGATGAAAAAATCCTTGCCAGCCTGGCGTCGCTCCTTTGTCTGGAAGTGCTGCCTGAGAAAATCGAAGCGTATGATATTTCCAATATGGGAAAGGAAAATATCACCGCGGGCATGATCGTCATAGAGAACGGGAAATTCTGTAAGAAGCATTACCGCCATTTTAAGATCCGGGGAAATACAGGGCCGGATGATTATCAGGCGATGGAGGAGGCACTGCGCCGCAGGATGTCTCACCTGAATAAGGGGGATGCCTCTTTTGACACACTTCCCGATTTGATTCTTCTGGACGGGGGAGCCGGTCATGTCTCCGTGGCCCGGCAGCTTTTCGATTCCCTTGGAATTTCGGTGCCGGTGTTTGGTATGGTGAAGGATGCCCATCACAAGACCCGAACCATCGTTTCGGAGGACGGGGAAGTCAGCATCGCCAGAGAGCCGGAGGTGTTTCGGTTTGTCTATCGCATCCAGGAGGAGGTACACCGCTACACCATTTCCAGGATGAGCGCGGCAAAGGGAAAGACGATGAAGCAGTCTTCTCTGGAAAAGGTGCCGGGAATCGGCCCGGCAAAAGCAAAAAAGCTGCTGCAGCATTTTAAGACGCTGACAGCGCTGCGGGGAGCATCTCTGGAAGAGATCGCCGCAGTGCCGGGCATCAGCCGGGAGAATGCCGCAGCACTACAGGCGTTTTTTCAAAGAGATTAGGCAAATGTAGAAGCAGCGGCACGCAAAGCTGCTGCAAATATAAAATGGTAAAGGAACGGACAAAAGATGCGGATTATTACGGGCAGCGCCAGAGGGATCCCGCTTGAAACTCTGCCGGGAGAAGATACAAGACCCACTGGTGAGCGGGTGAAAGAAGCGCTTTTTTCAATGATTCAATTTGAAATAGAGGGCAGAAGGGTACTGGACCTGTTTGCGGGGAGCGGACAGTTGGGACTGGAGGCTCTCAGCCGGGGCGCAGCGCAGTGTGTCTTTATAGATGCTGCCCGGGCGGCGTGCGATGTGATTGCGGCAAATGCAAAAAAAACAAGACTGTATGACCGCTGCCGGATCTCTGCGGGGGATTACGCGTCCTTTCTGCGCGGGGCGGCGAACAGAGAACGGTTTGACATGATTTTTCTGGATCCGCCTTACAGCTCCGGCTTTTTGCCGGACGCACTCGCAGAAATCGCGCAGGGAGGCCTGCTGGCACCTGGGGGAAGGATCATCTGTGAAACGGACAACGGACCCCTGCCGGCGTCCAAGCGGCTGTTGAAGGATGAAACCTATCATAGAGAGCAGGTTTGCCGGCAGGTATTTGGGGAGCGGGAAGAACTGGCGGAACAATTTGCCGTGCTGCGCACCGCCCTGTACGGACGAACGCGGATCACGCTGCTGACAAAGGGGGAGGAAATTCGATGAAACGGATCGCGATGGTGCCGGGAAGCTTTGATCCCGCAACGCTTGGGCATGTGGATATCATCCGCCGGGCAGCCTCTGCATTTGATGAGGTATATGCGGTGGTGATGGTAAACGGAGAGAAAAGGGATAGGGGGCTTTTTTCTCCACCGCAGCGGCGCCGCATTTTGGAAAGTGCCTGCAGAGATCTCCCCAATGTCCAATGCCTGATCTGCGAGGAGCTGGCCGCCGAATTTGCGGACAAGTTGGGGGTTTCTTACGTAGTGAAGGGCCTGCGAAACGGAACAGATTTTGATTATGAATATACGCTGGCCGAGATTATGCGCCGGTTTTCTCCACGGCTGGAGACGGTTTTTCTTCCGGCAAAGCCCGATCTGGCGCATGTGTCCTCTACTTATGCCAGGGAACGGCTTCGGTATGGGGCAGATCTGTCGGATGTCGCGGACGCTGTGACGGCGAAGCTGATGCTGCGCTTGTTGTCAGAAAAGGAGTAAAGCGAAAACAGTCCTGCAGGTGCAGAACTGTTTTCTAAAAAGGAGAAGGAAGCTATGAAACAAAGGCAAAAAGAGAAAAGGGCGAAGGGAAGGCGTGCCGCACTGCACGCACAGATCAAAGAGCACAAAGGCACCTTTGCCATTTATCTGGTCTTGCGCCTTTTGGTGATTTTTGTGGCGGTGTGGTCTCTTTTGAACGGCAACTATGAAAACTTCTTTTTGTGTCTTTTGTCTCTGGTGCTGTTTTTGCTTCCGTCCTTCGTCTCTCAGAACTTTGGGATCCAGTTGCCGGAAACGCTGGAAATCATCGTGCTTTTGTTTATTTTTGCGGCGGAAATTTTAGGGGAGATCTCCAGCTTTTATCTGCGGGTTCCTTTCTGGGATTCTATGCTTCATACCGTGAACGGATTTCTTTGTGCCGCTATCGGATTTGCCCTGGTGGATATTCTAAACCGCTCTACCAGATTCAAGTTTGAACTGTCTCCTCTGTTTCTTGCCGTGGTGGCGTTTTGTTTTTCCATGACGGTAGGCGTCATATGGGAATTTTTTGAGTTTTTTATGGATCAGGTATTTCTCTTGGATATGCAAAAGGATTTTGCAGTGGACACCATTTCCTCTGCCATGTTTGGAAATGGAAAGGGAGAGGCCCCTCTGGCAATACGGGATATTGTGGAAACGGTGATCATTACGGCGGACGGTACGGAATGTTCCTTGACAGATTTTGGGATCCAGGGATACCTGGACGTGGGTATTATTGATACCATGAAGGATCTTTTGGTGAATTTTGTGGGCGCTTTTGTGTTTTCCGTGATCGGATTTTTCTATGTAAAGTCCAGGGGAAAAGGCAGCTTTGCAAGACGGTTTATCCCCACCTTGCGGGAGCCCAAGGCATCGGCTCAAGAGGATAAAAATGACGGGGACGGCTGACGTGTGCGGAGCGGCTGCTTCCCATGTTAAATCTTTTTGAACAGCCAGTAAATATATGCAAAAGAACTGCTTTTTTTGTTGACAAATATAGTGGATTATGCTATATTTTATACTGTAATATTGATAGATTGGGGGCGGTGCCGATGTTCGGCGTGCAGGTTACGGATTACGACCGGAAGGTGTATGAGGAAGAGCTGGCGGATTTTTTGCCGGATCATATATTGGACGCCCATGTACATATCTATAAAGAGGAGATGCAGCGGGTTCGCCCGGAAAACCGCAAGGGTTGTGTAAACTGGCCGCATATGGTTGCGCCGGATTTGACCATTGAGGACATGGAACAGTCTTTTTTGCAGATGTTTCCCGGCAAGACTGTGAAAGCGGTGATCATGGGAATGCCTACCTGCAAGCTGGACGAGGTCAATCCCTATGTACTTTCTTGTGCAAAGGAAAAGAATCTTCCCGCTCTGTATTGTACCAATTGGGATACACCTGTGGAGGAGATCCGCAGGGCGATGGAGAGCGGGTTTTGCGGGATCAAGCCCTATCTCAATAACTCTCCCTCATATATTCCTGCGGGAGAGGTGCGGATTTTCGACTTTCTGCCCCATGCCCATCTGCAATTGATGGATGAACTGGGCGGGGTGGTTATGCTTCACATTCCCCGATCCCTGCGTCTGCGGGATCCGGTGAATCTGGCACAGATGATGGAGATCGAGGAAAAATATCCCGGTGCAAAGGTGATCATTGCCCATATAGGCCGCGCGTATGTGCCTGGCGATATCGGAGATGCCTTCTCTGTTTTGAAAAACACCAAAAACTTGCTTTTTGATTTTACCGCAAACACCCTCACCCTTGCCATGGTGAAGTGCATCGAAGCGGTGGGGACAAAGCGGTTGCTGTTCGGTTCTGATATGCCTATTACGAAAATGCGCATGTACCGGATCTGTAAAGATGACCATTATGTGAATGTGGTGCCCCGGGGGGCATATGGAGATGTATCCGGAGATCCCAACATGCAGGAAACGGACGATACTGCACAGATGACGACCTTCATGTATGAGGAACTGCGTGCATTCAAGCGGTGTGCCCAGGAACTTTGTCTGACAAAGGCGGATGTGGAGGATATTCTATGCGGCAATGCAGCCAGGCTGTTTCACGTAGACTTTTGATAAGAGGAACATAAACTTATATGAAAAAATGTAAGATTGGCTTTTTGCCCCTGTATATAAAGCTGTATGATGATTGCGGGTTGACGATCCGGGAGCGGCTGGAGCCGTTTTATGAAAGGCTGGCGACGGAGTTTGAACGGGATGGGTTTTCCGTTGTGCGGACTTCCTTTTGCCGCGTAAGAGAGGAGTTTGCCGCAGCAGTTGCCCGGTTTGAGAAAGAAGGGGTGGACTGTATCGTCACATGGCATGCGGCGTATTCCCCGTCCCTGGAATCGGTGGATGTGCTTGCTGCAACAAAGCTGCCTATCGTAGTGCTGGATACGACGGAGACCTTTGACTTTGGACCTGCGCAGTCGCCGGATGAAGTAAATATCAATCACGGAATTCACGGTGTGATGGATATGACCAACATGCTGCGCAGGCGCGGAAAGGTATACGCCATCGCAGCGGGGCCATGGCCCCAGTCGGATGTGGTAAAACGCGCGGGCAGGCTGGCACAGGCCGCGGCCGGTGCGGAAAGTCTTGCCGGGTCCAGAGTGGGGACGATCGGCGGGAGCTTTGACGGAATGGGTGATTTTCTCATTTCCGACAAGGCGCTTTTGGACCGGTTCGGCGTGACGGCCGTATATGCGAAGGGAGAAACACTTTCTGCATTTGCCGATGCTGTGACCGAAGAAGAAATCGATCAAGAGATCCGACGGGATCTGGAGACCTGTCAGGTGCTGGAGCCCTTCTCCAGAGCAACCCATGAAAGAACAGTGCGCAACTGTCTTGTGGTGCGCAAGTGGATCGAGCAGGAGCGGCTGGATGCCTTTACGATAAACTTTCGGGAGATCCGCCCGGAAAACGGGTTGACGGTGATGCCCTTTATGGAGGCGTGCAAGGCCATGGCCCGGGGGATCGGCTATGCGGGAGAAGGAGATGTGCTCACAGCCGCCGTCACCGGTGCATTGATTCGGGGGTTTGAGGATGCTACGTTTGTAGAGATTTTCTGTCCCGATTGGAAGGAAAATTCGCTCTTTTTGTCTCACATGGGTGAATTTAATCTGGCACTTTGCGACGGAAGACCGGAGATCCGGGAGATTCCCTTTGTCTTTGGAGATGCAGAGGATCCGGTGGTATGCTACGGCTGCTATCGTTCGGGGGATGCAATATTTGCAAATGTTTTCCAGGATGAGAATGGATATGCCATGCTGATTTCCCCTGTGAAGATGTTGGAACATCCGGGGGATCGCTTTGGGGGCGTCGTCCGGGGGTGGATGCAACCCTGTATGCCAATTCCTGCATTTTTGGAGGCGATCAGCTGTGCGGGTGTCACCCATCACTCTTCTCTTGTTTATGGCGCATCTCTTGCGGAACTGGAATTTTTCGGCAGGCTGTTGGGGTTGCGTATCATAAAGGTTCAATAATAAATTTTATATAATGGAGATGAAACGATGAAAACAAAAAAGATCTTAGCTCTGCTCTTGGTTGTTTCCATGGTTGCCGTCCTGTTTGCCGCTTGTGCGGAAGAAGGTGGCGGTGATTCAGAGTGGACCCGTCCCGAAGATGAAGGCGGCGATGTGGATGATGCGTATCCGGCTGCGGACTACGACAACGAGGATTTTACCTTTCTGGTAATCAAGCACACGGACACCACAAAGGACTACTATGGCGGACCCTATATTGATGCGGAGTCTTATACGGGCAGCGTGATCAACGATGCGGTCTTTGAGAGAAATCTGGCCGTAGAAGAGAAGTACAACGTAAATATTACGACGCGGGAAGAGATCAACGGGGATCCGGCGGAGCTTTTGCAGACGCTGGTCATGTCCGGTGAATTTAACTATGATGTGATCTATGGCTGGGGTTACAAGCTTGGAAACTGTATCACCCAGAACTATTTTGCCGATTTCAATACACTGCAGAACGTAGATTACAGCAAGGAGTATTGGAGTCCTTCGGCAACGGATGATTTGACCATTGCCGGCAAGCAATATCTGAGTATCAACGACATCTCCATGAACAAGCTGGAGTGGGCAGGACTTCTGTTCTACAACAAGCAACTGATGGAAGACTACAATGTGGAGTCGGAGTTCGGTGCGTCTGTTTATGATCTGGTCAGAGAAGGAAAATGGACGCTGGATACCTACCTGAACATGCTCACCGTTGTATCCAATGATGAAGACGGCGACGGCTCCATTACCAAAAATGACGTATACGGTTTGGTGGACGGAAACGGACTGGGTACATTTGCTTCCAATGCCAGCGGCGTATTCAATACGATCAAAAATGACGATGACACTTACACGATCAGCATTTACGATCAGAAAGTGCTTAACATTGCAGAGAAAGTGCATGCTGTATACAGCGACAGCGACTATGTAAAGACCTATGAAGAGCTGTGGGAAGGTGCAGATACCACTGGCTACCAAGACATGTGGGAATATGCCCGTTCCTTCTTTGCCCAGGACCATGCATTGTTCTGTGCAGGCAATGCGTATTTGACCAGTGAATTCAGAAATATGGAATCTGAGTACGGGATTTTGCCTCTGCCGAAATATGACGAGAACCAGGAGCAGTATTACAGCACGGTGGATTGCCTGGCTTCCATTTTTGCCATTCCTGCTACCTACAGAACAGATATGAGCACAGCAGGGCCGGAGAGGACCGGTATGATTCTGGAGTACATGGCGGCAAAATCCAATGAGATCCTGCTTCCCAAGTACTATGACGAAGTGCTGTCCAATCAGCGTCTGAAGGACGAAAATGACAAGGAAATGATGGACCTCATCCGTGATACGATCCGGTATGAGTTTACGGACATGATGGGACTGACCACCTTCCAGGAGACGAAGGATGCGATTTATGAAAATCCCAATACGGCGCAGTCTACTTATACCCGTGCCGAAAGACGGATGGAAAATGAGCTGACAGACTTCTATCTGGAAGTTCTTGCGATGGCAGAGAAAAACGAATCTGCTGAATAAAGGATGCTTTCATAAAACAGGCGGCGAAATGTTTCGCCGCCTGTTTTTTTAAGTGTTGCACTGGGTACAGGAAGAAACGTAATCTTTGATTTCTCCGGTATATTGGACGGTGTTGCAACAGGTGCAGGTTCCATAGATTTTATGAGGATGCGCTGCCTCATAATTTACGTTTGTGTATGTTGCAGCGTTGGTCCCCAGTAAGTAGACATCTCCGCAGGAACATTCCATATATTCTCTGTGGGGATGGTTGCCTTCATAGTAATACTTATATAAGTTTTCGGTTTCTCCGGTATATTGGACGGTGTTGCAGCAGGTGCAGGTTCCATAAATCCGGTGAGGATGGCTGGCTTCATAATTTACGTTTGTATACGTTGCAGCGTTGGTCCCCAGTAAGTAGACGTCTCCGCAGGAACATTCCATATATTCTCTGTGGGGGTGGTTGCCTTCGTAAAAGTATTGATAATTGTGGGAATGAGTGGAACCACCGTAGGTGGGGGCACCGGTCAGATAGATGATGGGATTTTTGAGAGTACCATTTACAGTTACTTCAAAGTGGAGATGTGTGCCTGCTGTTGGGTTACTTTCCGTTGGCTCAGGATAAACATTTCCTGTATTTCCGACATATCCTATAATTTGTCCTTGAGCAACATTTTCTCCACTGCTGACTAAGGGTGTATATTTCATATGTGCATATAGCGTTTTTTGCCCATTTCCATGATCAATTCGTATGTGATTTCCGTATGTCCAATCAATATTTGTGGCGTCAACAGTGCCGGCTTTCACTGCCCGGATTGGAGTTCCATTTATTCCACCCCATGAAATATCTATACCGCGGTGCTCGCCTCCAAAATATTGAGATATGTTAGATGTAAGATTCATTCCATCTAAAGGAAGTATGAATCCGTAAGCATTTCCGGCTGACAATGTTGAGACATTGGTTTGAGTGGATATGCTGGAGGATGTGTTTTCTTGCATGGGAGCAGGAACTTCCGGAAACGGTTCCAATAGCTCTTGAATTACATATTCCCCAAACAATGTATCATTGTGGTATATTTGTACGAGCATCCCGATTTGGAGCTCGCCTTCCGTTACTGTCTCCCCGTTGTATAAAACAACAGCTTTATCTCCCACAAATGCGATATCAGAAAGCAAAGCTTCCACCCGGTTCCCTTCGTACACACCGTTCAAGGTTTTGTTTTCCTCATCAAAATTGTATAAAGTGTTGTGTGGGCACGGCTGAGTTATCTCTTCGTTGTATAAGTCTTCCTCTGCATCTACAAATGTTAGATAAAACGGAGAAATAATAAAAATTGCTAAAATAACAGTAAAAATTCTGAATTTGACTTTCACAGTGTTTTCCCTCCTTTGTTACAAAATTTTTTATTTTAGATTTAAGATGCCTGAACTGTCGCTTGTGCCTCTGTGTCAATTTGGTTCAAATCATTGTGATAAATAAATATTTTTGCTCCCTCATATATGAAAGTCGAATAGTATTTGAGTGAGGTGACAAATCCATCCTCCCCAGTTTGATAATTGATTACTCCGTCTAATTTTTGTATATCGGACAAGTTTATAGGATAAGTGGCGCTGGCAAACAAATTTTCAATTGGAATGGATATAATGTCGTAGCATTCTACGTCTGTTTTTGGCAACGCAATATTTTCATCGTCTATAATATTTCCCGATGCATCTCTTGGAAGGGGAAAGGCTTCTCCACTTTCGATCTCCCGTCCATAGTCAAGTTGCTCAAAACCCCATATATATGCGCCATATCCATTTTCAAAATAGTATCCCAAACCGCCGCCGCGACCTGTAACATTCACTTTTTCTCCATGCTTTTCCACAAGCTCGGAATAGGTGAGGCCAATGTCGGAGAGCAAATCCTCATTGAAGGCAAGGACCGCAGATGGCACATCTGTTGTTTCCTCTGCTGTTGTATCATCCAAAGTTGTGATTTCCTCCGTAGTCTGTGCGGCTGTTGTTTCTCCGGTAGTTTCATCCGACGCAGCGCCTGGGTCTTCCGTACACGCTGCAAGAGAAACAAACACCATGCAGGACAAAAGCAAGCTAATAAGTTTTGTTTTCATGATGTACTCCTTCTCAAAATAAATTTGTACGATGGTGTGCTGTGCGGGAATACGCAAAGTTTTGATTTTTCATCTTCTTTCCTGTAATTTGCTATAGTATACAATAGAATAACAGTAAGTTTTGTCGAACTGCGGAGAGATTCAGGAAAACCGGATATCAACCCGGGAATTAGAATCAATAGTATCAGGATCATTATAATAAACGGAAACAATCACTTTATCATATTCAAAAGTCAAATAGTTCTTAAACGAGGTTGCAATTCCATCCTCCCCGGAGCTATAATTGCTGATATCGTTCATACTTTGAATTTCAGAAACATTAAGCGGGAAAGAGGCATCGACAAATGCGTCTTTTGCTTTTATTTGGAAAATATATCTGCATGGCTGTTCTGCATCTGGTAGTTGGATATCTTCATAAAGTATGTTTCCTGATGCATCTCTTGGTAAGGGATATCCTTCTCCCGTCTGAAATTCTTTTCCATAATCAAGTTCATCTAAGCCCCATGCATAGGCCCCGTATCCATTTACTAACACATAGCCTATCCCCCCTTCACATCCTTTGACATCCACTTTTTCTCCATGCTTTTCCACAAGCTCGGAATAGGTGAGGCCGATGTCAGAGAGCAAATCCTCATTGAAGGCAAGGACCGCAGATGGCACATCTGTTGTTTCCTCTGCTGTTGTATCATCCAAAGTCGTGATTTCCTCCGTAGTCTGTGCAGCTGTTGTTCCTCCGGTAGTTTCATCCGATGCAGCGCCTGGGCCCTCCGTACACGCTGCAAGAGAAACAAACACCATGCAGGACAAAAGCAAGCTAATAAGTTTTGTTTTCATGATGTACTCCTTTTCAAAATCAATCTGTACGATGGTGTGCTGTGCGGGAATACGGAAAGTTTTGATTTTTCACCTTTTTTGTGTTTTGTTCCAGGCTGCACAATAAAGCGCGCGGGATTAAACCACATTGTATCCAATACAAAAAGGCCGCAAAACAAAAACCGTTTTGTGGCCTTGTATGGTTTTTTTCGGAGGGAGGCGGTACCCTATAATATAAACTGTGAATCTTCATTAAAATGCACCCTTTACAGCTTGTGTGCCGACTGTCCTCTGTATTTTTATTTTATACAGATTTTATTCATTTGTCAAGGGTTTGGAATCATTTGCACATTTTCCGGGAACACTTCCAGCGGAACATAATTGTAAAATGGAGGGCAGAAAATGGAGTCTGTATGGAGCATCGGTATCCAAAAATCGGATAGAAAGCCGCGCCCCTCGCTGAAGGGAAATATTAAAACGGATGTACTTGTGATCGGCGGGGGAATGGCAGGAATTTTGACTGCGTACCGGCTGGGACAGGCAGGTGTGGGGTGCGTTGTTGCAGAGGGGCGGACAGTGGGAGGCGGCGTCACCCAAAATACTACGGCAAAGGTGACGGCGCAGCACGGACTAATTTACGACGATATTCTCCGGCGCCGGGGGCTGGAAGCGGCAGCAGCATATTTGCAGGCAAACCAACAGGCAGTTGCCGATTTTCGAAGCTTGTCGCAGAAGTATCCCTGTGATTTTGAAGAAGAGACTGCCTTTGTATATGTGAGAGAACAGCGGGACAAATTGGAGCGGGAGGCGCGGGCCTATCAAAAACTGGGCCTTGCGGCGGATATTACGGAGAAAATACCGGTACCTATTTCTGCGGCGGGCGTATTGGGAATGCCCCGACAGGGACAGATCCACCCTCTGAAGTTACTTTTGGCACTTGCAGAAAATATAGAGATTTATGAAAATACCTTTGTGCGAAAAATAGAGGACGGCGTAGCGGAGACAAGTGAGGGAAGCATTCGGGCGGAACATATTGTGCTGGCCACCCATTATCCGCTGCTTGACATTCCGGGGATGTATTTTATGAAACTGTACCAGCACCGCAGTTATGTCATTGCACTAAAAAGGGCGCAGGCATTGGATGGCATGTATGTGGATGCACAGCAGGACGGGTATTCTTTTCGTACCTATCGCGATCTGCTTCTTGTGGGGGGCGGCGGTCACAAAACCGGAAAAAAAGGCGGAGGATACACCCGGCTGCGGGAACTGGCAAGAACGGCGTGGCCGGAGGCAGAGGAACACTATTCTTGGGCGACCCAGGACTGTATGAGTTTGGACAGTATCCCCTATATTGGACGCCATCGGTGGGGAACAAAGCATTTGTATGTAGCAACCGGAATGAGCAAATGGGGGATGACAGGCTCCATGGTGGCAAGCCGGCTTCTGGGGGATTTGATTGTACATGGAAAAAGTGATTTGGAAGCGTTGTATTCTCCCCGCCGGCCGATGGCGGGACTGCAGCTTGCGTCCAATCTTTGTTCTGCCGCCGCCAGCCTGCTTAGCTTCGGTGGCCCGCGGTGTACCCATATGGGGTGCAAACTGCATAAAAATTGTACGGAGGGAACATGGGATTGTCCGTGTCATGGCTCCCGGTTTGATGAGACTGGTAGTGTGATCAACAACCCTGCAAAGAGGCGGGCACATTTGTAAAAAACAATCCCCCAGGTGGCTGCGCCACCGGCCCCCTTTACACAAGGGGCCTTTATAATTGTGGTTCAGAGTTGCTATGCAGCTACCCACAAGGGGGACAGCAGTGTTTAGAAAAGCTCTTTTATGCTGGGGTTGTGTCGAACTGTGCCCGGTACAATTCGCTGTAGTAGCCGCCCTGCGCCATCAGCTGGGCGTGGGTGCCGCATTCTGCTGCCGTACCGTCCTTCAATACGATGATTTGATCTGCATTTTGTATCGTGGATAGGCGATGGGCAATGACAAAGCAAGTGCGTCCCTCCATCAGTTTCAGCATTGCCGCCTGAATGGCGCGCTCCGTGGAGGTGTCTACATTGGAGGTAGCTTCGTCCAAAATCAGCATTGGTGCATCCAGCAGCATGGCCCTTGCAATCGTTAACAACTGCTTTTGTCCCTTGGAGATTTCCGCTCCTCCGTCCTGCAGGAAGGTGTCGTATCCGTGGGGCAGGGAGCGTATAAAGCCGTCGATTTTTGCTGCTTTTGCGGCGGCCTGTACTTCTTCCCGTGTGACGCCATCCTTCCCATAGGTCAGGTTTTCGTAGACCGTTCCGGAAAACAACCAGGTATCCTGCAGTACCATAGAATAGGCGCGCCGCAGGCTGGCACGGGTGAGAGTACAAATCTCCTTGCCGTCTACGGTGATGGTTCCCGCTTGGGCGTCGTAAAACCGCATGAGCAAATTGATGATTGTGGTTTTTCCCGCCCCGGTGGGGCCTACGATGGCTACCGTTTGACCAGGCTGCGCTGTAAGGCTAAAACGTCGGAGCACTGGCGCCTCTCCATATCCAAAGCATACGTCTTTCAGTTCCACGGCTCCCTGGACGTTTTCCAGCTCCGTTGCATCGGGTGCGTCCGGCGCCTCCTGCGGCTGATCCAGCAGACGGAAGATGCGCTCCGCCGCGGCCAGTGCGGATTGCAGCTCGCTGATGATATTGGCAAATTCGTTGATGGGACCGGAAAATTTTCGGGAATAGAGGACGAAGGAAGATACATTTCCCAGTGTAATGCCGCCGCTCATGTACAGCAGTGCTCCGAACACACTCACCAGCATCAGGGAGATATTGTTGATAAAATTTACCATGGGCCCGGCCATGCAGGCAAAGGAGTCCGCTTCGTAATTGGCCTGACATGCCGAATCGTTGCGCCGTTCAAATCGTCCTTGGAAAACTTCCTCTCTGCCGTAGGATCGAATGGTTTTCAGTCCTCCGGTCATTTCTTCCGCATATCCGTTGAGTTCTCCCAGCTTTTCGTTGCGTTTCCGGTACAGGATCCGCGCCCGGCGGGAGCGGTACTTGGTAAACAAGATGGATATGGGGATGGTCACGACAAAAATCAAAATCAACTGCGGCGCGATGGAGAGCATCATAAGAAAAGAGCCGCCTACGGTGATGATGCTGGCAAGCATTTGCACCAGATCGTTGGAAAGGGAAGCATTGACCGTGTCGATGTCATAGGAAAGGATGCTGAGGATATTTCCAATGGGACAGGTGTCGAAAAACTGCACGGGCAGCCGCATCAGGTGGTCGTATACATCCCTGCGCAGTCGGTAGACAATGTTGCGGCTGAGCCGTACCATCAATGCGGCAAGGAGGTAACTCAGAAGGGAGGACAGCAGATAAAACAGCAGCATCAGTGCCGCATAGAAAAATACGGAGGTAAAATCTACCTGACCCGGCCCCGGCTTAATGGCGTCGATGGCATAACCGGAAAGCTTGGGTCCGACCAATGCCAGCAGATTGCCGCTGATGCTGAGTACTGCCGCCAGAACCAGCATCCATTTGTACTGGCAAAGATAGTGCCAAAGCCGCCGCAGCGTTGCGCCGGAGCGCTCGCTGGGACGTTCGTATGCGCCCCCGCGGGGGCCGCCTGGTATATTTTGTCCCGCAGCCATGTTCATCCCTGCCTTTCTTTCTTTTGGAGGACGGCTTCCGGCATTTGCACCTGCGCAATTTCTCGGTAGGCGGGGCAGGTGTCCATCAGCTGCTCATGTGTTCCATACCCGATTTCGCGGCCTTCCTCCAGCACCAGAATATGGTCTGCGTGACGGATGGAGCTGATGCGCTGTGCCACGATGATCTTGGTGGTACCGCCCAGTTCATCTGCCAGCGCCCGGCGCAGCGCGGCATCTGTCTTATAGTCCAGTGCGCTGGAGCTGTCGTCCAGCAGGAGGATCTTTGGATGGCCTGCCAGGGCACGGGCAAGAAGTACACGCTGCTTTTGCCCGCCGCTGAGGTTGGTCCCTCTGGATGCGATCTGCCGATCAAATCCATTTATGGGGATTTGTACAAATTCCGCCTGAGCCATTTGTGCCGCCCGGGCATGTTGCTGTGGCGTCAGATTCCGGCCGAAATCTATGTTCTCCCGAATACTGCCTGCGTGAAGAAAATCGTTTTGAAACACCACGCCGAACATTGCATACAGTTCTTTGGGCGGGATGGAGCGGATGTCTTTTCCGTCGATATACACGGTGCCTTTGTCCGGATCATACAGCCGCAGCAGCAGCCGCAGGATGGTGCTCTTTCCGCTTCCGGTGGGTCCGATGATCCCCAGTGTTTCTCCTTTTTTGAGAGAGAAGCAAATCCCTTCGATGTCATTTTTGTTTTTTGCATAGGAAAAGGAGACCCGGTCGAATTCAATGTGGCATGTCCGGTCTTTGGAAGGCAGGGAAAGGATATTCATTTCCTTTGGAGCGTCCAGAACCTCTGCAATCCGGCGTCCGCTGGCGGCTCCCTTGGAATACATGACAAACAAGCGGGACACCATCATCAGTGCATTTAAGATGATGGTGAAATAGCTCAAAAAGGCGATGATGGTGCCCGGCTGGGTGGCTCCTGCGTTGACCCGAAAAGCGCCTACTACAACTACCAGTGTCAGACCGGTATTGAGCACCAGGTTCATTACCGGGTTGGTGAGATTCATCAAAAGCCCGGCTTTATACTCCCGTTGGACGGCCCTTTGATTGTCCCCGTCAAACTGTGCCTTTTCATATTCCGTTTTGGACAGTGCCTGGATGACCCGAATGCCGGCCATACTCTCCTGTGCGCGGCGGATCAGGCTGTCCAGAGCCTGCTGCGTGCGGGTATACAGTCGAATTCCTTTGCGGGATACCAAAAAAACGATCATGCCGAGAAGTGGGAGCGCAGTGAGCAGTACCAATGTGAGCACCGGTTCCATAGAGAGAGTGACGGCTACCCCTCCCAGCAGGAGGATGGGAGCGCGTACCCCCAGACGCTGCATACGGTCTACCATTTGATGGACGTTATACGTGTCGCTGGTGAGCCGGGAGATCAGGGAAGGAGTGGTGAAGGCATCCTCCTGGCCGGCGGAAAGCTGCGTGATCTTTGCAAACAAATCTCGCCGCAGGTTTTTGGTGATATCCCTGGAAATGCGCGTAGCCATGCGGTTGGCAACGACGTTTCCCACCAGTGCGCCTGCGGCACACAGGGTCATCAGTCCCCCCCAGACCCAGATCATTTTTCGGTTTCCCGCTGCCGCGTATGTATCCAAAATAACGGAGAGCATCCAGGGAAGGAGCAGCTCTACAACGGTACCGCTAAATTTGATAAGGAGTTGCACACTCATTTGTCCCATTTTTGGACGAATGTAGGTAAAAATTGTTTTCATCGGATCTCCTGCGCCCTGTCTGCCAGACGCTCCAGCAATATCTCCAAAAGCTCTAACTCTTCTGTGGTAAGTCCTTCTGTAAGCGCCCTTCGCCAGCGGACAAAGGTATCCCGCACGATGGGCAGTGCCGCCTGCATTTTTTCGGTGGGGTATACTTCTACGGTGCGTCTGTCATCCGGACTTCGGCGGCGGACGATGAAACCGTTTTCCTCCAACAGCATCAGCTGGCGGGTGACACTGCTTCTGTTGACATGGAGCTGCTGGGCCAGCTGTTCCTGCGCGATTCCCGGCGCGGCGCAGATCTCCGGCACGTATGGTGCCTGATAGCCGTTGAGTCCTATCTCCGTCAGCTGCTGATCCCTGTACAGTGTGGCGCACCGGGCTATGGTGCTGATGTTTTTCATAAGATACCGGGGCATATTTATTCTCCGAATCCAAAAATAGTTGCATGCGCATTTGTTGCGTATGCAACTATTATAGAAGAAAATTTTGCTATTGTCAATAGAAGCCCTGTGTATCTCTGGGGATACACAGGGCGAAGTTTACGCGAGCAGCTTGTCCTTGACGGATAGGATTTTTTTCGCTGCGGCACAGGCGGGACAGTCGCAGTATTTTGCTCCTGCCGCCGCCAGTTCTTTTCCGTGCGCTGCAATACCGGCGGCAGTATCGGCCCCAAAGTATGCGGCACCCTCTTGCGAGGTGGCAAACTGGATCAGCGTTTCAATGGGCATGATATCCTCTTCCAGCTCTGCAATATACTTTTTCGTTTCCCCTTCCTGTGTCGGTGTACCTATGGCGTCCAGCCATCGCTGCGCTGCCTCTCTCGCCTCTGCACAGCAGGTGGGCGCGTCGAGCAGCTCCCTTGTAGCTTCTGTGGCAAAATCCAGGTCTTTTTTCTCCATGATATAGTACCGCCTTTCTTTTTCTTTTATTGTATCATACCGCTTCTTTGGCTGCAAGAGAAACATTTGACCTTTTGGCGATAATTTGCTACAATGGACAAAAGTAGAAGGGAGAAGGGCATGAAAGAGCGGGAAAAGTTTTTGCCATCCAATCTGTTTGAAGGGATGACCTCGGTGCGCGCGGTGCTGCGGGCCGGGGAGCTGGGTATCAGTGACCGGCGTATTGTGGAGATCTTATATGACACAGAGCGTGCAGCATCCCGCGCAAAGGAGCTCGGCTATCTAAAAAGGATTGCAGAGGACCGGGGGTTTCTGCTCACACCGTGTACGAAAGAGGAGATTGGCGCCCTTACCGTCGGTACTTCCCACGGCGGGATTGTCGCCCGCTGTACCGATCGGCGCCCTGTTTTTTTGGAGGAGCTGTCGAAGGAGAATTTTCCGGAAAATGGTTTTTATATGATGCTGGATGGGATCGAGGATCCCTATAATTTCGGGTATGCGCTCCGTTCCATCTATGCTGCCGGGGCGGACGGGGTCCTTTTGCCCCAGCGCAGTTGGATGAACGCCGCGGGAGTCGTCTGCCGCGCTTCTGCGGGTGCGTCGGAGCTGCTTCCCATGTATACAGCAGCACCGGAGCGGGCAGTGGATTTTTTCAAAGAAAAGGGGTACAAAATCGTCTGTGCGGATAAAAGGAATTCCGTTGGTGTCTATACAGCGGACCTGCGTCGGCCGATATTTATGATCGTGGGGGGAGAAAAGCGGGGGATCCGCGCCTCCGTATTGGAACGGGCCGACTGTATTGTGCGCATTGACTATGGGCGGGCATTCTCTGCATCTCTGTCTGCGGCTTCGGCTGCCACAATCCTTTCTTTTGAAATTTTACGGCAGAATCAAAAATAAAAAATCTCCGGGTACTCCCGGAGATTTTTTTATTTATTTTACCAGCCGAATGAAATCCACGCCGCAGGCGGCGACAGTGCCTGCCGATACAGGGTCTATGCGGATCCCCGTAATGGTCCCCGTCCACTTGGGATTGGAGGTCATCTCTATATTGTGGGTATACCAGCCGCCTCCGGATGTACAGGTAAAGGAGACAGATTTGTCCTCACTGTAGTAGTTTTCTGCCGCAGTTTTGAAATAAATTTTTCCATCTGATACGGTGTTTTGGTTGGCCATACGCACGGAAACGGTGGAGTAGGAAGCCGCCGGTGCTTCCAGGGCGGGAGAAATCAGGTTGGGATCGCTGGTACTTGTGACGAACGTCCAAAAGCCCCCTACCGGTCCCGCATCATTGGCAATATTGGCGGTGCTCCATCCCTGTCGGTTGCCATCGATATCAAACTCCCATCCGGTTGTGTAAATGGATTGGGCGATGTCCCAGGTGGCGGTGGAGCCTGACCCGGCGCCGTAATAGACGTATTTGTATCCAGTGCCGTTTTCTACATAAATATCTCCGCCAGGGTATCGCATCCAGCCCGGATTGTGATTCTTTGCCTTTCCGGTAGTGATCTGAGAGATGGTGTCCTTCCACTCCCATGTTCCGGAAAGGTCGCTGCCGATGGATTCATAAATGTAGATTTCCGAGTCATCTCCACTTTTGGTGGTGATGTACCATTTGTCTTCTGCAGGAGAAAAGGCGATATCTCCGCTGTGCTCGTTGGAAAAATGATTTTGCAGCGGCGTCTTCCCTGTAAAGTTTATACCATCTGTGGATGTCATCATATAGTTTTGACCGGTTGTAGAGTCAAAGTACATCATCGTGATCAGTCCAGAGGCGGAACGATACACGGACTGCATACCGGCGCCGTACTGGCTGGAGGCATCTCCTGTGGGATCGACGACCGGGTTGGCGGAGTATTTGGTCCAGTTTACCCCATCATTGGAGAAAGCTACGCCGATGTGGCTGTCGTAACCGATGGCGTCATAGGTGCCGGTGTAGTACATGGCATAAGTGTAAGAGACTCCGTCTGCCTGAAAAGAGCCCTTGATGACAGAAGGATCACAGGTGTGATAGCTGTCCCAGCCGGCGGATGATTTTTCCAGGACCTTTACCGGTGTGCTCCAGCCGGTGGAGGCAGCGGTGGCATAGTAAATTGCATCGCCGCTTCCCGTTCCGCCGCCCCACCACATTTTGATCTGGGGGCCATCGCCGTAGATCACGGTAGGCGCATAGTCAAAGTCGTAACGCGTGAATACCGTGCCCTGGGAAACGGTCGCCGCGCCGGAATGCCAGCTTCCCATCAGTGCGCAAGTGAGCAGTGCCGCTGCGGCCGCCAGTGAAACGAACTTTTGCAAAAGCTTTTTTGCCATGTTTTTCCCTTTCCTTTCTTTTCTGCTTTGTTTTCCTGTTTGGGGCGAATCGTGTGCTGCAACACAACTATATTATAGAACAAGGAAATGGTAAAAAATGGAAAAATATCTGCAAAAATAAAAAATATCATAAAAAAAGCCCCCATGTAGAGGGCCTTTTTGTAATTTTTATATCAAGCTGCGGTACAGTGCGGCGATTTCTTCCACGCTGGTTTCCCGGGGATTTCCGGGGCAGCAGGCGTCGGCAAAGGCGCTTTCCGAGAGGAACTGCACGTCTTCTTCTTTCAGGATCCCCTTCAGATTGGCGGGAATCCCTACATCTGCCGAAAGCTGTTTCACTGCATCGATGGTAGCCTGCGCGGCTGCGTCGTCGTCCATGGAATCGATCCCGTCGACCCCCATGGCTTTTCCGATGGCGCGGTACCGGGCGCCGGCGGCAGATACGTTGTATTCCAGGCCGGTGGGCAGAATAATGGCGCAGGCGACACCGTGGGGTGTGTCATACAAAGCGGAGAGCCCGTGGGCCATGGAGTGGACGATTCCCAGACCGACGTTGGAAAAGCCCATGCCGGCGATATACTGTCCCAGTGCCATGCCTTCCCGTCCCGCGGGCTTGTTTTCCACTGCTCCGCGCAGATTCTGGGAGATCAGGCGGATGGCCTCCAGGTGGAACATATCGGATATGGTGCAGGCGCCCTTTGTGATATAGCCCTCTATGGCGTGGGTCAGCGCATCCATTCCGGTAGCGGCAGTAAGGCCTTTGGGCATGGAAGCCATCATATCCGGGTCCACTACGGCGATTTCGGGAATATCGTTGGTATCCACGCAGACGAATTTGCGTTTTTTCTCCACATCGGTGATGACGTAGTTGATGGTGACTTCTGCGGCAGTTCCGGCGGTGGTGGGCACGGCGATGGTGAATACGGCATGCTTTTTGGTGGGTGCCACGCCTTCCAGAGAACGCACATCTGCAAATTCCGGATTGTTCACAATGATCCCGATGGCTTTCGCAGTATCCATGGCAGAACCGCCGCCTACGGCGACGATACAATCGGCTTTGGCAGCGCCGAATGCAGCCACGCCGTTTTGTACATTCTCAATGGTGGGGTTGGCCTTGATATCGGTATACATCTCATATGCAAAGCCTGCCGCATCCAGCAGAGCGGTCACTTTGCCGGCCACTCCGAATTTGATCAGATCCGGGTCCGTGCAGACCAATGCTTTTTTGTATCCCCGGGCAGTCAATTCCGGAACGATATTTTCGATTGCTCCTTTACCATGATAGGAAATGGTGTTCAAGACGATACGGTTTGCCATGATTTTCTCTCCTTTGTATGAAATTCTCTCTTTAGCGCTTTGCAGCGCAGAAAACAAGTACAGAGGGTTTCTTGTCCTCTGAAAAAAGTATATCACACATATGTTCCGTCGTCAACAATACAAAATAAGAAAAGATTGTGAAAAAAGAATGAAAAAGGGGTTGACAGAGAAAGGAAAAGGATGTAAGATATGGAATGGGTTAGGAATGACTAACATATAAAAGGCATATGTTAGTCTGCGCTAACATATGAAGAAAGGGGAGAGGGAAGATGCCGCTGAGTCTTGCGCAACCCGGGGAAGAGCATGTGATCCGGAAGATCGGAGGCCCCCGGGAGGTCAAAAAACATCTGGAAAATCTGGGTTTTGTGGTAGGAGGAAGAGTGACAGTGGTGACGACCCTGGGAGAAAATGTAATCGTGCATGTGAAAGAGTGCCGCGTGGCGATCAGTGGGGAAATGGCGCGAAGGATCTTGGTGTAATGGTGCAAGGGCACCTGTACATAAATATGTGTGAGGAGGAAACAGGCAGTGAAGACGCTGAGAGAGGCGAGGATCGGGGAGCATGTGCGGATCGTACGGCTCCATGGGGAGGGTGCGGTAAAACGCCGCATCATGGACATGGGGCTGACGAGAGGTACAGAGGTATCCGTGCGGAAGGTGGCGCCTCTGGGAGATCCGATAGAAATAACGGTGCGGGGATATGAGATGTCCCTGCGGAAGGCGGATGCGGAAATGATAGAGGTGGAATGAAGAAAAAGACCGGGGGAGGCGGCTCCCCATATATTAAGACAATCGATTAGCATATGCTAACGAAAGAGAGGAAGGAAGAGATGGAAATACGAATTGCCCTTGCGGGAAACCCGAACTGTGGAAAAACCACACTGTTCAATGCGCTGACCGGCTCCAATCAATTTGTGGGAAACTGGCCCGGGGTTACGGTGGAGAAGAAGGAAGGAAAACTGAAGAAGCATAAAGGAGTGATTATCACCGACCTTCCCGGAATCTATTCGCTTTCCCCCTATACGCTGGAGGAAGTGGTGGCGAGGAACTACCTGATCGGGGAGCGGCCGGATGTGATACTGAACATCATAGACGGGACGAACCTGGAGCGGAACCTGTACCTGACCACACAGCTGACAGAGCTGGGGATACCGGTAGTCATTGCCATCAACATGATGGATGTGGTGAAGAAGAACGGGGACAAAATCAACACGGCGGAATTGTCCCGTCAGCTGGGCTGCAAGGTGGTGGAAATATCGGCGCTGAAGGGTACCGGCATTATGGAAGCGGCGCAGGCGGCAATGGAAGCGGCACAGAATGGAAAGACGGTGCCGATGCATACGTTTTCGGGGAGTGTGGAGCACGCGATTGCTCATATTGAGGAAGCTGCGGTACATAATCTGCCGGAGGAGCAGCAGAGATGGTATGCCGTCAAGCTGTTCGAGCGGGACGATAAGGTTCTGGAGGGACTGAAGCTGGACCCGGAGACCCTGGCGCATATTGAACAGGATATTCGTGCCGTAGAGGAAGAGATGGACGACGATGCGGAATCCATCATCACCAACGAAAGATATATCTATATCGGCTCTCTGGTGAAGGCATGCTACAAGAAAAGAAGTGCAGGGAAGCTGACGACCTCGGATAAGATCGATAAAATTGTCACCAACCGGTGGCTGGGACTGCCGATTTTCGCGGTGATTATGTTTCTGGTATACTATATTTCCATGGTGACCGTAGGTACTGCGGCGACGGACTGGGCAAACGACGGTCTGTTTGGGGATGGGTATCATCTGTTTGGAATTGGGTCCGGTGAATACGGAGAGGTCTCAGAGGAATATACTGCAGCGATGCAGGCAGTAGACGCATTTGTGGGACTGGACACGGAAGCAGAGGATTTTGACGCCGATGCGGCGCTGGAGGAGCTGAAAGCGTTCCAGACAGATGCCCAGACGGCGACCTGTGAAGTAGAAGATGAAGAAACACTTGCAGTAACGGAAATGACCGTATACTACTCTTCCATTCCGGAGAATGCGGACGAGGAGACCACGGTAGGCATGACCTATCTGGACGCTGTGACGTATTTGGAAGCGAACGGCTTCGAGGAGCCGGACCCTGCAGACTGGGGCGTGTGGGTACCGGGGATTCCGGTATTGGTCGGAAACGGACTGGAGGCGGCAAATTCTCCGGAATGGCTGTCCGGCCTGATTCTGGATGGAATTGTAGCGGGCGTCGGTGCGGTGCTCGGCTTTGTTCCTCAGATGCTGGTACTGTTTTTACTCCTTGCATTCCTGGAAGCATGCGGGTATATGGCCCGTATCGCATTTGTGCTGGACCGGGTGTTCCGGAAATTCGGGCTTTCAGGGAAATCCTTTATTCCGATGCTGATTGGCACCGGGTGTGGTATTCCCGGAGTCATGGCATCTCGTACCATTGAAAATGAGCGGGACCGTCGGATGACGATTATGACTACTACCTTTATTCCCTGCGGTGCAAAGGTGCCCTTTATCGCAATGATTGCCGGCGCAATTTTCGGCGGCTCGGCATGGGTGGCAACCAGCGCATATTTCATAGGGATGGCGGCGATTATTGTATCCGGCATCATGCTGAAGAAGACGAAGATGTTTGCAGGAGAACCTGCGCCCTTTGTGATGGAGCTGCCTGCGTACCATCTTCCCACGGTGGGGAATGTGCTTCGTTCCATGTGGGAGCGTGGCTGGTCCTTTATCAAGAAGGCAGGGACGATTATTCTGCTTTCTACCATTGTGATATGGTTTACCACATACTTTGGATTTACGGACGAGGGCTTCCGGATGCTCTCCGAGGATGAGCTGGACAGCTCTATTCTGGCGGCAATCGGCGGCGCGCTTGCGTGGATCTTCAAGCCTCTGGGCTGGGGCACCTGGGAAGCGGCAGTTGCGTCCATCACCGGTCTTGTGGCAAAGGAAAATATTGTAGGAACCATGGGGATTTTGTATGGAGCGGCAGGAAACGTATACCAGACGCTGGCGACGGTATTTACAGGTGTGAGCGCATATTCCTTCCTGGTGTTCAATCTGCTGTGTGCTCCCTGCTTTGCGGCGATCGGAGCGATCAGGCGGGAGATGAACAATGCAAAATGGACCTGGTTTGCCATTGGGTATCAGTGCGTATTTGCGTACGGGGTGGCGCTGATGATCAACCAGTTTGGAAATCTGTTCACCGGCCACGTACATATTGTGGGATTGATTTTTGCCATCGCTGTTCTTGCGCTGATTCTCTTTATGCTTCTTCGTCCCTATAAAGAGGCCACCAGACTTTCCGCAAAACGCTCCATGGGATGAGCGTTTGGAAGGCTGCTTTTCCTTGCCGGTTTTACGGAGAAACCGACTATGCGCCCATGCAACAGATGCAAGATTTCAAATGAGGGGGGATCCACATGGTGAAAACGGTTCTGGAAATTGACGGAATGGCGTGCGGGATGTGCGAGGCACACATCAACGATGCCATCCGGCAGAATTTTTGTGTAAAAAAAGTAACTTCTTCCAGGAAAAAGGGAGAGACGGTGATTTTGTCGGAGAATGCACTGGAGGAAGAAAGGCTTCGGGACCTCATTGCGAAAACAGGCTATACGCTGCAAAAAATCAGCAGTGCACCCTGTGTGGAAAAGGCAAGGTGAGAGCGGCAGAGACAGGAGAATAGCGGATCGGCTCCGGCGGTTTTGCAAAACTGCCGGAGCCTTTTTGCCTTTTGAAAGATTTCTTTTGGGTTGTTGTGTGTACTTTACGGACGCGCTTTTTTGATGTATAATATTGATAGACACAGACAAAAGGTATATTGGGGAAAAAGGAGGGGACGACATGAAAAAGTGTTTGATCGTAGTGGATTATCAGAACGACTTTGTCACCGGTTCGCTGGGGTTTTCTGCGGCGGTGCAGTTGGAGGAACGTATTGTGCAAAAGATCCAAGACTGCAGAGAAAGGGGAGAGGATATCCTGTTCACTTTGGATACGCATGGCGAAAATTACTTGCACACCAGTGAGGGAAAGAATCTGCCCATTCCCCATTGTATCGCCGGTACAGACGGGCATAAGTTATACGGTGCCGTGGGGGAGAACCGAAGGGAGTCGGATTTTGTTTTCCCTAAAGGGACGTTTGGTTCGGATGCCTTGTACGCGCACCTGAAGGGAACGGCATATACCAGCATCGAACTGGTGGGGGTCGTTACAAACATCTGTGTACTTGCCAACGCGGTGCTGGCAAAGACAGCCCGGCCGGAGGCGGAGATCATTGTAGATGCATCCTGCGTTGCTTCCGGCGATCCGGCTTTGCATCAGGCGGCGCTTTCTGTGATGGAAAGTATGCAAATACAGATCATCAACAAGGACGGTGTATATCATGGATGAACGAAATCTCACGATGCTCATGGATTTTTACGAACTCACGATGGCAAACGGCTATTTGCTGAAGGGACTGGGTAAGCAGATCACCTATTTTGACGTCTTTTTCCGCAGTATCCCCGATGGCGGCGGGTTTGCCATCACCGCCGGGCTGGAGCAGGTGATCGCATATATCAAGGGGCTGCACTTTACAAAGGAGGATATCACTTACCTGCGGGGAAAGAATCTGTTTTGTGAAGCCTTTCTCTCCTTCTTGGAAGATTTCCATTTTATAGGGGATATCTATGCGATCCCTGAGGGGACTCCTGTTTTTCCTGGAGAGCCGATTTTGACTGTCCGTGCGCCGGCGATAGAGGCGCAGATGCTGGAGACGTATATTCTGCTCTCTTTGAACCATCAATCGCTGATCGCCACCAAGGCAAACCGGATCGTTCGCGCTGCGCAGGGCAGGGCAGTTTTGGAATTTGGATCCCGCCGTGCCCAGGGTGCGGACGGCGCTGTGCTGGGCGCAAGAGCGGCGTATATCGGCGGTTGTGCCGGGACGGCCTGCACTCTCACGGATGCCCTGTATGGTGTTCCTGCCGGCGGTACCATGGCTCACGCCTGGGTGCAGATGTTTGATTCGGAATACGAAGCCTTTCGGGCGTATTGTGAGATTTACCCCCGCAATGCGACGCTTTTGGTGGATACTTACAACACGCTGAAAAGCGGGGTCCCCAACGCCATCCGCGTTTTCAAGGAAGTGTTGGTTCCCCAGGGGATCACAGACTTTGGAATCCGTCTGGATTCAGGGGATATTTCCTATCTTTCCAAGCGGGCGCGGGCGATGTTGGATGAGGCGGGACTGGAAAACTGCAAAATTGTGGCATCCAATGCGCTGGATGAGCATTTGATACAGGATTTGCTGGCACAGGGTGCAAAAATTGATGTTTTTGGCGTGGGCGAGCGTCTGATTACCGCCGCAAGCACACCGGTATTCGGCGGCGTATATAAGCTGGCTGCCGTAGAGAACGAGCAGGGAGAGATCATTCCCAAAATCAAGGTGAGTGAAAACACTGCCAAGATCACCAATCCTCACTATAAAAAGCTTTACCGGTATTACGACAGGGAAAGCGGAAAGGCGCTTGCGGACGAGCTTTGCATTTGGGATGAGACCGTAGACGGGAGCCTTCCCCACACCATTTTTGATCCCAATGCGGTGTGGAAGACCAAAACGTTGACGGATTTTCAGGTGCGTGCGCTGCAGGTGCCTGTATTCCAGGCGGGGAAGTGCGTGTACGATCCGCCCGCACTGGAGGAGGTTCGCTCCTACTGCGCCGGGCAGGTGGAGACGCTTTGGGATGAGGTCAAACGGTTTGAAAATCCCCACGCGTACTATGTGGACTTGTCGCAGCGGCTTTGGAAAGAAAAAAACAGGCTGCTGGAGCAGGCAGGGACATAAGGGACAACCGGCTGCGTTTTCGGCGCATGTCGAAAATACAACCGGCAGTTGTTTTCTCAATTTTGCCTCTATTGAAATCGCCTTGCAGCTGCAATACAATATAGCCACGAAAGCTTTCGCAAAACAGATTTAGAGCACAGGGAGAGAGAAATATGTATGTGGAAACCATTGGGAAAGTAATTGCAAAGCTGCGCAAAAATTTGAATGTTACACAAGAAGCACTTGCAAAGGCTGTTGGTGTTTCAGCACAGGCTGTATCCAAATGGGAAAACGGCGGAGTCCCGGATACAGAGCTGCTGCCTCGGATTGCCGCATTTTTCCATGTCTCCATCGATGCGCTTTTTGAAAGGGAAATAGACGATTTTGACAGCATTCGAAAGGCTTTGATCCACGTTATTGCAAATACCGAACCGGCGCTGCGGTTTGACAGAGTTTTTGCATTTTGCTGGGATATGGAGCGTGCAATGTTCGGAGAGGGGGATATAGATGGCGGTATTGAGGCGTGTGAGGCTGTATTGGGGGAGGACGACCAAAGATATTCCTGCATATTGACGGATGAAGGATTTACGCGAATGGGCGTGGCCAACCGTTTACAATACTATTTGATCGTTCCCGAAGCAAAAGACAAAGATAAGGCATTTTTTGACGGAATCGACTATTTGGGACTGTTTCGGGATCTGTCTGACAAAACTTTTTTCGATACGATGATATTTTTCCACAAGCGGCAGGACAACAAGCCGTTTACTCCAAATCTGCTGATCCAAAACCTGCATGTGGATTTTGACAAGGCAAACGCTCTGATCAAAATGCTGGACAAATATAAGATGATCCTTACGGAACAAATTGAAATTGACGGGACCAAACAGGAAGTATACCGGTTTCTTCCCACGCCGTCGTTTGCTGCCATGCTGATCTTTGCAAGAGAGCTGCTTGACCGACCGGACAATTTCAGATATTATTTTTCGGATCGTAAGAGACCATATCTTGGATGATTTTGAATATTACAAGGAAATCCCTGCTGACAAATTTCAGCAGGGATTTCCTTGTAGGCATTGTATTATATAAACACAACACTGGAGACCAAACCCCATATGTTGCGTTTTTTATGGGAAGCGTTGACAAAAAAGATATCCTGCTTAAAAATAGGAACTCATTTTGAAAGTATCATTTTTTATTTTTGTAACGTTGTTTTCTGAACTTTGCTTTTAATACCTCATTTCGTTAAAAAGGGCGGGCCTTTATATCGCATAGAAAAGAGACAGGCGTTCAGATTATTCCATTGTGCCGTCCCAAATTTCCCACTCTGTTCGATTACAATTTCCTCGATTTAAAAACAATGGATTGAGGAAATTGTTTGGCTTTATAAGGCGAGTAATATCGTGAACTAAACGCATAATCGCTTTCTAATGTTTTTCTGTCGGTTTCTTCAACCACTCTTTCAACAGCAAACCCGGTTTTTGCGAGTGCATTTATGTAATCGGATAATCGTCTATTATAAAGCGTCAGGGGGAATCCACTTTCTTTGTTGAGATCCGGATTGTTGCGATTAGCAGGGACATTTACATTCTTTTTAAATGTAAACGGTTCTTCTTCAAAGTAACTGCCTGAAAAAATTAATGTATTTTCAAAAGCTTCAATACAATGCAGAAATGGATGATCCCAGCTAAATATGAAAACCCCGTCTTTCTTTAAATAAGATGAAACGAGGTCAAAGGTTTTCTGCATATCTATCGTCCAGCCTATGGCATATATTGAGTAAACGATATCAAAATAATTTTCCGGAATACCAGGATTTTGCTCCATAGGGGCATTAAAAAGGTATGGTTTATAATGATTATCGGATAAAAACTTCGTTGCATTTTCAATTTGCTTGGTTGACAGATCAAGCCCCCATAATTCTTTAGCGCCTTTATCGCCGCACCATTTTAGAGAATGCCCGCTGCCACAACCAATATCCAACACTTTCTTATTTTCTAATTCAGGAAACAAGCCAAGTTCATCCTCTGTAGGTATAAAACAACCATAAACAGGTAGGGCGGTCACTCCAAAGAAAGAATCAGCAATCGCATCCCAACTTTCCTTATTTTGCTTTATAATATCCTTTTCCATTTTACACCTCCAGGCTAATATAAGCAATTTTATCTATATCCCATCATATCAAAATAAGCAGACTGTTTAAAGCAGTCGGCTTCTGTGGTACCGATGTTCATAACGACACTCTCGCAAACCCGCATGAAATCAAGGTTTTTGGCAGCAGACAAATATATTTCACCGAAAAAATCTAATAGTGTGGGTGCTTCATGGCTTAAACCGAGCCGGAAAATCGCACATTTGCGGCTATCCTCC
>CAJFOI010000018.1 GCA_904396155.1 Candidatus Avispirillum faecium | reverse complement strand
CTTGCGAAGGGGAGGTGCCGCGGTGAAACCGTGGCGGAGGGGTTATAAAAGAAAACAATCCCCCTGTCAGCTGACGCTGACACCCCCCTTTGCACAAGGGGGGCTTATTTTAACTTCTAAGCCTCCCCTGTGCGGCTCTGCAAGAGACGTCCACATGAGGGGACATTTTGGTAGTGCTTTGCGAAGTGCTCCGCAAGAGAGCCTTTATCTCATTCATTGAGGACGCCTTGCCTCAAAAATCCATTCTTTCCGCCCCGGTGCACCGTCCGGTGGCGGGGTCTATGGTAAACAGCGCCCCCTGAGCGGCGCAGTCCCCTTCTGCGGACGCAAAATACACCGGCGTGCGCTGCAAAAATTTGTGGAGCACGCATTCCGTTTTCACCCCTAAAATCCCGTTCATGGACCCGGTCATCCCCAAGTCGGTGATGTACCCCGTTCCCCCGGGAAGCACCTGAGGGTCTGCCGTGGGCACATGGGTATGCGTGCCGAACACCACTGCCGCCCGACCGTCCAGATACCGTGCCAGGCACAGCTTTTCGCTGGTGGCCTCGGCATGGATATCCACTACGGCAAAATCATACCGGCCCGCATTTGCAGAGAGGATATGATCCGCCACTTTGAAGGGGCTGTCCAGGGGCTCCATAAAAGTCGTGCCCACAAGGTTCAGCACCAGCGCTCGCCGGCCGGCGCAGTCTGTAATGGTATAGCCGCAGCCGGGCGCGTCGCCGGGATAGTTTGCAGGCCGCAGCACATTTGCATGATCGTCCAGAAACGGGCCGATGTCCCGCCGGCGCAGGGTGTGGTTTCCCCCGGTGATCACGTCGGCCCCCGCTTCCAAAAGGGCGGCGGCGCTGTCCGGCGACAGGCCGTTGTCATGGGAGGAATTCTCCCCATTGACGATCACAAGCTGCGCCCCCAGGATATCCCGCAGACGGCGCAGCTTTCCCCCGGCCAGGTATTCCACGCCGCAGGTGCGGACTACGTCTCCTACGGCAAGGATCTTCAGCGTTTCCATCAAAACCGTTTCATTTTCTTTCTGTTGTAGTCGGACTTGGGATTGACAATTTCCCGCCAGTCCAGATCCCCCCGGTCCAGTGCGGTGATCAGGACCTCCGCCGTGGCGATATTGGTGGCAATGGGGATATTCTGCGTATCGCAGGCGCGCAGCAGCTCGTACTCTTCTTCCTTAGAGGCAGCGTCCCAGTCCGGGCTGCGGAAGAAAAGCACCACGTCGATTTCATTGTAAGACACCCGGGAACAGATCTGTTGTACGCCGCCGTGACTGCCGGGGAGCAGCTTTTCAATCTCCAGCCCCGTGGCCTCCGCGACATACCTTCCTGTGATACTGGTGGAGCACAGCTTGTGCTTGGAGAGGATCCCGCAATACGCGATGCAAAACTGTGTCATCAGTTCTTTTTTTGCGTCGTCTGCAATCAAAGCGATTTCCATTGTGCAAATACCATGCCTTTCCTTTATTTTGTCCGGATTTTTATCTGAATAACGTGCGTTTTTGCTTTCGTATCTTGGGAAGCCCCGAAAACAGGGGGACATCTTGTCCCTCCAGCCGGGCTGCAATGTTGGAGAACGCCGCCGCAGACGGCCCCGCACCTTCGCGCCCTTCCTGAGACAGCAGCAGCGCGTAGTCGTAGGGCACCACCCCAAGCAGAGGAATCCCCACCCCGTCGATGATCTCCAGCATACTGTGGCGCCGCCTTTTTTTCTCCCCGGCAGCCTCCACGTCAAAGGGGTTGATCACCAGATACAGCTCTGTGATCCCCCGCTCCAGCAGCCGCTGCCCTGTATATCCCGCAGAGCGGATGCCGGCCGGCGTATGTCCGGCCACAACGACCGCACCCTGCGCCAGGGCTGCCGCAGTCTCCAGCCCCCTGCTGACACCGGCTCCCGTGTCCAGAAGGACGTAAGACGCATCGATCTCCTCCGCGGCCGCATCCACAGCCCCTTTCAAGGGGGAAATCCCTGCGGTCGCGTCCAGGGAGGCGGCAGCATTCCCGCTGAAGACAGCGGGAAGCAGATAAAGCTCCAGACCGTCGTACGGACGCAGAAGCGCATCTTTGGGAGAACAGATCCCCTGGGCCACGTCCGCCCCGGTATACAGCACGCGGTCCTCTACTTTGCACAAAAGATCCAGGCAGGGACTTTCAAAATCGAGATCTGCCAGCAGCACCCGGCGTCCTGCCCCGGCGAGGGCACGGGCCACACCCAGCGCCACGGTGGATTTTCCCACCCCTCCCTTGGAGGAAGCAAAAAGCAGCACCTTTCCCGTCATATCCCCTCACCCTTTTCCAGGACTGTAAAGCCCACTTATAGGATTTTATTATACCACTATCCGGGGGGTCAAGTCAACATTATTTTATATATTCCAGGCTCCCTTGTGAGCGTCTCTTACAGAGCCGCAAAGGGGGCTGTCTCCGCATATACGGAGACAGAGGGATGTTTCCTTTACAACCCCTCCGCTTACAACCCCTCCGCCACGGTTTCACCGCGGCACCACCCCCGGGTCTGCTGTGCAGCCCCCACATAGGGGGAGGCTTGGAAGTTAAAATAAGTCCCCCTTGTGTAAAGGGGGATGTCAGCGTCAGCTGACAGGGGGATTGTCTTCTTTTTCAACCCCTCCGCTTACAACCCCTCCGCCGCTAAAGCGGCACCACCCCCGGGTCTGCTGCGCAGCCCCGACGAAGGGTAGGCTTGCTAAGCCCCCCTTGTGTAAAGGGGGGTGTCAGCGTCAGCTGACAGGGGGATTGTCTTCTCACAACCCTTCCGGCTCGCCTGCGGCGAGCCACCTCCCCTTGCACAGGGGAGGCTAAGACGTTGGAATAAGTCCCCCTTATGTAGCTGCGCAGCCCCGCACAGGGGAGGCTTAGGTTTGTGCAGGCTCCCATGTGGGCGTCTCTTGCAGAGCCGCTAAGGGAGCTCCCGCGAAGCGGGTGAGGGATTGTCCTGCTTATTCTCCGGCAGATACCGCAAAAAAGCCGTACCGCACCTGCATGCGCACAAGCTTTTTTCCGATGGGGCCGGCCAGCAGCGCCAGGAACAGGATATTCGACACGGCATAGGTGACGGTCATGGGCAGCGCAGTGGCAACAAGTGCCAGCCACGTACCCAGACTTGCTTCGCCTGCCAGCCACACCATGGACCACAGATCCATCATAAGGGAAAACAAAATCCCGCACAGCCCCCCGTGAAGAAAGAGGAGTATTCGGCTTTTTTTCAAAAGCCCCCCGAGGGCACCGGACAAAAATCCGATGATCCCCCAGGTGAGCATCTGAAAGGGCGTCCAGGGCCCCTGCCCAAACAAAAAGTTGGACACAAGAGCGGTCATCGCCCCGGTGAAAAATCCCACCCTGGGACCCAGGTACATCCCGCAGATGATGGTCATGGCGCTCACCGGCTTAAAATGGGGAAGCCATACAAAAACGGTCCGGGAGCAGACGGAAAGGGCGCACAGCACAGCCAGCAAGGCCGCTTCTCCCGCCCGCATCCGCCATCCTTCAAAGGCGGAAAAAGAAAGGACCAGTGCCGCGGCGGCGAGCAGCAGGCTGGACCAGGCCCAGCCCTTCGCAGGAAACAGGATCGCACCGCCCACGGCGGCGGCGATTCCAAAAAGGCAAAGAAACAAAACGAACCGTTTTTTCATCGGTCCCGCCTCCCGCAAAGCTGCGCCGTCACCTGATCTACCGTAAAGGCGGGTGCGGTGATGCCCGCTGAGATCCGCCGGGCCGCGGTGGTATATGCCGTACTGCCGGTAAAAAAGGAAAAGGCATCCTCCTGCACGATCACTTTTCCGTCGAAAAACAAACCGCATCGGTCCGCCGTGTCCGCGGCAAACGCCACATCGTGGGTGACAAGCAGCACGGCCTTGCCGCTGCGGGCAAGCTCCCGCAAAATCCGGGACAGCTCCCCTCTGGCCGGTGCATCCAGCCCTCTTGCCGGCTCATCCAGCAACAGGACAGGTGCGTCGGTGAGCAGCAGCCGACACAGAGCACATTTCTGCCGCTCTCCCCCGCTGAGGTCCCGGGGATTTCTCTTTAGAAGATGCGCGGCGCCCAGCATCGCCGCCGTCTCCTCCACTGCCTCCGTCCCCCGTCCCGTATGCGCGGCCGCCTGCTCCAAATCCCCCCGCACCGTGTCATGGAGAAACAGATCCCCGCTGTTGGCCGGCAGCATGGCTGTCGGATTTTTTTTGCAGGAAAATTTCACCGACCCGCTGTAGGGGTGCAACAGCCCTGCCATCAGAGACAGGGCGGTGGTTTTTCCGCTGCCGCAGGCGCCGAGGAGTGCCAGCACTTCTCCAGAATACAAGGAGAGCTCCAGCCCCCGCAGCACGTCCGAGTCTTTTTTATGATAGCGAAACCACGCATCCCGCACCTGGAGGACCGGTTTTGCAAAATCCCTTGACGTGGGATTTGGTACCTGCGCTTCCAAAACCCCGCCAGCCGTGATACGGGACAGATACCGTCTGCCTTCTCCAACGGAAAGGGGACAGGGGCCCTCTCCCCCCGTTTTCAGGAAAATCCGGGAGGCGGCGGGCAGCGCAGCCTCCAGCCCCGCTGCGGCAATGGCGGCAGGAGCGTCTTTTGCCGGGCCGGAAAAGATGACCTTTCCCTCGTCCAGCACAACCGCACCGGTGCAGAGGGGAAGCACGCTTTCCAGGCGGTGGTCGGTCATAATAATGGTAATTCCCTCTTCTCGATGGAGTCGCTCCAGTACGGCGAGGAAGTCCGCTGCGGCGATGGGATCCAGCATGGAGCAGGGCTCGTCCAGCAAAAGGACTCTGGCACCCATGGCAAGCACTGCGGCCAGGGCCACCAGCTGCTTTTGCCCGCTGGAAAGCCGGTCGGTGCGGGCGTGGAATATACCGGCAAGCCCCAGCCGGCTGGCCGTCTCCGCTACAGTGCGGCGGATCCCATCGGAAGGAGTCCCCAGGTTCTCCAGTCCGTAGGCCATCTCCCGGGCAACGGAATCGCACACCAGCTGGGCGTCCGGATCCTGCATGATGTAGCCGATTTTGGAGGCGGACACGCGGCCGTCCAGGGCGGCGATGTCCGTATCTCCATACAACCGCCTGCCCCGAAGCGTGCCGTGGGGCGTCATCTCCCGCTTCAGCATACGCAGCAGGGTGCTTTTTCCCGACCCCGTTTTGCCGCACAGCAGAAGAAAAGCCCCTTCCTCTATCGTAAGATTGACATTCTCCAGCGCGGGAGATATGCTTTGCGGGTAAGTGAAGGAAAGACCTTCAACGGTAAAGCATGGATGCACGGGAATACCTCCTTTCGTTATTTGCCGGCGCCGGCGGGGAAGGCCCGGGAGAGCGCCCGGGCGTAGGATATATGCGCCCACGCCTCCCACAGGGCGGGAAGCAGCATGAAAAGGCCGTATATACAGTAAAATGGCAGGGAAAGCGGTGCGTCCCAAATCCCGGACAGGGCGGGATAAAACCGAAATGCGCCGGCACCGGCCGCCGTCAGTGCCAGAATCCCCGCCAGAAACAAAAGAAGGACAGCAGTGATTCCCTTGTCCCGCCGGGTAAATACGTAGGGCGCCCAAAAGCTGCGGCCGGGCAGATCCCCTCCCCGGCACTCCATGGAGGCTCCGGCGGTGACGCTGTCCTCCAGGGCACAAGTGACCAGGGCACTGAAATACAGGGCGACAGAGCGAAGCTTTCCCGCGCCGGTGCCGCCGCAGCCCTGCTGTGCCGTCCGGATCTCTCGAAGGCGGCGGGTGAGCATGGGGATGAATCGCAGCGTCATGGAGAGAATCAGCGCCGTTTTCGGCGCTCGTTTTCCGAAGAGATACAAAAGCCGGTCTCCGTCCAGGCAGTAAAACAGCGCCCGGCACCACAAAAGCGCAGCCAGAAGAAGCGTGGCGTTTGTGGCGCCGGCCGCAAGGGATTCCAGCGTGATGGGGATGTCCAAGAGAAAAAAGAGCACCGTCCGCCCCCGGAGGGTGAAAACAGGATTTGTCAGAGAGACCGCCAGGAAAAGTATGATGAGATATGGAATTTCCCGCAGGGGGATAGGCTGATACAGACTGAGAAAGCACACCGCGCCCAAAAGAGACAGCAGCGCGGGGACGGGGTGCATATACAGTACGGAAAAAAGTACAGCCGCCACAAAAAACAGCAGCAGCGGCAGCGGATGGCATGTGTCTGTTTTTTTCATGGCGGCTCCCTTCAAAAATCAGTTATAGTAGGTGTTGTAGTCGGCGGTATAGAACCACACCAGCGCGTCTCCGTCCTGGAGCGTGTAGTCCGGTGCGCCTACGGATGCCAGCTCTCCGTTTACCTGGAACATCCATCCGGAGGCTTCGCCTGCGTCTCCGGCGGAAAGCCCCCCGATGCCGGTGACATATCCGTCGGAGTCCACGAGGACAATGTCGTTTTCCTCCGCCACGTCTGTCAGTGCGGTAAAGGCGTCCACTTCTCCCTCGAAGGAGTATTCTGTCTGCGCAAGGATTATGGGATCCGCCCACACATCCTCCGTCACCGTGTCGTCACAGCGGATCTCCACTGTAACCGTGTTTTGCGCATCGGTCGTCTCCGGCGCCTGGGTGGTTTCCGATCCTTGCCCGCCCTCATCTGCGCTCTGGCAGGCAGCCAGAGAAAACAGCAGTACCGCTGCCAGCAGCAGGGCCAGAAGTCTTGCAATTCCCTTGTTTTGCATCGTCTGATTGCACCTTTCTTTGATTTTGACGGCGTCTGCCGCCTGTTTTGGAGGAAGAAAAAAAGAAACAAAAAAGCTCCCCCGCATGGAAAGGAGCATACTGTCAAAATCCCGCCGCAAAAAAGCCGCTGCCTGCGGCGGGAGGTCAACAAAATACGCTTGCCACTTTCCCACTTGCCCAAAAGTGTGATTGCACGCACAATTGCAGCAGGCATTCTGACTGAAGAGGATTCCTCTAACACAGCAATGGCGGTTGCGACGGATTTGCACCGTACTTTCCCTGTTTGCAAAAGGTTGAGCGATTCTTTTTTGTCAGTATACCGCACCTGTCGCTTTCTGTCAAGAGGAGCGGGCGGCGGTGCGTTCATAATAAAACAGGTATTGTTGGGCAAGGCCCGCCCAGTTTCCGAACACGGCGGGATCCAGATTCCCCCCGAAGCGGCGGTCGATCACCTTCTGCATCCACACATCTATGGGAAAAGCCTCCGTTCTGTCAAGTCCAAAAAGCAAAACGCAGGCGGACACCTTGGGTCCCACGCCCCGCAGGGTGCACAGCATCTGCCGGGCTTCCTCGTAAGTTTCTGCCGCCTGTACCCGGGAAAGAGAAAAAGTCCCTTCGGCGATTTTGCCGGCGGCCTCCCATATGTAGTCGGCGCGAAATCCCGCCCCCAGAGAAAATATGGCGTCCCGCCCCGCATCGGCCAGCGCCCGGGGCGTGGGAAAAGCACGGCCGCCGGGAATCTCTTCCCCGTATGCCTGGCACAGCGCCTCGATGATTTTGCGAATACGGGGGATATTGTTGTTTTGCGAAAGGATAAAGGAACACAGAGTCTCCCAGGGATCCTGGCGCAGGATCCGGATGCCCCGGGCCGCATGCAGCGCCGCGTGCATGTGGGCCTGTCCGGCGCCGGACAGGGCCTGGAGAATTTTTTCGTTTGCGCTCTCATAGTCCGCATCCAGGGAGAGGTAGTGCTGCCAGATATTTTGAAAATCCTCTGCGCTGGCGTAAACATACAGATAGGTTCCGTCGTCTGCAAAGGCGACGGCCCTGCCCTGTGCGATGCCGAAAACGGCGGCGCCGCAGCCGGCGGGAGGGGGAGGAAATTCCCCCTGCAGGAAGCGAAAGCGAAAGCACTGGCCGCAAAATGCGGTGCGGGCAGCGGAAAAGTCTCCGGAAAAAGCGATTTTCAGCCAGCCGTTTTCGCTGGCAAAAATGGCGGGTTTCTGCATAGGGAATCCTTTCTCTTTCGATTGACAAAAGAAATTTTTTATGCTACAGTTTTCTCAGTACAGGAAGGGAAGAACTGGGATGGAACAAATCTACACAATACCGGTAAACGAAGCGTTTGAAGCAGGCATGGAGGATCCTTCTCTCGGGTGCCCCTTCTGCCGGCTGCGGGAAGGGCTGTGCAGAGATGAGGTCGACCGGGTGCTGGGCGCCGCCATGATGGAGCCGGACACCCGGCAGGAGACCAACGCCCACGGGTTCTGCGCCTCCCATATGGCGCAGTTGATGGCCGCCGGGAAACGGCTGCCCCTGGCGCTGATCCTGGAAAGCCACCTCGCCCAGGTGGACAACGCCGCAAAAAAGCCCGGCGTGCTCCCCGGCGCCGCCGGCGCGGACACGGCAAAGAAATGGACGGCGGTCGCGAAGGACTGCTACATATGCAGCCGTGTAGATTTCCACTTTCAGCATATGCTGGAGACGGCGGCGCTCCTCTGGGAGAGCGACACTGCCTTTCATGAGAAGTGCCTGTCCCAGCCGTATTTCTGCCTGCCCCATTTTGCCCAGTTTCTGCAGGCGGCGAAGGAGCGGATGAAGGGGAAGGACTTCGGCGCGTTCTACAAGCAGATTTATGAAAAAGAAGCCGCTTTTTTGGAAAAGCTGGGCGGAGACGTAAGCTGGTTTGTAAAAAAGTTCGACTATCGATATGCCGACGAGCCATGGAACGACGCAAAGGACGCCGTCGAACGGGCGGCAGTGTTTTTGAACGGCAGCGACGGGACGACGTGACATTGTTATTGTAGCATAAATCGGGGAAAAAGGGAAGGGTTGTAACAACCCCTCCGTCAACTTCGTTGACACCTCCCCTTACACAGGGGAGGCTGAGTTAAGGAAATCCCCCTTGTGGGGAAGCTTAAACCAGGAAAGTCCCTCTTGTGGGGAAACCTAATAAAAAAGGCTCCTTTGTGGAGAGGCAAAGAAAAAAGTCCCCCTTGAGCAAAGGGGGATGTCGACGCAGTCGACTGAGGGATTGTTTTATTCCATCCCCTCCGTCTTGCCTGCGGCAAGCCACCTCCCCTTACACAGGGGAGGCTAAGTTAAGAAAGGCCCCCTTGTGTAAAGGGGGCTGGCTCCGCGTATGCGGAGACTGGGGGATTGCCTGCTACAGCAATCCCCTTTTTCTTACACTTTTTTGCTTGAGAGGCCTTACGCTTCTTCCTGATTTTCGGCACGCGGTCCCCGCCGCCGGCGCTCGATTTTGTCCGCGCCCTCATAGCAGACCACGATCTTGCGGTTTTCGTCCCGGCCCACGGAATGAGTGGACACGTTTTCTATATCCTGGATCTCCGAGTGGATGATCCGCCGCTCAAAGGGGTTCATCGGCTCCAGCACAATATTTCTGCGGTATTTCTGCGCCTTGGCCGCCGTGCGCCGCGCCAGCGCACGGAGGGTCTCCTCCCGCTTGCGCCGGTAATTTTCAATATCTACAATAATTTTCACAAAATCCTTGGAGGATCCGCCGCCTTTGCGGTGGGTGCACAGATTCACCAGATACTGGATGGCGTCCAACGTTTCTCCATGGTGGCCGATGAGAATGCCGGCGCCCTCTCCTGAGATTTCTATCCGGGGATACGTGTTGCCGCCGATGCCGGAAGGCTCACTGCCCACAAATTCCGCCTTTGCATCCACGCCCATGTCAGAGAGCAGGGTGGAGAGAAACTGCAGCGCGCACTGGCGCTCTTCCTCGGTGATCTCGATCACTTTGGGCTCTTTTATTTCCCTCTCCTGGGGCGCAGTTTCTGCTTTTTTCGCAGGAGCCTCCGGCGCCTTAGTTGGTGCGGGCTCCTCTTTTTTCTGCACTTTTGCGGGAGCGGCCGGCTTTTCCCGCTTCTCCGGCGCAGGCTTCTTCTGCGCGGGTTTCTCCGCGGGAGCGCTGCCGTCTCCCCCCTTGTTGGTCGTGACCTTCAGTCCCTTGATCGATGCCACGATGCCGGAGAGATCGGTGTCCTCCTCCGGCTCGTCGGCGATGATCACCTTGATCTTCGCCGGGGATGCGCCGATCCCGAAAATTCCCTTCTTCGGCATTTCCAAAATCTCATACTGCACGTTTTCCCCGCTGTATTCCGACTGCGCCTGGGCCATGGCCTCTTCAAAGGTCTTGCCGGTGATAATGATTTCTTCTGCCATTTCAAACTCCATATCCAACCGCAAAAGCTCCACAATCTGCTACTTGCGGTTCGTATTTCTTTTTTCTATCTCTTTTTGTAGCGCCGTTTGCCCTTGTCCTCTTTTATGACCGGTGCCTCCGACGGATCCACCGGCGGCTGGTCTTTCCCCGCCTCTTCTTTTTTCTCTGTTTCAGCTTCTTTTAGGGCAGGGGGCTTCTTTGCCGTGACAGCCGGCTCGTCGTCATCGTCGTCGATGTGGTGGAGGGAGCGCTTCTTCTCTCCGCCCTCTCCCGCCGGCAGCGCGCCGCCCTGCTTCTTTTTCTTTTTGGAGGAGCCGTTCAGCTCCCGTTCCGCCGCTTTGTAATCCTCTTCGGTAAAGGTGGGCGGCGGCATGAGCTTATACAAAATGATCTGCTGGAGCGTCGCTGCAATGGAGCGGTAGATCCAGTAGATGCCCACAGCCGCAGGCATGTAGAAGGACACATACACAGAGATCAGCGGTGTGGTGTACATCATGATCTTCATGGAAAGGCTGTTCTGCTGTTCCTTCATCGCCGGATCCTGGTACGAAAAATGCCGGGTGATGATCTGGCTGACCACCATGACTACGAAGATGAGAATCGGCACCAGAATCAGCACAGAGGTAAATTCCGGTGTCAGGGACATATCAAAGCCCCCAATGGAGAAGGTGGGGAGCACGGAAGGGGTGTGCCCGCCCAAAAGCTCGGTACAGTGGGCCGTATCCGCTTTGTGCTCCAGCAGGTACCGAAGGATCTCGTACTGCTGGGTCCGCAGATCGCCGCTGAGCTGGATGCCCGCATTTTTGAAATTCTCAATCACCTGGGTGATCACGCTGCTGTCAAACCGGCCGATGCCGCAGATAAAACGCAGGGGATTGACAATAACCTGATACAGCGCCAGAATAATGGGCAGCTGAATCAGCATGGGAAGGCAGCCCCCCATGGGGTTGAAGCCGTTTTCCTGGTACATCCTCTGGGTCTCTTCCTGCATCTTCAGCCGGGTGGCCTGGTCTGTCCTGCCGGCGTATTTCTTTCGCAGCGCCGCCACCTTGGGCGCCAGCGCCGCCTGCTTCAGGGTGTTCTTATAGGTCCGGATCCCGAAGATCAGACACAGGAGCAGCTGGATCAGAATGGTAAATACGGCCAGCGCCGCCAGATAGTTTGGGAAGATCCAGCAGCAAAACTGCATGATGTACCCAAAGGGGACGATCAGATAATCAAAAAAACTCATGTATTTGCTTCCCTTTCCAAGGTTTTACAGGGCGGTCAGTCCCCTTTTTCCCTCCGCTTTTTTCGCCTGGGGACGGGATCGTATCCCCCCTTCCCCCAGGGATTGCACCGGAGAATCCGCCACAGGGACAGGGCAAGCCCCCGCACGACGCCCCACTCCTCGATGGCGAGGATACAGTACTGGGAGCAGGTGGGGGTAAACCGGCAGCGGGCCGGCAGAAGGGGAGAGAGGACTTTTTGGTACAGGCGCACCGGCGCCTGAAAAATTTTCTTAAGCATTACTGCCCCCGGCCGCCTGATTTTTTATCGTCCGAAACAAGCATGTCCACCTTGCGCAGGCAGTACTGCAAATCACGCAAAACGTCCTGCATTTTGGATGCCGTGGCGGCATGTCTTGCGGTGATCACCACAAGATATCCCTTTTTCACGCCTATTTTAGCGTCTGTGATTCTGTATGCTTCGCGGATGACCCGCTTTGCACGGTTGCGTGCCACGGCGCCTCCGATCTTTTTTGAGGCGGAAATACCTACGCGGTTGACTGTTTGCTTCATGGGATTGGCGGCGCGCAGCGCGCGCGCCTTCTTGTCTCCCAGGATGTACACACAGACGGTCCTCGCCGCGGCGCGGCGGCCGCGGGCGTACGCCTTCTGATACAGATGATTCTCGCAAATGGCGATCTGCTTCACATCCATCCTCCCGGGATCTGCAAAATTCTGCAAGATTTCCAAACGAAAGAACGCCTCCGATCGGTCCGGGGGGCCGGATCCACGACGGAGGCGGGCGGGAGATCCCCGCATTTTCTCATGGGACAGGCTTGCGCGCCCCGTTTCAGTGCGTCAGTCTTGCTCTGCCCTTTGCACGGCGTCTCTTCAAAACCTTTCTGCCGTCGGCAGTCTTCATTCTTTTGCGGAACCCGTGTTCCTTCTTTCTCTGACGCTTTTTCGGTTGATATGTCCGGAGCATGTTTGCACCTCCCTTACGATGTATCGAAATCTGGATAATTTTCTAAATTCACCTGGACAACTCGTCCACAGACGCATAGGCAATCCTTATTATACATAGAGAGCCGCGCGTTTGTCAAGGGTTTTCTGAAATTTTACCGGGCCGGACAGTGTTTTTTGGAGGACAAACTACATCTTGTACTTTGCCCTTTCCCGTGGTACAATAGAGGCACAAAAGATTTTCACAAAGGGGAACAGATCGATGTATGACTATCTCATCGTAGGTGCCGGGCTGTTTGGGGCGGTATTTGCCCACGAAGCCGCGGCGGCGGGAAAATCCTGTCTGGTCGTCGAACGGCGGGACCATATCGGAGGCAACATATACACAAAAGAGATCGCGGGGGTGGAGACCCACATGTACGGCGCCCACATTTTTCACACCAGCAATCAGGAGGTGTGGGAGTATGTGAACCGGTTTGCCTGTTTCAACCGATACACCAACAGCCCGGTGGCCCTGTACCGGGGAAAGGTATACAACATGCCCTTCAACATGAACACCTTCAACCGTCTGTGGGGCGTGGTCACGCCGGCGGAGGCGAAGGCAAAAATAGAGGAGCAGATCGCCGCGGCGGGCATTTCCCAGCCGAAAAACCTGGAAGAGCAGGCTCTGTCCCTGGTGGGCCGGGACATCTATGAGACCCTGGTCAAGGGATATACGGAAAAGCAGTGGGGCCGCCGGGCGACAGAGCTGCCGGCGTTCATCATCCGCCGCCTGCCGGTGCGCTTCACCTACGACAACAACTATTTCAACGACCGCTTCCAGGGAATTCCCGAGGAGGGGTACACCAAAATGGTGGAGCGGATGCTGGAGGGAGTCGAGGTGCGCCTGGGCTGCGACTATCTTGCAGACCGGGAGGCGCTGTCCGCCCTTGCAAAGACCACGGTGTTCACCGGCATGATCGATCAGTTTTACGATTACCGGTACGGGATGCTGGAGTACCGAAGCCTGCGCTTTGAGACGGAGGTGCTGGAGACGGAAAACTACCAGGGCAACGCGGTGGTGAACTACACGGAGTACGAGGTGCCCTACACCCGGATTATCGAACACAAACACTTTGTCTTTGGAAGCGGACCCAAAACGGTGATCACCCGGGAGTATCCGGCCGCCTGGAAGCCGGGAGACGAGCCCTACTATCCTCTGAACGACGAAAAAAACAACGCCCTGTATGAAAAATACAAGGCGCTGGCGGACCGGGAAGAGCACGTGCTCTTCGGCGGACGGCTGGCACAGTACAAGTATTACGACATGCACCATGTGGTGGCAGAGGCGCTGGCGCTGGCCGGGAAAGTGCTGGGGTGAGGATTACAACCCCTCCGTCACGGCTACGCCGTGCCACCTCCCCTTTTTATAAAGGGGAGGCTTCATTTAGTGGTAGCTACGCCGTGCCGCCACCCCAGGAGTTGCGTAGCAACTCCCACACTGGGGAGGCTTAGTTTTGTAGGCGCTCTTGTGGGGAGATGCACAGCATCTCCGGGGGCACCCCGCGGAACATCATATAAAAGGCCCCCTTGTGCAAAGGGAGCTCCCGCGAAGCGGGTGAGGGATTGTCTGTCGTTACTCCAGGCGGCTGTAGTCAATTTTTCTATCCTTAAAATAAAATTCCCGGTCCCGTTCGCTGATCTCCCGCAGTACCCTGCAGGGGTTCCCCACTGCCACAACACCGGCGGGCAGGTCCTTTGTCACTACGGACCCCGCGCCCACGACGGTACCCTCTCCAATGGTCACGCCGGGGACGATGATCGCCCCCGCCCCGATCCAGCAGTTTTTGCCGATGTGGACCGGCATATTGTACTGGTAGGCCTGCTCCCGCAGCTGCGGCAGAATGGGATGGCCTGCCGTGGCGACAACGACGTTGGGTCCGAACATGGTATAGTCGCCTACATAAATATGGGTGTCGTCTACCAGGGTCAGTCCGAAGTTTGCATAGATGTTTTTCCCAAAATGGACGTGGGCACCTGCGAAGTTTGCGTGAAACGGCGGTTCGATGTAGCATCCTTCTCCGATTTCGGCAAACATTTCCCGCAGCAGCGTCTTACGCCTTTCTGCCTCCGTGGGGCGTGTGCTGTTGTAGTCATACAGGCGGTCCAGCCTTTCCATCTGTTCCCGCTGGATCTCTGCGTCCGTGGGCAGATACAGCTCGCCTGTGTGCATTTTTTCTCTCATGGACATACCATTTTTCTCCTTGTTCCAGAACCAAAATACAGCCTTATCATACTGCCGCAGGCGGGAAAATGCAACCCCTCCGGCAAAGAAAACGAAAAAAGCCTTCCTGGCCGGGAAGGCTTTTCTGATGTAAAGGGGCGGGGTGAGACACAGGCCGTCTCAAAGCTGCAGCAGGGACATGAGATGGCTGATTCCCAGAGTCATCAGCCAGCCTGTGCCCCAAAGCACTGCTGCCTGCACACAGGTGATGGATGCGCTGCGCAGGAGTTTTTTCGCTTTCATTCTTATCCCTCCCTTTCCTGCCGCACCGGGCGGCGAAGCATTCTTTTTTCTACAGGCATATTGTACGCCCTGGCCTGTCCGAAAAACCGGACACCCGGCAGGGAGAAAAAAATTTATTCCAAAGAAAAAGTCCCATAAACGGGACACGCGGGTTTACAGGAGGGAGTGGATGTGCTACAATGAAAAAAAGGCGGTGAGTATATGGCGAAAAATGCTGACCAAAAACTGAAGCTTTTGTACCTGCTCAAAATTTTGCTGCGGGAAACAGATGCGGAGCATGCCCTGTCCATGGCCGAGATCCTGGAGCGGCTGGAGCAGGCGGGCCTGCGGGCGGAGCGAAAATCCATCTATGACGATTTTGCGGCGCTGGAGCGGTTCGGCTGTCCGGTGGAACGGCGGAGGGGAGAAAACCACACCGTAGGGTATTATGTGGAAGCGCGGATGTTTGAGCTTCCGGAGCTCAAGCTTTTGGTGGACGCGGTCCAGTCCTCCAACTTTATCACCCGGCAGAAAAGCCGGGTCCTGATTGAAAAGCTGTCCGGCCTCGCCAGCCGCTGGGAGGCGCAGTCTCTCCAGCGGCAGGTCCATCTGTCGGACCGGGTGAAGACCATGAACGAGTCCATATATTACAATGTGGACCAGATTCATACGGCGATATTGCACAATGCACGGATCACTTTTCACTATTTCGACTGGACGGTGCAAAAAGAAAAAAGGCTCCGCAGAGGGGGCGCCCTATACTGTGTCAGCCCGTGGGCACTGACCTGGAGCGAGGGGAACTACTATCTGGTGGCCTTTGACGGGGAATACGGAGATATCAAGCATTTCCGGGTGGACAAGATGCTGCACATCGCCGTGACGGACCAGCGCCGGGAGGGCCAGGGAAAGTTTCGCCAGTTTGATATGGCCCGCTATTCCCAAAAGGTGTTCGGCATGTTCGGGGGCAGGGAGGAGACCGTGACCCTGGAATGCCAAAACGACCTGGCGGGGGTGATCATCGACCGGTTTGGACGGGACGTGACCCTTTTTCCCACAAAAGACACTTTTATGGTATCGGTGAGCGTGATGGTCAGCAACAACTTTTTCTCCTGGGTGCTTCAATTTGGAGGCAGAATGCGCATTGTCGCGCCGGGAGATGTCGTAAAAGAAATGCAGGCCCTGCTGCGGGAGGTTTCGGAGGTGTACAAATGAAAAATACGACCCTTTGCTATATCTGCCGTCCGGGGAAGGACGGGGAAGAATATCTCATGCTGTACCGGAACAAAAAGAAAAATGACCTGAACGCGGGCAAATGGGTAGGCGTCGGCGGCAAATTTGAAGAAGGGGAATCCCCGGAGGAATGCCTTTACCGGGAAGTACAGGAGGAGACCGGGCTGACGATTACAGAGCACGCCCTGCGGGGAGTGGTCACCTTTGTATCGGACGTGTGGGGCACGGAATATATGTTTCTGTATACGGCCAGCGCCAGAGGCGAGCGCATCGAATGCCCGGAAGGACAACTGCAGTGGATTCCCCGAGAGCAGGTGCCCTCCCTCCCTCTTTGGGAGGGCGACCGGATCTTTTTGTCTCTCCTTACAGAGGAGCATCCCTTTTTCTCTTTGAAGCTGTCCTACCGGGGAGATACGCTTACAAAGGCTATCCTGGACGGAAAGGAGCTGTCCCTGCCGTGAAGGACTACATCTGGAACCCCTGGCACGGGTGCATCAAGTGGTCTGAGGGCTGCCGCAACTGCTACGTCTACCGGCGGGATACGTCCGTAGGGAGGGACGCTTCTCAGATAACGCGCACAAAGTCCTTTGGCTATCCCCTGGCAAGAGATCGCAGGGGGACCTACAAAGTCCCGCCGGGGGCGCAGGTGTTCTGCTGCATGACCAGCGATTTCTTCCTGGATATGGCGGACCCCTGGCGCGGGGAGGCGTGGGACATCATCCGCGCCCGCCCGGACGTGCACTTCACCATCATCACAAAAAGGATCACCCGGTTTCTCCAGTGCATCCCGCCGGACTGGAAAGCGGGCTGGCACAACGTAGCGGTGTGCTGCACCGTGGAAAATCAGGCCGCCGCGGACAGCCGGCTGCCGGTATTTTTGTCGCTCCCCATCCGGGAAAAGCGCATCATCTGTGAGCCGCTGCTGTCGCCGATCCGCATGGAACCGTGGCTGGGGCCCCAGATCGCCGGGGTCGTCGCGGGAGGCGAGAGCGGGCCGCAGGCGCGGCGATGCGACTACGACTGGATCCTGGACCTCCGCCGCCAGTGCGCAGAGGCGGACGTCTCCTTTTTCTTCAAGCAAACGGGCGCATACTTTGTCAAGGATGGGCGGCTGTACCGGATCCCCCGCAGCCAGCAGCACGCCCAGGCACGCCGTGCGGGAATTGATGTGGTGCCGGAGAGGTTGTGAAAAAGTGATGATAAACAACCCCTCAGGCGGCGGTTGCCGCCAGCTCCCCTTACACAGGGGAGCCTTTCTTATTTTACTTCACCTGAAAAACAGCCTCCCCAGTGTGGGACTTGCGTAGCAAGTCCGGGGGTGGTGGCACAACAACATTTTTATAAAAAGCCTCCCCTGTGCAAGGGGAGGTGGCACGGCGTAGCCGTGACGGTGGGGTTGTGAAAGAGAACAATCCCTCACCCGCTTCGCGGGAGCTCCCTTTACACAAGGGAGCCTTTTATTTTGGTCGACAGATCCCTATACATAGGGGAGCCTTTCTTATTTAACTCCACCTGAAAAACAGCCTCCCCTTCGCGGGGCTGCGTAGCAGACCCGGGGGTGGTGGCGCAACATTTTTATAAAAAGCCTCACCTGTGTAAGGGGAGGTGGTGCAACGCAGTTGCGACGGTGGGGTTGTAAAAGAGAACAATCCCTCACCCGCTTCGCGGGAGCTCCCTTTACACAAGGGAGCCTGCAAAAAATAAGCCTCCCCTGTGTGGGGGCTGCGTAGCAGACCCGGGGGTGGTAGCACAACATTTTTATAAAAAGCCTCCCCTTCGTGGGGGCTGCGCAGCAGACCCGGGGGTGGTGGCACGGCGCAGCCGTGACGGTGGGGTTGTTTTTTGAGCCATAAGTGAACAATCCCCCAGTCTCCGCATACGCGGAGCCAGCCCCCTTTGCACAAGGGGGCCTGCAAAAAATAAGCCTCCCCTGTGTAAGGGGAGGTGGCGCAACGCAGTTGCGACGGTGGGGTTGTCATTATATTTTCACAATCCCAAGCACATCCAAAACGGAGGACAGCAAAATCAGCAGGGTAAAGACCGGCGCCACATATTTGACCATGACGCAAAAGAGCCGCTTCTCCCGAAAAGGCCCGCTTTTCTCGATTTCCGCAATGAGGGTTTGGGGCTTAATCACATAGCCCACAAAGAGGCAGGTGGCAAAGGCCACCAGGGGCATACACACGCTGTTGCTGAGAAAATCGAACAGATCCAGAATCTGCATACCGATGATCCGCACGCCGCTCCAGACGCTGTATCCCAGACAGGACAAAAGTCCCAGAGCCGTACAGATCCCGAAAACCAGAAGGCAGGCCGCTTTTCTGGTCATCGCCAGCTTGTCCAAAAAGATGGACACGATGGTCTCCATCAGGGAGATGGCGGAAGTGAGGGCCGCAAACAGCACCATGAGAAAGAACGCCGCGCCGATGATGCCGCCCGCCGGCATGGAAGCAAAGATTTTCGGCAGGGTCACGAACATGAGCCCCGGGCCCTGTCCCAGCGCCGCTTCATCGCCCCCGGAAAATGCAAACACCGCCGGGATGATCATCAGTCCTGCGAGAAAGGCCACGCCCGTGTCGAACAGTTCGATCTGCTTTGCGGACTTCTCCACCCGAATATCCCTTTTCATATAGGAGCCGAAGGTGATCATGATCCCCATGGAAAGGGACATGGAATAAAACATCTGGCCCATGGCGGCCACCACCGTCATGACGGAAAACTTGGAAAAATCGGGCCGCAGGTAATACACCACTCCGTCCAGCGCGCCGTCCATGGTACAGATGGTGTAGACGGCAATTCCCAAAATCAGCACAATCAGCACCGGCATCATAAACTTGCTGACCTTTTCGATTCCCTTTTCCACGCCCAGCAGCACAATGACCGCCGTGATCCCCATAAACAGCAAAAACCAGCCTACAGGCTCCCAGGTGCCGCCGATATACGTATTGAAATATGCGTCACCCGCCATCGCTGCACTGCTCCCGGTCACAAAGCCGGCCAGGTATTTCATCACCCAGCCGCCGATCACACAGTAATACGGCAAAATGATCACCGGCACGGCGGAGGCCAGATACCCCAGAAAGGAAAAGCGCCTGCTGAGAGAGGAAAACGCGCCGATGGCACTCAGGCGGGTTTTTCTCCCCAGTGCGATCTCCGCCACCATCAGGGAAAAGCCGAAGGTGACTGCCAGCAGAATATAGACGAGAAGAAAAATGCCGCCTCCGTATTTTGCCGCAAGGTACGGAAACCGCCAGATGTTCCCCAGTCCCACTGCAGAGCCTGCCGCCGCCAGCACAAACCCCACTTTCCCGGTAAAGGTGCTTCTTTTTTTCTCCAAAATCCTCACTCCCCATATGTGTGATGAAACGCAGCTCTGCGCCGGTAAAATTCTCCTTTTTTATTATACACATTTCCAGCCCAAACACAACCGTATCCCAAAAAATTGCAAAAGAAAAGGGCCCATCGGGCCCGGGCGGCGCGCTTATACCGGCGCGGGGGCGCCGCCGCGCTTTTCTTCCACCTGCCGGCGCAGCTCCTGCAGCGCCTGTGACAGAGAGCCGGCGGCATCGATGAGACCGATCTCTACCGCCTCACGGCCGTCGATGAGAGACCCCACGTCGGTGGCAATCTGGTCCGTGCGCAGGAGCAGTTCCCGGAATTTCTCCTCCGAGACGCCGGAGTGATCCGTGATAAAACGGATGATCCGGTCCTGCATACGCTCAAAGTAATAGTATGTCTGGGGCACGCCGATGATGGTGCCGCTCATGCGCACCGGGTGAATGGTCATAGTGGCGGAGGGCACAATAAAGGACTTTTTTGCTGACACCGCCAGAGGGACCCCAATGGAGTGACCGCCCCCCAGCACCAGGGACACAGTGGGCTTGGACATGCCTGCCACCATTTCCGCAATGGCAAGTCCCGCTTCCACGTCGCCCCCCATGGTATTGAGCACCAGCAGCAGTCCGTCAATCTCATCCGACTGCTCGATAGACACCAAAAGGGGGATGATGTGCTCGTATTTTGTGGCCTTCTGGCCCTCTCCCAGCGCATAGTGTCCCTCGATCTGGCCCACAATGGTCAGACAGTGGATGGTCTCCCCGTCCTTTTTGGAGATCACACCGCCGCTCTTCATAATAAAATCCAGCTGCTCGTTTTCCCCGCTGTTTGTATTCTCCCCGCCGGCGCTGTTTTCAATCTCCTCGCCGCTGTTGTTTTCCGCTTTCTTTTTCTCGTCCCCGTCCATTTCTGTCTCCTTCTTTGCAGTGCTCTTTTTCCTCTATTATGCACAAATCGCAAAAATCCTATACGCTGCCCGTTGACAAAAATCCATCTTGTGTTATCATAAAAGAAAAAGGAAACAAACGTACAAAACCAATGAAACTTCGGGAAATATTAAAACATGTGGACCACACGCTGCTGACCCCCACCGCCGTGTGGGAGGACATCCAGAAAGTTTGTGACGAGGCAATCCGCTGGGGCGCCGCCTCCGTGTGCATTCCCCCGTCCTATGTAAAAGCGGCCGCGGAATATGTGGCGGGCGGGATCCCCATCTGCACGGTGATCGGCTTCCCCAATGGATATGCGACTACGGCAGTCAAGTGCTTTGAAGCGGACCGGGCGGCGGCGGACGGAGCAGAGGAAATCGACATGGTGGTAAATCTGGGCCGCGTGCGCGCCGGCGCAGACGATATGGTGCTGGAAGAAATCAACGGGGTAAAGGACGCCTGCGGCGGAAGGCTCCTTAAAGTCATTGTGGAGACCTGCCTGCTGACGCAGGAGGAAAAAGTCCGCATGTGCCAGGTGGTTTCCGCCTCCCGTGCCCAGTTTATCAAAACCTCCACGGGCTTTTCCACAGGCGGCGCCACCCGGGAGGATATCCTCCTCCTGAAACAGCACATGAAATGCGGCAAAAAAATCAAAGCGGCAGGGGGGATCCGCGGTCCGGCGGATGCGGCGGAAATGCTCCGCCTGGGCGCAGACCGGATCGGCACCAGCCGCGTGATCGCCGCGCTGGAACAGGCGCGGCAGAAGGGAGAGACCTATGAAACCATATCCGACACCGCATATTGATGCTTCCCCGGAGGACTTTGCGCCGGTGGTGCTCATGCCCGGAGATCCGCTGCGGGCAAAGCATATTGCAGAAAACTTTCTAAAGGATGCCGCACTGGTCAACAATGTCCGGGGCATCCAGGGATATACGGGCACCTATCGGGGGCAGCGCATATCCGTCATGGCCAGCGGCATGGGGATGCCCTCCATCGGGATCTACTCCTACGAGCTGTTTCAATTTTTCGGGGTAGAGGCCATCCTTCGGGTGGGATCTGCCGGCGGGATGCAGCCCCACGTACATCTGCGGGACATCGTCCTGGGCCAGGGGGCCTGCACAGATTCCGCCTATGCCCACAACTTCGCCCTTCCCGGCACCTATGCCCCCATCGCCAGCTGGCACCTGCTGGAGCTTTGCACAGCGGCGGCAAAATCGGCGGGACTGGCCTTTCACGTGGGGAATGTGCTTTCCAGCGATATTTTTTACAACGACAGCCCGGACACGGCGGAGCGCTGGAGAAAAATGGGCGTGCTGGCGGTGGAGATGGAGGCTGCGGCGCTCTATATGAACGCGGCGCGGGCAGGGAAGCACGCGCTGGCGATCTGCACCGTATCCGACCATCTGCTCACAGGGGAAGCCACCACGGCAAGGGAACGGCAGGCCTCCTTTACGGACATGATGCGTCTGGCGCTGGACACGGCCGCGGCCTTTTTGGAAAAATAGGATTAGGAAAACGGGGTGCCCGCCACATGGCGGGCACCCCGTTTCTTTTTACAGATTTCCGGCAGCCGGGCTGCCTTATTATGCTCTCAGGCGGAATGTTTTCGGTGCAAGACGGTATACCAGGACACTTGCGACGACGCTGTAAAGAATACAGAAAGCAATCGTCATCATTCCAAACAGCAAGATCGGCATACGAAGCTGCATGAGAGCAAAGCAGACGACATAGGTCACGGACAAAACGATCCGGTATGTGCCGCTTTTCAGCTCCGTCCCCGCGTTATACGGCTGGAGCAGATAGTAAATTGTGAGGTAATGAATGGAGAAGAACAGGCTCATACACAGGATGGAAACGATCAGCACCACATAGTTTAGGGGATTGTCCGTTCCGCCGGTTGCAAACAGGATCAGCGCCAGCCCACCGCCGATGACCAGTGCCGGAACCGCGTTGATCTTCATCATTTCACGCAGGCGGATCTGAAACAGCCGCAATATAAAACGCGGCTGTTTATAAAAGGAATAGGTCAGCAGGCTGTGATCGCAGTTCATAAAGAGCGCCTGTGTAAAGTTTGTGCCACGGTTGATGGCGTACATGATAAACACAAAGTACGGAAGCCAGGTCATCACGATTTTGTTGATGTCCCCTTTTTCCTCCGGCAACAGGTAAACTCCCGCCAGCACGGCAACAACAAGAAAAGCGCACACACAGGAAATCTTTTTTGTGGAGTTCCAGAGGATCTTTTTGTGCCTTTTGATAAACAGCTCGTTCAGGTATTCAAAGCCTTTGCGGCTGCTGGTAATGGAAGGATCCGCGGATATTTTCTTCTCATTGACCTGCTTTACAAGCTGCGTCTGCGCAGTGCTGTCCATCTGACTGGTCAATCCCGCCAGCAATTCTTTGTTGATGGCGTAATAATCCCGAAAGGTCAGCACCTTTATAAGCCCCATGGCTCCCAGGGGGATACAAAGGAAAAAAAGAATCATGGATCCCATTTCCGGCACCACAAATCCAAAGGCGGGCGGAGCATAGGCAGCGGCCAAAAGCAGGGCGATACAGCCCCAGGCATACTTGGACAGCTTGTTCTCGTTGTATCCAAAGCCCCTTTTCTCATAATCCCACAGAGTAACAGCCGCCGCAAACAGCTTCATCCCTGCGACGCAAAGGGGCAAGAGCAGGCAAACCCACAAAGGGACACCTCTGTCCATACCGAACAGGATCGTAAAGGGCAAAAAGCCCAGGGCGACCTTCAAAATGGAGTAAATATAATTCACCAGCGTATATTCCCGTGCATCCATGCGCATCAGGATCATCGCATAATACTTATCCTTGGTGGGATTGAAAAGGTGCGTGTTTGCAAAGCTGCCGATCACCGTAAGAAACAACAGGATGTGCAAAAACACCGCATTCTTCGGCAGCGCTTGATACAGGATGCCGATGCCGCATACCATCGTGACAAAGTAAAGGAACTTGCCCAGAAATACAGAGACAAATTCCCACAGCGCGGACAAAATGTTTGCAAAAATTTTCAGTCCTCTTGCCTGATACAGGGTTTCCGGAAGCAGCCGCTTTAAGAGCGGGATCTGCTTTAGGGAAAACAGGATCCCGTTTACCCGGTATGTATTTTTCAGGGAAAAAGAAATCCTGAGCGTCTTATTCATTTCCTTCCTCCCTGAGCGCCGCAATGATCTTATCCTTAAATTCCCGGCTGTCCAGATCGGTTTTCTCCACAACTTCCAGCTCGCCGTGACTCAGCAGCACGATCTCATCGCAGAGATCCAGCGCCAGATCCATAATATGCGTGGAAAAAATGGTGATGCGGTCTTGTTTCAGGGAGCGGAGAAGTTGCTTCATCTCTTCCGCCACCACCACATCCAGGGACGTCAAAGGTTCATCCAGCAGCAGGACCTTCGGTTGGGCGATGATGTTGATGAGCATTTGCATTTTATTTTTCATACCGTGGGAGTAGTCTTTAAGCAGTTTATCCCTGTCTTCCGGCGCAATGCGCATATCTTCAAAATACGCGTCAATGCTTTTCGGATTTTTGATGGACTTCTCGTTGATGTCCATAAAAAACTTCAAAAACTCCCTGCCGGTGAGGAACTCCGGTACGGTAGGCGTGGAAAGTACATACCCGATGTCCTCCGCTGTGACCGCCCGGCGGACGCCGCTCTCATCTTCCATATAGATATTTCCGCTGTCCGCCTTCAAATCCCTGTTCAGGCAGTTAAACAGCGTGGTTTTGCCCGCACCGTTTCTGCCCAGCAGCCCGTAAATTTTTCCCTCTTCAAATGTAAAATCAATATCTCTGAGAACTTCCTTTTTCTCGAAGCGCTTTGACAAATGCGCAATGACAAACTGCATCACATCCTCCGTCACATCGTATGCTGGGATTACGCCATCAAAATAAAGTCCAGAATGGTTTTCAGCAGCCGAACAATCCGGCGCCTATTTCGATCATGCAAAAGCAATGCCGATTTTTGTGTGTTTGTTTTTGCACGGTCTTGTGTCTTATCCATACACAATAAAGCTTTGTGCTTTTCCTTATATTGCAGGCGAATTTCCGCCTTCCGTCCGCCTGTCGCGCACGGCGGCGACGCCCCTGGAAAAAAGTTCTGCCCCAAGGCCCAGTCCGATGCCTATGATAATATACCGTATAGGCATCAAAGACACCTGATACCGGTCAAAGGAAAAGGTCGCCGCATAAACGTACAGATTTCCAAAATAAACCAGCAATAGAAAGCACATCTGCCGCCTGTATTTTTTTAAGACAACCGCAAGCGCTACGGCAACGGCGCACAGCACCGTATTGAGATCCTGCATCATCAGGACCTGGTCCTTGGTCACATTAAAAAGCGTAGTCCAGTAAAAGGAGCTGCGGATCATCTCCACCGGCTTGATCACCCCATAGGAGATAACCATGCTTTTCCAATCCCTTTTTGCCCATTCCTGGATTCTGTAACTTGCTTTGATGTTGTCCCTGCCCAGGTTGACAAACCGAACATATTCTGTTTTTACGCTTCCGTCCTCGTTATAGTATCGGGCATACTTCTCCTTTACGACTTCTTCCACATGGGTCTCATAATCCAGCTCCTCGTCGCTGGGATATCCATATCCCTGATACGTCCCCAAAAGGCGGGGGTTGCCCACGCCGTATGTGAGTGGAACAAACGTGTCAAACTGGATATAGTTGCGAATGCTCCAGGGGATAATAAAACAGAGCACCACGCCTCCGAGGATCAGGCCCTGGCGCAGCAGGCGTTTGAAATCATATTTTACAAGGAGCAGATACACCATGGCGAACACAGGATAGGGCGCAATATTGGCCTTGCACATCAGCGCCAGCATATAGGCCACCAGGCAGCCCCAGAAGTATTTGCCCTTCCGGGTCTTTCCCATCATCAACGTACAGTAGATCATGATAGAAAAGCAAAAGATAAAGGGCGTTTCCGTAAGGATCAGGTTATCCATCCACACAAAATCCGCCCGTATGAGCGGAATCACAGCCACGACGCCGCACCACTTCGGCGCATAGATGCGCACGCTCTTATAAATGAACCATCCTGTCAGGGTCCCCATGCAAGCCCACAGCAGTTTCAACGCCAGCCACAGCCGCGTTCCCTCTCCGAAAACAAAAGAGAAAAGTCCGATCAGCACCGTCAGTCCGGGCATAATTTGTGCACTGGGCACATCATTTTCATGCATGGTGATCATACCGGTATGCCGGAACGTGATCCCGCTGCGCACATAAGCGAGGTCGTCGTTGGAAAGGCTGTATTCTGCGCCCAGCATATCCAGCGCAATCAGCCGAACGGCCAGCACAAGAAGCAAAACGATCAAAATCGCCCGATGCTCCTTGAGAAAAGAGCGGAACTTTCTCTGTTTTGTGGGATTATCCTTCTTTATTTCCAGATTTCTCGTCTCCATGTGTTTCCTCCTTCTCCTGGGCATATTGATGCAGGGAGAGCGCCTGCGTCAGGGTCTTGATCTGTTCCGACTGCTTGGATATGATCCCGGTTTGTGTAAAATTCAACAGCAGAAGCGCCAGGATCCCCAGTAAAAAAATCAAGTTGGACGGCGTTTCAATCCCAAGGAGCAAACACAGCCACTGCGCAAGGATCGGAAAGATCGCCACAAGCAGCAGCGCAACGGATATGAGAATCCACACGAGAGAGTACTGCATACGCATATGCTTTTTGTTCACCGACCGAAAAATGATCACCATGACTCCCACTGCCAGCACGATCATAGCGATGCGAAGATGCAGGGACATTCAGCTCTTCTCCTTTCTTTGCATACTTGTACACAAAATTGCAAGAGATACCTTGAACATATAGTAAATGGATTTCCAGAAGCTGATCGAGGATTTCCCCGCAGCCCGCTCAAACATGTTCACCTGCACCTCCCGCAGGCGAAAGCCCTTTTTCAAGAGCGCTACGATCGACTCCGGTTCAGGATAATCTGCCGGGTAATTGGAGGCGAGAAAGGCGATGGCCTTGCGGTTTGCTGCCCGATAACCCGAGGTGGGATCCTTGATCCTGCCCCCCGATACGATACGGATCAACAGGGAAAGATAGCGGATTCCCAGCCGCCGCATAAAGGTCGAGCGAAAATCGCTTGTCCCGTCGACAAACCGGGAGCCCACCGTAAAATCCACTTCCCCCTGCAAAATCGGCTCTATTAGTGCATCCAGCGAGGCAATATCGTGCTGGCCATCGCCGTCGAACTGGACTGCGATATCGTACCCGTTTTGCAGCGCATACAGATATCCCGTTTGAACGGCCCCGCCGATCCCGAGATTCTGCACCAGAGGCAGGCACCGGATCCCCTCTCTGCGGCACACCGCACCGGTGCCGTCCCGGGATCCGTCGTTCACCACGATGTAATCCAGCTGATAAGCCGCACCCGGCGAATGGGACAGCACATGGTCCACCGTCGTTTTGATGTTTTTTTCCTCATTGTAAGCGGGAATGATCAAAAGCACGTTTTTCATGCAAGCGTTCTTTTCCTCCATCGTCAGGCTTTCTTCTTTGAAAAGATCAGGTATTTGCTGAACAGATAGTTCAGCAGCACCGAAATAAAGGAAAGCGCAATCTTCGCGACCATAAGACCGCTGATCCGAAGCAGCACAAACCGCTCTACATGGAGCACCTCCATACACAAAAGCAGGCCCACCTCCTCCAAAAGAAAGGAAAAGATCCGTGCTCCTACAAATCCGAAAAACTCCCGCAGAAGAACCGCGCCCTTCCACGACCGGCTTTGAAACACAAACAATTTATTTGTAATATACGCAAAAATCGTAGCCGCGGCAAATGCTGCGGCATTTGCCGCCAGCGCAGATCCTTCTCCGAAAAAGCGGATGATCAGCCAGAAAATCAAATAATTGACAATGGTCGTCAAAACGCCAAAGACAAGATATTTGATCGGCTCTGCATATTTTTGCAGCCATTTTTTGCAAAGCACGGTACTGCACCGCCCCTTTCATTTTTGGAGGATCTGCCTGTTTTTTCCATATGCCAGAATCCGGCGGGCCGGCCGCTTCCCCGGAACAAACTCGCCGCCAAATCATTCCTCTGCAATATGGAAACCCCTCACAAGGTCTACAAAACTGTATCATTATATCATTTTTTTGGATGCAATGCAAGAAAATCCCAAAAAAACTCTGCCCGGCAGGCGCTTTGCGCACAAAATGGCTCATACCTGCAAAAAAACGGGAGATACTATACGTATCACCCGATTTGAAACATTTGAAAGGAACGCATATGGAAAAAAAGAAAAAGAAGCCCATCGAAAACGAAGAAAATCTGGTAAGCGGTCTGGAGGACTTCACCGGACCGGACGAGCCTGGCGGGCCTGCGGCGGCGCAGATTTATCCTTCCAACGAGATGGAGGATGGCATCCGGCCGCGGATGACCACCGCGGACCTTGCAGGCGAGGAATACTCCCGGTATCCGGCAAAGAATACAGAAGACGGCGGGGACACGCCTGTAGGAGAGTAATAATCCCCTTTGCGGCTCTGCAAGAGACGCCCACATGGGGGACTTTACAAACCCAAGCCTCCCCTTCGCGGGGCTGCGTAGCAGACCCGGGGGTGGTAGTGCAATATTTTTATACAAAGCCTCCCCTTCTTTATGAAGGGGAGGTGGCTTGCCGCAGGCAAGACGGTGGGGTTGTAAAAGAGCGACAATAAACAACCCCTCAGGCGGCGGTTGCCGCCAGCTCCCCTTACACAGGGGAGCCTTTACAAACCCCAAGCCTCCCCTGTGCGGGGCTGCGCAGCAGACTCAGGGGGTGGTGCAATATTTTTATACAAAGCCTCCCCTTCTTTATGAAGGGGAGGTGGCTTGCCGCAGGCAAGACGGTGGGGTTGTGAAAAAGCGACAATAAACAACCCCTCAGGCGGCGGTTGCCGCCAGCTCCCCTTACACAGGGGAGCCCTTCTTATTTGAGCCTCCTCAGTGCAGAGGTGGTGGGTTTTGCGGAGCAAAACTCGGAGGGGTTGTAAGTAAAAACTATCCCCCAGTCTGCTGATACAAACTGGGGGTTGGATGAAAAATATACGATTAAAGCAACTCCTTATCTAAAAAATCCCTTGTATTGCCTCTGCCTCTAATATAAAAAAATCCATGTGCCGTTGTTCTACCAAATATTTTCATCCTCTGAAATACTATTTGCAAAGCAACTACAAAAAAGAAAGATTATATATTGCTCTTCACCCGGTGGTACCTCCGCTATCTTATAATCCCAATAATTGTACTTACTAAGCGGTGGCAGATTATATTCTTTCGCTTTTCGATCCAGCAATTCTTCATAGTCGATTTTAAACTGTTTCAGAGCTGCAAGAGGGTCCTTAAACATGGGATATCCATTACAGTTCAGTGCCATTTCGTAGGCAGGGTTATCGGGAAACCTTTCTTCCCACTTGGATACATCGCCCTCCACCCAGTCGTTTGGTAAAAACCGAATATAATCACTAATTAAAAAAGCAGACACCATGACCAACACAACAATGATAGCAATAAGGATTGGTTTTCTTTTATTTCTCATAAAATATGAAGTCTCCCTTTCTATATTTTTCATCCGAATCTGTTTCTGAAATTATACCAAAGCCTCGCTTTCTAACAAACAACTATTAATAAAATATTAATATAATATTCTAATTTTGTCAACCTTTTATTTTTTTATCTTGTTCTGTGGAGGAAAGCTTGCATTAAAAAAGACCCCTACAAGGGGTCTTTTTTCATTTCTTCTCTTCGTGTTCCAGCGCCGCTTTGATCAGCCCATAGAACAGCGGATGCGCCCGGTTGGGACGGGATTTGAACTCCGGGTGGAACTGTACGCCGATGAAATAGTCGTTTTCCGGGATCTCCACCGTTTCCACAATCCGGCCGTCCGGAGAGGTTCCGGAAATCACCAGCCCCGCTTTTTCCATCTCTTCCCGGTACTCGTTGTTGAATTCGTACCGGTGCCGGTGGCGCTCGCCGATCATCTCCTCGCCGTAGCACTGGTGCAGCAGCGTACCGGGCACCACCTTACAGGGATACCTGCCCAGGCGCATGGTGCCGCCTTTTGCAATGTTCTCACTTTGATCCGGCATAAAATCGATGACCTTGTGGGGCGTGTCCTCGTCAAATTCGCCGGAGTGGGCGTCCTGGATTCCCAAAACATTTCTGGCAAATTCGATCACCGCAATCTGCATCCCCAGGCAGATCCCCAGATAGGGGATGTTCCGGGTCCGGGCGTATTCGCAGGCCAGGATCTTGCCCTCCACGCCCCGGTTGCCAAAGCCGCCGGGAATCAGGATTCCGTCGCAGGCCGCAAGGATGTCGTTTACCGTGCCGGGGGTGATGTCCTCCGAATCGATCCACTTGATGTCGATCCGGCTGCCCAGGGCATATCCAGCGTGGCGCAGAGCCTCCGCCACGGACAAATACGCGTCGTGCAGCTTCACATACTTGCCCACCAGCCCGATGGTGCACTTGCGGGTGCGGTTTTTGATGCTGTCCAGCATGTCCAACCATTCCGTCATATCCGGCTCGTCCGCCTGAATCTTCAGCTCCCGGCATACGATTTCGGAAAAATTGTTTCGCTCCAGCATGATGGGCGCCTCGTACAGCACCGGCAGGGTGATATTTTCAATGACGCAGTCCGGCTTCACGTTGCAGAATAAGGCGATCTTCTCCCGAATCGACTCATCCACAGGCTCGTCCACCCGCATGACAATAATGTCGGGAGAAAGGCCCGTCGCCTGCATTTCCTTGACGGAGTGCTGGGTGGGCTTGGACTTGTGCTCTCCGGAGGACTTGATGTAGGGCACCAGCGCCACATGGATGTACAGGCTGTTGTCCGGCCCCACCTCCGTGCCCACCTGGCGGATGGCCTCCAGAAACGGCTGGCTTTCAATATCGCCGATGGTGCCGCCGATTTCTGTGATGACTACATCCGCGCCTGTCTTTCTGCCCACCGTATAGATAAATTCCTTGATCTCGTTGGTGATGTGGGGGATAATCTGCACCGTCTGCCCCAGATATTCTCCTCTGCGCTCCTTGTTCAGCACATTCCAGTACACCTTCCCTGTGGTCAGGTTGGAGTACTTGTTCAGGTCCTCGTCGATAAACCGTTCGTAGTGGCCCAGATCCAGATCCGTCTCCGCGCCGTCCTCCGTGACAAAGACCTCTCCGTGCTGATACGGACTCATGGTTCCAGGGTCTACATTTATGTACGGATCCAGCTTTTGCGCCGCCACCTTCAGCCCCCGCATTTTCAGCAGCCGCCCCAGCGACGCCGCCGTGATTCCTTTTCCCAGGCCGGACACGACCCCGCCTGTCACGAAGATATACTTTGTCATACTTCCCTCCCTGCCGCTTGTGCGGTACTTTTTCTATTTCGGCGCGCTTTGCGCGCACGTGCATCCTGCTTACAAAACCGACTGCCGGTACGCCTCGATGACCTGCGCCGGCAGCACATCCCGGATAAAGTCGCTTTCCCGGGCAAAATGGTGCGCCTCCTCGACAGTCTTTGGAAAATACGGCGCCTGCCTCTCCCCTTGCATAAGACCTTTGCGGATTCCGTCCAGTCCCGCATAAATCAGCAGGGCAAAGGCAATATACGGATTTGCCGCACTGTCCGGAGACCGCAGTTCCACATAGGGAAGCGCTCCCTCCCCGGTCCAGGTGCAAAGTTTCTCATTTCGGATCTCGCCCAGCCGTTCATACGACGGACGCACCGGGTTCAAAAAGGCCGTCATATCCCGGATATGTCGGATCACCCCGGCAAAAAACGCCTCCATGTACCGTCCGCCGGCACGCCCAAGGGAAATGCGGATGAAAAATCCGCTGCCCCGCTGCCGGATCAGGGGCTTGGGGGCAAAGGAGGCATACAGGCCGCTATGGTGCGCCGCGGTGTACACCGCTTCCCGGAAAGTCATGGCGTTGTCCGCCGCCTCCACAGGCCCGGCAGGGCGGCACACAATCCGATGCTGGCCGGCGCCCCCACCGTGGCAGTGAAACAGGGGCCTGATCCCCACGTCCTGCAGCATCCGGCAGACTTCTTCCCGCAGGCCCGCTCCCTTGTCTGCCGGCGGCGCATCCCAAGCCTGCGCGCCGTCCTGGGGGACTCTGCCAGGTCTGCCGCCTGCGTCGGCTGGCAGCAGATAAAACTCCTGGATTCCGTCCGCCGTCAGAGAAAAGCCCATGTCCCGCGCGGCCTGTTCTGCCCGCTGCAGGATGTACCGGCTGTCCGCCGCAAAAGGCGCGCCGCTCCGGTGTCGGATGCTGCAGTACAGGCGGGCGGTTTTCTCCCCTTCCCGATACCAGTCCAATCCCTGCAGCGTGTGGAGCTGGGGAAAAAGGAGCAGCTCCCCCGGTGCCGCATCCGCAGAAAATTCCTCCATGGGAACGCCGCCGGCCAGCGCCCGCGGCAGCACAGAAGGGGAGAGAAACAAGCTTTTTGGATGGCCCAGGGCATCAAAAAAAGCAAGACGGATGCACTCTACGTCTTCCTGTTCTACAAGCTCTGCAGCCTCTTCCGCTGTGTATGGCATGGAATTGCTTCCTTTCTCTGCCTTTGGAATCGGACATTCTATTTTACAATGGGTTCGCTGCGCAAAGGTGGACAACCCCTTCGACACGGCTGCGCCGTGCCACCACCCCCGGGTCTGCTGCGCAGCCCCACACAGGGGAGGCTTGGGTTCGTGTAGGCTCCCTTGTGTAAAGGGAGCTGTCAACGAAGTTGACTGAGGGATTGTTTCCCTTTTACAATACAACCCCTCCGGCGGCAAAGCCGCCACCTCCCCTTGCACAGGGGAGGCTAAGAAGTTGGAGTAAGTCCCCCTTGCGGGGAGGCTTGGGTTCGTGCAGGCCCCCATGTGGGGAGATACGCAGCATCTCCGGGGGCATGTCAATGCAGATTTATCTTCAAGCCCCCCTTGTGTAAAGGGGGGTAGTCTGCGAAGCAGACGGGGGGATTGTTGTCCTACATCGAAACACTATAAAGTTATTATACCACAGCTTCCCGTTTCTGTCTACGATCTTCCGCTCTTTTTTTCATATTTGTGGATTTTTCCGAAAAATCCGGCAGCTTTTTCCATGGGGGAATTTTGTCGGGACTTCCGGTTGATTTTTCTTCGCTTATAGTATATAATGATGGTATTCGCTTTATGACAGTATTCTGCCGCAAGCTGCGGCATATCGGAGGTATTCTATGGTCAAGCTGATCGAACACGGCGTATTTTTTACGGACAACCGCTTTGTCACCGAAGGAGGCGATCCGGCCGCCGGCCGGCAGGGCACCATCGCCCACAGTATTCTCACCAAACACAATGTGGGCACGGACGACAAGCACCTGAAAATCCGCTTTGACGCCCTGGCGTCCCACGATATTACATATGTGGGCATCCTGATGACCGCCCGCGCCGGCGGGCTGGAGGAGCTGCCCCTGCCCTATGTGCTCACCAACTGCCACAACAGCCTGTGCGCTGTGGGCGGCACCATCAACGAGGACGACCACATGTTCGGTCTGTCTGCCGCAAAAAAATACGGCGCCATATATGTTCCTGCCCATCAGGCGGTAATCCACGCCTTTATGCGGGAGATGATGAGCGGCTGCGGCAAGATGATTTTGGGCAGCGACAGCCACACCCGCTACGGCGCTCTGGGAACCATGGCCATCGGGGAGGGCGGTCCCGAGCTGGTGAAGCAGATTTTGAACCGCACCTACGATGTGGACATGCCCCAGGTGATCGCCGTCCACCTCACCGGCGCACCCCGTCCGGGCGTAGGCCCCCAGGACGTGGCGCTGGCCATCATCGGCGCGGTATTCTCGAAGAAATTTGTGAAAAACAAAGTGCTGGAATTTGTGGGAGACGGAATTGCAAATCTGCCCATTGAATTCCGCAACGGCATCGACGTGATGACCACGGAAACCACCTGTCTGTCCTCCATCTGGACTACAGATGAAGAGACAAAGCGCTACTTCCAGATCCATGGCCGGCCGGAGGCTTACCAGAAGCTCGAACCGGCAGATATGGCGTACTACGACGGCGCCGTACTGGTGGATCTCTCCAAAGTGGAGCCGATGATCGCCCTGCCTTTCCACCCCTCCAACACCTACACGGTGCGCCAGCTCAATGAGAACGCGGGAGACATCCTCCGCCAGGTGGAAAAGAAAGGGGAAGAGCAGCTGGGTCTGGCGCCCGGCACCCTGCAGCTCACCGACAAAATCGATCCCGCCACCGGCCGGGTGCGCGTCGACCAGGGCGTGATCGCCGGATGTGCCGGTGGCATCTACGACAACCTGTGCGCCGCGGCGGATATTCTCCGGGGTGCCTCCATCGGCGCGGGCAGCTTTTCTCTTTCCGTATATCCCGCCAGCCAGCCGGCCTTTGTGCGGATGCTGGATACCGGCGTCGCCGCCGATCTGACCCGGGCCGGCGCCACCATGCGCACCGCCTTCTGCGGCCCCTGCTTCGGCGCGGGAGATGTGCCCGCCAACGGAGGACTGAGCATCCGTCACTCCACCCGCAACTTCCCCAACCGGGAAGGCTCGAAGCCGGGAGAGGGGCAGTTCGCCTCCGTAGCCCTTATGGACGCCCGTTCCATTGCGGCCACTGCCGCTGCCGGCGGCCTGCTCACCGGAGCAGACGAGCTGGACGTGGAATACCGGACGCCGGATTACAAATTTGACCCTTCCATTTATGCCCACAGAGTCTGGTTCGGCTACGGCAAGGCGGACAAGAGTGCCGAGCTGAAATTCGGCCCCAACATCAAGGACTGGCCCAACATGCCGGCGCTGGGGGACAACCTGGTACTGGGCGTGGCCTCCGTCATCGACGACGAAGTGACCACCACAGACGAACTGATCCCTTCCGGAGAGTCCTCCTCTTACCGTTCCAACCCCTACCGTCTGTCCCGCCTGACCCTGTCCCGCCGGGATCCGGAGTATGTGGGACGTGCGGACAAAATCCGCGCCGTATCCCAAAAGTGCGCCGGAGAGGAATATGATCCTGCACTGCTGGACAAACATATGATGGACGCCATGGAAGCCGCCGTCGCCGCCTGCGGGGGACTGACCGGATCCGTAAGCATCGGCAGTCTGGTCTGCGCAGTCCGTCCCGGGGATGGAAGCGCCAGAGAACAGGCCGCCTCCTGCCAGCGGGTGCTGGGCGGTGCGGCCAACATCGCCCGGGACTACGCCACCAAGCGGTACCGCTCCAATTTGATCAACTGGGGCATGCTGCCCCTGACCTGCCCGGAAATGGCCATGGGCAAGAACAGCGGCACCATGGAGGACGAAATCCGCTGCGGCGACTGGGTGGTACTTCCCGGGATCCGCGCCGCCATCGCCGGCAAAGCGGAAACAGTAGAGGGATACCTGTATCATACGGGGGACAAAACCCTCACAAAGCACACCTTCTCCCTGGGCAGCCTCACCGACGACGAGCGGAAGATCATCCTGGCCGGCAGTCTTACGGGAAGAGCGAAGGAAGAGCGAAAAGAAGCAGGAAAATAAAAAAGCAAGCGTTCGTCTTTGGACGAACGCTTGCGTATCTCCAGAAGACCGCACAGGGGAGCCTACACATACTTAAGCCTCCCCTGTGCTGCAGCTCCGAAGGAGATGCTGGGGTGGTGGCGCAACGTAGTTGCGGCGGAGGGGTTGTAAAAGGGAACAATCCCTCAGTCGACTACGTCGACAGCTCCCTTTACACAAGGGAGCCTATGAAGATAAAATAGTGCCGCCAGCACCCCCGGAGTTGCTGCGCACCCCCTGCACAGGGGAGCCTATATAAACGTAAGTCCCCTTAGGGAGAGCCTATATAAACGTATCGTCTGGCAAAGAATTAAGAAGGATTTATCATTATGCCGAAATATCTCACTGTGCGGGGCGCCCGCGTAAACAACCTGAAAAACATCGATGTGAAGATCCCCCGGGACAAGCTGGTGGTGTTCACCGGTCTGTCCGGATCGGGGAAATCCTCCCTGGCTTTCGACACCATTTATGCGGAGGGGCACCGCCGGTTTGTGGAAAGCTTGTCTTCCTACGCCCGGATGTTCCTGGGGCAGATGGACAAGCCAGATATCGATTCGGTGGAAGGGCTTTCTCCCGCCATTTCCATCGACCAGAAGACCACCTCCAAAAACCCCCGCTCTACGGTGGGCACCGTCACGGAGATCTACGACTATCTGCGTCTTTTATACGCCCGGCTGGGCGTGCCCCACTGTCCCGTCTGCGGCAAGGAGATCCGCCAGCAGACCACGGACCAGATCATGGACCGCATCCTGGCGCTCCCCGAAGGAACCCGGTTTATGCTTTTGTCTCCCGTGGTCCGGGGAAAGAAAGGACGCCATGAGAAAGTTTTCGACGACGCAAAGAAAAGCGGTTTTTCAAGAGTACGCTGCGACGGGATCATCTACGATTTGTCCGAGGATTTCGAGCTGGAGAAAAATCAGCGGCACACCATTGAGATTGTGGTAGACCGGCTGGTGATGAAGCCGGAGATCCGCTCCCGCCTGTCGGACAGTGTGGAGACGGCCCTGCGGGAGAGCGGCGGCTCTCTCACCGTGATGGTTTTGCCCCGGAAAGAGGGGGAGGCGGAGGAGGAGCTGCAGTTTTCCACCAACTACGCCTGTGAGGAACACGGCATCAGCTTCGGCGAGCTGGAGCCTCGGATGTTTTCCTTCAACAATCCTTTCGGCGCCTGCAAAAGCTGCGCCGGCATCGGTGTTACCCGAAATATCTCCATTCCAAAGATTTTGCCCAACCGGGACCTCTCCCTGCTGGAGGGCGCCGTTGCCGTAAACGGATTCAAAACCTTGGGGCCGGACACCTGGACGGGTCCGCTGATCGCCGCGGTGGGCAGGCGCCACGGTTTTCGCATGGACCAGCCTCTGTCCACTTTCTCGAAGGAGGCCCTTCACGCCCTGCTGCACGGCACGGGGGATGAAGTCTACGATATCGTGCGGGGCTTTGGAGGATACACTCGTCAGCAACGGGTAAAGTATGAGGGAATCCTTCAGACCATCAGCGCCCGCATGGAGCAGGGAGGCGTGGAAAATGAATATTACGAGCAGTTTATGGAGGAGCAGGACTGCCCCGCCTGCGGCGGCAGCCGGCTGAATCCGGAGGCGCTCGCCGTCACCGTAGGCGGATTGAACATCGACCAGTACTGCCGTCTCTCCATCACCGAAGCGCTGGAATTTACAAACAGTCTGCGGTTTTCTCAAATGGAGGAGCAGATCGCCCGGCAGATCATCAAGGAGCTGAAGAGCCGTCTGGGCTTTCTCCAGTCGGTTGGGCTGGACTACCTGACCCTCGCCCGGCGCAGCGGCACCCTGTCCGGGGGGGAATCTCAGCGGATCCGCCTGGCCACGCAGATCGGTTCTGCGCTGGCAGGGGTGCTGTACATTCTGGACGAACCCAGCATCGGCCTCCACCAGCGGGACAACAGCAAGCTGATTCGCACCCTGAAGCAGCTGCGGGACATCGGCAACAGCGTGATCGTGGTGGAGCACGACGAGGAGACCATGGAAAACGCGGACTATATCCTGGATATCGGTCCGGGCGCAGGCATCCACGGCGGCCAGGTGGTGGCTGCAGGCACGCCGAAGCAGATTATGGCCGACAAAAAATCCCTCACAGGGGCGTTTTTGTCCGGGCGGCGGTCCATTGCCGTCCCGGCGCAGCGCCGAAAGGGGAACGGGAAGCGGCTCACCGTGGTAGGCGCCTGCGAGAACAATCTCAAAAATATTACCGTAGATATCCCCCTGGGATGCTTTGTCTGCGTCACCGGCGTGTCCGGCAGCGGCAAATCCTCCCTGGTGAATTCCATCTTCTATCGTTCTCTCGCCGCCACCCTGAACCGGGCTGTCACCTTTCCCGGCAAGCACAAGGAGATCCGGGGCGTGGAGGCGCTGGACAAGATCATCGACATCGACCAAAGTCCCATCGGCCGCACTCCCCGGTCCAATCCCGCCACCTACACGGGATTGTTTACCGACATCCGGGAGCTTTTTGCAAAAACCCCGGCGGCAAATCTGCGGGGATACAAGGCGGGGCGGTTTTCCTTCAACGTCCGGGGAGGACGCTGTGAGGCCTGCGAAGGGGACGGCGTGAAAAAGATCGAAATGCACTTTTTACCGGATGTGTACGTCACCTGCGACGTGTGCCATGGGAAACGGTACAACAAGGAGACGCTGGAAGTAAAATACAAGGGCAAGAGCATCGCCGACGTGCTGGAGATGACAGCGGAGGAAGGTGCGGAATTCTTTGCCGATCTGCCCCGAATCGCCGGCCGACTGAAAACACTGTGCGACGTGGGGCTGGGGTATGTAAAAATCGGCCAGTCCTCCACCACTTTGTCCGGGGGAGAGGCCCAGCGGGTGAAGCTTTCCGCCGAGCTGTCCCGGCGCAGCACAGGCCGCACGATCTATGTTTTGGACGAACCCACCACCGGCCTGCACACCGCCGACGTGGAAAAGCTGATCGGCGTGCTCCAGCGGCTGGTGGATGCGGGAAATACAGTATTGGTGATTGAACACAATCTGGACATCATCAAAACGGCGGACTACATCATCGATCTGGGTCCGGAAGGGGGAGACGGTGGCGGGACCGTCGTCTGCTGCGGCACACCGGAGGAAGTGGCCCAGTGCGCAGCGTCCTATACCGGGCAGTATCTGCGGGGAAAGCTTCCGGCCTTTCGGGACGCTGTCGACGTAGCATCAAAATAAAAGCCTCCCCTGTGTGGGGGGAGGTGGCATGGCGTAGCCATGACGGAGGGGTTGTTCCATCCCCACAAAGGGTATCATTTCCATTGACAAGCACGCTCTCCTGTGGTACACTATAAAAAAGCAAACACAAGAAAAAGCGATGAAGAGAAAGAGTAAGCGGTGCGGCAGTCCCCAGAGAGAGGATGGTGGTGCAAATCCTCGGCGCGCCCCCGCCGAAGCAGTCTTGGAGCCTTTGCCCGAAGGACCGCGGTCCGCGTAGGCGCAAACGGGGTTCTCCCGTTACAGAGAAGCGGTATGAACTCGTACCGGCAGAGTGCAGGGAAAGGGGGTAGCCTTCCCTGAATTCAGGTGGTAACACGGAAAACTTTTCGTCCTGAACGCATGACGCGTTCGGGACGTTTTCTTTTTCCAGAGAAAGGAAGGAATGAAAATGTACACCAATATGACCGTGGAGCGGGAGGCTCCCTCCAAATTCCACGATATTCGATATGAGATTCGGGGCCCGCTCCAGCAGCGGGCGGAGGAGATGGAACGGCAAGGGGAAAAGATCCTCCATCTCAACATCGGCGACCCCGCTCCTTTTGGATTTCGCGCGCCGGCGCGCCTGCTTCGCGCCTACACGGAGCAGCTCACCGGCGCAGAAGGGTACTCTGCATCCAAGGGACTTCTCCGCGCCCGCCGGGCCATTGACGCCTACTGCCGCAAAAAGGGGATGGTCCCCTATTCCATGGATACCATCTACACCGGCAACGGCGTCAGCGAGCTGATCCTCATGTCCATGCAGGCGCTGCTGGAAAACGGGGACGAAATGCTGGTTCCTGCGCCGGATTATCCCCTGTGGACCGGCGCGGTGCGCCTGGCCGGCGGACGGGCCGTCCACTATATCTGTGACGAGTGGGCCGACTGGTGTCCGGATCTGGCCGATATGGAGAAAAAGATCACTCCCCGCACCCGGGGGATCGTGCTGATCCATCCCAACAATCCCACTGGCGCGCTGTACCCCCCTGCCGTGCTGGACCAAGTGGGCGCTCTCGCCCGCCGGCACGGGCTGATCCTGTTCGCCGACGAGATCTACGACCGTCTGGTGCTGGACGGCGGCGTTCACACAGCCGTAGCCGCCGCCGTGCCGGATGTGCCGGTGGCCTGCTACAACGGCCTGTCCAAGTCCCATCTGATTCCGGGGTTTCGGTGCGGGTGGCTGTGCCTGTGCGGAGACTGGTCCCGGCAGCAGGCGTTTTTGCAGGGAATGGATCTGCTTTCCTCCATGCGCCTGTGCGCCAACGTACCTGCACAAACCGTCATCCCCCAGGCGCTGGCCGCAGAGGAGGAGATGCAGGCGCTGCTGGCGCCGGGCGGCAGGATCCATGCTCAGCGGGAGGCCATCTGCGACGCCCTTTCCAAAATCCCCGGCATTCAGTTTTTCCGGCCCCGGGCCGGGTTTTACGTGTTTCCAAGGGTGGATCTGCGCCGATATCCCGCTTTTGACGACCGGCAGTTTGCCGCCCGGCTGTTGCAGCGGGAGCGCATCCTGCTCACCCCCGGGACCGGGTTTAACTGGAACCGACCGGACCACTTCCGGATCGTCTTTCTGCCCTGGTCTAAGCAGCTTCGCTATGGTGCAGAGCGCATCGGCGCTGTGCTGGAGACGTTTGCGTGAAATATTCTTCATGCAAGCCTCCCCACAAGGGGGACTGAACAAAACCTAAGCCTCCCCAGTGTGGGAGTTGCTGTGTAACTCCTGGGGTGGTGGCGCATTTTTTTATAAAAGCCTCCCCTTCGCAAGGAAGGGGAGGTGTCAGCGTAGCTGACGGAAGGGTTGTAAATAAGACAATCCCTCACCCGCTTCGCGGGAGCCCCCTTTACACAAGGGGGCCTGAAGTGCTAAAGCCTCCCCTTCGCAAGGAAGGGGAGGTGTCAGCGTAGCTGACGGAGGGGTTGTTACAAAATGGAAACCCCCGCAAACGTGTACACAAAAATGCACACATTTGCGGGGAATCGTCCAATTGCTCGACCCACCGTGCCGTGTAAAGCCTAATTAAGAAACCCTGCCCTAAGCAAGGTGGTGTCCTATGCCCGCACTTTGTGCTTCCAACATCCGTGACCGCCTGTCGCAAAAGGAGAGGCGGGCGGGAGGCCTGCATTCCCGTTTTGGGGTCGGACTCCATGAATCATCTGTGGGTTTAATTAAAAGCTTTATCACAAACACCGCAGGCTGTCATTTTTATTCTTCGTCGTCCTCGTCGGCGTCCGCATCGTAATCGATGTCGGCAAATTCGTCGTCGAAGATGTCGGCGATCCGATCGAATTCCTCGTCGTCGTCGATGGACACCAGTACATCCTCTCCGTTCTCATCTTTTTCGCCCCGCAGAACAATATACTCCGTAGCCTCTTTATCGTCATCCGTGCAGGGAATGAGAGCATAATATGTGACGTCGTCCACTTCTACCGTGCCGATGAGCTCGTAATCGTCCTCGTTGCCTTCCTCATCGGTGAGCGTGAACACATCGCTCTCAAAAAGTTCGTCTGCCATCTTTGATCTCCTTTGTAGATAGAGTTTGCTTGCTACTATTATTCTATACATTCCAATCCTTTTTGTCAAGCATAAAATACAGCCGTTTTCCGACAACAAAGGAAAGGACTGGCGCAACTCCAAAATAAATTGAACAAACTTTCTCGCTAAGCCTTCCCAGTGTAAGGGGTGGTGGCATGGCGTAGCCATGACGGAGGGGTTGTAAGGGGGAAACAATCCCTCAGGTGGCTTTGCCGCCAGCTCCCTTTGCACAAGGGAGCCTACCTAATTCCAAGCTTCCCCTGTGCGGGGGCTGCGCAGCAGATCCGGGGGTGGTGGCATGGCGCAGCCATGTCGGAGGGGTTGTGAAAGGAACAATCCCCCTACCCGCTGCGCGGGATGCCCCCCGGAGTTGCTTTGCAACTCCCCACATGGGGGCCTAAGAAATGCTAAAGCCTCCCCTTCGCGGGGGCTGCGTAGCAGACCCGGGGGTGGTGGCATGGCGTAGCCATGTCGGAGGGGTTGTAAAAGAACAATCCCTCAGGCGGCTTTGCCGCCAGCTCCCTTTGCACAAGGGAGCCTACCTAATTCCAAGCCTCCCCTTCGCGGGGGCTGCGCAGCAGACCCGAGGGTGATGCCGCAACATTTTTTATAAAAAGCCTCCCCTGTGTAAGGGGAGGTGTCAGCGAAGCTGACGGAGGGGTTGTCCTTCTTAACGACTTCTTTTTGATCCTCCCGCATAGGTGTCCTTTGTACTTTCCAGGGAACGGATGCGGTCCCGCAAATATGCCGCTTCCTCGAAGCGCAATTCTTTCGACGCCTTCTGCATCTCCTGGCGCAGCCGTCCGATCTCCTGTTCCAGCTCCTGCTTTGTCAGGCGCTTTTTCTTTCCCTTTTTGGGGGCGTCTTCCGCCGCGCCGATTTTGATGAGATCGCTGATCTGCTTTTTGATGGTCTGGGGCGTAATGCCATGTTCCTCGTTGTACTTCTGCTGGATCTCCCGGCGGCGCTGGGTCTCACGCATCGCCCGCTGGATGGATCCGGTGATGGTATCCGCATAGAGGATGACCTGCCCTCCCACATTTCGGGCAGCGCGGCCGATGATCTGGATCAGGGAGGACTCGCTGCGCAAAAATCCCTCCTTGTCCGCATCCAGCACTGCCACCAGTGTGACCTCCGGCAGATCGATGCCTTCCCGCAGCAGGTTGATCCCCACCAGCACGTCGAACACGCCCATGCGCAAATCCCGGAGCAGCTCGCTGCGCTCCATGGTGTCCACATTGTGGTGGATGTATTTGACCCGGACCTCCTGGGCGTCCAGATATTCGGTGAGGTCCTCCGCCATCTTTTTGGTGAGGGTAGTGACCAGCACCCGCTCTCCCTTTTCCACCCGCAGGCGGATCTCTCCCAGCACGTCGTCCACCTGGGTGGCCACCGGGCGCACCTCCACCTGGGGATCCAGCAGCCCCGTGGGACGGATGATCTGCTCCACAATAGCCTGGGCGCGGGACCGCTCATATTCCGCCGGCGTGGCGGACACCAGAATCACCTGATTGAGCTTGCTTTCAAATTCTTCAAAATTGAGAGGCCGGTTGTCGAAAGCGGAGGGCAGACGAAAGCCGTAGTCCACCAGATTTTTCTTGCGTGCGTGGTCCCCTCCGTACATGCCCCGCACCTGGGGAAGCGTCACGTGGGACTCGTCGATGAACATGAGAAAATCCCTTGGAAAGTAATCCAGCAGGGTATAGGGTGTGGAACCCGGCTCCCGCCCGGCCAGGATGCGGGAGTAGTTTTCGATCCCCGAGCAGGAACCGATCTCCCGGAGCATCTCCATATCGTACCGGGTGCGCTCTTCGATCCGCTGCGCCTCCAAAAGCTTGCCCGCTTTTTCAAAGTAGGCCACCCGCTCCTCCAGCTCCTTTTCGATCCGCTCCAGAGCCGCTTCCATTTTGCTGTGGTCCACCGCATAGTGGTTGGCGGGATAAACGGCGGCATACGTAAGATTTTGCAGGATGTTTCCGGTGAGAGGGTCAAACTCCGACACCCGGTCGATCTCGTCCCCGAAAAACTCCACCCGGATCGCCTTTTCCCCTGCGTTGGAGGGAAACACCTCCAGGGTGTCCCCCCGCATACGGAAAGTGTTGCGAACGAAGTTCATATCGTTGCGGTTGTAGCTGGCCTCGATGAGCCGCCTGGCCAGCTCGTCCCGCTCCATCTGCATCCCGGGACGCAGGGCCATCACCTGGGCTTTGTACTCCTCCGGGGGACCCAGGGAGTAAATGCAGGACACGCTGGCCACAATGATGACATCCCGCCGCTCAAACAGGGCGCTGGTGGCGCTGTGGCGCAGCTTGTCGATCTCGTCGTTGATGGAGGAATCCTTTTCAATATACATATCCTTGCCGGGGATGTACGCCTCCGGCTGGTAGTAGTCGTAGTAGGAGACAAAATACTCCACCGCATTGTGGGGGAAGAATTCCCGAAACTCGCTGCACAGCTGGGCGGCGAGGGTTTTGTTGTGGGCCAGCACCAGGGTGGGCCGGTTCATCCTGGCGATCACGTTGGCCATGGTGAAGGTCTTGCCGGATCCGGTGACGCCCATGAGCACCTGATCCCGCATCCCCTGCTCCAGTCCCCGGACCAGGCTGTCGATGGCCTGGGGCTGGTCCCCCGTGGGCTTGTAGGGAGAGACAAGTTCAAAGTGGTCCAAGGGACTGCCTCCTTTTTGGTTTCTATTTGCTGCGGTTATTTTATCTTTAGTATACCATGCTGTTTTATGAAAAGGAAGAGGGAACATGAAGGTTGCGTTTTTCACAACCCCACCGTCGCAACTGCGTTGCGCCACCTCCCCTTTACAAGGAAGGGGAGGCTTTTTATAAAAAATGTTGCGTCGCTACCTCCGGGTCTGCTGCGCAACCCCCGCGAAGGGGAGGCTTTAGCACTTCAGGCCCCCTTGTGTAAAGGGGGCTCCCGCGCAGCGGGTGGGGGATTGT